>JADGFA010000004.1 GCA_016744065.1 Gammaproteobacteria bacterium
ATTAATGGTGAGATTATAAAACCTGATTCACCCATAGAAGGAATATATCTATATTTCTTAATATTCTCGTTACGCATCTCAATTTCAATTTCTAACTGCTCTCTTTTATACACGAGGCCTTTGAATAACCCAAAAAATGTTGGTTTAACTATTATTTTAGAAAACAAAACATCAGTCGTATCTGGCATATAAAAAACCTCACCTAATTTCATTTTCTTTTCATAAGTATTAACTTCTTTAACTTCATTAGGTTTGACTGTATTTTTTTTAAGGTACAGAAACTTTTCATCCATCATAAATGGCTTATAATTTCTTATCAATACAGGCCAACTTACCCCGTCCTCAAGCGAAGGCAATCTATTATCTATAGGCTCAATATTAAATACAATATTATCAGGTGAGTTAGCTTTCAACAAATGATCTCTATTATTTTCAGCTAGATAAGGCGAATACACGGAATAACTTTGAAACACTGGCCGAGGATTCCAGTCATTTTTTGAAGCTAGTAAATATGCCTGACTATAAGAATAAATATCACTACTACCCTGTAATTCTGGAATTTTATAAGTACTTTTTATTTCATTAAAATTTTCTTTATATAAATTTTCAAAATACTCTGGATCATTTATACGAAGTTTAAAACCCTTGCGTGCATCATGAATAACTTTGTACATATTATTGAAAACAGCTTCTGTGGAAGTATTATAATAATTTTTATCTGTAACCCCCCAAGTAATAAATGACATAAGCAATGCGTAAGGAAATAATACATGTTTCATAACATATTTAAGTGTTATCGTTACAACAACAAGACCAGTCACGGCCATAATTGCATGGCCATCATGGCGTACAAAGCCACCTTTAAACATGATAAACAGCACTAACGCATACACTACAAGCAAGTAGTATTTTGATGATTCCGATCGTTTTTTAACAGTTATTAACATATATAAAATAATGGAAGATGATATTAAATAAAGTACAATTTCATACATATTACCATTGATAGACATCGCATCTGTATAACCTGATATTATAGGTAACAAATTTAATGCATAGTAAATAATAGCCATAATTGGCTGGCCTGCAACAATCCACATTATAATAGCCGATAGTATAGGCACAACTATCAACAGAATTGATAAGGTTATTTTATTTTTATATTTTAAATATACTGAACTTAAGATAACAATTGATACACATATTATTAAATATGAACCTTTTATCAGGCATAACAATCCTAAGGGTATAAATAATAACGAAAAACTTATTTCCTGTTTTTTAGTAAAATTTAAACTAAAACAATCTGTATCTGGCAAAGTTAATCTATAAAAAATAATTGCTAGTAACAATGGAAAAGTAATAAAAATAGGGTCAATAAAATAAACAATACCTGCCATTACTACGTACAACAATAACGACCAAATAAATGAAACATTCTTAATTAAGACCAAAAGAGAAAGCGAATAACCTGCCCCTAATATACTAGCTCCAAAAAGCATTAAACTATCGGTTTCAGGGCTGTATAGTTTTGTCACAATTGAAGCATATGGGCCAAAGGTAAATAATATATCTTTGCCAATTATCAAATTATTACTTATTGCAGCATTCATGGCTAATGCCCATGAATTATCCAGACCTTCATTTGGCATTTCAGGGGTTAACGGTATAAACAATAAAAAAACAAATAGAAGCAATATAAAAACAGAGATTGCATAGCCATATTTATTTATAAAACTTATACTGTAATTCAAAATATTTTCTCAATCAAGACAATATAAGTTAATACTATTGACATTAACTAAGCTCATTGTTTCTGCAGGGTCAACTCTTAATATAAGCGGAGTACTTTCAATTTCAAATGCAAAACTCATAGTCACATTACCTTTTGGATAATATCTTCTAATAGATCTAGTTTCACTAAACCCTAAATTAGTACCCCAGAATAACTGAGCCCAACCTTCTATTTCGCGATATAAATTAATTTCAACTCCTATATACTTACTACTTTTGCACTGAGTAACTTTAGGGAGATTAATCTGTGAATCATTATTCGTTGGTTTTATCACCAAGACACCTTTATTCAAGTATTTTTTAGCGCTAAGTACATCTAAACTTGATAAATCTACTTCAATTAATTCAAACAAAGGTTCAATATTGGGCTTATCAACAATTGATCTGATATACCAACCTGGATGAGTTGCCCAAACAGGATTTATTGGTATATTTAATTCATTTTTAACCTTAGAAAATGCGGCATAAGCATGGTATTGTAAATCTGCACGATAGATTGGTGAAAATGATTTAGCACATATAACAGCAAGACTCAGCATTAACAATATTCGTAATTTTATATTTTTTATATACAGCATAGCTGTAGACACGAACAATAGTGTATACGGGATAAAAAAATACCTAGAACCATTAAATAATGGATTAAGTAAATTTGGCGCATGTTTTGATGCATATAAGCCTGCTGCATATAAAATAAACGCCATATACAATAACAAATAGGCCATAAAGTTACTTGCCTTATACTTATCTGGTGTTTTATATATACTATTTAAAATCACATAAAAAAATACAAACCAGTATATCAAAGATAATATATTGACTATTATATTTTCAGATCCAAAGGTAAAAAATATTTTTAGCGCTTCAATCCAGTGAAGAACATTAAGATCAACTCCTGCTGAGCTAATTCGCTGTGAATTTATGAAAACCAAAAACTGTATTATTGAACCAATAGCAACTATTACATATATATATAATGACTCTTTTTTTATACCTTTTTCAAATAAAAACTTTATAAACAAGCCTGGTATTAAAAGCAATGAAAATGGCCCAGTTAGTGAGGCCAATGCAACTCCACCTCCTCTCATAATATATGATTGATATCTTTTATTTTGTTTACGATCATTTCGATTCTTTGGTGCCAGGACATAAATAATCAGAGCTGTTCCAATAAACCATTGACTATTAGTAAGAGAAAAATAAACCTCTCCGCTTGTTGGCTGCAAAATTATAACAATTAAAGTTGATAATATAACTATGCTACTTACACCTAATGATCTCAGTCTTTTGTAAACAACGCTTATAAGTAAAAAAAACGCTAATAACCAGGCACTAAAAAACACATAAGGAATAGTATGAAGTGATAAAAAAGATGCAACATATGCAACAATGCGTGGATACACATGCAAATATCCAGCATATGGTATCCATAAAGAACTAAAACCAGATTCAACTGCTTGTTTTATAAAAACGTTACCATCTTCAGCCCATAGGCTTCTACTTATGAGAAAAACATCTCCCATACGTATATAAAGTGATATACATATTAAACTGAATACAACTACCTTATATCCACATATAGTACTAGCGCTATATTGATTCATAATGATAAGCGTTTAAATATAAAGCCCGGTATAAATCTAATGATTAACATAATTACACTCCAAAAATATGGCGTGTATATTACATCTGATTTCTTTAATATTCCTTTATCTATACATTCGGCAATTCTCGAAGGAGAAGATGTTAATAATGCAGGTAGATTTAAATCCTTTGTCATCGGTGTATCAACAAAACCTGGCTTAATAGTTATTACATGCACACCAGATTTGAATAGCCTAACACGCAAACCTTCACTGAAAGTAGAAACAGCTGCTTTAGCAGCACCATATAAATAATTTGTTTGACGGCCACGGTCACCAGCAACAGAAGAAATAATAGCAATTGTACCTTTACCCTGAGACTCTAACTTATTTGCGAGCAATGTTAGAATAGCAATAACGCTTAAAGCATTAGTAGAAAATTCTTTAACAGCAAGATTCACATCAGCCTGGCATTCATTCTGATTTGGTAAAGTACCATGGGCAACTAACACTAAATCAATGCAACTTAGTGTTGAATTACAATCATCCAACATTGATAGATGTTTATCAAAATCGTTCATATCAAGATTATAGGTATGCACTTTACTTGAACCTCTAACTCTAAGATCCTCAGAAACTTGCTTTAGTCTTTCAGCATTTCTAGCCACAAGATAAAATGTTACATCTGTATTTGACCATTTTTTTGCACATGCTACTGCGATTGCAGAAGTTGCGCCTATTATTAATATATTTTTCATATTGAAGTTACTCTATCCCAGAACCGTGAGTTTAGCCCCGGATCACGTAATAAATCTAATTTTTCCCAATTGCTATAGAACATACGAAAATCCTTAGCTTTCATATGCGCATCCTTTGCAGGATAAAGACGACCACCTGACTCTAAAACTATTTTATCTAAACTTGAAAATAGTCCTGATATCAGACCATCACTCTGAGGAAAATCTAAAGCTAAAGAAATTCCAGGTATTGGAAATGACAATAGGCCAGGCGACACTATATCGCCACATCGTTTTAATACCGCCAAAAATGAACCATTACCTGTTTTTGAAATAGCTATTAACAATTCTCGTGCTGCTTCTTCAGAGTTTACATTCGGCAAAACACATTGATATTGCTGAAATCCTTTTGAGCCATATGCTCGATTCCAGTTATTAATTTGATCCAAAGGATAGAAAAACGGATCATAATTATCTATACCTGCATGCCGACCAGGCTTATGGCTTCGATAGTACATATTATTTAATAAATACAAACTAAATCGATTAATCACTGAAACAGAAGGTATTATTGGTACTGATATTCTTTTGTTATTTCTTAATTCAAATATCTCATCATGAGCATGATCACCTACAATAAATACACCTCGACCTAAACTATTACCTGTAGCCAAACAGTCAATCCATGCAACTGAATATTCATGTTTATGATCTAACTCATTAGATAACTCAACAAACTCATTTAATGAATTAAATCTAATCTTAGTAGTAACTATATTGCTCGAATGCACAGGCATTAATTGTAGTGCAACCCACTCTATTATTCCTGTCAACCCTAACCCACCAATTGTTGCTTCAAAAAAATCCTTATTTTTAACAGGTGAGCAAACTATCGTTGATCCATCCGTCCGTAGTAAGCCAAACTGTTTAACATGACAACCAAACGTACCTCTTACATGATGGTTTTTCCCATGTACATCATTCGCTATAGCTCCGCCTAATGTTACATATTTAGTACCAGGTGTAACCGGTAGAAACCAGCCATTAGGAATAGCAATATTTATTATATCTTCTAAAGTAACGCCAGATTCAGCAACTATTACACCCGTTCCCCAATCAACAGATATAAAACGGTTTAATAATGTAGTTTGTATTACATGATCAGAACGAGCTAAACAACTATCCCCATAACTTCTACCCTTTCCAAAAGCTAAAGTACTGCCATGCTCCCTTACTAAATGTGAAACATCAGCAGCAAGATCATCACGCCAACTACTCAGGAATGCTGTTTGTGAATAGGCAGGATATCGCCCCCATGACATTAATTTACTTTCGCTCACGTAGCAATCCAGAAAACAACACCAAAGAGCACACCAACAACGAGACTGATACGGTCCTTTATTGCAAAAATCACAGGATCATCATTCATTAACCCTCTATGTGTTAATAGCCATATACGGCTAACCCAATATAATAATAATGGGCATGCTAACCAGATAAATTCATGATGCTTATATAATGAAATAGTTGATAGCTCTTGAATATATAGCGCCAGAACCATGACGGATATATAACCTGCAGAGCCGCCTAATGAAGATATCATATGAAGATCTTCAGGGTAATAGTCTCGTCCACGTGTCTTTTTTAATATACCACTATTTTTTGCTTCTAGTAATTCAGCATATCTTTTTACAAGAGCCAAACTAAGAAATATAAACATTGAAAACGCTAACATCCAA
Source organism: Gammaproteobacteria bacterium (assembly GCA_016744065.1). Lineage (GTDB taxonomy): Bacteria > Pseudomonadota > Gammaproteobacteria > SZUA-229 > SZUA-229 > SZUA-229. The sequence continues at coordinate 5,854 of JADGFA010000004.1, forward strand.
TAGGTTAAATCTAAGCCAAAAGCAAATGCCCCCGCAACAATCCTAATTGTGTACAATATTGCTAATGTAATCACGTCAACCATCATCTTACGCTTAAGATACATTGAGTAAGCTAGAGTAATAATGTAATAAACAATTAATGTTTTAATAAACTCTAATGGCAGCAAAATATAAGAGGCCACAAATGACAAAACTAAAATTAGTGGTAACACTAAAATCACTGACTTAATAGACAACAAGCCAAAAGCTACTGGTCTTAATCGTTTTTTAGCATGATGCCTATCATCTTGTAAATCAAATAAATCATTCAACAAATACACACTAGAGGCACACAGTCCGAAGAAAATAAATGCAAAAAAACCATTCAATAAAAGACCAACATCATTAAGCTGATGACTAGCAAGTAAAGGAACAAATAACAATAAATTTTTAACCCATTGATGAAGTCTTAGTTGCTGAGCCCATACTTTAAGATGGTTAGCATCATCTCGCATAACCTGCCCAATATTTCCTATAGACCTTACTTTAGATTCGACACCTCTTTCAGGATTAACTACATGGGCTACAATAGATGATTTCCAAACGCTAAGGTCATCATGTGAGTTACCCATATAGTCAAAACCCTTTTCTCCATACTCTTCAATTAATTTATCTCTCTTGATTTGCGATGAAAAATTCACTTCACCGTCAGAAGAAAAAACGCTATCGAAAACATTCAAATGATTTGCTATCTGTTGTGCATAAACATTATTACTTGCTGTTGCAAGCACAATTTTTCTTCCTAGTTTTTTTTCATCTCGTATGAATTTTAAAACCTGATCATTATATGGTAATACACTAACATCAACATTAGATTCTTCAGCTAACTTTTCTTTTAGGCGAGCTTTACCCAATAACAACCATATTACAGGCATAAAAAATTTAGTAGGATGGCACTTTATATAATCAAGACCTGTTTCAAGTAACATGTCAGACTTTAGTAGTGTACCATCTAAATCTACAATCAATGGACGTGATGACAAAACTCTACTCCCTAACTAATCATTAATATTTACGAGAAACTAAAACTTCAATATATTCAGCTCTTATTCCAAAGCTAAGATCATCAATCATTACAATCGTCGTTGGAATGCCAGATGATTTATAAATAAAATCAGCAATATCATAACCCCAATGCATAGTAACTAGCACACCATCATCATTGATTGGATCACCGTGAAATTCAGCTTCATGATGATTGACTATTTCACCTTTATTATTTCTTGAAGCCCAGCGCTCTGACTTTGCAGCTTTATTTATAATAGGAACGGTAAAAATATGTGCTCCACCTGGTTTGAGTACTCTTGCTATTTCGCTAAATGCCTTTTCAGGATCGAATATATGTTCCATAACATCTTGAGTGACAAACAGATCAAATGACTCATCTTCAAATGTTAACATCTCTAAATTTTGACATTGTTCGTTGGACTCAAGGTGAAATTCACCTGGTTTGACATCAGGGTAATAATAAGAAGAGCTGTAGTTTTTTACATTTTTCTTCAGCTTTAAGCTTGCTCCTCTTATTGAAGGAGAAGACTCATGTATTGTCATTTCACCATAATTTTCAAAGTATATTTGAATTGCATGAATCAAAGCACGTTCCCTAGGAATAGATCCACAATTAGTACACAAAAACCAATCTCTTAACCACTCATTTTCCGCGCGAAACACAACTGATTTATCACAAACAGGACAAAAACCTTTCGATTGCAGTATAAAATCTTTATCTTTATTCTTTTTATTAAAAATTCGCATACATAAGCCTCAAAAAACATTAAACAACCCCATATTTCTTAAATAAAATCAAAAATTCTATTTAATGACGGATTTAACTGCCTCTAGATAACCTGCTCCATACCTCATATCTGGCTCAAGATAAGTCCCCTCAGCCCACTCATTCCATGCATTAATAAATAGCATTTGTTTATTATTCGATGTACTTTTATCTAAGCTATGCTGATATGCCGTGTCTAGCCATTTTCTGAAGGTTGCAGGAGTAGAACCATGAAAAACATCAGATTTAAATTGTCGCCTAGCAGTATTATCCCAACCACACATAACACCTAAACTAATATCAGTAGTTTTACCGGATTTAATTTGCTCAACTCTAGCATTAGCAACCGACTCATAACTATATACATTCCCTTGAAAGTCGTCATCTAATTCAGGCAGGATGTTATTACGTACACCGATAAAATTTAACCTATGCGGCGGAAACTCTGAAAAACCATCTACACCATAAATTTCAGAATCGTTTACAACACCATAAAACCAGACAGCTATTATTTCAATTTCACCTACACCAAGCTCTCTAAATACTTCTCTCATTTTATACATACTAGACTTACAATTAGGTATCGCAGAAACATTATATATCAATAAAACTGGCCGACCATTTCTAGTGTAATACTTAGCAGACTGAAAATAGGGTAAAACGTCACGCACATATTCCTCTTCCCAACCATTTTCATATTGCTGCTCAAGAAGGATATCTTTATTTAAACCATCCCAACTCCTCGTCCAATTTTCATTTGCCCAGCAAACTAAAAACTTTAAATCTATATTTTCATTATTCATGAAATCGTCAATAGGCGAGGATAATAATTTTTTCCCTGAGAACCAATACTGATAAAATGCAAAAGCGGCTAATCCATGTTCATTTGCCATCTCAGCCTGACGCTCCTGAACTTCACTCATTTTTAAATCATAATAACCTAGCTCTTCAGGAATTCTTGGTTGATAATGAGTTTTAAACATCGGCCTAGCTTTACCCACATTTCGCCACTCTGTAAAGCCTTTCCCCCACCATGCATCATTCTCTTTAATTGAATGGTATTGAGGCAGATAAAATGCAAGCACATCAACTTTAGAGTTATTTTTTGTTTCATTAAAAATCACTTTATTCATTGAAGAAATACTATAACCAGCCTTAATTGCAACAACACCTATGAAACGCTCTAATGCATGTGCCATTGTTCCATCTAAAGCCAATGGCTCTGGATCAAAATCATTAGCTGTTAACTCTAAAGCATCCAGGTGCCTTAATAACCAAGGTTTGATCCAGAACATTGTACCAGCCGGAAACTCAAACTCATCTCGATTAAAATCAAGACCTAGTGAGTTACAAAGCATCTTCAAATAGACTTCATTGCTACCCATATGCTCATCATCATAAATATAATCGTTATGGCATATAACACCGACTTTTTTTGAAGCAACAAATTTTTCAAGAATAGCGTCTATTCCGCTTATCGGAACAAGCTCATTCAATACGTTTTTTCGCCAACTTTCACCATCAAAATCATAAGATGATCTATCATTTTTTGACTGTTTACTATGTATTTTTAATACAGCATCATACTTATATAAAACTCCAGATTGTATAAATTTTAAAAATGGATACACGTCTCTTCCATGATTCTTAAATACATGAATATAACTGTCCGGAAAATCATTTTTGATTATATCGAGCAGGCTTTCTGACTTTCCTTCCACTAAACTAATATAGACATCTGCCGATGGTACCCGTTTTATAGCTTCAAGTAATTCTGCATAAACCTCAACGTAATAAACATGACAAACCACTGCGTATTTATTATTTACTTTAACTTGCCGCATTGGAAAGCAATCCGCTTCAGAATATGCTGTTTTGAGTTTCTGGAGCCTAATATTTCTATACTCATATAAAGTATTAATTAAATCTCCACCAAGTCTAATACCCTGGTATGAGGAGACAACATCTTTCTTAAAGCACTTTAATGCCGTAATAATTGAACGTTTTAAAATCTGTAAAAAACTAACTGGCTTTAAAAAAATCATTTTAAAAGCATGCAATATAATACTTAACTTACGCTCACTATTAGACAAATCTAGATCAAACCTGTTTTGTTTAGTATTTGAGGATTTCATATATAACTTTGATTTTATAGACGCCTTTTTAATAGCCTGATTAGCACTAGCAGATACAATCGCTTTTGTATAATATTTTCTAACTCTATCGATATGACTGAAAATAATATTATAATCATAACCTGAATCACTAATTGTTTTTTGAACAAGACTTAAATCAATATCAAATGGGTTATCTCGAAGCAATTCAACTTTAACAAATGGAACTTTATACTTATCAATGATTTCATACCACAAATGATGCGTGGGGTTTATTATAGTAATGCCGGGTATCGACTCTAGGCAATTACTTCTGCCAAAACCGGTTCCATATGTAAACCCAGCTTCCTTAAGAGTTCCAGTCAATGTAATTTCATATGATTCAATTATTTTTTGCTTATTATCTAAATTCTTATAGCTTTGCCAAAAAGAACGAAACAACTCGCTTTGTAGTATTTTTTTTGTATAATTTATATAGAAGCTCTGGATATGCGGCTTTATTTGGTAACTTTCGGTAACACCCCAAAAATCATACCCTTTCTTATTCATACCCTCAATAAATAATGCTAAGTCAGAAAATGGCCCATAGATACTATCATTTACTAATGTTAGATTATCTGCATTTAAAATACCCGGATAGGTATTTAAAACATTAGCCCAGCCACCAAAATCCAAACCCACGTTATCACGCAATATTACCGAATGGCATATTTTACTTAGCTTTTCAATTTCTAGTTCAGAAAGTTTAATGCAAGTTGATATAAAAACAATCTTATACCCACACTTATTAAACTCTTCAAGTGCTAGAAAAACATACTCATCCACTGAATTTTCATAATCAAAATGAGAATACAAACAAACATTACTATTTATAAAAGATGAAAAATCACCGAAGACCACTTTCATATCAGAATTTGACCTTTCTAAAATCATTCTTTCTCTGCACTTTTTTAGTAGTCAATATACCCATAAACCAAACAACATAAATAGCAGGTTTACACCATTTTTCAGACAACAAGCTGTGACTTACAATATAAATAAATCTAGGTTTTATTTAAAAAAAAGCCATACAGGGTATAAATAATTTTTTTTACATATCTCAAGGGCAGCGTCATCTTCCAGCTCAAAGATTCCTTATATCCTAAGATTATTAGCCTTAAATCATCTATCTCTAAATAAGCTTGTTTTAAATTTTCTTTATATTCTTCTATTTCACTCAATTTTTTAATTATATTTTCTTCAATTGGCATTATTGTTAATGCATTGCTTTTTCCGGATTGATTAGGTACAAAATAACATTCATCACTCAAGTCATGATGCCCCTTAACAACATCTTCAATATTACCTGCAGCAATTCGTACACCAAGAACATTATTTTCAGGTTTTAATTTTTTAATTACACACATAGAATTAATGAATTCAACAGAGTGGATCTTAGAAAGATCTTCATCCGTTATTCTACAGTTGTATTTTTTTGAAAATCCATCTAATAACTCTCTACGTTCTTTATTTAGTCCAAAATGCTCATAATTTACAATATCTGCAAGTCTCTTAAAAAATGCTATTGATGAATAAGGATCATAAATACCACCTTCAAATTCAAACCAATAACTACAATGAAGGTCTTCTGCTATGAACACACCACCATCATTTATAACTGGAAAATAGGCCATAAACGCTTTAACAATGTCACTTGATCTATGTGAGCCATCATCTATTACAATGTCAAATTTATCTGACTGCTCAAGTACTTTGCATTTTGTTTCAGAATCACCCGCATCACCTATAATAATTGTGACTCTTTCATCCTCATAGGACAATTTACCGCAATCTGTATTTATATCACAACCAACAAGATTTACTGCTTGCTCAAAATATGTAGACCAAATTTCAATAGAACCTCCATTTTGAACACCAATTTCCAGTAAATTAATTTTTTCGTTCTTATAGGAATAAAATATTCTGTCATATTCAGGAATGTAAATAGACCATTTATCTGAGAGCTTATTTTGATGACTACTATAAATATCTTTAAGTGAACCCACGACTTTAATACTTCCTTAAATCAATTTCTTCAAATGGGATCCCCATTAAACCCCATCTCACTTTACTAGACACTACATTAATGATTAACGCATCATGTATATAGTGATGCTGAATATTGTTATATAAATCACCATTCGCCACTGAAACCATTATCGAATACTGACCATTAGGCAACATTGGCATTTTAAAAATAAATCTTGCCTCAAAAATCTCATCTGCGCCTATCGACACAGGGTTTAATTTTGTTCTAGGCAATGTGTTTTCACCAAATAAATCTTGCCCTAACTTGTCCTTAACAATAAACCCTATTATTGGTTCATCTAAACCTTTTATTGCTTTCGCACGAACAATCATGCGAACCTTTTCTCCACCACCGTATACCTTCGTTGAGGCCTCACCCACTTTCTCCAAAACAACTTCTGTTATTTCTGCTGAACCAGACTCCCATCCTGATGCCATTTGTAAATTATTTTCAACTGTTATCACTGATTCATAATTTACAACTGACTCTATATCACTGTCATCAGAATCATTAACATCTAATGACGACTCTTTTGATGTTAATGAAACGTCTGTTCCATACACTTCCTGCAATGAGCTCTCAAGATATTCCTGAGCAATCTGCTTTGAAATACCCTTTTTCCTAATTCTACCATTGTCAAGCCATACAGCCGTTTCACATAAGTTCATAACTGAAGCCATATCATGACTTACAAACAATAATGTACCCTTACGCTGAAAATCACGTATAAATCGCATGCACTTTTGAACAAATACTGCATCACCAACTGCTAGCGCTTCATCAATTACTAGAATATCTGCATCTACGTGAGCGATCACTGCAAAGGCTAAACGAATATACATACCACTTGAATATATCTTTACAGGTTGATTTATAAACTCACCAATACCTGCAAACTCAACAATATCTTCATATCTTTTTTCTATTTCTTCTTTACTCAAACCTAGTATAGTTGCTGACATAAAAACATTTTCTTTGCCAGTAAACTCTGGATTAAAGCCAGCACCTAATTCTAATAAAGCTGCAACTCTTCCTTGTATTTTAATTTCACCAGATGTTGGCGTAAGCGTTCCACAAACCATCTGTAATAATGTTGATTTACCCGCACCATTACAACCAACAATTCCAACTGTTTCACCCTTTCTTACATCAAATGAAATTTCATTAAGCGCTTTATATTCTTTATAAAATTGTTTTTTCCCACCCCACACAGATTGCTTTAATCTATCAATAGGCTTATCGTAAATTTGAAATATTTTAGCTATTTCATTTATTTTAATAGCGATATCAGACGACATCAGCAAAACCCTTACGTGTTTTCTGAAACCAGATGAACCCTAACCACATTGTTATCACACTCACAGAAAATGCAATAATGAGCCCTGACCAGTTTGGCATATGTCCCCACATTAAAACATCTCGAGATTGTTCAATTACAAATGTAAGTGGATTCAAATAAATGATTGTCTGATAAGGTTCGGGCAGGCGTGATGCAGGGTAAAATATAGGTGACAAGAAAAGTAAAATAGTTGTTAAAACAGATGTCATTTGCCCTATATCTCTGATATACACACCTAACGAAGCGATCATCCAAGAAACACCTAATGAAAATAGTATTAGTGGAATAAACACTAACGGTAAAAACACTATAGTCCATTGGACCGTTTGATTAACAACTACATAAAATAAACCCCATACCACCAGGCTAATAAATGTATGAAATAGTATTGAACCCATAACCACCCAAGGTAATACCTCAAGCGGAAAGACAACTTTTTTAATATAGCTTACGTTTCTTAGCATCAAAGTTGGTGAATTATTCATACTTTCCGCTAACACACTGTGTACTATCATGCCAATAAAAAGAACCAGCGCAAATTCAGTTTTACTATTCGAACCGACTCCCCATTTAGCATTAAATACTACGCTAAATACCACAGTATAAACCGCCAACATAATAAGCGGATTAAAAAAAGACCAGGCAATTCCTAACATTGAACCACGGTAACGCCCGATCACTTCACGTTTAGTCATTTGATAAATCAAACCACGATTGCGTATAAAGCTAATTAATATTTCAGTTATTGCAACACTATGCTGCTTACTAGCATTCATTTTAATTCCTCCACACACAAAGACAGAACATCTTTCCAGTCTGGAACTTTAAGAGCATACGTCATTTCCAGTTTATCCAGCACTAAGCGAGAGTTTATTGGTCGCTTAGCTGGCGTTGGGTACTCTTTCGTAATAATAGCATTTAATGATTTTAACTTTATTTTTATATCTGTTTTTTCTTTTACTAAGCTAATAATTTCTTCAGTAAAACCATACCAGCTAGTATAGTTAGACGAAGTTAGATGGAAGACTTGAGACGTGAAAGTTGCTGACTTTTTTTCTTTTATTGCCGAATTAATACAAAGTGATGTTATTTCTGCAATAAGCCTTGCTGATGTGGGAGAACCAATTTGATCAGAAACTATTCCCAATTCCTCTTTTTCACTGATCAGTTTCAATATTGACAACAGAAAATTATGCCCCCGAGAAGCATATACCCACGACGTCCTGAAGATTAAATAATCACAACCAGAAGATGCTATTGCCTGCTCACCAGCCAGTTTTGTCTGCCCATAAACATTTATAGGGCACGGTTTATCTGTTTCATTATATGGGCTGTCTTTACTACCATCGAATACGTAATCCGTGGAATAATGAATTAACAACGCATTTAATTTTAATGCCTCTTGCGCTAATACGGCAGGAGCTTTCGCATTAATTATTTCTGCTAATCCAGCTTCACTTTCTGCTTTATCAACTGCTGTATAAGCAACCGCATTAACAATCACATCTGGCTTAACCTGAGCCACAATTTCACGTAACTCTTTTAACTTTGAAAAATCAGCCTGCGTTCTATCAAGTGCAATAATTTCACCCAGCGCTATCAACGAGCGATTTAACTCCCAACCGACCTGTCCATTTTTACCTAATAATAAAACTTTCATTCAAACACATCAGAATCTTTAAAAGCAGTTCCATTTGAATCTTTTTCAGAAACTAAAGGATTTTCTGCACACTGCCAATCTATTGCTAAATCTGCATCGTCCCAATGAATACAACGCTCATATTCTGGCGCATAATAATCAGTGGTTTTATATAAAAATTCAGCTAGCTCAGATAACACGACAAAACCATGCGCAAAACCAGCAGGCACCCAGAACTGGCGTTTATTTTCAGCAGATAAATGAGTACCCACCCATTGACCAAATGTAGCTGAAGCTTTCCGTAAATCAACAGCTACATCGTATACTTCACCACAGGTAACTCGTACCAGCTTGCCCTGCGGTTGCTTTATTTGATAATGTAGACCGCGTAAAACGCCTTTTGATGATTTTGAATGATTATCTTGAACAAACTCAACTTTACTTACTGCTGTTTTGTCGACAGCCTCGTCAAATTCTTTTTTATTAAAACTTTCGAAAAAGAACCCCCGCTCATCTCCAAACGATTTAGGTTCTATAATTAATACGTCTGGAATTTTAGTTGCTGTAACTTTCATTAACCTAATAGGCCCTCTTCAGCTCTACGCAATAAGTATCGACCATACTGATTTTTCTTTAATGGCTGAGCCAATTCAATTAATCTATCTTTATTTATGTAACCCATTTCATATGCAATCTCTTCTATACATGCAACTTTTAGGCCCTGCCTGTTTTCTATTGTTTGTATAAAATTCGACGCTTCTAATAAGCTTTCATGGGTACCTGTATCTAACCATGCATAACCACGGCCCATCAGCTCAACTTTCAAGTTACCTTGCTCAAGATACTTTTGATTAACTGTCGTAATTTCCAGTTCACCCCGATCCGATGGTTTAATTGTTTTAGCTATGTCAACAACACTGTTCGGATAAAAATACAGCCCGACAACTGCATGGTTGCTTTTAGGTGCTTCAGGTTTTTCTTCCAGACTTAATACATTTCCATTTTCATCAAACTCAGCCACACCATATCTCTCTGGGTCTTTTACATAATACCCAAATACAGTGGCTTTATTTTCTTTTTCAACATTAGTAATTGAGCTAGCTAACATGTGAGTTAAACCATGCCCATAAAAAATATTGTCGCCTAGCACAAGACAAACATCATCATCACCAATAAAGTCCTCACCTAAAATAAATGCTTGCGCCAATCCATCTGGTGAAGGTTGCTCAATATAGGTAAACTTCATTCCTATATTTTCCCCGTTGCCTAATAAGTTTTTAAATTGCGGCAGATCATGAGGTGTAGATATAATTAAAACCTCAGTAATTCCTGCGAGCATTAAAACTGACAATGGGTAATAAATCATCGGCTTATCATAAATTGGCGTTAACTGTTTACTTACACCTTGCGTTATCGGATAAAGGCGCGTTCCTGAGCCACCTGCTAAAATAATACCTTTCATATTTTATTTTTCACCTGCACCCAGCCTTTCTCTTTTATAACTTCCATCTTGAACATGCTGACACCATTCGGAATTATCCAGATACCACTTGATCGTTTTCTCCATACCGCTTTCAAACGATTCATCTGGCGTCCATCCTAGTTCTTTTGCTATTTTATTCGCATCAATAGCGTACCTTACATCATGTCCGGGCCTGTCAGTAACATATGTAATTAACTGCTCATGTGGAATGTATTTTGATTCCGGTACTGATTTATCTAACAATGCACAAATTGTCTTAACAACTTCAAGGTTAGTTTTTTCATTATGTCCGCCGATGTTATATGTTTCACCGTTTTTTCCCGTTTCTAAAACCAGGCGAAGCGCTCTTGCGTGATCATCAACATATAACCAGTCACGTATCTGATCACCCTTACCGTAAATAGGTAATGCCTTGCCTTCGAGTGCATTTAAAGTTACCAGAGGAATTAATTTTTCTGGAAATTGATAAGGTCCATAATTATTTGAACAGTTAGTAATGACTATAGGAAACCCATACGTCCTATTCCATGCCCGCACCAAATGGTCTGATGAAGCTTTACTCGCTGAATAAGGAGAGCTGGGCTCATAGGCCATTTCTTCGGTAAACAGCCCCGTTTCACCTAGATCACCATATACTTCATCTGTAGAGACATGATGGAAACGAAAAATCTCTTTACGCTCTGCTGTTAAATTTTCCCAGTAAGATCTGGCAACATCTAAAAGATTAAAGGTACCCACTATGTTGGTTTGAATGAAATCAGCAGGGCCATCGATAGATCGATCAACATGTGATTCGGCGGCTAAGTGCATAATGGCATCTGGCTGATATTGTTCGAATACTCGCCTGACTTCATCAATATTTCTAATATCTACATGTTCAAACAAATATCTAGAACTGCCTGCAACAGATTGTAGCGATTCAAGATTACCCGCATAAGTCAATGCATCTAGATTAACAACTTCATGATCTGTATCTTGAATATACTGGCGTATAACAGCAGAGCCTATAAAGCCTGCCCCACCTGTTACTATAATTTTCAAAGTTGTATCCTGAAATACCCGTAGTGATTTTTCAATACAGACAAGAATCTGGTGGAGCTAGGCGGGATCGAACCGCCGACCTCAACACTGCCAGTGTTGCGCTCTCCCAGCTGAGCTATAGCCCCAAATTAGGTTGCGAATTTTATGGGAAAAAGACTTTGGAGTCAAAGATTTAAAGGCATTGTTAGATCTAAATCACTAGTCAAAAGCTTATTTACAACAAGAAGATTCAAACTTCATAACTCAGGTAGTCAATATTGATAGACTCGATAAATAAGCCCTATGCTTATGACTCTATAAATATGACTCTATAAACTCTATCGCTTTTTCTAACCTTATAAGCGTTTGTTGTTTACCCAACAACTCCAACGTGATGTCTATTGAAGGCGACCTACCATGCCCGGTTACCGCCAGGCGCAATGGCTGGCCAACTTTACCAAAACCTATTTCTAATTTTTCCACTGTGTTTTCTAATACCTGATGAATCGCTTCTGCACTCCAGTCATCTAACGCTTCATACGAATCTTTCAGGCTTTGTAATACTTCAGCTGCCGCAGGTTTAAACTGCTTTTTAGCCTGTTTTGCATTGTATTCGGTTATATCTTCGTAGAAATAGCGTATATCTTCCACTAACTCCACTAAAGTTGAGCAGCGCTCCTGGTATACTTTCATTACCTCCACCAGGTTCGGGCCATCTGTGATATCCAGATTTGCCTGCTTAATATAAAACTGCAATTCTTTTGCGAGCTGCACGGGTGTCATTTGCTTCATGTAATGCTGGTTAAGCCATTGCAACTTCTCAATACTCAGACTGGATGATGACTTATTAATATCATCAATATCAAATTTTTCGATCATTTCCTCAGGACTGAAAATTTCCTGATCCCCATGTGACCAACCCAGGCGCACCAGATAGTTAATAACCGCTTCCTTCAGATAACCATCATCTCGGTATTGCATCACACTTACCGCATCTCTGCGTTTGGAAAGTTTTTTGCCATCTGTACCATTAATCATGGGTACATGGGCGTATTCTGGGATATGAGCATTCAGTGCTTTTAATATATTGATCTGTCGCGGGGTATTATTTAAGTGATCATCACCTCGAATAACATGGCTTATTTTCATATCCCAGTCATCAACTACAACCGTCAGGTTATAGGTAGGGTTACCATCTGAGCGCTCGATAATCAGATCATCTATCTCCTGGTTACTAACAATCACTTTCCCGCGTACATGGTCCGTTATTTCAACGTCACCCTCTAATGGGTTTTTAAAACGAACAACCGTATCTTCCGCTTCAGCCAGACCTTTATCACGACAGCAGCCATCGTATTTTGGCTTTTGTTTATTCGCCATCTGCTCTTCTCGCATTTTATCCAGTCGTTCTCTGGAGCAATTGCAGTAGTAGGCATTATCTTCATTAAGCAAAGTTTTAATAACTTCCTTATATCGATCATAACGATCAGTCTGATAGACAGGGCCTTCATCGTGGCTCAAACCCAACCAGTTCATACCTTCCAGAATAGCATCTACCGCTTCCTGAGTAGATCGCTCACGGTCTGTGTCTTCAATTCGCAGAACAAATTCACCACCCATCTTTTTTGCATAGAGCCATGAGAACAGCGCTGTTCTGGCACCGCCTATGTGAAGGTACCCTGTTGGGCTGGGGGCGAATCGGGTACGAATTTTCATGTTTTATATGCCTGCTTAAAGTAAAGATCCTTCACATATGTTCAGGATGACGGTGTAAGGCGCGTATATGACCAAAAAACGCTAAAATTATCAACTGAATTGTTATAGCATACCGTTAATATTTATATGTAGTCGATAATCTAGATCCCTCCAACCTGCTCCCTCTCATTAAAAGAGAGCTTTTTATTAATCATTATGAACCAGCTAACATTGAAAACGCTTCCAGAACAGTTTCTAACTAATATTGAGCAATGGGCGACTGAATTTGGCTTTTCTCAGCTTGCCGTTACCAATATTGACCTTTCACAGCATGAGGCCCACCTTCAGGAATGGCTAAACAACCACTATCAGGGTGAAATGGGCTATATGTCTAAACATGGCACTAAACGCAGCCGACCTGATGAGCTTGAACCAGGTACATTACGAGTTATTTCTGTACGGATGGACTACTTCCCACCTGAATCTGTGTCTATACAAAAAGTACTAAACAATAGAAACCTGGGGCTCATCTCACGCTATGCCACTGGACGCGATTACCATAAATTAATTCGTAAGCGCTTACAGAAACTGGTAGATAAAATGCAAAAAGAAGTAGGTGGTTTTGGATATCGGGTATTTACCGATAGCGCACCAGTCCTGGAAAAAGCACTCGCTGAAAATGCAGGTCTGGGCTGGATGGGCAAGCACACCAATCTTATTAATCGTTCAGCGGGTTCCTGGTTTTTTCTAGGCGAGATTTATACTGATCTTCCCTTGCCTGTTAATAAAAACATTCCTGAAAACCACTGCGGTACCTGCTCCGCCTGTATCGATATCTGTCCCACCAGAGCCATTATAGCCCCCTATAAGCTAGATGCCCGCCGCTGCATTTCTTATTTAACAATTGAATTAAAAACAGCTATTCCCATAGAGTTTCGTAAAGCAATTGGTAATCATATTTATGGCTGTGATGACTGCCAGCTAGTTTGTCCCTGGAATCGTTTTTCTAAAGCCAGTGATGAAAAAGACTTTGAAGTTCGCCATGGCCTGGATGCTCCACAACTACTGGATTTATTTGCCTGGACAGAAGACGAGTTTCTTAAAAAAATGCAGGGCTCACCTATTCGACGAATAGGGCATATGCAATGGCTGAGAAATATTGCCATAGCTCTGGGCAATGCACCTTATTCAACCGCGATTATTCAAGCACTAGAAAACCGGCGAGCAGATGTTAATGAGATGGTAACAGAGCATATTGACTGGGCACTTAAGGAAATAGCCATAAACCATAAACCATAAACCATAAAGATGTGGTTTAATATTTTGAATAAAAAACCGAATGCTTTATTCCTTTCTGGCAATTCACTACACCAGATCCTTCGCTTTCACTCAGAACGACAACTTTAATTTTAGCTAAAAATCACAGCGACGCTTTAATCCAGCTTCCGTCGGTCAACATCCTGAAAATAAACCCCCTTACGATAATTAATCAAACCATTAGTAGATGAATCATGATCATCAACATTGCCAGGCTGGGCCAGATCCTGCTGAATCTCCCCCGCCAGCACTTTGCCATATTCCACGCCCCATTGATCAAAAGAATTGATATTCCAGACGACACCCTGCACAAACACCTTATGCTCATACAACGCCATAATTGAGCCTAATGTTTTAGGGTCTAATCGCTCAAAAATAATCGTATTCGTAGGTTTGTTACCCTCAAACACTTTATGCTCTATTGCCCCATCAATTTCTTCCGATGAACTGCCAGCACCCTGCATCTCTTCCAGGGCTTCAGTGTATTTTTTACCTAGCATCAAAGCCTTGGTTTGCGCCAGGCAATTAGAAAATAAAACCCTGTGATGTAGCCCTAACGGGTTCTGACTCAACGCTGGAATCAAAAAATCGGCAGGAACAGGCTTAGTCCCCTGATGTAAAAGCTGAAAAAAGGCATGCTGCCCATTAGTACCTGACTGCCCCCAGATAATTGGACCGGTTAAATAATTAACCCTTTGGTTCTGCCTGTCTATTGTTTTGCCGTTACTCTCCATATCTAACTGCTGCAAATAAGCAGGTAAACGTTCCATATATTGGCTATAGGGCATCACCGCATGGCTTTGAGCATCAAAAAAATTGTTATACCAGATACCTAACATGGCCAGTATTACCGGCATATTCTGTTCCAGCGGTGCACTTTCAAAGTGCTGATCCATTTCATGAGCGCCCAGTAACAGGTCTTCAAAATGATCCATACCAATATAAAGCGCAATAGGCAGACCAATAGCAGACCAGAGAGAATAACGCCCACCAACCCAGTCCCAGAACTCAAAGACATTATCGGGATTTATACCAAATTTAGACGTTGCTTCATGGTTTGTACTCACTGCTACAAAATGCTTAGCAACTGCTTTTTCATCCCCCACCAGATCAACAAACCATTTCCTGGCACTGTGGGCATTAAGTAAGGTTTCCTGAGTGGTAAATGTTTTTGAAGATATAATGAATAAGGTTGTTTCCGGCTCCAGTTGTTTTAATGTTTCAACCAGATGCGTTGCATCCGCATTAGACACAAAATGCACCTTTAAGCCCCTTTGTGCGAAAGGTTTCATAGCATCACATACCACATGAGGCCCCAGATCAGAACCGCCAATACCAATATTGACAATACTTCTGATTCTGCGCCCATCGTAGCCCCGTAACCGGCCACTTCTTACCCGTTCAGAAAAATCACGCATTTTAGACAATACTGCATTGATCTTAGGCATCACATCTTCACCATTGACCATTACAGGTTTATTTGAGCGATTTCTCAACGCCACATGCAGTGCTGGGCGAGATTCGGTGCAATTCACATTCTCACCTGCAAACATACGTGCACGGTGCTTTTCAACATTGGTGATACGCATCAGATCCATTAATAACTTAACCGTCTCATTGGTAATACGGTTTTTAGAATAATCCAGTAAAATATCATTTAAACTAACTGAAAACTGCTCAAATCGCTCTGAATCTTCATTAAACAAGTCTCGCATATGCACATGAGAGATAGCTTTAAAATGTTTTTTTAATGCTTTCCATTCTGCTGAATCAGTTAAATCGCTCATTTCTGTCCTAATGTTTAATAACACTCTTATTATATCGATAAGAGTATGATTATTAATCAATTTTATCAATGGCTCAATCAAATTTAGCCCATCATTAGCCTTTCATGTATAATATCGCGCCTTGTATCAACTTCTGGTAAAAACACACACATGGTAAGCACTGCTAAAAAGTCAACTCTTCCTAATGACAAAAAACTCCGGGCACGGGTAAAGCTTTTTGGTAACCTGCTAGGCAATGTCATTAAAAACCTGGCAGGCACTCATGTCTATGATGCCGTTGAAAAGCTACGTAAAGGTTATATCAGCTTACGCAAAACTGATAATCCAAAAAAACGTGCCCAGTTAATGGCATTTATCGAAACACTGGATGCAGATACTCTGACTCAGGTAGTACGCGCCTTTAGCATTTATTTTAGTCTAATTAATATCGCTGAAGAAGACTATCAACACCTACAACGTCGTGAACAGGTCTTTAATGGTAAATCACTCTGGACAGGTTCATTTGATAATACACTGGAACAGTTCCGTTTAGATGGTATAAACGCCTCTCAGTTACAGGACTTACTGGATGAGCTGGCTTATATCCCTGTTTTCACAGCACACCCGACAGAGTCCAAACGCCGAAGCATAATGAATGCCCTACGACGCATCTTTCTGCTAAATGACAAACTCAATGATACACGCATAGGCAAACTACAACGCGCAGAATTAACCGAAGATCTGGAAACAGAAATCCAGCAATTATGGCGCACCAATGAAGTCCGTGAGCATAAACCTCAGGTACGTGATGAAATTAAAAATGGCATGTATTACTTCCGCACCAGCCTGTTTAATGCGGTACCGCATATTTACCGTAATCTGGAACGTAAAGTTAAAAAACACTATCCAGATAGCAGCATCACTGTACCCAGCTTTTTACGTTTTGGTTCATGGATTGGCGGTGATCGCGATGGTAACCCGTTCGTAAAGCCCGACACGACTGCAATGGCTCTACGTATGCAGACTCAGGTAATTCTACAGGAATACATCTACCGCGTAGTAGAAGTTAACAAGCAACTCACTCACTCTATTGACCTCTGCAGCCCAACTAAATCTTTTATGGATAGCCTCGAAGCAGATGAAAATATTCGCTTTGAAGTCTATGCAGCTTCGCCTAATGCATTCAGCAATGCTCCTTATCGTCGTAAACTATCATTTATGCATTATCGACTACAGCAAAATTTAGCTCTGATAAATGCACGCCTGTCTGGAGAGAGTACAGAAGAAAACATAGATGAATTTAATCAGGCATACACATCAGAAAAAGAGTTTATTGCTGATTTACAGCTTATTCGTAGCTCACTAATCAGCCATGGCGATGAAAACATTGCTAATGGTGACTTAAAAGACTGTATTCGCATTGCCGAAACATTTGGTTTCTTCCTGCTTAAACTCGATATTCGTCAGGAATCAACCCGCCATTCAGACGCTGTAGCAGATATCATTAAACAAATTCCCGGGGCTCCAGATTACAACGAACTCAATGAGGAGCAACGCCAGGAATTACTTTCTAAATACATAGAAACACCACCTGTTTTAGATATAGATAAAAAACAGATGGATGAATTAAACCTTGAGACACTGAATGTATTTGAGTTAATCGCTAATATGCGCGATGAAATTTCACCTAATGCATTTGGTAATTATGTTATTTCCATGACTCATGCCGCCAGCCATGTACTAGAAGTAATGTGGCTGGCGACATTAGCAGGTTTAACCGGTACTGATAAAGAGACAGGGGAAGCTTTTTGCCGAGTTAGTATTTCTCCCCTGTTCGAAACAATTGAAGACTTAGAACATATAGAACAGGTATTAAAAACCCTGTTTGAAAACCCTGTTTACAACAAATTACTTAAAGCCTCAGGCAACCTGCAGGAAGCCATGTTAGGTTACTCAGATTCCTGTAAAGATGGGGGCATAATGGCCTCATCATGGAACCTGTATGATGCTCAACAAAAAGTCATCAGACTCACTGATGCATTCGATATAGATTGTCGCTTATTCCATGGACGTGGTGGCACTATTGGTCGTGGCGGCGGCCCTACTCACGATGCGATTCTGTCTCAGCCAGAAGGTACGGTTCACGGACAAATCAAATTCACTGAACAGGGTGAAGTACTATCATATAAGTACAGCAATCAGGAAACCGCTATTTACGAGCTAACCATGGGTGTGTCTGGCCTGATGAAAGCCAGTAAATCCATTGTGACCGAAAAAGCCAAACCGGCTAAGAGTGAATACCTGCAAACCATGCAGGCATTAACTAAAGATGGTGAAAATAGCTACCGAGATCTAACCGATCGTACTGAGGGCTTTCTGGATTATTTCTATGAAACCACCCCGGTAACTGAAATTGGCCTGATGAATATTGGCTCACGCCCATCTCATCGTAAAGCAAATCGCTCAAAAGCATCTATTCGTGCTATTCCATGGGTATTTGGCTGGGCACAGTCTCGTACCACCCTGCCTGCCTGGTATGGAATTGGTACTGCTTTAGCCAATTTTATTGATGGTAAAGACGAGAATCTGAGATTGTTACAGGAAATGAATGCCAACTGGCCTTATTTCAAAGCCATGCTCAATAATACACAAATGGCATTACTGAAAGCCGACATGTCAACGGCAAAAGAATACTCAGAATTATGTGAAGATAAAGATGTGGAACAGCGGGTATCAAAGAAAATTTTTACAGAGCACAAACGTACCGTTGAAAATATTCTAGCCATTACCTGCAATGCACAATTATTATCTGACAGTCCAACTCTGGCACTATCTCTACGACGCAGGGACCCATATCTCGACCCATTAAGCCATATTCAAATTTTAATGCTAACCCGCTATCGTGACGAACAGGCAACAGAAAATGAACAGGATACATGGATTAACCCTTTATTACGGACGATAAGTGCTGTTGCTGCTGGAATGCGTAATACAGGGTAAACATACAGTTATATAGTTCTATAACAAAAACGGCTACCCCCCTACCAGGTGGCCGTTTTTTTATTAATTAAAACTCACAAATTTTAACTAACAACTTACCACTCTCTTTTTGCTTTCCCCATAAAATCTGCTATATACACACAGTAGAATCAAATACTTATAATAATAAAATAAATATTTTTAGGGAACACGGCAAAAATACCATGAAGAAGCTTATAGAGGCATTTAATACCTATCCAATTAAAAAACGTCTAATCATATTATTCACCCTGCCACAAATTTTTCTCGGTATATCACTTCTTTACTTACTTGAGCAACACCGCTCTTTAGAGCTAATCAGTATATTTATTTTAATAGTAATGGGCACTATTCTCGCTCTGTATTACATTATACTAAACAATATAATTACACCTGTTATGACAGCAATAGACAGTGGACTGGAATCTATTTCATCAACCATAAATCGCTTTATGGTTGAAAGAGCAGAAGCGCCCAGCTTACAACTCACCCATGATAAATCCGAAATCAATCAGGTAGTTCATAATTTTCATTACCTGGCCTCAGAAATGAATGACATTGCTGAACGTGAAAAGGAAATTAATGCCGATCTGGAAGGCAAGGCAGAACTTGTTCAGGAAGTTGTTTCAATGGCTGCTCAGGGTAACCTTACTTCAAATATGATGATATTTTCATCTAATGACTCTATCTCACATGTAGCTGCTGGTGTTAAAACCATGCTGGAAAATTTAAATAGCCTGGTAAAACAAGTACAGATTTCAGGCATTCAGGTCACTTCATCAGCAACCCAAATAGCCGCCAATGCCAAAGAACATGAAGCCACTGTTGCAGAACAGGCTGCCAGCACTAATCAGATCATGTCTACCATTACTGAAATTTCTGCAACTGGCAAAGAGCTTTTAACAACAATGCAAGAAGTTAAAAAAGTAGTACACAACACATCTGAACTGGCAACAGATGGCCACAACTCATTAGTATCGATGGAAAATACAATGGGACAAATGCAGTCAGCAACTGAGAACATTTCATCCAAATTAGCGATACTCAGTGAAAAGGCAGATAATATTAATACCGTTGTTACCACTATTAATCGAGTTGCAGACCAGACCAATCTGCTATCACTCAATGCTGCTATCGAAGCAGAAAAAGCCGGTGAATACGGCCGTGGCTTCTCTGTAGTCGCCACTGAAATTCGCCGACTTGCTGACCAAACTGCTGTAGCCACCTGGGACATTGAACAAACAGTAAAAGAAATGTTATCAGCTGTATCTGCTGGTGTAATGAGTATGGATAAATTCTCTGAAGAAGTAAGCCGCGGTGTATCCGATGTCGCCACGGTCGGGGCACAACTTACACATATTATTCAGCAGGTACAGGCCCTGCTACCTCGCTTTGAAACCGTAAGTGAAGGTACACGCCTACAGGCTGAAGGCGCATACCAGATAAAAGAAAGTATGATACAGCTAAATGAAATGGCACAGCAAACGGCTGAAACATTAAAACAGTCAGGGGTATCAGTTGAACAATTAAAAGATGCAGCTCGTGGATTACAACAAGGAGTATCCACCTTTAAAGTGACCGACTAATGTTAATTTTAGGACTCAATATAGGTAAAGAACGATATGGCATTGAAGCTATGCGCATTATTGAAATTGTACCGTTAATTGAACTTAAAAAAATACCTTTAGCACATAATGCTATTAAAGGACTATTTAATTATCGTGGAAAACCTGCTCCTGTAATAGACCTATGCCAACTTTTTGAAAATCGCAACTGCAATAACAACCTGAGTACACGCATTATTATTATTGAATACAAATCTCTTTCTGGTGTTTCACGTCCCATTGGTCTAATTGCTGAAATGGTTACCGATGTCATGATGTGTGAAACCGACGAAATATCAAGCACAGGCATTCAGTCAAAACAAAATGATTTTCTTGGTCTTATTTACAAACACAATCACGATATAATTCAACTCATTGATACACATAATGTATTACCTGAATCCATCAGCTATCAGCTAGCAAATCAACTTAGTTAAGGCATGCGATTTAATGCATTCATCACTTAACAAAATAAAATTAATCGTAAAA
The DNA here is from genome assembly GCA_016744065.1 of Gammaproteobacteria bacterium. Taxonomy (GTDB): domain Bacteria; phylum Pseudomonadota; class Gammaproteobacteria; order SZUA-229; family SZUA-229; genus SZUA-229. The sequence continues at coordinate 27,219 of JADGFA010000004.1, forward strand.
GATAAAATTGGTCTGGATAGCAGCACCATTGGCGACTCAACAATTGAAAACATTATTACACAGCGTATGAATCAATGTGAAATCAATGATTTCAATACATATTACTCACTTGTAAAAGAAAACAGGGAAGAATTACACGAATTACTGGAGGTTGCAGTCATTCCTGAAACCTGGTTTTTTAGAGATATAAAACCTTTCGAAATAATATATCAAAAAATAAAAAAACAGATTAGCCAAAACAAATCATCCATCTTTAAAATATTAAGTATACCCAGCTCTACTGGTGAAGAGCCTTATTCACTTGCAATGTACCTTATAGATAAAAACATCGAAGAATCCAGATTTACAATAGATGCAGTCGATGTTAGCGCTCGAGCCCTTCAGAGCGCTGAACAAGGATTATATGGCAACAACTCCTTTCGTGGAAAACATTACCATACATATCAGAACAAATTTTTCAGTAAAAAAGGTGATTTTTACAAAATAAATTCCAATATCAATAAAAAAATAAAATTTTATCCTTTAAATATTTTGCATGAAAATCCTTCATTAAGGCATAAATTTGATTATATACTCTGCCGAAATTTGCTTATCTATTTTGATGCCTCAACTAAATTAATTGCATTTAATAATCTATCAAACTTCATGAAAAATGACGGCCACCTTTTTATTGGTCACTCTGAATTTGGCTCTGTTCCAACTAATACATTTAAAAATACAGGATTTGAACAGGCTTTTGCATTAATTAAACATTGCCATCCTGATTTTAAAGAAAAAAAACCAATAAAACAGCTTGCACCGCAATCAACCGTTCAAATAAAATCAAAAAAGCTTCCCTTCAAACAAAAAACAGCTTTTAAATCACTTATTCATAAAAAAACAGAGCCAGATACACAAAATCAGGAAATAGATATTTCCCTATTATTAGAAAAAGCACATGAATTAGCTAACTCGGCTAATTACAACGAAGCTGAATCTTTATGCCATCAACATATAGACAAACAGGGTGAGAGCCCCGAAACCCTGTTTCTTCTAGGTTTAATTGCTAATAGCCAGAATAAAACTCAAGTAGCTGAATCACTTTTTCGTAAAGGACTTTTTCTTGAGCCTAAACATTATGAATTATTAACTCATTTATCACTGTTATTACAGGAAAATGGAGATCTAAAAAATGCCATGCTATTTAAAAAAAGAGCAAACAAAGTGCTTTTAACCGATAAAAATTAAGCTAATGACAACACTAAATATCAATGATTGCTGGAATAAAATTGGTGTCTGGGGCAGCAAGTCTCCCCGTTGTGAAAAACTGAAAAGGCTGACTCATTGTCACAATTGTGAAATTTATAGCCAGGCAGGTAGTCAACTACTCAGTCGCCCAGCTGAAGAAAGCTATCTTTTAGAATGGAAAAATAATCTTAATCAGCCTCGACAGGAAAAAAACATAAATCTAAAATCAGCACTTGTATTTCGAATGGGAGATGAATGGTTTGCTTTAGCATCAAAACTTGTCAAAGAAATCACACATTGCGACAAACATCATTCACTACCTCACATAAAAAACCAGGTACTTAGAGGGCTCGTTAACGTACATGGAGAACTACTACTTAATGTATCACTGGGATATTTATTCAAAATAAATAAAAGCGAAAGTTCAAACAAGCACACTCAAGAACGCTATATAATCATTGATGACAATGAAGAGTCTTTTGCTTTCCCAGCCACAGAAGTCAGAGATATAATTCATTACGATATGGACGATATCCAACCAACACCATCAACAATTAAAAAAGATACATCCTGCTTCATCAATGGCATTATCCGCCATAAAAACACAGACGTAGGCCTTTTAAATAGCGACCTTGTTTTTTCTGCTTTACATAAAAACATCTAATATACGGCCTATTTTTAATGACAAATAAAAACAATATAAATAAGGCCATGTTTGATCTTTTCAAGTCTGAAATTGAAACTCAGTCAGAAAAACTATTTAACTCAATAAAGAAACTCGATTCATCCGATGACCTGTGCAGCACATACGAATCACTCATAAATCACACACGTGCTATCAAAGGAGCAGTAAAGCTAGTACATGTGAATATTGTAATATTAACAGTAGAATTGCTAGAACAGGTATTTTCTCGCTATCAAAGTATAAATATAAAAACAGATAAACCAGGCACAGACATTCTCAATAGCACAGTTAATTTATTTATATATATAGCCTCTTTGCCTTCAGAAAAACTCGACACTCCTGAAGAAAAAACAAATAAAAAAGTAAAATCATGCAATGAACAACTAACCTCATTACTTAACAAACAAGATAAATGTGGATCTTCTAAAAGCATAACAACTGAATCACCACAATCAGAAAAGCCCTTATCCTTTTCAACTGCAGAAAACATTGACCCTGAAATGTTTCAACTATTTTGCACTGAGTTGCACAACAGTATTGATATAATAAATAATAACTTACTTGAAATTGATAGTGACAGTCAGGATAGCAGGCTACTTGAATCAATGATGCGTGCGGCACACTCCATAAAAGGGGCCGCACGCATGGTAGGCATAGAAGGCGTGGTAAAATTAGCTCATGCTATGGAAGATGTTTTTGTTGCTGCGCAAAACAATAAAATAAACTTATTAAAAAACAGTATTGACCAAATCTTCATCTGCAATGACCTGCTAATACAAATAAAATCATTACCCCCCAGTGAAATAGCTCAGTGGACACAGGAAAACACGCATTATTTAAATACGTTTATAAAATTATTAACAAGCATATATAACGGCCAGGCCATTACACCTGAAACATTAAAACAAAATAACTCACTCACAGAAAAAATTAGCACATCTACAAGCGACAATATGGTCAAGGTTAGCACAAGTCGAATCAACAAACTTGTCGGCCTTGCTGGAGAATTAAGCGTTTCTTCAAACTGGATACGTCAGCATTCTGATTCTATGCTTATCCTTAAACGAAAACACAATGACATTCTTGGCCAAATTGATCTTCTACGTAGTATTATTGAAGATAATAAACACTCAGAACATGAAAACAAACTCATTATTGACATTCAACATAAAGCTGAAAACTATCGAGATGAAATCACATCACAACTAATCAGTCTTGATAGTTTTGATCGCCGTTCATCTAATATAAATTCAAAAATAAACCATGAAATTGTTGCCAGTCGAATGCGACCTTTTAGTGATAGCACCAGAGGCTTTAAACGAATGGTTAGGGATATTTCCAATTCTCTAAATAAAAAAGTCATTCTAAAAATAGAAGGTGAAGATACACTCGTCGATAGAGATATTATTGAAAAACTGGATGCTCCCTTAAATCATATGATTCGTAATGCCATAGATCACGGTATAGAAACACCTGAGAATCGCTTACTTAAAAACAAACCCGAGTCAGGTACTATTAAAGTTAGCGCAAACCACCAGTCAGGAAGGTTACGTATTCAGGTAAAAGATGATGGCCGTGGAGTTGATATAGAAAAATTACGCCGTAAAATTTTAGATAAAAACCTGGTTAATGCCAATATGGCTGAAAGTCTGTCTAAATCTGAATTACTGGACTTTCTATTTCTACCTTCCTTTTCTACTCGCAGTGAAGTTACTGAGTTATCCGGAAGAGGTGTTGGACTGGATGTCGTACACAGCGCTCTACAGCAAGTACGCGGGAAATTACATGCTGATACTGAGTTAGATAAGGGCATGGAAATTAACATGGAACTACCATTAACACTTTCTGTAATTAGAAGTTTAATGGTAAGTATAAACAATGAATTCTATGCATTTCCTCTGGCTAAAATACAAAGTTTAATGACTATAAAAAAACAGGACATTTCTATTTTTGAAGACAAACAGTATATTTCAGTTAATGATAAACATATCGGTTTAATACACTGCGCTCAAATACTTGGAATAAACTACTCTTCACCAGAAGACAATGATATTCCTGTTATTATTATTGGCGACTGGAATATGAGTTATGGCCTGGTTGTGGATGAATTAATTGGTGAAAGAGGACTGGCTCTACGAACTTTAAATAAAAAATTAGGTAAAATAAAAGATATTAGCTCAGCTGCTATTACTGATGATGGCGAACCTGTACTGGTATTTGATATTGACGACCTCCAACAAAGCATTCATGACATCATTACTGGAAAAGATTTATATAAAGTTGGTGCTAACATCTCACTCGATACAATGACACATAAACGAGTACTTGTTGTAGATGACTCATTAACAGTTCGTGAAATTGAAAAAAAACTACTTGAATCAAGAGGGTATCTCGTTGATATAGCTATAGATGGTGTCGATGGCTGGAATACGGTACGTAATGGCAATTATGATCTGGTTATTTCTGATATCGATATGCCTCGCATGAACGGCATTGAATTTATAACTATGATAAAAAATGATGCTGCTCTACGCAGCATTCCTGTAATGATGGTTTCATATAAAGACCGCGCCGAAGATAAGCAAAAAGGACTTGAAGCAGGTGCAGATTACTATTTAACCAAAGGTAGTTTTCATGATGATACGCTACTTGATGCTGTTGTTGATTTAATTGGCGAAGCCAAAGGTTAATTACCTGTTATGCGTATAGCAATTGTTCATCATAACCCAGATATTATTCGATTATTTAGCTACTTGATTGCAGACCTGGGATTCAGTATATGCTGGGCATGCCATACAGGAAAAGAGACAATTATACACTGTCAAAATGACTGTCCTGATCTACTATTAGTACAAATAAATTTAAGTGATATGAAAGGCGATGAGCTTATTAGACAGATCATGGAAACATCGCCTACAACTGTCATTGCCATTAGTGACTCTGTAAAACAAAATCCAGGACAGGTGTTTGAAGCAATGTCAGCGGGTGCACTAGATGCTTTTTCTGAACCATCAACTGAACAAACTGAATCTTTACATGATCTTAAAAATAAAATTTTAAACATTCAAAAGCTCCATGATAGTCTGACAACAAAAAATAAAAATCAACAGGTAATATCTATAAAGAGCACCCCCTTAATTGCCATTGGTGCATCAACTGGGGGGCCCGCTGCTCTTTTAACGATACTGAAACAACTGCCCAAAAAAACCAATGCTATCTGGGTTATTATTCAACATATGGATAATCAGTTTAGCCAGGGCATGGCCCAATGGTTAAATGAGCAAACCAGTATAAACATTGAAATAGCAAAGGAAGGCCAAGTACCCAAAATTGATAATGTTTATATGGCAAGCACCAATGATCATCTAATCATTAATAAAACAGGGCACTTTGAATACACTGCTGAACCTGTTAACTATCCCTACAGGCCTTCAGTTGACCGTTTTTTCGAGAGTGCGGTCACTCACTGGCCGAATAAATTAATTGGCGTTTTACTTACGGGTATGGGACGTGACGGTGCAAATGGTCTATTATCATTTTATAACCGTGGCATGTTAACAATCGCTCAGGATAAAAATAGCTGCGCAGTATATGGTATGCCCAAGGCTGCCTGCGAACTTAAAGCAGTAGAGATTGAGCTTGATATAAATGATATTGCAAAAAAAATAATGAAAAACTTAATTTAGGGTGTCTCTATAAAATAGCTATTCCCTTTAACTCTGTAGATGATGGACGACACAACTCTGAGTTTTTTTATTAACATAAGGAAATCTATGCTGAAAAATTTAATATGAATAAAGAAAATATATTTAATACCGATAAAATTATTCGAATTATGCTGGTAGACGACCAACCTATTATTGCCGAAGGTATTCGTCGAATGTTATCCAGTGAATCTGATATGGAATTAACTTATATAGAAGACCCAGCACTGGCTATTGAAAGCGCTGTTGATCTTGATGCAACGATTATATTACAGGACCTGGTCATGCCTGATGCAGATGGCATGACTTTATTGCGTTTTTATAAAGCCAATCATGAAACACGGGAGATTCCTGTCATTGTTTTATCCTCTAAGGAAGAAGCAACAACAAAAAGTGAGGCTTTTAGCTATGGTGCCAGCGATTACCTGGTCAAGCTACCAGACGAAATAGAACTCATCGCTCGCATTCGCGCCCATGCTAAAAACTATATATTACAAAAAGAACGAGATTCTGCATTTTATGCACTCAGCCAGTTAAAAAAACAGCTTGAATCAAGTAACAGACAGTTGCACAAGCTTTCTATGAAGGACGGCCTTACAGGCATCTCTAATCGTCGTCACTTTGATGAGCAACTTGAGTCGGATATCCAGGATGCCAGAGACAACCAGACACCTGTTTCCCTGATTCTCATGGATATTGATTACTTCAAATTATTCAATGACAGTTATGGCCATCAACTTGGTGATGAATGCCTGAAAGAAGTCGCTGGCCTGTTAGCCAGGTCGTGCTTTAATCCACAGGATATGGCGGCTCGTTATGGGGGTGAAGAATTTGTTGTCCTATTGCCCGGAACAACCGAAATTAATGCTGAAAAAGTAGCTAATCGTTTCGCCGAATCATTAAAAACAGCTAAAATTGAACATAAAGACTCAAAAGTAAATAAGTACCTTACTGTTAGCATGGGAATAGCAACGCATGACAAGGGTAGCAGTTACAAAATAAAAGATTTAATCGAAAATGCTGACAGGGCACTTTATAAGGCAAAAGAAAATGGTAGAAATCAAATCGAACTGGCTTCTGAAATTGACTAAAACGGCTTTTACATAAACCCACATTTACATAAAATATCCCAATAAAGGAAACTTTCCTTTTATGCCATTCCTCTCAGATAGCATCAAAAAATACTGAAAATTACACTTATTTCCAATCTCCGAGACAATTCAGCCCATAGCAGTCATCCTGGCTTAATCGTAACATTATCTGAAATTAATAGCCTGAAGTGGATTAATCTATGACTTTAAAAGGAAAATATGCTTAGTAGTAAGCACGTTGTAATTGATAAACAAGCGATATAACTGTCTTTTTAGGCAACCTGAACCGGAATTCGATCACTGGTATGAGTAATCTGATTATGCTTATCTAAATATACTAACTTAGGCTTAAAATTGACCGCTTCTTTGTGATCTAGTTGCGTATAACTACAGATAATAACGCGATCACCCGGATTGGCCTTATGCGCAGCTGCACCATTTACAGAAATCATACCGCTATCGTCTTCCCCGCGAATAGCATAGGTTGTAAATCGATTACCATTTGCCAGGTTATATATCTGGATTTGTTCATATTCATGAATACCTGCCTCATCCAGTAACTTTCCATCAATCGCACAGGAACCTTCATACTCTAATTCAGAGAGTGTGACGCGAGCTTGATGTAATTTGGCCTTGAGCATGGTCAGATGCATAAATATTCCTGTTAAAACGCAATAAAAAACGAAGCCTTTATTATGCTGGAATCAAAAGATTCTATCAAGTTAAGATAAGGCTTATATTATAGGACATCGCCTCTCTATTAACCAGATACAGTCATACCGGACACCGATAATGGACTATCTAAATCCGGTTATTTTACAGGAACTGACTCTTTACAGAACCCTGCCATCATTAGAGCTTAATATCATATCTAACGGCCAAAAATAGCACTTAAAGCCACGTTTTATCGATCTAAAACATGGTAATAACTCATTATCATAAAATTATAGATCACGACTAATGCCGCACATTATATTGGCGCCTATCCATAAACAACGTAACCAGACTACCTGACCACAATATTGTCTATTAGTCTCACCTTTCCTAGTCTGGCCGCTGCCAGAACAACCTTAACAGTTGTTTGTGCTGTAACAGGCTGTAAATTATATGCATCTCTCACGGATACATATTCAACCTCAAACCCCTGGTTTTTTAATAATTTTTCCGCAGCCAACTCCACTTCCTGAAGAGAAATGTCAGGGATTTCCAGTTTCTGCACTAATTGCTGTAACACTTTATAGAGCTCAGGTGCTAGTTTCCGCTGATCTTCTAATAAACGGGAGTTCCTTGAGCTCATCGCCAGGCCATCCTCTTCACGGTGCGTAGGTACTGCCTGAATCTTAACTGGCATATTCAGGTCATCTACCATTTTTCTTACTAACAATAATTGCTGATAGTCCTTTTCACCAAAAAATGCCATACAGGGCTGCACTAAGTTAAATAACTTATTCACCACCGTAGAGACACCATCAAAATGTCCCGGACGATGCTCACCTTCAAGCTCTTGAGTGATTTCAGGAACACATACTTTTGTTGTTGCCACTCGCCCGTTTGTATACATCATTTCATTGTCTGGTAAAAACAACAGATCTGTTTTAGCTGATATGAGCTTTTTCTGATCCATATCTAATGTTTTAGGATATGCTTCAAAATCACTGGCTTCATTAAATTGCAGAGGGTTTACAAAAATACTAACAACAACCTTGTCACAATGACTTCTGGCCTGATTAACCAGCTCAATATGCCCGGCATGTAAATGCCCCATGGTCGGGATAAAGCCAATGCGCTGACCACCCAGCCGCCACTGCGAAATAACACTTTTTAAGGATGAAATGGTTTTAGAAACTTTCATAAATACATGACTATAGAATAAAAATAACAGCGTCTAATTAAAAGTATGATCTTTATCAGGAAATTTACTGCTCTTAACTTCTTCAATATACTGCTCAACCGCCTGTTGAATGGAGCTGGCCTGTGGCATGTAGTTTTTGGAAAAGCGTGGAATACGCCCGGCTGAAATTCCCAGAATGTCATATAACACTAAAATTTGCCCATCTGTCTGGTTACCTGCACCGATACCAATTACAGGGATAGTCGATTGCTCCGACACTCTTCTGGCAAGCTCATCTGGCACACATTCCAGTAATAATAAATCAGCACCTGCCTGCTCCAGAACACGGGCATCATTTAACATTTTATCAGCCGTAGCCTTATCACGCCCCTGCACTTTATAACCACCCAGTTTATGAACCCTTTGTGGCTGTAAACCTAAGTGCGCACAAACAGGAATACCCAGGCGGGTTAACGTCTCAACCAGTTCCTGCTGATCAGCTCCACCTTCAAGCTTAACCATATTCGCACCACATTCTTTCATAAAGCGCCCGGCATTTTCCACTGCCTGAGAAGTTGAAGCATCAGACATAAATGGCATATCCATTATTAACAGAGCACGCTTTAAACCACGGGAAACAACTTGCCCATGATAAATCATTTCATCCATGGTTACAGGAATAGTCGAATCCAGCCCCTGAATAACCATACCCAAAGAATCACCCACTAATACAATATCAGCACCGGCATTATCAAGCAGTTGCGCAAAACTCACATCATAAGCCGTAAGACAGGCAATTTTTTCCTCATTTGCCTTCATTTCTCGTAGTGTATTTATCGTCACTTTATTGAAATTTTCAGATTGTACGCTCATATTTTTATTCTTTAGTTTTTTGCCGGTGCTTTCAGGGATACATTAATAGTTTTATTTCATAATGACGACTTATGCACCCGAAAGATACGCTGCTTTCTTGTTTCTAAATTAACTCTGGCTGAGGGTTATAATAATGTCGTCCACTATTAATAGACTTTAATCGCTGTAACAACTGTTGATAATCATTTTCATTATTTGCAAAATCAATATCCGCCGCATTCACAATCAGTAACGGCGCATCACTATAGTGATAGAAAAAATTCACATAAGAATCAGACAGCCGCTGTAAATATGCCGCTTCAATTAAACGCTCATGCTGAATACCACGATTTTCAATACGCCCCAACAACACTTCAACTGGAGCCTGTAAATATACAACTAAATCCGGTTCCGGCACATCTATTGTTAATTGCTCATATACCTGCTCGTATAATCGCAACTCATCATCATCCAGTGTGAGCTCCGCAAACAAGCGATCTTTTTCCATTAAAAAATCAGCAATACGTACAGGACTAAACATATCTGCCTGACGCATTTCCTGCATTTGTCTTGCTCTCTGTAACAAAAAAAACAGTTGTGTTGATAATGCAGCCGCTTTCGGATTTTCATAAAAACGCGTCATAAATGGATTTTCAGCCGCGCCTTCAAGTAACAATTCACTATCAAAGCTATGCGCCAGTTTTTTTGCTAACGTTGTTTTACCCACACCAATAGGGCCTTCAACAACAATAAACTCAGGCTTATCCATTAAATTCACCTACTTTTTTTAATGGCTGGTCACTCATATTCTGTAATATTTTTTTCAAAGCACCTTTACCTGGAATCTCTAACTCAGATGAAATTTGTGATAACGGTAACAATACAAAATTTCTCTTTTCTATCTCATTATGGGGCACAATTAAACGCTCCATTTTAATTTCCTGCTCCCCATATAATAAGATATCTAAATCAATTGTCCTTGCACCCCAGCGTTTTTCTTTAACTCTGCCCTGATCTATTTCTATCTGTTGTAAAACATCCAGCAATGACTCTGCATCAAGCGTTGTTTCTATTTCCAGCACCGCATTTAAATAATCATTTTGTGGTTCATCATCAAGCGTTAAAGCCTTGCTTTGATAAATGGAAGAACATTGCAATAAAGCAACATCAGATAATCTGGCAATTTTTTCTTTTGCATTCTTAATTTGTTGCAATGGTTGATTCAAATTACTACCAAGACCAATATAACATCGCACTCTTGAATTTTGAAACATCAACCTGAACTCATTAACTCTTTGGAGCTGTTTTCTTTTTACGTGATTTAGTTTTTGCAGGGTTTAAAAGAATATCCTGTTCCTGAGCCCCCAATACCTGTATCCGTGTCCACCACTCACAGCTATCATCTTTTACTTGACCTGCCCTGCTTCTAATACACATAAAATCATAAGCTGCACGAAATTTTTTGTGTACTAACAAAGCTTTTGCACGCCGGCCATGGCGAAATTTAAATCGATATTGCATCTGCCATATATCACGAACCACCATACTAAAGCGCTTGGGAATGCTGATGGTTTTAACCTGTTGAGATAACACCACCGAACTGGCATTCTGTATAGCAATACTTCCAGACTCTCCCGACTGCTTTAGCTTTTCAGTCAACTTATCCACGGTTCCCCATAACATAGCTGCAAATAAAAAGGCAGGCGTCACAGGCTGCCCCTGATTAATTCGTTTATCTGTACTTTCAAGCGCCATATATATAAACGCCTCAAAAAACTCATTACTCTGCTTTAAAGCATCATCTGCCGGCTTAAATAAATATTGCAACAGGTCATATTTGCGCAGCAACTGCAGTGAAGCAACCCCTTTTCCTGAATGAAATAATTTCAACACCTCATCATATAAACGAGCAGGTGGAATATCGGCAAGTAAATGCCCAAGCTCAAATATGGGTCGTTCGGAATCAGGGTGTATTGTGAAATCCAGTTTTGCAGCAAACCTGATAGCTCGCAACATACGTACAGGGTCTTCACGATAACGGGTTTCCGGATCACCGATTAAGCGCAGTATTTTATTTTCAATATCATCCATCGCGGAGGTGTAATCTACAATAGAAAAATCGGCGATATCATAATAAAGCGCATTTACAGTAAAATCTCGCCGCCAGACATCATCTTCTAACTGCCCATAAACATTGTCACGTAAAATACGCCCGCTGTCGTCATGAGCTCGATCTAAATCATTATTACTGTTGTTATTTTCATCCAGCTGTGAAGCCCTGAAAGTTGCAACTTCAATTATGTCACGACCAAAAAACACATGGGCCAGACGAAAACGCCGGCCAATCAGGCGACTATTGCTAAACAGTTTTTTAACATCCTCAGGAAGAGCATCAGTGGCAATATCAAAATCTTTTGGTGCATGCCTCAACAATAAATCACGGACGCCCCCCCCCACTAACATAGCGCGATACCCCGCTTTATGTAGACGATACAAAACTTTCAATGCAATATCGTCAATATTATCTCTGGAGACGGAATGCTCAGGGCGAGGAATTATTTTAGGCTGGGCGATGTTGGTAATCTTTTAGTTAAATTTATTCTGGAGGATTTTAACATAAGAGGCATCATAAGTCGTAAGTCGTTATTTTAAGCGTCAAAAACCTGAAAATGCTCATCTAGAACGTTTATATAAAGAATCTGATGAAGTATTCTAACGATTAACGTTATCGCAGCCGGTTTTTTGACTTCGCTCAAAATAACAACTTTTAACTTATAGCCTCTCTTACAGGTCATACCCCCGTTCTTCATGGAGCACAATATCAAGACCTTCAATCTCTTCTTCTTCGGTTACACGTAGCCCAATCAGCATATCAACTACTTTGAGAATAACCCAGGTTACAACTGCCGTGAAAACAATCGTGGCCATTACACCGATAAGTTGCACTTTAAGCTGCCCTGCCATGGAGACAATACCATCAGCAAAACCGTATCCACTAAAAACACCCAGGCTAGTCGCAGAAAACACCCCTGCCAGTATGGTGCCTAAGATACCACCTACACCATGAACCGGAAATACATCCAGAGAATCATCTATTTTCAATACACGCTTTATGTACTGGGTAGCAGTAAAGCAAACGCCCCCCGCTAACAAACCTATAACTAAAGCACCACCAGGGCCAACAAAGCCTGAAGCAGGTGTAATCGTACCCAGGCCTGCAACCATACCGGTAACAACACCTAATGCACTGGGCTTTCCAAAACGAACCCATTCAATTAACATCCAGGTCATAGCACCGGTTGCAGCTGAAATATGCGTCACTAGCATCGCCATAGATGCATTACCGTTAGCGGCCAATGCACTACCCCCATTAAAACCAAACCAGCCGACCCAGAGCATACCCGCACCGGCAATCACCATGGTCATATTATGTGGCATCATCGCACTGCCAGGAAAACCACGACGTGGCCCAATCACAATAGCTGAAACCAGTGCAGCAACACCAGCCGTTATATGAACTACGGTTCCACCAGCAAAATCATACAGGCCCATCTGATAAAGCCAGCCACTTTCGCTCCATACCCAATGCGTCACCGGGGTGTATACCAATATCAACCAGAAAGCGCTAAATAATAGCATTGCGGAGAATTTCATACGCTCAGCAAATGCACCAATTATTAACGCAGGTGTAATAATGGCAAAGGTCATTTGAAACAGCATAAATAATGACTCAGGAATCGTTCCCGATACTGTGTTTCGATCCAGACCTGACAGCATCACCTTACTAAAATCACCTATAAAGGCATTGCCCTCACCAAATGCCAGGCTATAACCTAATACTAACCAGAGTATGGATACCATACCCGCAATGGCAAAACACTGCATTAGTACAGACAGTACATTACGTGAACGTACCAGACCCGCATAAAACATTGCCAGACCGGGTAATGTCATAAACAGGACCAGGGCTGTAGAAGCCATAATCCAGCCCGTATCTGCACCATTTATTGTATCTTCAGCAAATGCTGATACTGGCAATAAAACCAGTAAACACATAGAAATAAAATTTGTGTATACTTTTTTCATATTTCAATATTTTCCCATATAAATTAAAGATAAAAGATCCTAGATAGGCACCTTTCAAGCCTTGTACAATACTATTAAGTGATTTATTCGAAGTAATGATCTGGATACATATGCCAGACTAAATCGAATGGCATCATTTTACGATACAGAGCTCACTTACATTGCAACCCTGTTAATTAGATGGCTTCATCGCCAGATTCACCTGTTCTAATACGAATAACCTGCTCAAGATCGGCAACAAAAATTTTACCATCACCAATTTTACCCGTATTAGCTGCATCCCTGACCGCATCAATCACCTGCTCAACCATATCGGCTTTTATAGCTATTTCAACTTTAACCTTAGGCAAAAAATCCACCACATATTCAGCACCCCGGTATAACTCAGTATGGCCTTTTTGCCTGCCAAAACCTTTAACTTCCGTTACAGTAATACCCTGAACACCTATTTGAGCAAGTGATTCACGTACTTCATCCAGCTTAAATGGCTTGATGATTGCTGTTACCATTTTCATAATTTGCCTTTATTTTTTATTTGTTTAGACGCACCAAAATACGGCAATTATTGCACCATATCTATGCAAATGCACCATGAGTTGACGTTTTATAGAGGGAAAGCGGCTTGCTTCTACCCCTCGCCTCAGACAGGAATGAAGACAAAGCAGCCTTTAACATATTGATTTAACTAAAATTAACAGCGAGAAACAGGTGAAATAAAGAAAAACTGCACCTATATTATGAGGTGCAATAAAAAGAACTAAATGAAGAACTTATATATAATCAAAAATGGTATGCAGTACCAAATGTAATTGAAACAGCATCAAATTCCAGTTCAAGATTAGTAAATGAAAAATCAACAAAATGATTTTCTATATTAAACTTTAGCTCAATATTTTCACTAAGCCCGTAACTAATACCTACACCTAGCAACATCGCCGAGGCATTATCAGACAGGAACTGCTCCTGGATAATATAATTAGCATCTGTGCTAAGTAATGCGGTATCTACTTCTGTTTGGTTATAATTTATGTCCCATACAGCAAAACCTAAGCGGGCATTAAATGCCCAGTTACCCTGAACAGGCCACAATCCAACGAAGGCAGCATAAATATAAGATGTTTCAACCGTTTCAATACCACCATTACCGGTATTTAATATACGTATATCACCTTCAAGCTCTTCATTTATAGCATAGCCCACTTCCAGCGCAATATCCGAACCTAACTTATATCCAGCAAATAAAGAATATGTCAGCCCCACTTCATCAGGAGCCTGATAATCCTTTGCTAATACACTTGTTGAGCCTGTGGGCGGATTACTGTCATTAAGTGAAAAATCACCATCTTCAGTCATTCCACCTGCATTAACACCAAAATAAAAATTGGTAGCTGAAGCTGGTGAGGTTAATATTAAAAATAAAACAAAATACGGTAAGCGAAATTTCATAATTAAAACAAATCCTGTACTAAAATAATCTTAAAAAATAGATTATGTATGAATAAATATTACACGATGAATGTATTTTTATAAATATATTCAATAGATATGAGAGGATTATCACATTTCTAGAGAATTTTGTTTGAATTCAATTAAATTGCGACATTTAATAAAAACTTAAGGAAAATTCATCTAAAATAAGATCATTGCTTTATTGCAATATCAATTATTATGAGTTCCTTATATAGTATAGTGTTTCATTTGGAGAAGTATGCGTGTTTAGTTTGACCAAGCAAGTTAAGTTTATTACATTATTGATCGTTTTATTTTCATCTCAGTCTTTTGCACAAAAAGCACCTGATTTCACATTAGAGGGTGATAAAGGTAAAATTAAGTTATCCGCCTATAAAAATAAAGTTGTTTATATCGATTTCTGGGCATCATGGTGTAAACCATGTCGGAAATCATTTACGTTTATGAACGACATGCAAGAGCGTTATGGCAAAAAAGGCTTTAAAATCATTGCTATTAACCTGGATAGTGAACGATCTGCAGCCAGCTCTTTTCTGAAAAAACATCCAGCTAAATTCGCCATTGCCTATGATTCAAAGGGTAAAACCCCCGACCTTTATAAATTAAAAGTGATGCCTACATCTTACCTGATTGATCGCAGAGGTAACCTGGTAAATATACATAAAGGGTTTAAAGAGCCCCAGGCGGCTAAACTCGAAAAGTTAATTGTTCAAACATTGAACAAAAAGTAACCCTTAAGAAAACACTATGATGAAATTATTATTTAGATTATCAATGAGTATAGGGCTTAGCCTTTCACTTGGTGCCTGTTCCTTTTACAATGCTACAGGCGAAGCCTTTTCCATGGAAAACGTAGAACCATGGCAACGCGATGTACTTGCACAGGATGATATGCAGCTTGACCCAGATGCCATGCGCACCTTTGCAGATGAGCACATATACTTCAGTAAAGAAGCATCAACCGGTGGTCGCGGTGTTGGCGGCGGTGGATGTGGTTGTAATTAATTATGAATAATATAAAAAGTAAATTATCAATTGCCTCCTGCACATTATTAGGTGGCACAGCACAACAGGCTACGGCAATTGAAAACTCATGGGATCTTGATTCATCTTTTCTCTACTACAGTGAGGCTGATGACAGGGTTGAGATTAAAAAAGCAATGGCATTTTTGACCGGTGATATTTCTGCCGAAGATACAGTTAATGTAAACCTTGTTTTAGATACTATGTCCGGTGCGACGCCTACTGGAGCAGTTCGAAGCAAAAACTCCAGTGTATCGTTTTCAAGTGCATCGGGTGCGGGCTCATCAACAGTAGATGGTGGCTCCGTCGACAGAGTAAACTTCAGTGATACACGTTTAGGTATCGCTCTAAGCTGGGCACACAGCCAGGATAGATTAACGACTCTGACCTATGGTGGCAGCTTGTCCGTTGAAAAAGATTATCAGTCATATGGTGCCAGCATCAATTACAGCCTGGACACTGAAGACAGGTTGAGCACATATACATTCGGTTTTGCTGGTTCTTTTGACGAAATATACAGGAAAACAGATGGCACGCCAGAGCCTCTTTCCAAAGTAGATGATAATAATATCTTTTCTAATGGTGAACGATATGCCTACGATTTTATAGTCGGTGTAACAAAAGTATTAAATAGAAAAACAGTTGGTCAGTTAAATTACACCCTGTCATATTCCGATGGATACCACACCGACCCCTACAAAGTAATTTCTGAAGTTAACCTGGTTGAAGATACAGGTACCGGTGAATTTGCATGGGCAGAGTTAAATCGTTACTACGAAGCCCGCCCTGACAATCGGTTACGCCATGCTATATTTACCTCTATGGCGCACCAGTATGGTGAATCAGGTGAAACAGTGCATGCTTCATATCGCTTTTACACTGATGACTGGGGCGTTTCGTCTAATACCCTTGATTTAACTCATCGTACTCCTCTGTCCTCGACTAGCTACATTGAACCTCATTTCCGCTATTATCTTGCATCTGCTGCTGATTTTTTTGTACATAGCTTCAATAATACTGATGTCTCAACTCCCATTACCTTACCAGAATATGCAAGTGCAGATTATCGCCTTGATGACAGTGTAGGTGTGACGGCTGGTATAGAGTATGGAACAAAATTATCTGGAGGTGATTTCAGGGCTCGTATAGAATATATAAACTGGCAGTATGAAGAGGCTGAATATGATGAAACCAAAGCGCTTGTATTGCAATTTAGCTATCAAAAATTATTTGACTAAATAATTATTAACAAACATATTATTTAATAAAAAAGCTGAACAGATGTTCAGCTTTTTTATTTCTCATATATAACCAAAACCTATGACAGACATCACAACTGAAATAAATAAAAATTACAGTATTGGTCGCTTCACAGCTATGGCATGCCCCTGTGAAATATTACTCGACTCACAGAATAAACATCTAATTAAATCAATCACACGCCTTGCATATAAGGAAGCAAAGCGTATAGAAAAAAAATTTAGCCGTTACACAAATAATAATATTATTTATAAAATTAACAACGCTAATGGCATTGCCATAAAAACAGACACTGAAACAGCTTTAATGTTTGATTTCGCCAATCAATGCTACCAATTAAGTGACGGTAAATTTGATATTACATCTGGCGTATTAAGAAAAATATGGAAATTTGATAGCAGTGATAATATCCCAACTAAAGACGAAGTTAATTTAATAAAACCCAATATTGGCTGGGATAAAGTTAAGTGGGAAAACCCAGTTATCACTCTTCCTCAAAATATGGAAGTTGACCTTGGGGGTATAGGGAAGGAATATGCGGTTGACTCAACTGTTAAAATTCTAAAAAAACATACAGATAAAAGCTTTCTGGTTAACTTTGGCGGTGATATCGCCTGCCCCAAGCCTAAAGATGATAGTACCCCCTGGTATATAGGAGTAGACGACCCAAACAAAACAGGTGAAAAATCAGTTGGACAGATAGCATTATACCAGGGTGGGCTGGCAACCAGTGGAGATGCCCGGCGCTACCTGCTCAAAGATGGAAAACGTTATAGCCATATACTGGATCCACATACAGGTTACCCTGTCCCCGATGCACCACGATCTATAAGCGTTATAGGAAACACCTGTATTGAAGCAGGTATGCTATCTACTTTTGCTATGTTACAGGGGAAAAATGCAGTAGAATTTTTAGATGCTCAGGATGTTAAGTACTGGTGTGTACCTTGATTTATTATTAATAACTCATTTATTAATTTTCATAGACAATAAAAAACCTGCTAGTAAGCAGGTTTTTTATTGTCTACTACGTTACAGACATTACAGCTTTAAAATTTAAAACAATGTTGGTTCACCAGCAACTGTTTCATCAATTTTAGAATCACCTGAAGGATTCATACCAACATCTGCAGTTAAAACCTCTGGGTTTTGCACACCAAAATATGAATACACAGTTGAACCAATTGACATGGGTTCCACCTCATAACTATCAGATGTTGGCCTTGTAAACTGCCTGTTCTGTTTCGCATCGCCAAAACGCTCAGTTTTACCAACGACCTTACCTAAGGCTCCTGCGGGCCGAATACCAGCACCGCCAATAGTAAATAAGTTCTGATTGTTACCGTGATCCCAACCCATAGAACCATTTAAATTAACATTTCGACCAAAATCACCATGTACATTAATTACAATATTATCTGTAGCTAATGGACTTCCATTTATATCATTACGCGTACCTAAACGAATATGTTTCGCTGCCACCCTTAATACGGTCATCAACTGGGTCATACGATCTTCATATTTCTCTATTGAATTATCATGATCATCCCAACCACCCAAACCACCACCAACTGTAATGTACATAGTATCAGGGTTTTGCATTGCAAGCGTTACAGCAGCCTTAACTCGACTTGTATACCTGTTATTATCTGGATAAACCAATCTACCAGACGTTGCATCCCGGTCAGGATCATTTACATCTGCAATTAATGGAAGTAAGGTCGGGTCATCGTTATTCGTTTTAAGCCCGGCAATTCTTGTCTGAAGATTTTTACGATTAGTAAAACCATCTGCAACTTTCTGAAAACGACTATTAGTAGCAGGTGAAATTTTATCGACAAGCGCCTCAATAACAGCCTCATTACCAATACCTGAATTTCTGGCATATGGATTATCAAAACCCGTATCTAAACTGATACCTCTCATCTGCAAAGGCAAGTTGACACTGCCTGTCGAACTATCGACAGCAAAACCTGAACTCTCACCCTCAAATGAAACAAAAGGAAGAATCATCTCTTCTAACTGTCTACCATTTAATAATGCGCTCCCATCTAACTGCGCTTTATTCGCAAATAAAACAGACGCCAGAGTCGTACCTACTCCACCGCTCAGCTCTATATCAAGGTTACTTTTCTGACTGGATAAAATACTATTTCTATGGGCACGAGTATTAGCCTTACGCCTGTTAATCGTTCTATAAACAGATAAATCATCCGATGCCAGCATATCTTCCATTGCCAGGCCACCCGCATCTTTCCAGAAACCATTAGGCGTAATTTGACCATCAGCACCCGGGTCATTAACATCCATTTGAGTAAGAATATCATTTCTCACTGCCGTATATGGGTTTTGAGAGTTAGCATCTATGTCTGTTATATTTGTCAGGTTAGCCGATAACTCTGAAGGCCCTCCATAAAGAAAAACATTAATTACCTGGGGTAAAACTGTTGGCACAATAAGATTTGCATCCTGCACTACACCAGCAGCACTGACTTTCTTAATAAAAGAGCCATTGTTAAAAACAGAGGGAGCAGCTAGTGTCGCACCAAGTGCACCCATGGATTTGATAAATTTTCTACGTTTCATGGTTGAACTCTCCACTCTAATTAGCTTTCAGGAAATAATAAAATTCGGGTAATCTTGTCATATAATCAAATGCGACCTGAGCCATTTCATCATGACGACCCTCTCTAATTTCAAGCGTTTCATCATCGCCTTCAATTAAATAATCACCTGAATTATTGCCATTATTTGTCAGGTCAAAATAATATGCTTTAAGATCTTCTTTTTCTATAGTAGACGCACGCCTTTGCAATCCTGTTAAGAAAACAAAATCAATAAAATCATCAAGACTTAAATCAGTAACACGTTCAGCTCTATCAGCCAGCTTTGACATACGATCAATCTCATATTGACGTATAATAATAGCCTGGTCAGTAGCATCATCATCCAGTGGACCAGTCAGATCCTCGTCGCTTTCATTTAGTCCCATTCCCGTAGACCAACGACACCTGGCATTATTATTACTATCTTCATCAGAACAACTACTGCCCCCTGAACTACCTAAAATTAATTGTTCGCGTACCGCTTTATGGTAATTCGCAAAACTTAATGAATCTAATGGCACACCGGTAAATCGACCTAATTTTAATGACATTACAGGCCAGCCCATTTGCTTCAAACTTAAATCATCATTATCACTGGTCATATCTTCCAGTACATCACGATAAGGCCTCCAGTCCATTTGGTGGGCAAGTGAATAAAATGTTTCTTCAACTGATTTTGGACGCTCATTATTCAATAAGTATTCTTTACTAAATAAAATACTTACAAAAATATCCTGGAAGGTAGTAGGAGAATCAGACAAGATAGCTTGAACAATCTCTGCTCGCTCTTCCCCTGTTTTCCTAAAGAAAAAATACTCAACAATTGAAGTTGTAATCCTTGGCATAACCAGAGGATGATTAGCGACCACATCATAAAAATCACCACAGGTCGTTACAAATGTATCTAATACATATTGAGGTTCCGTATTTGCAAAGCCATTTGAGATTAATTCATAATCTGCATCCTGATCTGTAAGATAAAGATTTTTACAGGCAATAGCTGCTCTTGGCACGTCATCATCACGATCAAATAATCCGAGATAAATTTCTATCATTTCTCGGGTATTATCCTCTGGAGAACGGAAGCGCCTCCAGTTTTCCTGGCTACGCTGATGTCGAGAAATTATCTGACTTACTGTTTTATTCGCACGTAAATCTTCCCTTAACTTGTCAAATACTTTCTGTACATCACGAATGGAAGCACTATCTATCTCTTCTGCTGGAGAAAACAGTATGGTATTAGCCAGTACATAAGCTATCCAGTTATCCAGTGTATCCTTACTAAGAGGGTATTGGTATATTCGACTAAGTGGTAAATGCTTAGGCCAGTCACCTTCAGCATCATTAAAATTTATACTAAATAAAGAGTTATTATTATCATCATCAGGGTCTGTAATAATCAAGTCATTTTCATTAACAACCTGCTGGATCAGATCCCCTGCTAAGGCGCTTTTTGTATCTGATAATAAATTAGTCCCTGATTTAAGAGCTAGGCTGCCGCCCATACCGTTTGATATATCAAAAAACTCATCAACAGGTATACCTTTAAACATTGTGCCGTATAACTTATTCGCTACCTGATATTTTTGCTCATTACTCAATGCATCATATTCAGATTTAGTTAACTCACCTGTATAGTTTTTTACGGCATTACTAGAATTACCTGATGGTGTACTTGGGGAGCACCCCGAAAATGAAAGCGTTGCCAGCAATGTAAACGCCAAAGGCTTAAAATTACGCATGAGCCTGAACCTCTTGTTGTTTTGGCCAGCCCTCTGAAGCCCTTCAATATTCTGATACTAAAACAATCCAGGGGGCATATTATTTATTTCTGAGTACAGTATATGCATATAGTGAACTTGAAAATGTGAATAAATTAACAGTTAGGAGATAAACTGTTTTTAACTATGCACTTTTCGCCATTATTAAGCTTAAGCGGGTAAGATAATGCGATATACATCACATTGTTTACTTTTACACAGAAACAAATAACTAATAAAATCATCAAGTTAGTAAATATACGTAACAAATGTTACATTTATATTAAAATTATTCAAATTAACTTAAAAAGAGCAATACTAAAAAGATTACTTTTAAAAAAACAAGGGTTTTATTATAAAATAGATACCTAAAAGTGCTAAATTATCTTGATATATGACAAAAGGTATATTTATACCGCTAAAGTGTATATTAATTTTATTCTATGGTAATTCTATTTATTGACCTTAATCTTTAGACAATGACAGGGGCATAACTTAATAACAAAAATAACGCTCCATCAAACCACTAAATATAATCTAAACACTCAAAATCATAGCTTCATGGTATTTTGCTTTAAATTAAGTCGTCTATATATTCCTCATTCTAATCAATGATGACTCACGCTCATTGAATTTCAAAATAGAGATAGAGCCAGATTTTAGCTTTCTGTACGTTTTAAACGGGTTATTTGCCTACGTTGCTTCTTATCTGGACGTTTTTCTGTATGAGGCATATTGGCATTTAATATTTTCAATGACAGGGCCAACTCTTTTCGCTTATTAATACTCTCTTCATCTTCTGTGTAAAGCGTCTGGGCCTCCGTTGCGGGTCGCCTGTGCTTATTTAAAGCATCAACCCTGATCCTAAACTCAAATTGTCCTCGGGTAATTTTCAGCTGATCGCCTACTTTTACATTACGTGAAGCTTTAGCCCGTTCTCCATTTAAATGCACCTTACCTCCATTTACCGCTTCTGCTGCTAATGGGCGTGTTTTAAAAAAACGTGCAGCCCATAGCCATTTATCCAGTCTTTGCTGACTATCAGGTTGCATTATTTTTGCCTGATTGAATTTTTATTATGGATGTTAATTTAAGCCTGCTTATAACTCCAAACCCTTCAGATTCACTTCGTTTCACTTAGAATTCAAGCCCCTTAATATAAAGACCGCAGGCATTAGAAAAATTAACCATGGCATTGAACCCAAAAAATGACTTTTTTTATCATCCACTTGTGTACTATCAAAAACACCATCATTGACATTAATATTTTTTAAAGGCCCCATATCATCAGCTAAATGTGCGGCCTCTCCCTGATTCATAGCCCGTTTTTCTGTTTTGCTCTGAATATCTATAGCACCACGGTTAACTTTCACAAACAGGCCTTTACTGTTGACATCCAGGCTTCCATCACAGCCATACTGCTGCAATACACGAATGGCATACTCTGTACCACGAACCCCTACCGTAGCTAAGGGTGTATGCATTTCATATATGTCTTCTGCCATTTTGCCAATACTACCGGTGATTTTTTTAACACTTCCCTTAATGAGGTATATCACACTCCGGTTCCCGCCACGTAAAAGCTGATAGTCTTCAATTAGCATTTCACTATTACAACGCAAGTCTATTTTTGCTTCATCAATCATATTTAATCGAATAAAGCCGTTTACACCTGTATATACTCTATCACCAACAAATATTTCACTGCCCACATCCAGATTACGTTTTTTATCTTTATTAGAAATCACAAAGGTTTTACCCTTCTTTTTTATAACCTGGCCTACAGCCTGAATTTTTTTAAATGCGATGACATCACCAGATAAAGCATCTCTACCACCTGATGATATCGCAGGTAACTCAAGACGCTCACCCACCTGGATTTTTGTTGCATCTGCACCTATAAATGCATGAGGATTAATTCTCACTACTTTTTTAATAATACGTGGCCACTGACTCTGCTGGTCTGGATACAGTACTTTAACAATACTGAATATACTTTGGCCTGGCTGCACATATAAATAACGTTTTTGTGCATTGAATCGGTCAGAAGCGAAGACACTACTAAAAGATAAAAATAAATATAATAACAACACAGCTGACAAACCATGCTTAATACAAATGAACTGGCTAGAAAATAGACGCATATTTATAGGTTATTAGTTAGCACAACATCCTGCTGGTGATTTCTAAGTAACGAAATTATAGTATTTACAGGACTAATTAACACCTCTATTTCAAGTGATATGCTAAATTTGATAACTGGCAAACAAAAAACGCCCACCCTTTCGAGTGAGCGCTTTGTTTTCTACCTTATGAATGCTCTTTTATTTATTCAACATATCATTCACACGTTTCACATAGGCTGCGGGGTCTTCCAACTGACCACCTTCAGCCAACATCGCCTGATCAAACAGAATATGCGACCAGTTTTCAAACTTTTCCTGATCAGCCATATTTTTTAACTGCTTAACCAGCTCATGCTCCGGATTAATTTCCAGAATAGGCTGACTCGGAGGCACCTCCTGCCCCGCGGCACGCATAATTTGCTGCATTTGCATACCCATATCATTAGAGTCCAGTACCAAACAGGATGGGGATCCTGTCAACCTGTGAGTAATACGAACCTCTTTGGTTTTATCAGCCAGCTTTTCTTTCATTAGCTCAACCACACCTTTCATATCACCTTCGGCTTTTTCCTGAGATTTCTTTTCTTCCTCATCTTCAAAATTACCCAGATCCAGATCACCTTTAGCTATATTCTGCATAGGCTTACCATCAAAATCCGTTAGATGTTGCACTAACCATTCATCGATACGATCTGATAGTAGTAATACTTCCAGACCTTTACCTTTAAATACCTCTAGATGCGGGCTGTTTTTAGCTGAAACATGACTATCAGATGTGATGTAATAAATCTGCTCCTGACCCTCTTTCATACGGCTAATGTAGTCTTCTAAAGAAACAGTCTGTTCTACACTACCTGTTTCAGTTGTTGCGAAACGAAATAATTTAGCAATACGTTCTTTATTTGAAAAATCCTCTATAGGACCTTCCTTCATGACATTACCAAACGCTTTCCAGAAAGTAGAATATTGTTCAGCTTTATTTTTTGCCATTTTCTCTAACAAACCTAACACCTTTTTAACCGATGCTGATTTAATTTTATCAATCACTTTATTATGCTGCAGGATTTCACGAGATACATTTAATGGTAAATCGTCTGAATCAATCACGCCACGGATAAAACGTAAATATTGTGGCATCAGGTGATCTGTATCATCCATAATAAAAACACGTTTTACATATAACTTAACACCCTGTTTACGATCACGCTCATACATATCAAATGGCGCTTTGTTGGGAATATATAACAATGATGTATAAGCCTGACTTCCTTCAACTTTATTATGGCTCCATGTCATTGGGTCTTCGAAATCATGGGCGATATGCTTATAAAATTCGTTATATTCTTCGGCTTTCACTTCACTTTTAGGGCGCGCCCATAATGCAGAGGCTTTATTAACCACTTCATTTTCTGGAATAACAATTTCGTCTTTTGCTTCATCGTCTTCTGAAACAGGCTCAGCCTCTTTTGGCATGGTAATAGGCAGTGATATATGATCAGAATAAGTATGAATAATTGTTTTTAAACGCCAACTATCAAGAAACTCTTCTTCCGCTTCACGAATGTGCAAAATAACATCAGTACCACGTGACTCTTTTTCAATGGTTTCCAGTGTGTAATTACCTTCACCTTCAGATTCCCATAAAACAGCCTGATCAGCGGCCTGACCTGCACGACGTGATCTAACCGTTACCTTATCTGCAACAATAAAGGTGGAGTAAAAACCCACACCAAACTGACCGATCATATGAGAATCTTTCATCTGATCACCGGTTAATGAATCCAGGTATTTTTTAGTACCTGAGTTCGCTATTGTACCGATATTATTAACAATCTCTTCACGTGACATACCAATGCCATTATCAGAAATCGTTAATGTTTTAGCATCCTTATCAAACTCAATATGAATTTTAAGCTCTGAGTCGCCAGCATATATTTCATCATTACCTAACGCTTCAAAACGCAACTTGTCACAGGCATCCGATGCATTTGATACCAGTTCACGCAGAAAAATTTCTTTATTTGAATACAGAGAATGAATCATCAGCTTAAGTAACTGCTTCACTTCTGCCTGGAATTCGAGGGTTTCTTTATAGGCTTCAACGCTCATTGGGGACTCCGAGAAAATCATTGATAATTAATTGTAAAATCTGCATTCTCAGATGGGGGGGACAGGGCCTGATTTCAACCCCTTTATGCCGATTTTAAAGAGCCTTAACTAAGGTCAGCCACATAAATATCCCTGGCATTAAGATTGCTTTTTAAGCTGAATTGCCTGTAAACGTTGCCCTATCACTGCTTTACGTGCTGCATTCTGGGTGATTTTTAATAAATGCAAATAACGTTGTTTTGCATCTTCAAATAATTTGGCTTCAAACATACTCTCAGCAGCCCTGAAAGTAGCCGTGTGATACCAGGGATCATAAACATTATCAGGTGAACGCGCGGACTTAAGAAATAGAAATGCAGCCTGTTCATACTGCTTCAAACCATGATATGACTCGGCTTTCCAGAACATAAGCTCCCTGTTAAGACGCACATCATCGACCCTTTTTTGTAATTGAGTAAATAGCTCTAATGAAACCTGATGTTGCTCAACCGCCTGCAAATCAAAAACAACCTGTAAATATTTTTCTACCTGTAGAGATTCAATTTTCTCATTACTTAGCATTTCATTTAAAACTTTTGCACCTTGCCCAAATGAACCACTTAAAATAAGCACCCTTGCTCTACGAAGATTCCAGTCAAACTGAGGCTGATCTTCAGGTGGTTGTTTAAGGTCAGCCATTAGTGCCGCCGCCGCTTTAACATTCGATCGGGAAAGATTAAAATCAATTAACCGATAACGAACCTCAGGTACCACATCAGATATTTTTGAAATATATTTTGACTCAGTAAAAAGCCGATTAATTAACTCTAAAGGCTGCTGATTAATATCCATTAACTTAACCAGTTGTTTCATTGAAAGTTCACGATGCAACTTTTGTCCCGCTTTTACTGAAAGCACCGCAAATAAAGACTTGGCGGTTAACGGATCAGTCTGGAACAGATTATTTGCAAGCGCATACCAACTTTCATCATTACCTTTTAACAGTCCTTTTCTATTTGCTACCAAATTTCCTTTATCAATATACAGGCCCCACAATCTATCTGCATTAATTTCAATACCACCTGTTCGCATCAAAGAGTCCGAAAGAGTCAGGTTTTGTTCCGAGAGCAAAATTTCATGTAATAAAATAGCCTGATCAATATCATCCGCCGCAATAGCGGCAACTAAAGCGATATACTGAAACAGGTTTTTACGCACATCATCTTCACTAATACTGGCTAAAACAAGTTGTGCACTATCCAGCGCATTTAGTGGTGAAATCATCTTTGCATTTATTTTTGCCAATAACACCAATGCCTGTGCTTCTGGCTTTTTAATCTGTTTTAATAGCGTAACTGCTTCACTGTATTGCTGTAATTGAATTAATAATTCTGCCTGCAATTGTAACCAGCCCACCCCATCTTCATTCTGTAATTCACCATAGTCCTGCTGATAACGACGCATGGCTATTTGTGCATCGTTTATATTTGATTGATTTAAATATATCTGAATAATAATACGGCGCCAGGCTGCGTATGTATTGGTACGCACCAGGTTACTGGCACTCCACAATAGCTGACGTGTTTTAGAGAGAGCTAACTGATATTGTTTTAACGCAATTAATGCTCGCAATTGCTCAGTTAAAAACCAGTTTCTATCTGCTGTTGCTACTTTAAAACTGGACAGATTTTTACTTTGCTGGCTAATACGTGAATCGATCATCTGCCATTGCTGCATATATTTTAACAATGAGATACGCTTCTGCTCCCAGTAAAGCCAGTCCATCGGATCATCTTCATTGTATTCTGGTTGTTCACGTTTAATATAATTTAGCGCTAGGCCAGGTGCATGCAGATTGACCAGTTCATCAATATCTTTAAAGTGCCTGACTCTTTGTATCTGTATTTTATCATCAACTTCATCTTCAGCATGCAGGGGCTGAAAAGATATAAAAAATACTAAAAAAATAGATTTAAATATATTCATATTTAATTATGTTACATATATTTTGCAAGCATTAAAGTGTAATGCAAAGCGTTATACACCTAAAGGAACATCTACAAATAAAAAAGGGTGCCGAAGCACCCTTTTTACAACTACGAATAGTAATAAATAACTTATAACTTTTCTTTAATACGTGCAGCCTTACCAGTAAGACCACGAAGATAGTAAAGTTTAGCACGACGTACCTTACCGTGACGTTTAACTTCAATTTTACCAATCATTGGGCTATGTGTTTGAAAAACACGCTCAACACCTTCTCCGTTCGAAATTTTACGAACTGTAAATGCTGAATGTAAACCACGATTACGCTTTGCAATTACAACACCTTCAAATGCCTGTAAACGCTCACGATCACCTTCTTTAACTTTAACCTGTACTATCACAGTATCACCAGAAGAAAATACTGGGATGTCTGTTTTCATCTGTTCTGCGTTTAGCTCTGCGATGATGTTGCTCATGGTCTTACTCCACCAATAATTAAATTCTTTTAAGAATTGCTATATTCCTGTTGAAAGGCTTCTAACAACTGCTTCTGTTCATCTGTCAGGTTTAAGGCGTCTATCAAATCAGGTCGCCTTAACCAGCTTCGCCCCAGACTCTGCTGTAATCGCCACCGGTCAATATCACGATGATTTCCACTTAGCAGCACCTGCGGCACTGTGCGACCATCAATCTCTTCTGGTCGCGTGTAATGCGGGCAATCTAACAAGCCCTGCATAAATGAATCCTGTTGTGCTGAATTTTCATCCCCTAATACACCGGGAATCATTCTAGCTATCGCATCTATCAGTACCAGTGCAGGTAACTCCCCGCCACTCAGCACGTAATCGCCGATTGACCATTCTTCGTCAACATGGGCTTCGATAATCCGCTCATCTATTCCTTCATAGCGACCGGCAATAAGTATCAGGCCAGGTAGCTCAGCGAGTTTTATAACATCCTGCTGGGTGACTCTTCTGCCCTGTGGGCTCATATAAATCACCCGGCTATTCGCCGCTTGCTTCTTCACATCCTCTATTGCTAACTTAAGTGGCTCCACTTTCATTAACATGCCGGGACCACCTCCATAAGGGCGGTCATCGACGGTGCGATGTTTATCTATTGTATAGTCTCTCGGATTCCAGCTATTTAACTGAATCTGGCCGTTTTTAACCGCCCTGCCCAAAACACCTACATCCGCAACGCTTTCCACCATTTCGGGGAACAATGATACGATGTCAAACCTCAAAACTCCGGATCCCAGTCAACCGCTATTAAGCCTGCTGAAAGATCTACCTCTGTTACCGCATGTCCCATAGTAAAAGGAATTAATCGTTCCCGTTCACCCTGAACAACCAGCACATCGTTAGCACCCGTTTCCAGTAAATGATGAACTATCCCTAATTCAACACCTTCTGTAGTCACTACTTTCAGGCCCGTTAGTTGATGCCAGTAATATTCATCTGGTTTCAGTTTATCTAACTGATCCGGATAAATAGCAATTTCATCACCCTGATAAAGCATCGCTTCATCCCGGTCGTCTAACCCAGCTATCCTGGCTACAACGGTTTTACCCTGACGTTTTCCGCCAGTCAGTTCAACTTCGCGCCATTGACCCAGGTGTTTTATTTGCCAGGTGCTGTATTTAACTATTTTTTCTCTTGGATCGGTAAAAGAATGCACCTTTACCCAGCCCTTCACACCAAAAACGCCGGATATATTACCCAGCGAAATTAGTCGATTTCCATCAGACCCTTCAATTGTAGCCTGCTCAGCCATTAGCCTGCCTGCATTACAACCGAAAAGACTTAAGCCGCTACTACTTTACGTGCTTGCTTGATCAGGTTTGCAACGCGATCAGACGTGCCTGCACCCTGGCCAACCCAGTGATCAATTCGATCAAGGCTAATTTCAAGGTTCTTTTCAGCACCTTTAGCCATAGGGTTAAAATAACCTACACGTTCGATGTAACGACCGTCACGTGGCATACGTGAATCAGTTACAACTACATGATAAAAAGGCTTTTTCTTAGCGCCGCCGCGGGATAAACGAATGGTTACCATTAGTATCTATCTCAATATTAGTTAATCTGTGTCCACAAAATGACCTTCCGGTCACGGGAAAAGCGGGATTTTAGTGGTTTTTGAAGATGTTAGCAAGCGCTAATTGACTCTTTTTTCAAAAGCTTAAAGCTACCTGTATATACCTTGTAAGAGTAAATATTCTATTTATATACCGGCAAGCCTGCTCATCAATTATTAATGACTATTCGGGTTGCCTCTACAGAGCTTCAGATCACGGCGAAAAATATGAGTTTACATGTGTGAATGACCATTTTTTAACGATGATATGGGCCATATAGGGGTATTATTACATTCCCATACCAGGCGGCATCTTACCCTGCATCGCACGCATCATCTTCTTCATACCGCCACCTTTCATCTTTTTCATCATTTTTTTCATTTGCATCTGCTGTTTCATCAGCTTATTCACATCCTGCACCTGCACACCAGCACCCGCAGCAATACGTTTTTTACGAGATCCTTTAATTACATCTGGAAATGCCCTTTCCTTCGGAGTCATGGATTGAATAATAGCAATCAGACGCTTAATGTCCTTATCGTTTACCTTGTCTTTCAATGCACCCATTTTACCGCCCATGCCTGGCATCTTATCCAGCAAGCCACCTAGCCCACCCATATTCATCATTTGTTCCATCTGGGCTTTTAAATCATTAAAATCAAAACCAGCCCCTTTTTTAAATTTATTCGCAAGTTTTTCAGCCTCTTTAACATCTACACTCCGCTGAACTTCTTCCACGAGGCTAAGCACATCCCCCATACCCAATATTCTAGATGCCAGGCGATCAGGATAAAACGGCTCCAGTGCGTCTACTTTTTCACCTGCACCTAAAAATTTAATCGGTTTACCTGTGATCTGACGAATAGATAAGGCCGCACCACCTCGCGCATCACCATCTGTTTTAGTCAAAACCACGCCCGTGAGCTCTAATGCATCATTAAAGGCTTTGGCGGTATTGGCTGCATCCTGCCCCGTCATACTGTCGACAACAAACAATGTTTCTACTGGATTAACCGCTTGATGGATTTGCTGAATCTCACGCATCATCTCTTCATCAATGTGCAATCGACCTGCTGTGTCAACCAACAACACATCCTGAAACTGCTTTTTGGCGGCATCGAGTGCTGCATTTGCGATATCTATCGGATTCTGTTCTTTTTCACTGGGAAAGAAAGCCGCACCCACCTGATCAGCAAGGGTACGTAACTGTTTAATCGCCGCAGGACGGTATACATCACAGCTCACAACCATCACTTTTTTATTATGGCGTTCCTGAAGTAATCTGGCTAACTTGGCTACGGTTGTGGTTTTACCCGCTCCCTGCAAACCCGCCATTAATACTACCGCGGGAGGCTGTGCCGCCAGATTAAGCTCTTCATTAGCCGCTCCCATCGTCGCGACCAGTTCATCATTTACTATTTTAATTAACGCCTGACCAGGGGAAAGGCTACTCATGACCTCCTGACCAACAGCTCGTGTTTTTATCCTGTCAATAAAATCCCTTACCACTGGTAATGCAACATCGGCTTCGAGTAGTGCCATACGTACATCTCGCATGGTTTCTTTTATATTATCTTCGCTGATTCGACCCTGACCACGCAGGTTCTTAATCGTTTTAGAAAGACGATCACTTAAATTATCAAACATGATTTTTTAACGTTTTAGAAATTAAGAAAGTGGAGATTATACCTTAAGAATAAACACTTACATTAAGAAAGATGACAGGCTATTAATAAAAATGATAATTCCCAGTTAAATCTGAAAACAATCATCAGTAACTAAATGACATAGCTCATGTTCGCCCTTCACCTGATCATTGCACTGCCTGAATATATGCGCTTCGTCGCCAGGCTTAAGGTGAGATACACCTATTTTAGCTTTATGATTCAGTTTTTTAAGATCCTGCGCCAGCAAACTGGGGCAATAATGCTTGGCTAACCTGGCCAGCTCAATCTCTTCTTCAGAAAAAGCCGTTTCAACGACCATAAAATCAAGCCTTGGGTACTGATTAAGCCGATTCCATAAATTATCATTTGTCGTTGTATCACCAGAATAAGCAAACACCTTACCCTCGGACTCCACTATATATGCAGAGGCGGGAACCGTATGGTTAACATTCACCATTTCTATGCAACGCTCACCCACATCAACAACATCACCGGGGTTCATTTCAACCAGTTTCAATGAAGGATTTTCTTTATTGGGTAATTCGGTAAAATCGGGCCAGAGCTGCCAGTTAAAAACATGTTCTTTTAATATTTTAATGGTCTCAGTCCGCGCATAAACCAGTAACGGCTGCTCCAGCAAGTCAGCAAACAAGGTATCTACCAACAAGGGAATACTCAATACATGGTCCATATGGCTATGGGTAATAAAAATATGTTTCAATCGATGCATTTCTTCCAGTGACAACTCCCCTACACCGGTACCTGCATCTAGTAAAATATCATCATCAATCATATAAGATGAGGTATGCAGCCCCTGGCCAATGCCACCGCTGCACCCTAAAACACGTAATTTCATAGGGTCTCCCAAAGACCAACATTTTCAAACTATAACCAAAGCACCCAGTACCTTACTAGATGCTAGCACGACACAGCAAATTTGCAGCGAAAAAACACTGTAAATTGATGAACTTAACGGTTTTTCTAATGAATATGGCAGGTAACAGAAAATATAGTAGGCACTAGATAGAATCTTAGCTTTCCACGTATCCTTTCTTTACCTTATAATAAACAGCACAAAACAATTAAACGAGTTAATCTTTAAACTTAATGGACGCAATTACAGGGCTTATTGCTTTTACACTTTATCTGGTTTCCACTCTGGGGCTGTTACTGCGCCTGAAAGGTGACACTTTTTTTAACCAGAAACCCATTTCTTATTTGTTACTACCCGGCTTTGCTGCAGTTATTTTGCACAATATTGTTCTATATAAGAACTTGCTAGGCACGGACGGTTTTCAGTTTGGCTTTTTTGATGCTGCATCATCTGTTGCTATGGTTATCAGTTTATTAGTATTAATGATTTCCATAAAGCGTCGAACAGAAGTACTGGCTATCATAATTTTACCTGTTGCAGCTATCACAATATTAAGCCAGAGCATGTCATCACCCAGCTATATGTTACCCTACGATGCACCGCAGGGCTTAAAAGTACATGTACTGGTATCTATCATTGCATACAGCCTGTTAGGTTTTGCTGCCAGCATGTCAATTGTTCTATCATTACAAAATCGTATGCTACACAACCACCATCCGGGGGGGCTGATGAAAAAACTACCCCCCTTACAGGTAATGGAAAAGCTATTATTTGATTTTATTTTTGCAGGTTTTATTGGTTTAACACTCGCCTTATTGAGCGGTTTCGTTTTTTTAGAAGATCTGTTTGCTCAGCATCTGGTGCATAAGACCGTACTCAGCATTATTGCCTGGCTGGTATTTGCAATTCTGCTAATAGGACGCTTTACCATTGGCTGGCGCGGACGCACGGCAATACGCTGGACATTAAGTGGCTTTGCCAGTTTGATGCTCGCTTATTTTGGCAGCAAATTTGTATTTGAATTTATTGTAATGACTTAAGGGCAGTTCTAACACCTAAATGAACCATATCTCTTCCAGCACCCTGTTTATAATTCTGGGGCTACTTATTGTACTCTCTGCTTTTTTCTCCAGCTCTGAAACAGGACTTATGTCGCTAAACCGGCATCGCCTGAAATACCTGTCTGAAAAAGGTAGCCGCGGTGCAAAACTGGCAAAACGGCTTCTGGAACGCCCTGATCGCTTACTTGGGCTAATTCTACTTGGCAATAATTTTATTAATATACTTGCCTCTGCCATCTCAACAGTATTGGCACTGAGATACTTTGGAGAAGCTGGCATCGCAATTGCCACAGGCCTTTTAACCTTTACTATATTAATTTTTGCAGAAGTGGCTCCCAAAACATTAGCCGCTCTCCATCCGGAACGTATCGCCTTTCCCGCTGCTTACATTTACACACCTTTATTAAAGGCTATTTACCCGCTTGTATTTATTGTTAATTTAATCGCTAATAGCCTGTTAAGACTGGTTGGTGTTAATCCAGAGCAAAAGCAGAACGAAGGCGTCAGCGTAGATGAATTACGCAGTGTTGTGATGGAAACCGGTCAACTGGTTCCACAAAAACATCAGGATATGTTGCTTGGTTTACTCAATTTAGAACATACCAGTGTTGATGATATTATGGTGCCCCGTAATGAAATTACCGCACTGGATCTAAATGAAAACTGGGATGATATCATTGATGATCTGACAACATGTCAGCGCACACGGCTACCCGTTTACCGTGATGATATTAACAACATCATTGGCGTTATTCATATGCGCAGAGTCATTAATCTATTAAGCCGTAATGAACTCACTAAAGAGAACCTGGAGCTTCAGATTCGTGATGCTTATTTTATCCCCAAAGGTACATCACTGTATCAACAACTGATTAATTTCCAGAAAAACAAACGTCGCACAGCCCTGGCAGTAGATGAATATGGTGACATACAGGGCCTGGTGACTCTGGAAGATATTCTGGAAGAAGTAGTCGGTGAATTTACCACCGACTCCCCCATCAACAATAACAGCATAATTAAACAGGATGATGGTAGCTTCTTAATTGCAGCCAATACACATATTCGAGAAATTAATCGCAGTTTAAATATATCCTTACCCACCAATGGACCAAAAACACTTAATGGTTTAATTCTTGAACGACTTGAATCCATACCCGCTACTGGCACCAGTTTATTAATAGAAAACCATCCAGTTGAAGTAATAAAAACACAAAACAATGCGGTTCAAATGGCGCGCTTAATGCCTTGCCTGGATACAGGTAAAAATGATTCAGAAGACAATGATGACTCTCAAAAAGATATAAATTCAGATGGCTAAAACTAAACTTCAATTTCTATGTAATAACTGCGGCTCTATACATAACAAATGGGCAGGACAATGTGGCGATTGTGGGGAATGGAATACCTTAGCCGAAAGCACTTATGAAAAAGAAAACAGCAACACCAGTTCTCGCTTTACCGGTTACGCCGGAAAAGCGGCCGTACAGAACATGTGCGATATTGAGTTACAGGAAGAACCTCGAACACCCACCGGCATTACTGAACTAGATCGGGTTTTAGGCGGTGGTCTGGTACAGGGCTCAGTCGTTTTAATGGGCGGCAATCCAGGCATTGGAAAATCAACACTACTCACTCAAACCCTGGCCACGCTTGGCAATGAAATGAACGCTCTTTATGTAACCGGTGAAGAGTCATTACAGCAGGTTACCTTACGTGCACGACGCTTAAATCTGGGAGATGACAAATTCCAGCTACTTGCTGAAACCTGTGTAGAGCGTATTTTAAAACTGGCAAAACAGGCCAGACCCCAGGTTATGGTTATTGATTCCATACAAACTATTTATACTGAATTATCACAATCAGCTCCTGGCTCAATAACACAGGTAAGAGAAAGCGCAGCCCAGTTAGTCCGTTTTGCAAAACAGACAAATACGGCTTTATTTTTAGTCGGCCACGTTACAAAAGAAGGCACCCTGGCCGGCCCCCGCGTACTGGAGCATATGGTCGATACCGTTTTATATTTTGAAGGTGACTCGGGTGAACGCTATCGCATGATTCGTGCTATTAAAAATCGCTTTGGCGCCGTCAATGAACTGGGCCTGTTTGCCATGACAGAAACAGGACTAAAAACAGTAAACAACCCTTCTGCCATTTTTTTATCTCGCCATGATGAACCGGTTGCAGGCAGCGTAATTACGGTAACCCGCGAAGGTAACCGTCCACTCCTGATTGAAGTACAGGCACTTGTTGATGAATCACACCTGGGTAATCCACGACGCGTAACGCTAGGCCTTGACCAAAATCGCTTATCAATGCTACTCGCAGTATTGCATCGCCACGGAGGCATTCCTATGTATGATCAGGATGTATTCATCAATATTGTCGGTGGCGTTCGAGTAACCGAAACCGCAGCAGATACTGGCATGTTATTATCAATACTTTCCAGTTTTCGTGACCAGCCCCTCCCCCCCAAATTATTTACTTTTGGTGAAATTGGACTGGCAGGTGAAATTCGCCCTGTACCCAATGGTCAGGAGCGGCTAAAAGAAGCAGCAAAACATGGTTTTACCCATGCAGTTATACCTAAAGGCAATATGCCAAAGCCTCAGGACATACCTGCCGACATGGAAATTATCGGCGTAACCCGAGTTAGTGAATTACTAGATATTTAAAATAATAATAAAACGCGACTCTTACTTTATTAACCTGTCACTTTACAACAATAAATTATTTTCCCCATCCAGATAACAGACTGCATTATATTATGACTAAACGCCTGTCGACATCATTAACACCTGCACTCAATATATAAGCAACAAAACCAGGTTTTTATTTATTTTTAAATACTACGTATCTGGTTATCATACAGTTTATACTCTATGGCAAAAATCTTGCTAGCATGCTACTAATACGAACTGTTTTCCTACACTTAAATAACATCTTCGGGTGAAAAAATGATTAAAACCAAAAACACACCACTCTGGGTATTCCTTGCTTTCTCGGCTATTGAAACACGAAAAGGCGCATTGTTATTAATATGGTGCTGTATGCTATTTTCTGTTTACTGCATACCCTGGAATCTCATATCAGATAATTCCTTGGGCGAATTAGGCAAACAAATCCTGCTCATTGATGACTGGAGCTGGATAGCCATGATGGCCCCTATGACACTCTGGTACATACTCAGCCTGATATGGATGGATAAAAATGATGGGTGGGTAGCACGCCCTGTTGGTGCCGAATAAAAGCCTTTTCTTTTCCCCATCCATAGAACACTCCCTGTTGCTCTGATTATTTCAGCCAGACCTCTACTCGGCGATTTTTATGACGACCACCCGCATCCTCATTTGATGCAACCGGTATTGCATCTCCATATGCGCGAACACGAACGGGATCAATTCCATTACGGACCAGCAAATCGGATACCCAGTCAACTCGATATATTGATAAATCAACGCTAAATGAAGGATGCGATTCACCAGGATCTGAAAAACCAAATAACATCACACGCTTAGTTTTATTTTTTGATAAATAATCGACTAATCGCCCAATGTCTCGCATGGCTTTATTATCAGGCTTAGTCGTACCTTTTTTAAACCTGAAGTTCAATGACAAACGCTTTGCTTTTTTAGTAAAATCAAGGTATTCCTCTGGAAATCCTTCATTCGGAATCACTGATTGCAACTGTAAATTCTGAGAAATAAAACCGCTTGCATCAACTATTTTTTGACCATGCTCAGATAAAACAAAATCAATAAAAGACTTTGCGTATTCATTAGCATTAATATCCGCCACATACATATACAACCTGCGTGACAAAGCATAATCTTCTGTTGCAACATCAAACTCTTCTGGTTTTTTTGCCTGTGTCCCCGACTCAGACACAGCCAGTGCTTTTGCATTTCGCACCGAAGGTAAACCAACAAAACCAATACCTAATACATCACTAGATACATCGTCTGATAAATGATCATTAGATTCATAACGCAAAGCCGTATTAACAAGTCTGGCCTTTTTCCCCATAACCAGCGCTTTAAATGTATCATATGTACCAGATTTGTCATCCCGCGCATATACATGTATTTTACCGGAAAAATTTTTATCTATTTTATTCCAACGCGTAATTTCACCTGTAAATATTTTTTTAATAATACTTTTATCCAGGTTCTGCACTGGGTTCGATTTATTTATGATAACGGCTATTCCATCTAAGCCAATCACATATTCAGCATCCTGCCTCCTCATTTCACCAAATTTTTTTAAGCTTTGACTTTCTTTTTCTTTAATTGGCCGTGATGACATACCCACATCCGCAAGACCTTTTTTAATAGACTTAAAAGAAGTGCCTGATCCATGTGACTTTATCTCCACTGTCTTTTGCTGCCCAGACTTATTAGTACTAACAACACTTATCTCCTCATCAGCATGCTTCACTGTGTGAATATCACTATAGCCATTACTCATTAACCAACCATTAACAAGGACAGGGCCCAGTTTTGCACCGATTGTATTTGATCCATGCATACGAAATAAAACCTCATTCGCCTGTATAGATTGCATAAAAGACAAAAAAAACATTAATGTAAGTATTAATTTCATATTAATCATCGATTGATAAGTTACTTAGGGGGATGGCAATATAAGACAAAAACATTACAATATTATTAAATTCTGGCAAATTACATAACTCAATAATAACAATACCCTATCTACTCAGGCATTTTTCACCAACTAAAAGAGCTCTACTGCTGGCGTGAATCCTTTGAAACCAGTAATATACGTTCTCTTAATGACATCACTATGATTACCCTATATGGCACGTAAAACACCGGTTAATTTTGAAAAAGCCATGTCACAGCTTGAAGAGCTGGTTGAAGATATGGAACAGGGCGACCTGCCTCTGGAAGATGCTCTCAAACATTTTGAAAAAGGCATCTCACTAGCTACCGACTGTCAACAGGCACTCAGTAAAGCGGAGCAGAAGGTCACCCAGCTAATTGAAAAAAATGGTGAATTGCTGGAAAAACCATTCGAGATTGACGATTAAAGAATGCCCGTAGATTCACAGTTTAAGACCTCGCTTAAAAATTATTGCGAACGCGTAGATCACCACCTTAACCTCTGGCTACCAGAACCTGCAGGGCCTGAGGCACGACTCCAGAAAGCCATGCGTTACTCTGTAGTGGGGGGCGGCGGAAAACGTGTACGACCTATCCTTGTCTATGCCACAGGCCAGGCTCTTAATATCAAACCTGAACAACTGGATGCCTGCGCCTGTGCGGTAGAAATTATTCATGCCTACTCTCTAATACATGATGATCTACCCGCTATGGATAATGATGATTTGCGCCGTGGGCGCCCCACCTGCCATGTCGCATTTGATGATGCTACTGCCATTCTGGCTGGAGATGCATTACAGGCATTTGCTTTTGAGGTACTTGCATCTGACAATGCCATGAAAACCAGTGAAAATAATCGTATAGAAATGATAAAATTACTGGCCCAGTCCAGTGGCTCTATTGGTATGGCTGGTGGCCAGGCAATTGACCTGGATGCAGTTGGCAAGTCATTAAATCTGGATGAACTGGAAAATATGCATCTGTTAAAAACCGGTGCCCTGATTCGAGCCAGCGTATTACTAGGTGCCATGTGCAGCCCGGAAATACAAACTGAAAAAATGAAAGCACTGGACACTTATGCCCATTGCGTCGGCCTGGCTTTTCAAATTCATGATGATGTACTGGATATAACAGCAGATACAGAAACACTGGGTAAACCTCAGGGATCTGATGAACAGCAAAACAAACCGACTTACCCTGCTTTATTAGGCATTAAAGGAGCGACGCAGAGAGCACTGGAGTTACATAAACGCGCTATCAAAGCACTTGAAAACTTTGATGAGTCAGCAGATATTTTACGCCAGCTTTCCGCATATATTATTGAACGTGGACACTAATAAAGACAAAATGCCAGATAATATGCCAGACACACAATTTTCTTTACTGGAAACCATATCATCACCAGATGATGTAAGAAATACGCCTGAAGCTCAACTCCCACAGCTAGCAGATGAACTGCGCAAGTTTGTTATTCAGTCTGTGGCACAAACAGGTGGGCACCTGGCCGCAGGTTTAGGCACAGTAGAGCTCACCCTGGCCCTGCATTACGTATACAACACCCCCGAAGACAAACTGATCTGGGATGTGGGACACCAGTCATATCCACACAAAATCATTACCGGGCGCCGGGAGCGAATGAACACGATTCGGCAGCATGAAGGGCTGTCAGGTTTTCCTAAACGAGATGAAAGCCCTTATGATACCTTTGGTGTAGGCCATTCCAGCACTTCAATCAGTGCTGCACTTGGCATGAGCATAGCGGCTAGAATGCGTGGTAGCCAGCAAAAAACTGTGGCTATTATTGGTGACGGCGCTATGTCTGCGGGCATGGCATTTGAAGCATTAAATCATGGGGGAGATACAGACACAGACTTGCTGGTCATTTTAAATGATAATGAGATGTCCATTTCGCCTAATGTGGGCGCACTATCCAAACACCTGTCAAAAATCATGTCTGGAAAAGTATATTCAACTATGCGCAGTGGATCAAAACGCGTATTAGAAAAAATTTCCATGTGGGATCTAGCCCAGAGAACAGAAGAACATGTAAAAGGCATGGTAATGCCGGGGACCCTGTTTGAAGAACTGGGATTTAACTATTATGGCCCAGTAGATGGACATGATATTCCAACCCTTATAACCATGTTACAAAACTTACGTGTCCAGTCGGGGCCCCTTTTACTCCATGTTATAACCCAAAAAGGCAGGGGATATAAACCTGCTGAAGATAACCCATGCCTGTATCACGGTATTGGCAGTTTTGACCCCGAAACCGGTGATAAACTCGATACGTCATCAGGAAAACCAACATATACCCAGGTATTTTCTGACTGGGTATGTGATATGGCAACAAAAGATGACAGACTGGTAGCCATTACCCCCGCTATGCGAGAAGGCTCTGGCCTGGTTGCTTTTTCCGAACAGTTTGCTGATCGTTACCATGATGTAGGTATTGCAGAACAACATGCTGTTACCCTTGCAGCGGGTATGGCCTGTGAGCGAGCCAAACCGGTGGTCGCCATCTATTCCACTTTCCTGCAACGCGCTTATGATCAACTCATTCATGATGTCGCTATTCAAAATTTACCGATATTATTTGCTATAGACCGAGCAGGTCTCGTCGGTGCTGATGGCCCAACTCACGCAGGCAACCTGGATTTAAGTTATCTGCGGTGCGTGCCTAATATGTTGATAATGACACCTTCAGATGAGAATGAATGCCGTCAGATGCTGACTACAGGTTATCAGCATAATGGCCCAGCAGCCGTTCGTTATCCCCGCGGACAGGGCCCTGGCGTAGAAATCGACAAAAAATTTAAAGTCATTGAAATCGCTAAGGCAGAAATACGTCGTCAGGGACAGAAAATCGCCCTGCTAGCCTTTGGCAGCATGCTATCAGAAGCATTAATCGCCGCTGAAAAAATTGATGCCACAGTAATAAATATGCGCTTTGTCAAACCACTGGATACTGAAATGTTGCAAAGCATTGCCAACGACCATGAAACCATTGTTACCATTGAAGAGAATGTTATCGCCGGTGGTGCTGGCAGTGGCGTTAATGAATGGCTATTAGCAAACAAACTAAATAACCATGTTATTAATCTGGGCCTGCCAGATCATTTTGTCGAGCATGGGGCCACACACGAACTTCTCGCAGATTGCGGGTTAGATGCTACCGGCATTATTAAATCGATTAATAAATAGAACCTCATACCCGCCGCCTGATATATTCGGGGAAAGATCGTCGCCCCTTCCAGTGGGTATGAGGCGCCCTGCCCCCTACTCTGTAGGTACTCCGATCAGATTGTCGACCCACGACGCTATAAACACCTGATGGACATGCTCTTTAACAGGAGTATTTCTCAACACTTATTCCCCCATGCCATCAGAGATTGCTAATAAGACTAAAAACCGATAAAATCCTGCGGTTTTTACCAACCCTTTTTCATATATAATTATAGTCCTGAATATGTCGGCTAAATATACATTAAAAATAGTTACAGATTTCGCATCTGCACACACGCTCCGTGACTATCCAGGAGCATGTAGCCGTATGCACGGGCATAACTGGAAAGTTGAACTGGAACTTGAATCCAGCCAACTGGATAAAGTTGGCATGGCTATCGATTTTAAAGCCATGAAAAAAGCCACCAATGAAGTATGCGACCGGCTGGATCACCGTTATCTGAATGAGATTGAACCCTTTACAGAGATTAACCCGACTGCAGAAAATATGGCAGCCTGGATATACCAGGAAATTGCCAAAAAACTTAACACTGATACCCTGCGCGTAAGCTCCCTCACCCTCTGGGAAACTGAACGCGCCTGTGTAACCTATAGCGAATAGCGAAGAGAAAAAGATGACCGAAGCAAAGACAATGCCCGATGTACAAAGCAGCCAGGACAAACGTCATATTGCTATTAATAAAGTAGGCATTAAAGATATTCGTCATCCGGTACAGGTAAAAGACCGTTCAGGCCATGTACAGCATACCGTTGCAAATTTTAATATGTATGTCGATTTACCACATAATTTCAAAGGCACACATATGTCTCGATTTGTGGAAATTTTAAATAGCCACAATCATGAAATCACCGTTAAGACCTTACGCACCATGTTATCAGAGATGACAGAAAGACTGGATGCAGAAAATGGTCATATCGAAATGAACTTTACCTATTTCGTTAATAAAAAAGCACCTGCTTCCGGCGTAGAAAGTTTACTGGATTATGAAGTCACTTTTTACGGCGACCGTATTAATGGAAAAAATCATGTAACCGTAAAAGTTCTCGTGCCTGTTACCAGCCTTTGCCCCTGCTCAAAAAAGATATCTGAATATGGCGCACATAACCAACGCTCACATGTAACAGTTAATGTTAAAGCAGATGATTTTATCTGGATTGAAGATTTAATCGATATCGTAGAACAGGAAGCATCCTGCGAGCTATATGGTCTGTTAAAACGCCCCGATGAAAAAATTGTAACAGAACGTGCTTATGACAATCCTAAATTTGTAGAAGATATGGTTCGCGATGTTGCTGCGCGTTTAAATGCAGATGAGCGTATTCGGTCATACACACTTGAATCCGAAAACTTTGAATCAATTCATAATCATTCAGCTTATGCACTGATTCAGCATGATAAAGACGCATAAAACACTATAAATAATCTTATTCATTTAGATCATTTGAATATTTATTAGAATACGCCTCTTCTAATTTAATAATTGTTTTTAAAAAACTTTCATCAATCGTTAAACCCGATGTTAACAATAAATTTAACTCGGTTTTAGTGTCGTGCAATAACAAAGTCAACATTTTCATATAACTTTCTGAAAGCGACATTTTCAACAAGCTTTCTTTCAGATTTTTTTCAAAACCTAGAAAAATATTCGACACCTGGATAATTTGATTATCAATATTATCCTGAACGGCTTCAAATGACACATGTGTTTTCTTAAATATTTTATAAATATTTCGCCTCAGCGTTTCCAGATCAACTTCTTTTTTGAGCGAATCAACTCTCAAATTAGCAGCCATTACCACAATAAAAACAAATTCTTTTAACTGCTTAAATCTAATTTCATCCTCGACTGGCAAGCCCTTCACCAACACACTAATATGATCCAGGTTAAGCACAAAAGCATCCGTCCCTGACTCTACATACTCCCCCTTTTCTTTACAGCTTTTAAGGAACTTAATATTTACATCTTTATTTTCAGCAGACAGTGAAAAATCATATAAATTTTCTTCAGATGCGATTAACACACTCATATCCAGATCAGTGCCATCAACAGCATGAAACATGGACTGGACTAGCTCCTGATATTCTGACACCAGGAAACTACCCCTAAGAAACTCAAGAACATCATCATTTTCTTTTATCTGGTTTTGATCCAGCAGATCACTTTCAGCCGAAATACGATCTTTAACTTTGTTAAAAACCAATTGCTGTTGAAGCGTGGCTATCTTTTCTTTAGCCACAATCAGCTCAGTGCTTATTGAAAAAAAATTACTTTTAAACACCTCTAGATTTTTTATTCGCTCATTCAGGTACTTATTTTCATGACGAAGCTTCCCTGCTTCAGTATATTGTAATGCACCATCGTCCACTGTTTTTTGTTCGTCATCACTCATCTAAACATTACTCAAACTCTGCCTTTTCAACTTCCAGCTTGGCCAGGCTAATATGCTTACCCAACTCCTCGCTAAAACCAGCCCAGCCTTTAAACTTAGATAATTTCGCTTCAATTTTTGCTTTCATTTCAAAATCTTCCAAGCCTTCTTCATAGAATTTTTCAACCTGAGAATATAGAACATTAAGGTACTCACGCTGTAACTGGGGCAGTTTTAT
Organism: Gammaproteobacteria bacterium; assembly: GCA_016744065.1. Classification (GTDB taxonomy): domain Bacteria; phylum Pseudomonadota; class Gammaproteobacteria; order SZUA-229; family SZUA-229; genus SZUA-229. Next base: position 71,168 of record JADGFA010000004.1, read on the forward strand.
ATCACCTGATGGACCGTGACCTGGCACGTAATGTTTCTTTTTCAGGCTTATGGCTCTATCCATCGCTTTTATTGTATCCCTGAAGTTACCGTCACTCATACGTAAAATCCGAAGATAACCGACATTATCTCCGGTAAAAAAGGTAGAACCCTCAACATACTCGATCATAATATCCGTATCGCTATGCGCAATACCTACCGAATGAATATTAAAAGTCAGACCTGCAAGTTTTAACTGCTTACCATCTTCCACCGCAGTATCAGGATAAGCTATTTTAGTTCCTTTTGTCGCTCCATCTGTCATGCTTATCATGTTATCTACCCATGATTGCGCATCTCCCGCTTTAGCTTTTTTAATCATTCGAGGATCAGCAATAATTTTCACAGATGGATAACTTTGCTGAATAACTTCATTCGCTAGCCAGTGATCACCATGCGCATGGGTATTAAAAATATGTGACACTGGTTTATCTGTTACTTTTTTTATTTCCCGTAACAACATAGTACCGACCTGATGACTTGACCCAGGATCAACAATCACAACACTTTTATCCGCAATAATAAATGCAGGGTTATTCATAAAACCACGGTTTTTTGCATTAGGCATTTCACGTGGGCCATGGATAACATAAACCGATGAATTTATTTTATCCGCACTAAAGCCAGCAAAAAAATCATCTGCCATCACACTAAAAGAACTAAACAATAAAACAAATAACACAAGAAAATTTTTCATACTAAATCTCATAATAGTTAATTATCAGGTATTTTTTCAACCTGAGCGTAAATTATTTTGCTGATTATTATTTATATTTTATTACCCGCTAATCTGACTTCTCAGATCACGCAATAATCTTTAAAAAGTGCTCATCCAGAACAAATAATTCTATTAGTATCCCACATAGTTTTTATCAGCTACTAATAATAAAGAGTTTCCTACTAAAACAATAAACGGCTACTCAAAATACAGCCTTCAAATTATTAATATTCAGCATCACATTTTAATTAGTAATGGCTTAGTAAATACGTTTTGGTAGATACGTAACCCCAAATATAAAAACTACTTAAGTTGCCTTAACAGTGCATCCTGAAACAGACCTGCCAAACCGCCTGTTATAGCGCCACCATCTTCATTGGTTATTTTTATTTTGCTTGAGTAATCACCCTCAATTTGCTTTAAATTCAGGGTTATATAATCTTCAGGAGCCACCTTGTCAGGTTGTTGTTTATACTCTGGTGAGTCAAAGCCGTCATCATCATCAACGTCAACATCTTTTCCACTGAATAAACCACTAAACCAGCCACTCTCATCTCCAGCTGGTTTTTCATTTATCTTCAAATTACCAATTCGTACTGTCATAGTACGTGAAGCCTTATCGCTTTTTAGCGTATCAACCCCCATTCTATCCATAGCAATCTGTAACCGTAACCAGATCGTATCAGCTTCACCTTTGACATTTAATGCATCAGAAATTTCAACACTTCGATTTACCCGTGGCTGATAACTATTATACGACGCCATCAATTCTGTAGCGCCTGAATCACGAACACCACCAAATAGAACAAAGCGATACATTATCTCACGTTCCAGAAAGGGCTCTGAATCCCGTTGTACCCACTCAGTAATATCATTGGCCACACTTATCTGTAATCCACGATGACTTACATACAATCGCGTCATGTTCTTAAGCTGGGCAGCTTCAACTCTTATTCTAAAACGATCTTTATAGTCCGGTGAAAAACCACTAAACCAACTGCTTGAGTCTTCCTCAGAATCATAAGTAACCTTATACTCATTCATCCATTCAGTATCAACAAAACCTAATAATTTCTCTACACGATCAACTTCAATACCTTCTGAAGCCAGAAAGCCCGGAATCATTGCCCAAACATCGGCTACAGGTTTATCTATCTCAAGCCAATACAGGCGAGCATCATTTTTTAACTCATACCCTTTAAGGTCAGGCGCAATAACAGTGCTTTCCGTAAATTTAGTTTTGCCTGAACTCTCCTTTCCTGATGGCTTCGGTAAACGCAATGCCCCCTGGGTATCAGGTATTGTTAATTTAGGTGGAATTTCCAGTGCCTGCAGGGAGTTAGCATCCAGATACGTTGGGCGCTCCTCCCCATCAGAACTACATGCAAGCAGAGAAACAGATAATAAAGTCATTACAAATAAGGTAAACGGGATATTTTTAGATAATAATTTAATACACATAATTTAAAGCACGCCTGCCTGACGCATCGCATTGCGCAGTGTTTCATGATATTGCTCTGACAAAACCGTTAAAGGCAAACGAATACCCGCAGGTATTTTACCCATTTCAGTTAATGCCCATTTTACCGGAATAGGATTAGCCTCAACAAAAAGATCATTATGCAGACCCGTTAAAGGCTGATTTAGTTCCAGTGCTTTTTCTCGCTCACCTGCAAGAGCCGCTATACACATATCAGACATGGCTTTGGGTGCAATATTATTCGTAACAGAAATAACACCATCGCCGCCCTGCAACATAAACTCTGTACCTGTTGCATCATCACCGGAAAAAACATCAAAATTCTCACCACACAATTCACGAATTTGAATTAGACGTGATAAATCACCCGTCGCCTCTTTAATACCGATAATATTTGATATTTTAGACAAGCGGGCCACGGTTTCAGGCAACATATCACAGGCCGTACGCCCTGGTACATTATATAAAATCTGTGGTATGGGCACCGTTTCAGCAATTAACTTATGGTGCAGATACAGGCCTTCCTGAGTCGGCTTATTATAATAAGGCGTTACCAGCAAACAGGCATCAGCACCAGCCTGCATAGCACATCGGGTCAGTATAATCGCCTCAGTTGTGGAGTTAGCCCCAGTACCTGCAATAATAGGGATACGCTCGTTTGCCATTTCTACTGTACGACGAATAACGTTACAATGCTCTTTTTCATCTAACGTTGCTGATTCACCCGTTGTGCCCATTGAAACAATGGCATTTGTGCCATTTTCAATATGAAACTCAAGCAGTTGACTCAAGCTATCGAAGTCAACTGAACCATCAGAGTGCATGGGTGTTACCAACGCCACCATACTGCCACGAAACATGATTACTGCCTTTAAGAAAATAAAAATAAAAACCAGTCGTAATTAAGAACACGAACCAGTCGAATTGAGCCAGAAATAGTACTTTGTAGTCCTTTTATTTACAAGCCAAAGTACATAATAACTTACTTATAATCCTTTATCTGCGAGACTGATAAAACAAAGAAAAACACTTGCCATAAAAATATGTGTACAATATTTACCTCTGCCTTTTCTTCTTTCGGCTTTAATAACCATAATAAACAACTTACCAAAGGTAATAAATGAACCCATCACTCGTAATTACCGCTATTGGTGCAGATCGCTCTGGCATTGTTAATGAACTCACTGAGGTTTTACTTAATACCGGCCTGAATATTGAAGATAGCCGCATGAGTGTACTGGGCGGGGAATTTGCAGTAATGCTGCTGGTAACAGGTGACAAAACAGCGGTTGAGTCTATAAAGCAACAACAGAAATCACTTTCAGATTCACTTAAATTAAACATACTGATTAAACCAACCACCAGTGATAACAGTAATAATAGTCATAAATACACCCGTTACAGAATAACCGTAGAAGGCATGGATAATCCAGGCATTGTGCACAAACTTGCTCGCTATCTTTCCCAGCACAGTATCAATATTGTTAATATGCAGACTGACAGTAGCCACGCACCCCATACTGGCACACCTGTGTTTACGGTTAATATATTAGTTGATATTCCAGGTGAACATAATATTGAGCAGGTTAAAAATGATTTCATTATTCTATGCGATGAACTCAATATGGACGCCAGGTTTAAACTCGCATAACCCATAAATAAAAAGCACTCTCCACCTGCTCCTCTGATCTATGCAACTTCACTATATTAAATACTTAATTAAGAGAAAGTCATGACATTATGTTTAAATAAAAAAGCACCTGCTTTCACAGCTGATGCCACGGGTGAACAGACCCTTAGCCTGAAAGACTTTAAAGGGAAAAATCTGATAATATATTTCTACCCAAAGGATAATACCCCTGGCTGCACTCAGGAAGGCCAGGACTTTCGAGACCATTACACTCAATTTAAACGCGCTAAAACAGCTATCCTGGGCGTTTCCCGTGATTCAGTTCGGGTTCACACTAACTTTAAAGCCAAGCACGAATTCCCCTTTGATTTACTTTCTGACCCAAATGAGGAGCTGTGTAAATTATTTGATGTTATTCATCTTAAAAAAAATTACGGAAAAGAATATATGGGCATAGTACGCAGTACTTTTTTAATTGATTCTAAAGGTGTATTACAAGAAAAATGGCTAAATGTAAGGGTTAAAGGGCATGTAGAAGAAGTCCTGTCAGCAACCAGACAATACAAACCAGAATAATCTACAAGCATGCTCCCAATGTATACACCTAACGAAGAAAGGCTATAACAATACGGCTTAACATCAGGTTACTGATTAATAAATCCTTAAAAAAATCATCACCTTTTTTGACCGACTAAGCCCATAAGTCGCAACAATAATGATAATAATTATCATTGCCAACTACGTTTATTTGAATTAAAATATTAATATAAATTAATTCTGGGTAATCTCATACATGGCACAGGCAATACAAAACACTGATTCAAGTTACTCTCTGGCTCATGCCATACCCGGTGATCTGGTACGTGTAATCTGTGTGAATACCAATAATCAACTTAAAAAGCGCCTGGTTAGTATGGGTGTATCTATTAATTCACGCCTGCATATCATACAGCGTCGAGGCAATGCGACCGTTGTTGGCTTTGATGCCAGCCGTATTGCTATTGGTGCCGACATGTCTCAGCAAATCATGGTGTGTGCAGTTTAAACCGAGCTTTTCATGAGTAAAGAATGCTGCGATACAGATCAGGGTTCACCTGATAGCAAATCCCATTACACCGTTGGCCTGTTAGGCAACCCTAATTGCGGTAAATCGACCTTATTCAATACCCTCACCGGTTCTCGCCAGAAAATTGGCAATTGGCCCGGCGTCACCATTGACCGTAAAGTGGGTCAGTTCGAATACCAGAATATCCCTTTTGATGTTGTTGACCTGCCCGGTGTCTACTCACTGGATAACAGTGCTCGTTCACTTGATGAAAAGGTCACCCGAGATTACATTCTTTCATCCGAACCAGATCTAATCATAAATGTACTAAACGCCTCCAATCTGGAGCGCAATCTGTATTTAAGCGGACAACTGCTGGAAATGCAGGTGCCTATGATCATTGCACTTAATATGATGGATCTGGCGGATTCTCATGATATTAAAATAGATCAACAGGCATTGGCACAAAAATTCGGCTGCCCTGTCGTTGCTATTACGGCACATAAAAACATTGGCACCGAAGAGTTAATGCAGGTTGTATTACAGGCTTCACAAAAGCGCCAGCCACCAACACAACAACTTCCTTACTCAAAAGATATTGAGCAGGCTATTCTCGACCTGCTTGCGTCTCTACCTGAAAACCATCCATATTGTGAACATGTGAACTGTCGCTGGATGGCTGCACAAATTTTAGATAATGACACGGGTATTGAAGACTTCAAAACCATTGACCGGGCTATTCTCGACCGCGCACAGGAGTTACGTGAGAAATTAGAACAGCAGCACAATGAAGATATAGATATTCTACTTGCAGATTGTCGTTACGGTTTTGCCCGTAAAGTGACTGAACAAATCATTTCACGACCAGATGAGTACAAATACTCTCTGTCTGACCGTATTGATAATATTGTTTTAAACCGTTTTCTTGGTATTCCTGTTTTTCTCAGTGTCATTTATCTGATGTTTTTATTTACCATCAATCTAGGTGGCGCTTTTATCGATTTTTTTGATATTGCTGCCGGCGCTATATTTATTGACGGTTTCGGTGAAATACTCACCGCTCTGGGATTTCCAGACTGGATACGCGTCATACTTGCAAACGGACTGGGAGGTGGCTTTCAGGTCGTAGCAACCTTCATTCCTATTATTGGCTTTTTATATCTGTTTTTATCATTTGTTGAAAGCACAGGTTATATGATGCGTGCTGCTTTTGTCGTAGACCGCTTTATGCGCACCCTGGGGCTTCCTGGCAAGGCTTTTGTTCCATTAATTGTTGGTTTTGGCTGTAATGTACCTTCAATTATGGCAACTCGTACACTGGAAAATCACCGTGAACGTATTATTACCGTCATGATGGCACCCTTTATGTCCTGTGGTGCACGCCTGTCAGTATACGCTCTATTTGCTGCTGCATTTTTTCCTGAAGGTGGCCAGAATATCGTTTTCTTACTCTACATTGTCGGTATTCTTTTTGCTGTTTTCACTGCCTTTATTATTAAATCAACTTTACTACCTGGCGAAGCCTCACCTTTCCTGATGGAGCTACCAACATACCATGTACCTAAAACCCGTGATGTGCTAATACGCACCTGGTCACGCCTGAAAGGTTTTCTACTAGATGCAGGCAAAATTATCATTTTAATGGTGCTGGTTATTAACTTCCTTAATTCCTGGGGTACCGATGGTAGTTTTGGCAACGAAGACCAGAAAGACTCTGTTCTTAGTGCAATAAGTCGAAGCATTACACCTGTATTCTCTCCTATGGGTATAGAAGAAGATAACTGGCCAGCAACTGTAGGTATCTTTACCGGTATATTAGCCAAAGAAGTAGTTGTAGGCACACTGGATGCCATTTATTCACAAATGGATCAACCCGCAGCAGGCACAACTGAAGAAGCCGAATTTTCACTTGGCGACTCACTAAATGAGGCCTTGCAAACTATCCCCGATAATTTACTGGATGTGCTCAATAACCTGACTGATCCCCTGGGATTCAATGTACTGGACAGCACCTCAGATCAAAATGCAGCTGCAGCTGAGCAGGATGTAGATACCGCAACATTTGGTGCAATGGTAAAACGTTTTGATGGTCAAACAGGGGCTTTTGCTTACCTGTTATTTATATTGCTTTATGCTCCCTGCGTTGCCGCAACCGCTGCGATCTACCGCGAAGCAGGGGCACGCTGGATGTGGTTTGCACTTGCCTGGAGCACGGGTATGGCATGGTCAGCATCGACTCTGTTTTATCAGTTAGCACGATTTAATCAACACCCCGCCTCATCTATCGCCTGGATAAGTGCTATTCTAATTGCAATTACGCTTGCTATTGGTTACATGCGATATACCGGTCGTGCAGACCAGAAGCTGACAGAAGTCTCAACATGATTTTAACTGAAATCAAAGACTACCTTAAAATTAGAGGCCAGGCTCCATTACGTGACATGGCACTGGAATTTAAAATGGAACAGGATGCCCTGCGCCCTATTCTTGAACACTGGAAAGCAAAAGGTAAAATAATACAATTACCCCAGGGTACGGGCTGTAACGGCGGTTGCCACAGTTGTGCACCTGAAACCATTGAGCTTTATCAATGGGTTGATTAAAAAATCATCAACTGACGGCTATCAACGCTTTATCAAAAAATAAAAACTCTCTCCTTTTTTTCAAATATATAAACTGTAAAAACAAGCCGTCATATAATTCTCTTCGATCTAAACTACCTTTATTTTCAGATATGCCGGCCCCTGCTCATGACAAACATAAAATAAATAAGCCAATTACATCAAATCCTGACGACACACAGCAGACTTAGATAAAAATTTCATTTCCATAAAAAATGACACCCCAATAATAAAACGCCTCATAAGAAAACTCAAAAGATAATCATTTATAAACTAAAAACCTAAATAAGAAGTGTTTATATTTGTATTAATATTATCTATAATATCTCTTTTATAAATACACTGATCCTGAAAATTAATTCAGATAACACTGGAGATTAGTACAAATGACTTTATGTAAGACCTTAACCGGTGCACTTGTTGCCGCTGCACTCACCTCAACCAGCTCTTTTGCTGCCGATCTTAACGACTTACAAAAACAAATTGATGAATTAAAAGTAGAAAACAGTCAGATTTTAGCTAATCTGGAAAACACATCCAGTTCTGCCCATAGCTCAAACACAACAACAATTGGTGGTTATGGTGAGCTACATTACAACAACCTGAGCTCAGATATAACAAGCGCAGATAAGAAATCAATCGATTTCCATCGTTTTGTTTTATTCTTTGGTCATGAATTTAATAATGACATTCGTTTTTACTCTGAATTTGAGTTAGAGCACTCAATCGCTGGTGAAAGTAAAAATGGTGAAGTTGAACTTGAACAGGCCTATATTGAATTTGATACCAGTGACAGCTCAAATATCAAAGCCGGTATATTTCTTATTCCTGTTGGGCAAATTAATGAAACCCATGAACCTCCTGCTTTCTACGGTGTCGAACGTAACCCGGTTGAAAAGAATATTATTCCAGCAACATGGTGGGAAGCAGGTGCCATGTACTCTGCCAATACATCAAGTGGCATAAGTTATGACCTGGCCATTCACTCTGGACTTTCCAATAACGAAGGTAAGATTCGTGATGCAAGGCAAAAAGTATCCAAAGCACCTGCTGATTCCCTGGCTTATACAGCGCGCATTAAATACACAGGTATTACTGGCCTTGAACTCGCAGGCACCATTCAGTATCAAAGTGATTTTTCACAGGGAACAGGTACGACAGGCGATGCCGAAGATGGCACATTACTAGAGGCTCACGCTGTTTACACAACCGGTGGTTTGAAATTAAGTGCTTTATACGCAAGCTGGGATATCAATTTTGAGGGTGGCACAACCACAGGAAAGGATACTCAGAACGGTTCAATCATTGAAGCCTCTTACAAATTTAACAGTAAATGGGGAATATTCGCTCGTCAAAATAACTGGACTAATGATGATGGCGCAACAGATAAAGCACAAACCGATATCGGTGTTAACTATTGGCCCCATGAAAGCGTTGTATTGAAAGCCGATTACCAGGCACAAAACGATGAAGCTGATGACTTCGATGGTATTAACCTCGGTGTGGGTTACCAGTTCTAACAAATTCCATGTAAGACTCCTGAGCACCGTAAATTGGTCCTTACAAAAAGCTCGCTGGAATATTGGGAAGCACTAAAGTGCTTCCCTTTTCTAATTTTAACAAATGATATTCCTACTGGTATTCAGGCATACACCTGATAAAATCAGCCAATGATTTATAAATTACTGTTTACATGTTTACTAATAGCGACTGGAAGTATCCACGCAAAAGGCACTTATCAACAGCCCGATGCATTTATAGCCGAAGCGTTTACCCAGCAACCAAAACCACAGGTCATCTGGATAAAAGATGATTTACGTCATCAAATTGAACAAATTTTACAACATAAATATAAAGCCAGGCGCATTCGTTACTGGCAACAAAAAAAACGCAGCGTCTGGATATTAGAAGAAATTGGTAAAAAGAAGCCCATCACCGTGGGGGTTATTATTGATGCAAACAAAATATCCCATTTAAAAGTACTGGTTTTCAGAGAAACCCGAGGCTGGGAGGTTCGATACCCTTTTTTTACTAAACAATTTAATCAACTATCACTTGAAGCGGATCATACTTTAAGTGAGTCAATTGATGGCATATCCGGTGCAACGCTTTCTGTACGTGCCCTGGATAAAATGGCCCGTATTGCCTTACTATTAAATAATTATATTCAACAACAAGCTCATACAATATGAGCAGACGAAAAAAAGCTTTTCCATTTTTTTTATGGCATAGACGTATTGGCCTGGCTGCACTTATACTCGTTTGCATTCTGTCTATTACCGGAATTATGCTTAATCATACAGAAGAGCTAAAACTGGATGAAACAACAATTGAATCCAGCTTCATTCTAAACTGGTATAACATTAATCCTCTAGGCACGCCTGTAAATTACAACTTGAATGACACCTGGATTAGTCAGTGGAACCAACAACTGTTTTTTAATGGAAAAAGTTTAACTACACATAAAGAAAAATTGAAGGGAGCTATACAGATTAATGACATTATTGCAGTTGCACTGGAAAATGTTATTTTACTGCTTGATAATGAAGGTGAATTAATTGAAATCATGTCCGCAGGCACTGATTTTCCCATTAAAAAAATAGGCTTCTTAAACAAAAAAATAAGTTTACTTGATTCACAAAATAATATTTATATTTCAGATACAAATTTTACCGCCTGGCATAAACACAAACAGTCGCCTTTAAACTGGGCGACACCCGAAAACCTGTCCGATAAAAAAATAACAACACTGCAACAGGCATTTCGTGGGCAAGGCTTAAACCTTGAAAAAGTTATTTTAGACTTACATTCAGGGCGAATCTTTAACTCAAAGTGGGGCATTTACATAATGGATGCCAGCGCTGTTTTAATGATATTACTGGGCTTTAGCGGTTTATGGGTCTGGTGGTCACGCAAACTCAAAATAAACAAAAAACATTCTAAAAAAAATTTTTAATTAAAAATATAACTTAAATTACCGGACTAAGCTCGTTACACCTTTACCTCTGGCCAGGCATTAATCACAGCCTGAATCAACGTTGCCAACGGAATAGCAAAAAACACCCCCCAGACACCCCACAGGCCACCAAATACCAATACAGACATAATAATCGCTGCAGGATGCATATTAACCACCTCTGAAAAAAGCAGGGGTACCAGAACATTACCATCTAAAAACTGCACCGTTAGATAAACTAGCATAATATATAAAAAATCAGACCCCAGACCAAACTGAAAATAAGCAACTAATGCAACTGGGATGGTTACTGCAACAGCACCAACATAAGGAATAATAACAGAGAGCCCAACAAACAAACTCAATAATGCCGCATACTGAAGATCAAATATTTTAAGTGGAATATAGGTCGCTATACCAACAACAACAACTTCAAATAGTTTACCTCGTATATAACTTCCAATTTTTTTATCAACATCTGTCCATACTTTAGTTGCTAAACCATCTTCTTTTGGTAAAAAACGACTAAGCCATTTAAGGATAATTCTCTTATCCTTTAAAAAGAAAAATACAAGCAACGGCACAACCACCATATACACAAGCACCGTAAATAAATTCACCACCGATGATAAAGATTGAGAAACAACAAGCTGACCAACCGAAGCTATCTCAGAATTAATATGTAACACGATATCTTCAATTTGCACTTCTGATATAAAAGGATAATTCTGCGGTAAGCTCACTAACAGGCTTTGCCCTTTGGCAAGCATATTGGGCACTTCAAGAAAAAATTGCGCCATCTGTTTTGATATTAGAGGAGATAAGCCAAGCATCAGAACCAATAAGGTTACAACAAAACCGACTACAACCATACTCACAGCCAGAACATGAGGAATTTTTAAATTGCACAGTCTCCACACAACCCCCTCAAGTACATAAGCAATAACCACAGCCGCGATAACAGGCGTCAGCACATTGCCCATAAAACCAATCAACGCAAAACCAAAAATCAGCATTAAGGTAAGAATAACCGCCTGAGGATCTGAAAAATGTTGCTTATACCAATTTCGTAAAACTTTAATCACTATGCTTTACCAAAGTCGCTTTAAATTTACTTTCAAATAATACTTCCAGATCATCTATTACATCAACCGCTGACTTACCCTGCATCATGTGCTGCATCATAAACTCTGAAGTTTCGTTTAATAATTCTTTTTGCAAAATCATTGGATAATTTTTCTTTAGACGTTTAATCGCTGCAACCACACTTTCTTTTTCTGGCCTTTCAATACCGAGAGGTTCGGTTATTTTCGATACAGGTTCAGGTGCGCGAGATTTTAAAAACTCAGCAAACTCAAACAACATAAACTGATCTTTTTCGGGAAGATTTCCAAAAATTATAGATAAAGACTGAGATGAAGGTTTCAATATTTCTCTCCTGAGCAAACATATATGTGTTCTGAAAAAGTCGCTTGAACATTATGAAATCAGATGACTCTTCAGATATTAATACAACATAACACGTTCAGGAAACAGACCATTTTCCAGAATCAATATAATAGAAAAATCATTGGCCGTTTTATAGAAACTGACTTCCCTTGCTCATTGCAGCCAGTCCCTACAAAAAATCGTGATTTATAAGTAACAGTCTTACCGAACACCTGGAAAAATCATTTACCCGGATGGGCAATACAATACTGCTTGGCAAACTCCAGTAACTCTTCCATCGCCCGAACTTTAAATTTATGACGCTGATGAACAAATGAAAATGGTCTTTCTAGCGGTGGGTCTAATGGTATAGCAACTAAAGTATTCAGTTTTATTTCTTTCTGCACCGTTGACTGAGACATGATAGATACTCCCATACCCGCCTCCACTGCACTTTTAATCGACTCCGGACTACCTAACTCAAGGCATACATTAGGCTCTTCTTTAATGCCGTTATCCTGTAAGTATTCAGCAATAACTTCACGGGTACCTGAGCCTTCTTCACGACAGATAAATGGGTATGAAATAATTTGCTGACTTGAAATGGCATCAAAATGAGTTAATTCATGCTCAGGCGGCATAATAACGACCAACTGATCCATACGACACACATCAACCTGTAAGTTTTTATTACTAACAGATGCTTCAACAATGCCTAAATCAATAATATTATTTTCCACCATAGAAACAATACCATCGGTATTCGATACCTTCAGACGAATATTCACTTCAGGATTTTTAGTCTTAAAATCACCCAATAAAAATGGCAACATATATTCAGCTATTGTAGTGCTGGCTCCCAAAGTAACCACACCGCTCACATCACCTGTCATTTCACGAATAGAGTGCTCCATTTCATCATAGAGCTCAAAGATACGACCAGAGAAACTATAAACACGCTGACCAGCCTCGGTCAGGCTTACTCGATTATGCGTTCGGTCAAATAATCGGGTATTAAAATATTCTTCTAACTGACGAATTTGAAAAGTGACCGCCGGTTGAGTCATGTGTAGAGCATCCGCTGCCTTGGTAAAATTCAGTAACTTGGCTACTGTATGAAATACTTTTAGTCGTCTATCTGCCATAACATTTACTTATAGGGGCTCGAAGGAGGCGTTATACTACCAAAATCAGCACAGCATATGCAAAGATTATGTTGTCATATATCTATTGAATAGTCATTATTCCTGCTGATAAAAATAACATATCATGGTAAATCTACTATAGAATCAGGTAATAACCTTCTAATAGAGAAAGCAAACACTATGATTTTAAACAGGAAAACACTATATCCGTTAATTCATCAGGCCCTGCTTTTAAGTGCACTCGCTATCAGTAGCACTGGCTCTCTGGCTGGAATATACAAATGGGTGGATGCCGAAGGCAAGGTTCATTATGGACAACAGCGCCCGGCGAATGAAACAGCCGAAAAAATGACTGTACAACAATATGCACCACAAGACTCTTCCACCTATAAACGCCCTGGCACACAGAGTTCAGATGACCAAACTGGGGAAAAACTGGCAGATGATGCTAAAAACCAGACTCAGGACAAACCCCCAATAAAACCTGAAAAGAAAAAAGAAAGTAAGGCCGATAAAAAACGTCGCTTGGCCGCCTGCGCTCAAGCTCGCTCGAATCTATCAAAAATGGAATCTATTGGCCGTATTCGCAGCAAAGATAAAGACGGTAATGTGACCTATGTTTCACAAAAACAAAAAGAAGCACGAATGAAACAGGCCAGAAGCTTGATTTCTAAGCATTGTAAATAAAATGCCGCTACTAACGCTAAAAACCAATATCTCACTTGATAATAAAACTTCACTCGCTGAAATATTATCAAAAGCAACTGCTGACCTGTTAGAAAAACCAGAAAGTTATATGATGCTTAATATTGAAGACGAGCAATGTCTAATATTCGCTGGTAATCACCAGCCCTGTGCTCTAATTAGCCTGAAAAGCTTAGGCCTGCCCGAGGCTTTAACAACTGAATTATCCAGTAAATTATGTGAAATCATTCATTCACAAATGACTATCGATCCATCTCGTATTTACATTGAATTCAATAGTCCCGAAAGGCATATGTGGGGCTGGGATTCCCGAACTTTTTAATGACTCATTTCTATTTAAATTATTTATCTTCCTCTACTGACTCTAAAACTTCATTAGAAGAGTCCTGCTCATTCTCTTTTTTTTCATCCTGCTCATCAACCTGATCCGTATCCTGACCGCCACAACTACCACAACAACTCATATCCTTACTCCCAAATTAATTTTGATGTAAGAATACTAATACAGATATTAAAATATATAATTGATATTTGTTAACCAGGTCGACCATCAACCCGTGCTGTAACCAGCATGGGTGCATAAAAATAAAAATAACAGGCAAATGCCAGCACCCAGAGGCCACCAGCAATAGCTGTACTCCACTGCACAAGCTCAGGTAACCAGGCAGGAATAATAACTCGTACAACTGCGGCTAAAAAAATAAAAATATAGGCAACGCTTATTAAGCGGGGAGGATTAAGCTGACGCCCAGTATGACCCAGTGTAACTCTCGAAATCATAGAAAGTATCATGCCACCAATAGCACCTACAGTAATACTGTGTAAAGCGGCACTAATATTAGCCATTACGCCCATACTGTATAGTGCTAATAAACCAAAACCCAGCGGTATAAAACTATACGCTATATGTAACGACCATAATAAAGGCTCTGATTTACAGTACTGCCCACCCCAGCGGGAAGAGCGCCAGGCATTTGCCAGTGCCGCTATAAAGGAAACACTAAATAATAATATTGACGGTACATTATCAAACCCCAAAAAAGCAATAATCAACAATAAAATAATGCTTAAAATGCTAATAATTTCCAGGTATTTAACAGGTGGTTTTTTAATACAACGTGTTGTATTGGCGGTGAATGCAGGTATAACACGACCACCTAAGATAGTGATGATTAAAGAGAAAAGAATAATCGCGCCATGTAATGCCTGCGTTGCTATGTGATGCTGATTATAAATCACAGCCCAGTGGCTACTGGCATTCAATAAACTTAAAACAAATAAAATAGGCACAAACATCAGATTACGCCACTGTTTCACTTTTATTACCGGATAAGCCATCGCAATAGCAGCAAACAATAAAAACATAACATCACCTGCTGCAATTAACTCAACAGGAACATTGTAAGAAAAACCAAAAGCTAAAAAAAATCGCCCTGATAACCACATTAAAACCAGTACCGCTAGCGGTTTACCTCTTATACCCATAACACCCGTCCATGACTGAACGGCCGTTAACAAAAAACCAACAACAATAGCGGAGCCAAAACCAAACAACATTTCATGCCCATGCCACCAGACAGGCCCACCATAAGGTAGCCAGGTAGAAGCGCTAATCCAGAAATAAACCCACCAGGCTATAGCCAGAATAGAAAACAGAGTTCCCCCTAAAAACAATGGCCGAAAAGCCAGACGAAATAAAGGAGGAATAGCTAATGCTATACGGCTGTCATCTATATTAAGAGGCATGGGGGTGAGGTATCCAGAGAAAAATATAATTTTATCTGGTAATTTTTTAGCTGGACAGGATAAAAGTCAAAAATAACCTTTTACTATTAAAACCTTTATTGAAGACTTTCACCACAATAAGGATATCCCCTGCGCTTTTGAAGGTGCTTATTTAAGGCAACAAGCAGTCCATTTTCAGTTATATTTCCACCTCCATCGCTGTCAATTTCTTCACAACATAATGATGATAAATACTTTTTCACCTCTTTTCACTTTTATTCGACTTTTTGTATGCTTTATAAAATAATAATACTCCCCTCTGTTTAGAAATGTTTTTTTGCCTGTATCATGTATGAGAAAACACTCGCTTGCTGCTGATACTATGAACAGAACAGGCGAATATAAAAATAACGACGATAACGAGGGATTGTGATATAGACTCATGCTATCTCCATTATTTAATTGATTTTAAGTATTTTTCCAGAGTAGTTAATTGATCACCGGACAAGTCGAGCCGCCGATGTGAGCGAATACTTCCATCACGAAGCAGTCCAGAAATTTTTTCTGCTTCTATTTCAAATTCAGATGCATTACTCGAGTGGCAATAGACACAATTATCTTCATATAGCTTACGCCCCTCCTCTATTGCCTTTCCAGGCGTCTCATTAAGAGGCTGAAAAGACGTTTCAAGATTATCCAGGCTTTGATAAAAGCTACCTTTATCCCAAAAATCAGGCTCTGAGCAACCTAAGCAGGGATGTCCTGCTTCAACAGGGAAACTGGTGCCCTTATTCCATTTATGCACTGCACAGGCATTATGAGTTACCGGGCCTTTACATCCCAACTTATACAGACACCAGCCTTTACGCGCCCCTTCATCATCAAAACTTTCTGCAAACTTCTCATCCTGATAAAAATGATAGCGGGGGCAACGTTCATGCACCGTGTTAGCATAAAAATTGACCGGCCGCTTCTGATCATCCAGTTCGGGAAATCGGTCAAAAACAAGGTAATGAGCCAACACACCACTGATGGCAACGGGAAGCGGTGGGCAACCGGGAATATTAATCAGCATTTTTTTTGATATAAGGCCTCTTTCCATGAGCTGCCCAACACTTTTTGCTCCCGTTGGATCAGGTTTCGCCGCGGGTAACCCTCCATAAGCGGCGCAGCTTCCTATTGCCATCACCGCTGCGGCACCAGCACTGCACTCCTGTAATATATCCAGGTTAGTCCTACCCGCAATAGTTGAATAAACACCACCCTCTGCAACTGGAACTGAACCATCAACAATCAACAGGTATTGCCCATAGAATTTCTTCATTACATCTAATCGGGCCATTTCTGCTGCTTCACCTGAAGCAGCCTGCAAAGTATGGTGATAATCAAGTGAGATATAATCAAACATCAAATCTTCGATGCCTGGTGTGTGTGAACGGGTAAGCGACTCAGTACAGCCCGTACACTCCTGAAATGAAAGCCAGATAACAGAAGGTCGAGTTGCATGGCGCAATTTTTCAGACAACACAGGAATGACACTGACAGGCAGGGCTAATAAAGAAGCCATTACCGAACAGTATTTCAGAAATGACCGTCGGCTTACTCCCTTTTGAGACAGGTAAGCTTCAAAAGTAATTGCTTTAGATTTTTTTTCTACCAATATAAACCACAACAATTAATCAATAACTGAAGATTGTGAGCGCTATATATGAAGAAATACATTTTTCACCCTTCCATTTACATATGTTATCGACTAAGAACATACTCCACTTCAGATTAATCATATTGGAGGTCATACTTAATAAATATGACCTGGATCAATCTCCTAACATTCAGATATCCGTTATATACAAACCACGAATAATGGCAATTAACATTATTAAAAATACATCAAATAACTTAACTTAAGCTCTTTTACATCAAACAGTTCATAATCATAACGTTGATACTCAAATCTCAGGGCATGGTCATTTACAATATCAAATTGAATTCCCATATTTATTTTTTGAACATCACCCTCTTCACCTGATACATCACTTAATAACTGATATTCAATTTCACTTTTCCCCGCTACAATTGAACTAGAAAATGGCCATAAAAATCCGGCATCAAACCCTATATACAGTGCATGATTATTTTCTAACTCAGTAGCATACTCAAATTGAGTCTGTAATAACGCATACATTAGAACACTTTGTATTTCACTGCTATACCCTGCTCCAAACTGAAATTCAAATTCTGTTATTGCATTATCAAGCGTTAGTTCTCGCTGCTTAATTTGAAATGATATTTTTCTAGACAGGGGCATTGCCCATGGGTTTACCGCAATAATAGATTTAAGAGAAAATAGATTTAACTTTTCAAGCTTTAACTTGTCCTGTAGCTGATACCAGCGAAGCTGTGCCTCCAGCACACTGATTGATGCGCCATTAGAAAAGCCATCTGTCGCATCTAATTGATCATGAAATACTGGACGTAAACCAATTTCATAAAACAACTCATCCTCAACATCATCATTTTGCTGCCCCACAGACAACTGAAAACGTGCCGATTGATGTGATGATTCAGGCGCTATAAAATCAAACTTAAATCCATATTCCTTTATTGGTAAATGACTGCGTGCACTTAATATATCTAACTGCAAAGACGCCTGATCTACAGAGTATTTTGCAAACTGATTCAATACGACATCAGCTAACTGGTAAATTTTTGCCTGTTTATTTTCAGTAAATTTCTGTGATATATCATCAATTGATATTTCACTTTTTGCCAATGAAAATGCAGCATCCCTGGCCTCTTTTTCAACTTGCTCTGACATTTGTAAGATTTTATTATGTGTTGCAGGCCGATAATTACGTGTAGCAATCAAACCTGCCTCTTCAATATCTCTGATCGTATCGACGGGCACGGCATAAAGAAAATGCGCATCCATACTCATGTTTAATTTTTCCCGCGCGACGTCAAGCAAAGCTAATAATCGAAAAGAGCAATTTTCACGAAAGAAATAATAATCAAAATACACACTCTTCACCTCCCATAGGTGGCGAAGCAATTGATCTATTTCCTGATTATTTAGATTTAATTTATATTCCCATATATCGCGCTGCTCAATATCACTGTATTTTTGCAGCGTTTCAAAATAGGCCTGCAAATAAAATTTACCTGGATACCCACCGGTAATACCTTTCCATGAATACAGCAACATATTGTCAGATTTATCAAAAGAGGCGGCGTAACTGAGCGTAGGACTAAGCAAGTGATTATTATCTGGCCTGTCAAAACGAATAAAAGTATGACCAAACATAGATGCAGGGTTTTCCAGATACATCGCAGGAAAAAGCAGAGTAAGCTGCTCTACGTTTAATGTCTCTCTCCAGTTATTGAAATCATTGCATTCAACAACCGGGGATAACTGGCTAAAATTCAGCTGAGTATCTAACCAGTGAAATCTTGCCGGAAATCGACAACGAGGATGATCAGAATCAGACATTGTGTGGCTAAAAAAACCACGTAAATCCGCTTCTAGCTCCGACTGAGCATTATAAGCACCATTCTTTGCCAAAAAGAAGCCTTTATCGTCAACCTGACTTTTCCGTGCAGAAAAAAGGCTACTTTTGTAATGTAGCAAGTTCAACCAGGCAGAATGCTTCGCCAGTTGTTTCTGTCGAGCCTGCTCAATAAAAACAGCAGCAAGATCTGTTTCTGTTGCACAATATGAAGTAACGGGTAAAAAAAACACAATAAATAGTATTATTATCCGTATAAATTGTAGATTCTTATTCACGCACCCCCAATAGTTTTGTAAAATCCACTGCAATTCATATATCCTGATTTGATTACTGACTAACTCACGGTAATTAAGATGGTATTTTATCCAATTACAGGTCAACCTCAATGCGTGTATCAAAATTTCCACTTTCAACCCTTAAAGAAACCCCTGCTGATGCA
Source organism: Gammaproteobacteria bacterium (assembly GCA_016744065.1). Taxonomy (GTDB): domain Bacteria; phylum Pseudomonadota; class Gammaproteobacteria; order SZUA-229; family SZUA-229; genus SZUA-229. The sequence continues at coordinate 90,607 of JADGFA010000004.1, forward strand.
GAGATTATCAGTCACCAGTTAATGCTGCGAGCAGGTTTGGTACGTCGCCTGGCTTCTGGTCTATATACCTGGTTACCTCTGGGTATTCGTGTATTACGCAAAGTCGAAGGTATTGTACGCGATGAAATGGAAAAAGTTGATGCCCTGGAAATTCTTATGCCTGGCGTTCAACCGGCTGAATTATGGCAGGAGTCTGGCCGTTGGGATGAATACGGCCCAGAATTGCTGCGTTTAAATGATCGCCATCAACGGGAATTCTGTCTGGGGCCCACCCATGAGGAGATTATTACCGATATGGCACGTCGTGAATTATCCAGCTACAAACAATTACCGATTACCTGGTATCAAATACAGGCTAAATTTCGTGATGAAATTCGACCGCGCTTCGGTGTAATGCGCTCCCGTGAGTTTATTATGAAAGACGCCTACTCATTTCATATCGACCAGGATTCTTTACAGAAGACTTACGACCAGATGTACCAGGCCTATAACAATATTTTCACTCGATTAGGACTGAATTTTAGACCTGTTATCGCTGACTCTGGCTCCATAGGTGGTTCAGGCTCACATGAATTTCATGTGCTCGCAGATTCTGGTGAAGATGCCATCGCTTTTTCCAGTCATTCAAACTATGCGGCAAATATTGAAAAAGCAACAGCTTTACCTCCACAGGACAAACGAACAGAAGCCAGTGAAGAAAAAACCATCGTTGATACACCGGGCAAACACAGTATTGCAGAAATATCTGAATTTCTGGGTGTTGATGCCAGCCGTTGTTTAAAGACCTTACTAGTTGATGGTGTAGAAAAAAACTCAGTTGTAGCATTAGTATTACGTGGCGACCATGAACTTAATGAAATTAAAGCCGAGCAACTGGAACAGGTTGCTACACCATTGAGCTTTGCCTCAGAAGAACAGGTAAAGTTTGCGGCTGGTTGCGCGCCCGGCTCTGTTGGTCCCGACCTTAAGGTGACCGTTATTGCTGATTATGATGCAGCCCATGCCGCCAATTTTGTATGTGGAGCTAATGAGGACGGTAAGCACCTACAGGGTGTTAACTGGGGTCGTGACCTTGCAGAACCGATAACTGCAGATTTACGTAATGTAGTAGAAGGTGATCATAGCCCCGACGGACAGGGTACATTATCTATCGTACGTGGAATTGAAGTAGGACATATTTTTCAACTGGGTAACAAGTACAGTGAAAAATTACAGGCAACGGTACTCGATGAAAATGGCTCCAAAAAAACCATGACAATGGGCTGTTATGGTATAGGTATCACTCGTGTTGTGGCAGCTGCCATTGAACAGAACCATGATAATAATGGCATTATCTGGCCACAGAGCATTGCACCCTTTGATGTTGCACTGGCGCCTATTAATATGCAGAAATCAGAACGCCTGAAAGATGCTGCAGAAAAATTATATAAAGATCTGACAGATGCAGGGCTTGAAGTACTGATGTTTGATCAGAAAGAACGCCTGGGTTCAATGCTGGCCAATATTGAATTAATCGGCATTCCTCATCGTTTAGTATTAGGCGAACGTGGCCTGGATGATGCTAAGATTGAATATAAAGGCAGAACAGATGATGAAAAACAGGAAATCGAGCTGGATAACATTATTGAGTTTTTATTAAACAAAAAGCAATAAGACATACCTAAAGTTAAATTTAAAAAAGTGTAATGAAATATTTAAGTAAAATAAATCACCTTAATACCCGACGTTATTGCAATATTTTCGGGTTATTAACACTTTTTTTTATTTTTCCTGCAACACTATTAAGTGCAAACGCAACATTAAGAATTGACCCTGAACTTCGTCAGCGTCTGATTTCTGCCATTAATCAATCCAGTAGCTTCGATGACCGGTTTCATGCCGAGGTTTGGTTACTCGATATGTCGACACGTTTAAAAATCCGTGTTAAAGACACTGAAGCACGTTTAGGTTTACTGCGTAGCATTCATCGTGAAGCGAGTCGCGTAGAATTACCACCTGAATTAATTATTGCACTCATTGATATTGAAAGTCGGTTTGACCATTTTGCTATTTCTCGCTCAGGTGCACAGGGCTTAATGCAAATAATGCCTTTCTGGTTAAAAGAAATTGGCCATCCACAGGACAACCTGATGGATATAGACACCAATTTACGCATGGGCTGTACTATTCTAAAATACTACATGGATATGGAAAAAGGCAATATTCGTCGAGCACTGGCTCGTTATAATGGCAGCCTTGGCTCATGGGTGTACCCAGATAAAGTCATGACGGTACTGACCAAACACTGGTATAAAAGTTAATGCCTGATACAAAGACCAACAACTCACTTATCGATCTGCTTGAAAAAAAGAGTTATGCATACCTGAGCGAGCAATCTCAAAAAGTTAACGTCCCTGCACATAGCACCATATTTCGTCAGGGTGATTTATGTAAAAATTACCTGTTAGTTCTAAAAGGCTCTGTAAAAGTTTTTAGCCGTGCAGAAAATGGCCGTGAAATCACTTTATATCATGTCCAGGAAGGAGAATCATGCACATTAACCACAGCCTGTTTATTTGCCAGCAATCTATATCCCGCAGAAGGTATAACGGAAACAGACGCTACGGCACTCATGATACCCCAGTCTGTCTTTAATAAAGCATTATCTGAATCTGAAGAATTTAGAAAAATTATTTTTGATCAGTACGCTAAACGACTCAGAGATGTCATCAGTCTGGTTGAAAACCTGAGTTTTGGTCATATTGATATTCGCCTGGCACGCTTGTTACTACAGTTAAGTGAACAGACTAATACAATCGAAACCACTCATCAGATACTGGCAACAGAATTAGGTAGCGCACGAGAGGTCATTAGCCGACAACTTAAAGAGTTTGAAAACAAACAACTCATTTCACTACAACGTGGCAGCATCACCATTTCCAGTCGGGATAACCTAAAAAAAATAATAGATTAAATAACCCGGTACAGGCCGACCCGTTTATTTTCGATACTCTTCATATAAAACAGAGACTAAAACTCAATACATAATTTTACATCTATCATCTAAAAGTTAAATTATTTTGATATAGGTTAAATAACATCTTTATTAATCTATTACCAATAACCTTTACTCCACCTTATGTGACTTCATCACATACACATCCTTTTTAAACATTCAAAATACACCGAAACTTAACAAATATTTTAAAAGGATATCATTATGTGTAATGTTGGTGGAATAGATCGTATTTTACGTGTAGTCATTGGTCTGGCTATTTTAAGCCTGGTATTTATTGGCCCACAAACCCCATGGGGATGGCTAGGCTTAATTCCGTTAATAACCGGTGCATTTAGTTTTTGCCCTCTTTATCCACTGTTGGGCATTAAAACTTGTTCGGCTAAAGAGTAATTAAAAGAATTAGGTGATATAAGGATGTATCACCATTTTTAAGATTAAAAGATCATTTATAAAAGTTCAAACTTAATGCTCTACAGGTGGCGCTACTCTTAACACCTCTTCTACCGTTGTTAAACCTGACGCAACTTTCAAAGCACCACTTAAACGTAATGGCCGCATACCTTCGCTCATAGCCAGTTTTTTCAGATTTTGCATATTAATATCATCAACAATTAAATCCTTAATTTTATCGCTGAAAGTAAACATTTCATAAAGCCCCATTCTCCCCATAAAACCAGTATTTCTACATTCCAGACAGCCAACGGGTTTAAAAATCTTTTTGGGCTTTGCTGGTTTCCAGGGCTTCACCAGCGCTTTCCAGGTTACATCATCGATTTCCGTTTCCTGTTTACAATGCGGGCACAACACTCTCACCAGGCGTTGCGCCATAATACCCAATATGGTGGACTGTATTAAATAGGCAGGCACACCAATTTCCATCAAACGGGTTACTGCTGAAGGTGCATCGTTAGTATGTAAAGTAGAAACGACCAGATGCCCCGTTAATGCAGCCTGGATAGCAATATCCGCTGTTTCCCTGTCGCGAATCTCACCAATCATTATAATATCCGGGTCCTGTCTCAATAAAGTACGTACACCGGTTGAAAAATCCAGACCAATATTATGCTGCACCTGCATCTGGTTAAAACTGCTTTCTACCAGTTCTATTGGGTCTTCAACTGTACAGACATTCACTTCTGGCTTTGCCAACTGTTTCAGGCTGGTATAGAGCGTGGTTGTTTTACCCGAACCCGTTGGCCCTGTAACCAGAATAATCCCATTCGGTTTTGAGATCATTGATTGCCAGCGTTCATCATCTGACTGACTAAAACCAAGCTCTCTAAAATTCTTAACCAGCACTTCAGGGTCAAAAATACGCATGACCAGTTTTTCACCAAATGCTGTTGGCATGGTAGATAATCGCAACTCAATTTCTACACCATCCGGTGTACGCGTTTTTAAACGACCATCCTGGGGACGACGTTTTTCAGCAACATCCATGCGGCCTAATATCTTTATACGACTGGAGACGGCTGCCATAACTGTAGATGGCACCTGATAGACCTGGTGCATCACACCATCGATTCTAAAACGCACATTTCCCTGGTCACGCCTGGGTTCAAGGTGTATATCGCTAGCACGTTGATCAAAAGCATACTGCAATAACCAGTCAACAATATTAATTACATGCTGATCATTAGCATCCAGTTTACCGGCCCTTCCTAACTCCATCAGGCCTTCAAGATTGCCAATCTCATTTCCTGCTCCCAGTGCTTCAGATTCAGCTCGATTAACTGATTTTGAAACCGTATAAAACTCTAGAAGATAGCGTGAAATTTCATCAGGATTAGATATAACCCGCTTAAACTCCTGATTATTTATACGCGAAAGCTCTTGTTCCCATTCCTTAACAAATGGCTCTGCAGTAGCAATAGTAATGAATTTTTCATCAACAGAAATGGGTAAAATATTAAATCGAGCCGCATAAGCATAGGACATAACAGATGTTATTTTTGCAACTTCAATTTTCAGGGGATCTATACGATGATACGGCATCTTCACCCTGTCAGCCAGCCAGGTTGTCAACACGTCCAGTGAAAGCAAACTATGGCCATTACGCTGATCGATCCATTGGCGCTCAGCAATCACACATAACGGGTTTTTTTCCTGATACTCCTTACCCACTGCCAATGTACGCAACATATGTGCGTTTTCATCAGACACCATATTGTCATCTTCAAGCCACTTAAGCACCTCATGAATATCTAGCTTTTTTTCACTTTTTTTAATGACTGCATTCATATGAATATATGCCGTTTGTTGTTTTGTGCAATTTTAAATGAGTGTAGCAAATTGAATGATGCAAATCACCTTTTCACAGATAGCCATAAAATCTTGCTAGAAAGAAAAGTAGACCATCGATATGAAACCAGCTGACTAAACAGTAAAAAATACTATACCTGCTGCTCTGTTCATAGAACAACATCCATTTTCTAGAGTATTATTTAATATTTAAGCTTAACCACTTTATCAGGCTCTACCATTTTCGTATAATAAAACACACTTACTAATTTATATTTATTTTCTTTATCTGGTTGAATATCAATAGATTCAACTTTTGCGGAAAATTCCTGCTGATCAACAACAACCTTTAATTCCTGGCCGATATTAAATTTTAATTTCTGTTGATAAGTTAAAAAAGCAACTGCAGATGCCTGTTTTGCTGACACTAGCTCAATAAAAGTTTCTGTTTTATTTTCTGCCGAAATAACCATCGCTTCTATTACATTTGAATTTACAACATACGCTGAATCTCTCGCTTTTAACGCAGAACGTTTTAATTTCCAGCTTCGTAGCAAACATTCAGCCTTTACTTCTTTCTGGCTTTCAATTAACACCTTATATTTACCATCGATTTTTTGCAGCTCAACCTCAGACAAAACGGTTCGCTCAAATAACTCCTCAGCCTGATCCAGCTCAAGTTTAGCGTCAAAAATTTGAGGATTTAATTTATCAAACTGTGCCTGGCATTGTTTAATTTTATAATTAAACGGATTACTTTCAAGTTTTGCCAGCGCATCGCCTTTTTTAACTTTTTCTCCGACTTTCACCAGAACTTTATCAACGACACCATTAACTGAAAATCCATATTTTTGATGCCCCACCCAACTTAACCTTGCTTCCATTTCAACAGCCTGAGAAATCGTATGAAATCCAGATAAAAAAATAATAATCAGTAAACTGCATTTTTTCATAATTAATTATCACCTATCATGATACTTTCATTTTATACTTAATCATAATATACAAAAAACTAAATATTATGGCTCATCATAACGGATCCACTTCACCAGATAATAACCTCAATTGCATTCTTGCCAACGCCAGTTCAAAATTATTTTTTGCCCGTTTATACTGTATCTCTGAAATGGCTACCATTGAATTACCCAGGTTTGTTTCTACCTCCATTTCATATAACGCACGGCTCTTATCAAGCCTTAACTCTCTAAAATCCTGTGAGGTTAACAATTGTTCCTGACGCTGATTGAGCACATTAACAGTTTGCCACAGCTTCAATATTTGCTTACGCAAATTAATTTTTATATTCAATAAATTCGCTCGTTGCTGTAACCAGCCAGCCCTTGCTTTGGAAATATCTCTCTTAATACTACTATTTTCATACAAAGGAACAATCAAATTAAGTTGCGCTCTCCATTCATCATTTGAGCCTTTAACTCGTGCATATTCAGATACTTTAATTTCGGCATCAAGACGAGGCCCGAACTTGTTTTCTGCCGCAGACACTCTTTGACTTGCTGCCTGCATCTGTTTGTTCGCCAGTTTAATCTGCGGGTTATTCATCATTACCTGATCAAGCAACAAAGAATAATCCGTAGGTATTTGTTGTGAAAAATCTAACACAGGCATTTTTAAATTTGATGGTAACTCTGCCGGTCTGTTTAGTAGATCAGCTAATATAGCTCGGCTATGGCGTTGATTCATTTCACTTAGCTGGCGCTGATGGAGTACATCAACATAATTACTTTCTGATTCTAAAAGATCAACATCGGAAATTTGTGATAAAGCATGCCGGTCTTGCACCGTTTCAAAACGAATATAAGCCACTGCCATTGCTTCATTATCCCAGGCATATTTTAAATCACTTAATATCACTTCAAAAAACTGCCTGGCAATATCAATTTTTCTTTGGCCTATTATAAAAGGCATATAATTCTGTAATGCCAACTGTTCTGTTTGTGCCGCCAGAATGTTTTCTGTAGATGCGCCAAAATTATATAACGGTTTTATCATTCTCAATGAAATTCGACTGTCATTAGAAGACTGATCAAAAGCAATTGGTGATGGATTAATATATGCCGCTTCAACTTCCAGTTGTGCCCTGAATCCCAAACCGGCTTCTGCTCGTTCAAGCTCCGACTGTGCTCTGACTATTGATGACTGTGCTTCAATTAGCTGATAATACTGAGCATCATCAGCCATTCCCATTGCCTGTTCAAGACTAAGGGGATCGGGTAAAGATTCAGCCACTACTACAGGAAGATAAATCAGACAGCAAAGAAAGCGTACACTTTTATTTATAATATTCACTCTAATTATTTTTAATACTCAGGCATTAGTAGATTACTAAACAAACTATTTATTATCAGCCATTTTTACGCCTGTTACGCTTATAACGAGTAAAGCTGGACTTCTTATAGCCACCATTTAACATAAATTCACCCAACCAGATAAATTCCTCAACGCTGGAGGTTGGCCCAGTATATTTAACTACTCGCTTGCCACTCAAATCAAAAAAAGCAAAGACAGGCGTCGCTCTGACCCGTTGCTGTTTAAATGAAAATTCTTTCTGGGTAGTTACATTACCCTGAAAATCAGTCATTTCGACATCGCCATCAATATTAATCATAAATATTTTAAAATGCTTTTTATAAAAGGACACCACTTCAGGCTGATTTAAAACAGTCGTTTTCATGCGATGACAAAATGGACATTCATCCATTTCAAAAAAGATAAATACACCCGACTTACCTTCTTCTTTTGCTGTTTCAAGTTCTTCCGAAAAATCACCAAAGCCCTGGTCAAAAAACTCTACTTCATCTGCCTGTATGCTGGTTTCCACTAAAAAAAATGAAAATATGATAAAAAATATGAAGTGAAATTTTGAATAATACTTATTTTTTAAAAGGCCAGATAAAGATACATTAAAAGCACGAAATGGCCCTGTTTCATTATCTTTTCTTATCAATGCACCTGAATAACCAATACAAAAACACATAATAAACAGTTTTCTAAGTTCACTAAACCCATGAAAAGACGATGCTCCACATACGCTATTGAACAATTTTTTCAGGCTATTCATACTTATGCCTTCTTTATTTACTATTTTCGAGAATACCATTATAAGACAATTGCTTTAAAGTATTATATTTTTTTTCTTCAAAGCCTTAAATTAAAAAGGGCCCGCATTTGCGAGCCCTTTTTTAGCCTGAATCATAAGAAATCAGGCTAGATAACTAGCCTGCTTATTGAGCAAGATATGCATCATCAGAAGACTCTGTTGAACCCACTGACCAGGCTCCACGTGTTTTAGCATGATCAACGGCTGCATTAATATCAGCACTAGAAGCACTGCGATCAATATCAAGCACCTGACCTGGATGGATTAAATCGGCATCTTTAATCTGACTACGATTCGCCTTATAAATTAATGGCCACTGATAAGGGTTAGCATAAATACGATCCTTAGCAGAGATATTCCATAAATTATCACCACCAACAACTTCATATGAATCATCACCACCTGTTGATGCTGCATCATTAGCTATGGGCGCGGTGTCTTCTGCAGCACCACTAATTGCTCCGCTCTCTTTCAATCGAGCTTCCTGTTCTTTAGCCTGCTTCATAGCAAGTTCAGCCTGACGCTGCGCTTTATTAGCAAGCTCCACAGCTTTATCATAATCACCATCAGCTAATGCTTCTTCAGCACTTTTGATGATTTTTGCTGTATCACGCCATTCGGCGTTCATTTTCTTTGCCTGTGCATTAGTTGATTTTGCATCAGCAATTGCTTGCTCAGCCGTCGCCTGAGAAGCGCCTTCATCTTCTGTAGTTGATGCGCAACCTGCAAGCAGACCCAACACTAGCATCATCATAAAGAACGACTTGAAAAGGTGGTTAAATTTCATCTTATACGTCTCCGGTAGACTTTTTTATGTAGAATTAAGAGAAATTAGCAATGACGCCCTGAAGTGTCAAGCAAATCCCCCAAATAGGTCAGCTTTCATTAATCAGTGTGACTTAAGTCATATTTGCTTCTATATCCACGGACACCTAGTGAAGCACCTGCAAATACGTTATTCTTCACCCCTCACAACTAAAACAGCCAGCCAGGTGCTATTGATAATGACTGATTCTACAAAAATATTTCTTAATCCCAGCTGTACTAAATGCCGTTTAACAATGGAACTACTCTCTGAAAAAGGCATACAGCCAAATGTAGTAGAATATTTACAGACGCCACCGGATAAACAGGAACTTGAAGAAATACTAATTATGTTAAAGATTGAGCCACGTCAATTAATGCGTACCCACGAATCAGAATATAAAGATAATAACCTGTCCGATGAATCACTTAGTCGAGAACAACTAATTGAAGCCATGATAGCATTCCCAGTATTAATAGAACGCCCTATTGTTATCAATAACGGTAAGGCTGCTATTGGCCGCCCACCTGAAACCATATTAGAGATATTGTAAATGATTGAAATAATGGTTTTATACTACAGCCAGGGTGGTTCAACTGCAGAAATGGCCCGTACCATCGCACGAGGCGTAGAAGAGATTGAGGGAGTACAGGTCAGGTTACGCACAGTACCGGCTATTTCTACGGTATGTGATGCAACCGCTCCTGTGGTACCCGAAACCGGGGCGGCCTATGCACAGCACTCTGATTTACAGGAATGCGACGGGCTTATTTTAGGCAGCCCAACCCACTTTGGTAATATGGCTGCAGCACTGAAACACTATATTGATGGTAGCGGCAGTTTGTGGATGTCCGGTGCACTCATTAATAAACCCGCTGCGGTATTCACCTCCAGTGCCAGTATACATGGCGGGCAGGAATCCACTTTACTCAGCATGCTATTACCGTTATTACACCATGGAATGATAGTAATGGGACTACCCTACAGTGAAGCATCACTGCATAAAACAACCACAGGTGGCACACCCTACGGTGCAAGTCGTCTCAATAGTGACAATAATGCCCCCCTGGATGAAGATGAAAAAAATCTATGTCTGGCGCTGGGTCGCAGAGTCGCTGAATCCGCCATTAAACTAAAATCATCATAAAATACCATGGATAAAATTAAACTTTCAAGACTATGTACTCTCACAGGCTATTTTGGCTTACTGGCTTTCATTCCTGTTTGGCATTTGCTGATAGTACCTTTAAAACCAGAATATATGTCAGTAACCTTACTCGTACAGACAGGCCCATTAATGCTTCCATTAAGGGGCATTTTACATGGCAGGGTATACACTCATGCCTGGGCCATGTACATGGCACTATTTTATTTTATATTAGGTGTCTGGTACGCAGGAGACGAAAGCACACGGAACTTTGGTATTATTTTTAGCTTGCTCAGTATTCTATTTTTTATAGGGACAATGCTCTATACGCGCTTTCAGGGTATGGCAGAAAATATGAAGACTATCGACCCAGCCAATACTGAAAATTGATTTAGATCATATTCAAATTACAGCAACGCGTTAATCTATAGGCTCAACCTGTTATCAGAACATCCTGTATCCTTTATTAATGTGGAGCCAACATGTATTCTCTCAGCGAGCTAAAAAAGCAGAATCAGGAAATCAGTGATCTAATTGATGTTCTGCATGTATTATGCGAAAGCAAGAAATTAGTTAATAACCCTTTTGTCTGTGATCTGGTGTCACGTTTTAATGAAAAAGTATGGATGCACCTGGTATTTGAAGATAATACAATTTATTCAGAACTGGCCAGACACCATAACCCAGACATTAGTGACATAGCTAAACACTTTCACGATAGTGCAAAAGAAATAAAGAAAGAATTTTCATGTTATGTGAAACTCTGGTGCAAAGCTTCCGGTGCAGACCATCACCAGCAGGCTTTCTGCGGCAATTCATCTGACATGTTAAATAAAATCAAGCAACGTGTAGAGTTTGAAACAGATAAAATATTCCCACTAATTGAAAACGACATAAGTAATTGAAGCACTTATTTATATACTCATGTAAAACCATCAATAATAAAATTCGGGCAAAACATATCTTTATTGTCTAAAATCAAGTTTATGTTTAGTCGCCACATCATCGCATCAATCTGTTTTTCCGCAGGACTTCTGGCCATCTCCCTGTTTAGCCTGGTACAGGCCTCTGATCTTGCCAAAGAAAAACGCATGATGGAACAGGTGGCAGACTATGTAATGGATGGTGATGCCATTTTACTAAAAGACGGCACACATGAATTTTTATCTATTTATATGGAATCAGAAAAAATGCCTGCAAAAGGCAGCATTATCATTTTACATGGACGGGGTTACCACCCCAACTGGCCTGAACTTGTTTACCCTCTACGCACAGGCTTACCGAAGCACGGCTGGAATACACTATCAATCCAGATGCCCGTACTAAGTAATGACTCAAGCTTTTATGACTACATGAAAATTCTGCCCCAGTCACATCCAAGAATTACTGCGGCCCTTGATTTTTTAAAACAGAAAAAAACAAAAAATATAATTATGCTTGCACATAGCTGTGGCGTACATATGGGATTTGACTGGTTACACAAAAATCCGGATGCAGGTATAACAGCTTTTATTGGTGTTGGTATGGGCTCAACGGATTATGAACAACCCATGTTAAAACCATTTGCGTTAGAGGATATCAAAATACCTGTACTCGATATTCGAGGCGAGAATGATTATCCCGCAGTACAAAGAAATGCACCCCGAAGAATGAAAAGAATAAAACAGGCAGGAAATCCAAAATCGCAACAACGAGTCGTGCCTAAATCAGACCATTACTTTACTGACCGTGGTGATGCGTTGTTAAAGAACGTGGCTAGCTGGCTTAACACTTTGCTCACCGGCGAAACAACTTCGACCAATAAAGCAAAAGATAATTATAAATAAAAAAATTCTGTATTAAACACTGAAAACAAATAAATATTTATATTTTATTATATTTATTTACAATACTTTTTACCTTAATTGATCATCCAGCACAGATTTAACAAATGGAATAGTTAAGCGTCGATGCTGCTGCAACTGCGCTTTATCCAGCGCATCCAGAACCGCAAACAAATCAGCCGTATCACGATGACAGTTATTAAGTAAGTAATTTGCCACATTATCCGACAGATCAAAGCCTCGACATTGTGCCCGTTGCTTTAATGCCTGGCATTTTCCAGTATCATTCAACTCACTTAATTTAAATACCGGCCCCCATTGTAACCTTGAAATCAGATCTTTCAGATCAAGCTTTATTTCTGTAGGCGGTTGATTAGCAGCAATAATAAGACGGGTGTTATTTTCTCTGGCTCGATTAATTAAATCAAACAAAGCCTCCTGCCAGTCGGTTTTATTCTGTAACAACTGCACATCGTCAATACAACAAACATCCATTTCTTCCTGGCCATAAAACACTTCTGGTGAATAGTTTATTAATTGATGTAATGGGAGGTAACTCGTGTTTATTCTGGAACTGGAAAAGTACTGACATAATGCCTGTAAAAGATGAGTTTTGCCTGTGTTATGCATTCCCCAGACATAAATCTGCTTTTCAGCTTCTATTTTTTTTAAAAGATCGACCAGTAACTGGTTCTCTCCTACAATGAAGTTATCGAAAGTAAAACTATCTTTTAAGGTTATATCCAGAGTTAATTGAGTAAACATTTAATATAATAATCAGAAATAATTGAATCAGGCAGCATCATTAAAAATGGAACTGGATTTATACTCATTGTGCATATGACGTAACAAAACAGCCAGAACTGCCGCAACTGGTAATGCCAGTAAAATACCCACAAAACCAAATAATTGTCCACCTGCTAATATTGCAAAAATAACAGCAACAGGATGCAAACCAATTTTATCACCCACTAGCACTGGTGTTAACAACATCCCTTCTAGCATTTGCCCAATACTAAACACAATAATAACCGGTATTAACTGCACCATGTCATGAGTCTGCAATAACATAGCAATACTGGCGGCAACAATACCAACAATAAAACCTAAATAGGGCACAAAACTCACTAAACCAGCCAACATGCCAATAAGTAACGCCAGCTTTAAATCGATAAACCACAGGCCGGTAGAATACACCGCACCCAACGCTAACATGACAATAAATTGCCCCCGTAAAAAAGCCGCCAGAACCTCATCCGACTCCCTGGCAAGTTTTCTTATAAGTGACTGATTTTTTCTTGGTATCAAGTCATCAATATGCGCAATAAGTATATCCCAGTCACGTAAAAGATAAAATGTAACAACAGGAATTAGTACCATATTAGCCACCCAGACAGTGAGAGCCAGGCCTGATGATGCAACAGAGGAAACTATCTGGGAAATTATTCCACCTGCCTGTGCATAATGAGCTGCAAATAAACCTTTAAGTAAATCAAAATCAAATACTGATGTATCAATAGACAGGTAATTTGCAATGCCAGGCAATACCTCATTCTGAATGTGATCCAGATAAGCCGGCATATTTAAAACCAGATACCCAATTTGCTTACCTAGCAATGGCAGTATTAAAAAAGCCATAACCGTTAATAAACTGAATAATATTATAAAAACAATGACAACCGCCAAACTGCGGGATAATTTAGCTGAAAATCTGGGCTGGAATTTAGCTTCCATTCTATCCGCTACAGGATCACCTAAGTAAGCCAGTAATGCCGCAACAAAAAAAGGCATTAACACGGGTGCTAATAAATATAATACAAACCCACTAAGTGATATTACCAGTAACAACATCCATTTTTGTGAATCCGATAATTGGCTCACCCTTTTAACCGGTAACGTAATATATTTGAAATATTACTCTCTGGTATTTTTTCTACAGTTTCATCCTGATTTCCACTGGATATCTGCATATCGCCCATCGGTTTATCTGACCCTGCTTCTAACCCCCTGTCTAGTCTGGTGTCTAATCTGATATCTGACCTGGTGTCCGGCACTAATATTTTACCCAGTGCAATAATTCGTTTTAAATCACTTTCGCCACCACTCAGTTCAATATGAAAATCAACCTGAGACTGATTCACTTCAATAGCATATACATTTTTAACAGGGGCCAATGAAGACAAATAATGAGAAACAGCGGCATATTTACTCACACTATCTAAGTCGCTCACACGTAATAGCAACTCGCCATCATTTGCACTCCCAGCAAATACAGCAAAACGACGAGATATTTGATCCGTAGCCACACCCACACCACTGCTCATAAGCGTATCCAGGCCAGGAGAAGATAATTTCCAGCTTTCCGTCTTATCTTCCATGAATAATGTCCAGTTAACCGTCCAACTGTCCTTTGACCAGTTCATCCGCCCCAGAATAACCGCATCCACCGGATAGCGTTTACTGGCCTGTTTCACCGGTCCCCAGAACTCACCCCATACATCAATGAACTTAACAATTTTTTTATCCTGACTATCATACTCAGGCCAGATTATGGGTAACCCCCGACGTCTGGCTTCTTTTGTAACCGACTGCTTAATTTGAGAAACATCTGATTTTTTAAGTAAATAACGATTACGCCCATCTTTCACCGCTAACCACACCAGTACATTGGGCCGCTGATTTCCCCAGATTGGTAGATTATTATCACGCAATAACTGTTTGACTTTAACACCATCAAACTGCACCCATAATTTGAATTTAGGTGCTACCAATGTGCTGGTTTTTTTCATATAGGCATCAATCTCAGGCTGACTCATCGCTTTATAACGATATTGACGCACCATACGTGCAGCCTGTTTTAAATCAATCTGAGTAGGTGCCAAACCCGTACCAGATACACGTACAGACACCTCAATCAGTCCCTGCTCAAATGCAGCATGACGAATCTGCTTTTGCTGACTAGCCACAGGCAGGCTAACTTCGTAAACCTGTTTAATTACGGACGCCTGCACATTCACACACAGGATTAAACTAAATATGCTAAAAAATATTGTTTTACGGTTCATTTTCATTCGTGGCGGTTGCAAGGAAGATGTACAATAGCACATCTTTTAATTGCGATGGTTTACCAGGTTCTCAATGTCTCAATCAGATTCAAACAATTTAAAAAATCAAT
Organism: Gammaproteobacteria bacterium; assembly: GCA_016744065.1. Lineage (GTDB taxonomy): Bacteria > Pseudomonadota > Gammaproteobacteria > SZUA-229 > SZUA-229 > SZUA-229. The sequence goes on from JADGFA010000004.1 coordinate 105,914, forward strand.
CCCTTAATTACCGTGATGCAGGTGTCGATATTGACGCTGGAGCAGATCTGGTTGAACAGATTAAACCCCATGTAAAACGCACGATGCGTCCAGAAGTCATGGGGGGAATAGGCGGATTTGGCGCCTTGTTTGAAATCCCTCTCGATCGATACCAGAAACCCGTATTAGTTTCTGGCACCGATGGTGTAGGCACTAAACTTAAACTGGCACTAGAGTTGAAAAAACATGACACCATTGGCATTGATCTGGTAGCCATGTGTGTTAACGACATTCTGGTATTAGGCGCTGAACCCCTTTATTTCCTCGATTACTATGCAACTGGCAAGCTTGATAATGCGGTAGCGGTAGATGTAATAAAAGGTATCGCTGAAGGTTGTATTCAGTCAGGTTGTGCCCTGACCGGCGGTGAAACAGCAGAAATGCCCGGCATGTATAGCGAAGGTGACTATGACCTTGCGGGGTTCTGTGTTGGTATCGTTGAAAAAGACCAAATTATCGACAGCAGTAAAGTCGAAGCGGGTAATGTTTTAATTGGTATAGCCTCTTCAGGCCCCCACTCCAATGGTTACTCCCTCATCCGTAAAGTTATTGAAGTGAGTAATGCAGATTTAAATGAGCCCTGTGGCGACCAGACGTTGGGTGAAGCGCTACTCGCACCAACCCGTATCTATGTTAAAAGCATTCATGCATTACTTGAACAAATTAACATCCATGCCATGTCTCATATAACAGGCGGTGGATTAACTGAAAATATCCCCCGCGTTATGCCAGAGAATACCCGTGCACAACTTGATATAAACAGCTGGCAACTACCTGACGTATTTAAATGGTTACAGCAACAGGGCAATATTGAAGAACTGGAAATGCATCGCACATTCAACTGCGGCATTGGTATGGTGCTGGTTGTCAATGAAGAAGATGCAGACACTGCGATTGATGTACTGAACAAAGCCGGTGAGTCGGCCTTTAAACTGGGGAAAATAACCAGTTCCAGTGGTGCTCCTGACGTTATAATTGAATAAATCCAGATTTAATGAGACCACCCATTTTAAATATTGTTGTGCTGATTTCCGGCAGTGGCTCTAATTTACAGGCTATTATCGATGCCATTGCTGCAAACCAGCTACATGCTAATATTAAAGCTGTTATTAGCAACCGCCCTGGTGTTAAAGGACTGGAACGCGCTCAGGCTGTAAATATACCCACGCTTACCCTTGACCATAAACAGTTTGAGAGTCGCGAAACCTTCGATCGGCAACTGCTTCAGGAAATTGACCAGTATAAACCTGACCTGATCATTCTTGCCGGTTTTATGCGCATACTTACAGATGAGTTTGTTAATCATTTCAATGGCAAAATGTTAAACATACACCCTTCATTACTACCCAAATTCAGGGGGCTTAATACCCACCAACGAGCACTTGATGCGGGTGTAAAGCAACACGGTGTCACTGTGCACTTTGTTAGTAATGAACTTGATGGTGGAGCACCGGTCTTACAGGCAGTTATTGATGTAAATGAAAACGACTCAGTTGAGTCATTACAACAACGTATCCACCAACAGGAACATATTATTTATCCAATGGTTATCGAATGGGCAGCACAACAACGGCTCGAAATTATTAATCAACAGGTTTACCTGGATAAACAACCACTGGAAAACCCGGCTAAATGGATAAACAATCAGCTCATCAATTAAACGTACAAAAATCGGTTATGAATTATCTCTTTTTGCTGTTTGCTTTACTGCCTTTATCCACACCAGGCGCCCTGGCAGAGGGGCTGTTAGAAAATCAGAATAATGCATCTAAAGAAAGAGCATTTCTCCTGCCTCCTGATCATCAAAGCCAGTACAGTATAGAAAAATATGGCTCCCGGGTAGGCATGATGAAAAATGAATTACTATATAAAGAAGGTGTTATTCATTATTCATCAATAGCCAAAGCCAAAGGATTAGCCGCACTTTTTATAAAAGATGATCCCAAAGAAACCAGTTTATTAAACTGGCCAGACGATAAATCTCTATCAGTGCCAGAGCAGCAGAGCTTTAGCTATATCCAGGGGAAAAAACATAAAAAAAATCAACAGGCTTTATTTATACATACCGATACAGATAAAACACGTATTGAAGGCAGTTACAAATTTAAACCCTACACCTTACAAACTGATAAAATCGTCTGGGGTAGACAACTACTCCCCCTGTTAATGAGCAGTGACCTACAGTTAAACCCTGAAATAACCAGCAATAGTTTTTATATTACTGATAAAGGACATTTACAAAAATACACCTATACTCTTGAAGCAAATGAAAGCATTGAATTTAAAAACAAAAAACAGCCTGTTTTAAAATTTAAACTGAATAAAGAAAATAGCCGACGTATGTCATATGTCTGGTTATCTCCCGCTCACTTTTACCTGCCATTAAAAATAGAGCAATATAAAAACGATAAATTAAACGTCCGTATGTTAATGACGCACTTAAAACTAAATTAAAACGAACCAAGATGACTGATATAAACGAAGAAGATGATAACTGGGTAAGTAAAAGCCAACGCAAAAGAGAGTGCGACGACGTTCTTGTGCTAGGCGAAAGAATGATCTCGATGAACCGGGAAGAACTTGCACTGGTCACTATGGATGATGAGTTACGCCGAGCCATTTATGAAGCCCAGCGTATAAAATCCCATAGCGCTCTGAAACGCCAGAAGCACTACATTGCCAAAGTTATGCGGGGACTGGATGATGAAACACTGGCTGGCCAGGTAGAACGTGTTTTACATAAGCATGATATTTATAATGCTGAATTCAAACGAATGGAAAAGTGGCGTGACTCAATAATTGAAAATGGCGACAGAGGGGTCAACGAGTTTATTAAACAGTATCCCCAGGCGGACCGCCACCACCTGAGGCAACTGGTTCGAAATGAAGCAAAAGAGAAGAAAAACAACAAGCCGCCTGCAGCCTATCGCCAGATTTTTAAATATATTAGAGAAGTTGTTGATCAGGAAACCGGTAATAATGCGAATGAGTATTAGCTCTACTATACTTGGTATACGTCAATAACAAATCAATTTCGAGTAATACCCATGGACTTTACCAGCATACACAATTTTTACGAGCACCTGGTGATCGACTATCTTCAGGCCGAGATAATACCCAGCTATGAAGATCAGCCCACCGATTTCTTTCTTGATGTAGCCTGTTATGCACTTTCAAAACTACCATCCCGATATATGAGACATGAAATTGACATGGCCTTTTATCTTGAGTCTGAAGAACGCGCACAAATGATGGGCGAGGTTAAAAAACACGTTGATGACGCAGTAGAATACATCATAAAAAACTTTAATAAAAACGAGCGTTACGAATAACAGCAGTAAAATCAACTCAGAAATGAAACTGTTAAGACCTGTTTTTATCGGGGACAAACCTCATTTTTGAGCCCTGCCCCCTGTTTTATTCCGTAGAAACTGTTCGATACAGGTTATTAACCGGCTGAAAAACTCAGCCCATCACCATCTAACTCTACCTCAATTACATCACCCGATACAAAATCACCCTGTAGTAGCTGTTGCGCCAGTGGATTTTCCAACTGCTGCTGAATCGCTCGTTTCAACGGCCTTGCTCCGTATACCGGGTCAAAACCAGCCTCACCCAGCCTGTCTAATACCGCTTCACTTAAACGAAGATCCAGCTCTCTATCTTGCAAGCGTTGACGCAGGTTTTCAATCTGGATAGAAGTAATCGAACGTATCTGCTCACGACCCAGTGTATGAAATACCACAGACTCATCTACCCGGTTAATAAACTCAGGTCTGAAATGCTGACCGACAATTTCCATTACGGCAGATTTCATACCATCAAAATCACCTTTCTCAGTAAACTCCTGAATAAGATGTGAGCCAAGATTTGATGTCATGATAATAACCGTATTTCTAAAATCAACTGTGCGCCCCTGACCATCGGTTAAACGACCATCATCCAGCACCTGCAGTAATACATTAAAAACATCGGGGTGTGCTTTTTCAACTTCATCCAGCAAAATCACTGAATAAGGTTTACGCCGTACTGCTTCGGTTAAATAACCCCCTTCTTCATACCCCACATACCCAGGAGGGGCTCCAATTAATCTGGCCACTGAATGTTTTTCCATAAATTCAGACATATCAATACGCACCATGGCATCTTCTGTATCAAATAAAAATTTTGCCAGGGCTTTGGTTAATTCTGTTTTACCGACACCAGTTGGCCCTAAAAATAAAAAGGAACCATTGGGTCGATTAGGATCAGACAAACCGGCACGTGAACGTCGAATGGCATTAGAAACGGAAGCAACCGCCTCTTCCTGCCCCACCACACGTTTACCAATTTCTTCTTCCATACGCAGAAGTTTTTCTTTTTCACCTTCCATCATTTTTGCAACAGGTATACCCGTCGAGCGAGAAACAACTTCCGCTATTTCTTCTTCTGTTACCCGGTTACGCAGCAAGGTCATTTCCTGCATTTCTGCCTGAGATGCCATATCCAGCTCTTTTTCCAGCTCAGGAATACGTCCATATTGCAGCTCTGACATGCGAGTTAAGTCATTTGCACGGCTTGCAGTTTCCAACTCAAGCCTCGCCTGCTCCAGTTTTTCCTTAATCGTAGCACTACCATGTAATGCCGCTTTTTCAGATACCCAGATTTCATCTAACCCCTGGTACTCCTGCTCAAGCACATCAATTTCTTCCTGTAGTTTTAGCAGGCGCTCTCTTGAGGCTTTATCATCTTCTTTTGTTAACGCTTCACGTTCAATTTTTAACTGAATTAAACGCCGCTCCAGTCGATCCATCACTTCCGGTTTGGAATCAATTTCCATACGAATACGGCTGGCCGCTTCATCAATTAAATCAATCGCTTTATCTGGCAACTGGCGATCTGTTACATAACGATGAGATAAAACCGCCGCCGAAACTATCGCCGGATCAGTAATATCAACACCATGGTGTACTTCATAACGCTCTTTCAAACCACGTAGAATGGCAATGGTATCTTCAACTGTAGGCTCTTCTACTAATACTTTTTGAAAACGCCTTTCCAGTGCCGCATCTTTTTCAATATACTTGCGATACTCATCCAGCGTTGTCGCACCCACACAGTGTAATTCACCGCGAGCCAGGGCAGGTTTTAACATATTACCTGCATCCATAGCGCCTTCGGATTTACCCGCACCCACCATCATATGAATTTCATCAATAAATAAAATGACCTGTCCTTCCTGTTTAGACAGATCATTTAAAACCGCTTTCAAACGTTCCTCAAATTCACCACGAAATTTTGCACCGGCAATCAACGCTGCCAAATCAAGTGACAACAAGCGCTTACCTTTTATACCTTCCGGTACTTCACCATTCACAATTCGTTGAGCCAGACCTTCTACAATTGCCGTTTTACCTACGCCTGGCTCACCAATTAATACCGGATTATTTTTTGTTCTGCGCTGTAAAACCTGAATAGTCCGACGAATTTCTTCATCACGACCAATCACCGGATCAAGCTTGCCCTGCTCCGCTCGTTCAGTTACATCAATGGTATATTTTTCCAGTGCCTGGCGCTGATCTTCCGCATTGGGATCATTAACATTCTGTCCTCCACGCACTTTTTCAATGGCATCTTCTAACGCTTTTTTATCCGCGCCAAACTCGCGTAAAATATCACCAATACGTGACTTTTCTTCAATCGCGGCAAGCACAAATAACTCACTGGAAATATAATCATCTTTACGTTTTTGCGCCAGTTTATCGGTAATATTTAACACACGTCCCAGTTCATTAGACAGATGTACGTCACCCGCATTTCCTTCAACCTGTGGTAGATGCTCAATTTCTTCACCTAGCTTGGAACGTAAACCATTTACATTTACATTGCTCATGGTTAATAAATGACGCACTGATCCACCATCCTGATCAAGTAACGCCAGCATTAAATGCAATGGTTCTATAAACTGGTGATCTCGCCCAACGGCGAGCGATTGCGCTTCCGATAGCGCCATCTGGAATTTACTGGTTAATCGATCCATTCTCATGGCTTAGCCTCGTTAAATTTCTATTAACTAAAAGATATGGGTATATGGTGATATTTCAAGGGAGGAGAAAAAAACATCTGAAAACATAGATATAGATCAATAGTTATTACAACTTGATTTTTATTACTTTTAATCCTTAAACTTACTCAACAGCTCATCTGTCAACATGGGTTTTCCCATCAAGTAACCCTGCGCTATATCACAGTGGTTCTTTTCTAAAAAATCCCAGTGCGCTTGCGTTGACACCCCTTCAGCCACAACGGTTAAACCCAGTTTATGAGCCATCGCAATAACCGCAGCTGATATTTCCATATCATCTTTATCATCAGGAATATCTGTAATAAATGCCTTATCTATTTTAAGTGTATCAATCGGTAAACGCTTTAAATAATTAAGCGATGAATATCCGGTGCCAAAATCATCGATGGTAAGAGATATCCCTAAGGCTTTAATTTGATCCAGCAAATCAATGGCATGGTCAATTTGCTCCATTAATGTCGTTTCTGTAATTTCAAGTTCAAGGTTTACTGCTTTAAAGTTTGTTTCCGAGAGAATATTTTGTATTGTTTCCAGTAAATCAGGGTCTCGAAACTGGCGCGTTGATAAGTTAACAGCTAACTCAATATCACGCATACCTTTCGATTCAAGACTTTTTACTTCTTTACAGGCTGTCCTTAAAACCCACTGCCCCAGCTTGATCATTAAACCAGCCGTTTCAGCAATAGGAATAAAAAACTCTGGTGAGAGCTCACCTTTTGTCGGATGCTTCCAGCGTATTAAAGCTTCTACACCAATTATTTTTTTAGTTTTCACATCACATTTTGGCTGGTATTTAACATAGAGTTGATCACTGTTCAAAGCTGACCTTAAGTCATTTTCAATCGTTAAGTGATCTACAATCTGAGTATTCATTTCTTCCGTAAAAAACTGAAAATTATTCCTGCCTAATGATTTGGCTTTATACATGGCCATATCTGCATTTTTTAACAGTATATCTGCATTTAAACTATCTTCAGGTGCAAGTGTAATACCAATACTTGGCGTAATTAATATTTCATTTTTTAATAATGACACAGGCTCAGACATTTTTTTCATTATTTTTCTGGCAACTGATGAAGCACCTGACATATCACCGATATCTGTCAATAAAATAACAAACTCATCCCCTCCCATTCGTGCAACTGTATCCTGGTAACGAACACATTGGCGCAAAGTCGCAGCCACTTTCATTAATACCGCATCGCCAACATCATGGCCTAAAGAATCATTAATACGTTTAAACTCATCTAAATCCAGATATAATAATGCAGCTGTAACACCTGACCTCTTCAGTCCTTTTAAAACCTGCTCAAGCCTGTCTCTAAATAAGATACGATTTGCAAGCCCGGTCAAACTATCAACATATGCCAGTTCCTCCATACGTAAATGCGCTTCTTTAAGCTGCGATACATCTTCAAAAACCGTCACAAAGTGAGTTATTTTTTCTTGCTCATTGGTTATAGAGGATACAGAAACCAGCACCCATATTTTTCCTCCGTCTTTTTTTCTAAGCTGCATTTCTCCCTGCCACTCCTTCCCCTGATTTATTGTTTCCCATAAATCATTTACTATCTGCATATCAACATCTTCTGGTTGAAGCATGTATGTATTTTTTCCCAATAGCTCTTCTTTTATATATCCGGTTACTGCACACAGTTTGGGGTTTGCATATTCTATATATGCATTCTGATCTGTTATCACCACCATGGAACCACTTTGTTCAACAGCCGATGAAAGCATTTTTAACTTAAGTTGTTGCCTGCGAATATCCGTCACGTCCTTAATGCCTTCAACCACACCATCAAAATTTTCCTGATCATCCAGAAAAGGTGCTGATTCAGCCTGAATTAACACGCTATGTCCTTTTTTATGCAAAACTTCTATTTCATAAATGCTGGAAAATCCTTTTTTGCGTTCAGCTATCTGCTGCTTTAATACATTCTGATTATTTTCATTTTCAAAATCAAAAACTGGACGACCTAACATCTCTTCAAGACTATAACCCAACATATCTGCCAGGGCCTGATTCACAAATCGAATACTATTATATTTATCAATAACCCAGATGCCTTCATTCAGGTTTTCAACAATACGTTTATATCGGTTATCACTTGTTGCCAAATCTCGTATAACAGTAAATACATGCTGCGCCCAGCCTTTTTCATCTCTTTTTATAACACTGGCGAGCACTTCAATTTCACACCAGTCACCCTGCCGACGTTTAAAACGTAAATTACAACGGAGCTTCTTTAATTCACCCGAATATAATTTATTAAACTGACTGATCACTCTGGCATGATCATGTGGATGAATTTGCTGCCCCCACCAACTCTGAAATATTTCTGCTGAAGGGATTTCATCTGACTTATAACCTAAAATTTGAGCCCATGAATTTGAAAAAGTCAAACTAGGCAAAGGCGGTAAACAATAATCACATAAGCCCACATTGCACAGACTAACAGCCAGTGCGTTAGATTGATGTATATCTAGATTTAGTCCCTCTGACATATATGCTTTTTTAGTCGATAGCGTATTATTTTAATAATAGATGATAATTAGAGGATTTGTTGTGATAAACGGTTTAAATAGATACGGCTTATAATCTGGCGCAGGCTTTACCTATGCCTGCTTTACTCGGGGCGTTACTTAACAGGGTACTAACATCAAAAAAATAAAGCTGGATAAGCTAAAAAACTCAGACTATTTTTTAAAGTTTTTACGCTTAAACAAATCACTACGACGACTGACTAGCCGATCAAGAAATAACAAACCATCCAGGTGATCCATTTCATGCTGTATCGCCCTGGCTTCAAAACCTGTTGATTCAATTTCATGCGATTTACCCGTTTCATCTGTATAGTGTAATTTAATTTTTTCAGCCCGAATCACATTACCAGTAAAATCAGGTATAGATAAACAGCCTTCTCTGCCCATTTCCATCCCTTCCCATGATGTAATTTCGGGATTAATCATTATCATATGCCCATGATTATCAACAGGTTTGCGCATTTTAGATACATCAACAATCACAACGCGTTTAAACATATTGACCTGTGGTGCAGCAATACCAACAGCACCAGGCCCTGCCAGTCGCATTTGTTCCAGTTCTTCGATAAAACTCAATATTTCTTTATCTATGTCTTCAACGCTTTCAGATAACTGCTTTAAGCGCTGATCCGGATAAATCAGAATATCCATTTAGCCCCTAACCTCTTAAAGTCGTAATTTCATCGAGGTTAACTTCTATATCTGAATCCAGTGTTTCCAGTGCTTTTTGTAATGGTTCTATACCTTTTTTTGCCACACCTTCTAAAGTCATAATGTAAATAGGCTTTTCTTTATTTCCACCGACGTCTGTTTCCAGATCAACAATATTTAAACCCGCTAGCGCTAACACAGAAGTAACCTGTGCAACAATGCCACTTCTATCCGCACCATAAACTGTAACCTGAACATCTGGATCAATTCCCGGTACATCTGCCGCTACGTCTTCATCAATATGCAAATGCAAACTCAGATCATCACAAGTAGAATTTAATATTTTACGGAAGTCTTTTCCATCTTCATGGGAGACACGTAACATAATGGCAAAATTAGCACCCAGTCGCATCATTGATGCCTGAGCCAGACTACAACCCTGCCGATATAGAACCTCTGTCACCGCAGCAACAATGCCCGACTGATCTGCACCTACCAGCGTTAATACTGACCACTTCATTTATTTCTCCCCTGCAAATCTCAATTAATCAAACCAGATCATACTTGCCTGACGCCCTGTTTTACCATCACGGCGATAAGAATAAAAGCGATTCATATCTGTGTAAGTGCAATACTCGCCACCATATATCGCTTTAATACCCATATTTTGTAAACGTAATTTTGCCAGCTGATAAATATCCGCTAAATAATGCCCTGGTCTACTCGGTATAAAAGCTTCAATTGATTTAGGTTGTTTATCTACAAAAATATCACGCACTTCTTCACCCACTTCAAAAACCTGTGGCCCAATGGCAGGCCCTAGCCAGACCAGTAACTGACCATATCGCTCATCAAGAGCGGTTACAGTCGTTTCGATAATATCATCTGCAAGCCCACGCCAACCTGCATGTGCAGCAGCCACTTTAGTCCCTTTACGATTACAGATTAAAATGGGCAAACAGTCAGCCGTCATCACGGCACAAACCCTGTTTGCAGTTTCGCTGAATGAGGCATCGGCTTTTGCGGATAGAGCCAGCGAAGATACACCTGTAAATTCTGATGTACTGGATTTTATATATTGCGCATTAACTACTCGATTACCATGCACCTGATCAAGCCAGACAGGTTCTTCAGGCAGTGCTAGCTGCTGATTTAATAAATGGCGATTTGCCAGAACCCGTTGCTCATCATCTTCCACATGCAGAGCCAGATTCAAACCCGCATAAACACCCGTACTTAAACCTTCATTACGAGTAGTGCAAAAAGCATGAATATTATCTGCAGCCGGCCAGTCAGGTTTTATAACATCGATAGTTATATCAGTGGAATCTGTTTCAATACTCATCCGTAAACTCATCTGAAAAATCATCCAGATAGTAATCATCTTTTTTATGATCCTGGGCGATATCTTGCTCCAGCACCGCTATAAGTTGCTTCATGTCTTCTGGTACAGGCGCACTCCATTCCATGCTCTTACCCGTTATCGGATGAATAAGCCCAAGCTTTCGTGCATGTAACGCCTGCCGATTAAAACCACGTAACATTTCTTTTAATTCATCACCACAGCCCGCTGGAAGCTGCAAACGCCCGCCATAAGTTGAATCACCTACTAATGGGTGTTTTGCATGGGCCATATGCACGCGTATTTGATGAGTTCGTCCAGTTTCCAGATTTACCTTAATGCGTGTATGCCCCCGATAACGATCCAGCACACGGAAATGGGTAATTGCCTGTTTACCTTCTGCTTTTACCGTCATTTTTTTACGGTCTCGGCCACTACGACCAATGCCAATGTCAATCGTCCCACCCGACGTTAACACACCAAACACAATGGCCAGATACTCTCTGTGCACCGTACGAGCCTGCAACTGTTCGACTAATAGCTTATGAGCTTTAAGTGTTTTAGCCACCACCAGTAAACCGGAAGTATCTTTATCGAGCCGATGCACTATGCCTGAACGGGGTACCTCATGTAGTTTTTCATCATGAAATAGCAAGCCATTTTGCAATGTCCCATCTGAGTTACCCGCCCCAGGATGAACGACCAGCCCCACGGGTTTATTAACTACCAGAATATCCTCATCTTCGTAGATAATATCCAGAGGTATATCCTGGGCAATCACCTCCTCATCACACATCTCGTGCTCAATATGCACCTCAAGTAACTCGCCCCCAATAACCTTGTCTCTGGCCCTTGGGGTAACTCCGTCCAGCCAGACTCGCTCAGCTTTAATCCATGTTTGCAGGCGGCTACGTGAATAATCAGGGAACATTTTCACCAAAACCGCATCTAACCTGTGAGATGCGTATTCCAGCGGAATGGTGATTTTTACAATTTCATGGTTAATACCATCGGACATAAATGACTTCTCTTGTATAATGCCTGTTTATATTTAACTAAGGTTGCTCTAACTAAGCCATAATTATGAACTTAATCAGAGATTTACTGGATCAATTTTAACCGGATCAACATTATTTAACACTGCTTTTAACTTATAGCGCCAATGCGATACCCATCATTATGACACGATTACTTTCCACCCTTATTTTATCTTTGTTTCTTATGGCCTGCAGTGATGATGGCATTAAAAGCGACCCTTACGCCGACTGGAACGCTCTGGACTTTTACGATGAAGCCACCATGGCACTGGATGCGGGTGAATTTGAAGAGGCTATTAAAAACCTTGAGAATCTGGAAGCCCGCTTTCCTTTCAGCCCTTATGCAAGACAGGCCCAGCTTGATGTTGCCTACGCCTATTATAAATTTGAAGAACCAGAATCAGCCATTGCAGCAGCCGATCGCTTTATTCGTATCAATCCCAGAGACAATAATGTTGACTACGCATGGTATTTAAAGGGCCTGGCAGACTATAACAGGGGGAGTGGACTTTTTGACAGTTACTTCCCACGAGATCTGTCACAACACGATAACAAGTCCATGGGTGATGCTTTACAGAGCTTCTCAACATTAGTAGAACGCTACCCTGACAGCCGCTATGCCAACGATGCATACAGGCATATGCTCTTCTTACGCAATAAACTGGCAGATGCGGAAATACACGCTGCCAGATACTACATAAAACGTAAAGCCTGGCTGGCAGCCGCCAAACGCGGACAATATGTGTTAGAAACCTACCCCACTACACCCGCCAGCCGGGATGCACTTGTCATTATGGTGGATTCTTATAAAAAGCTTGGTTTGAACGATTTATCTACCGATGCACAGTCTGTACTGGATGCAAACCCACCTGTAAATGAACAACTGGTTTCTAACAGTAATACAGAACTCGAAGCACCTGAAAATTAAATTTAAAAAATGAGTTTAACTGTAGGCCATAATCATCAGCCCTAATCCCGACGATAACCCGATGTAATGGGGTATCGTCGATCTCTACCAAACGCTCGCTGGGTTATACGCACACCTGGTGGGGCCTGACGTCGTTTATATTCATTTATTTGCACCAGCCCAAGTACCTTATCCACGATTTGTTCATCATAACCCGCATCAATAATCTGCCGCCTTGGCATATCTTCTTCAACACTCATTCTTAAAATAGCATCGAGTATCGTGTAATCAGGCAAACTATCCTGATCCGCCTGATCAGCCCTTAATTCAGCAGATGGTGGCCTGTCGAGTACACGTTGAGGTATAACCTGTTCAAGCGAATTTCGATAATCGCACAGGGCATAAACCAGTAATTTTTCTACATCTTTAAGCGGGGCAAAGCCACCAGCCATATCACCATATAATGTACAGTAACCCACCGCCATTTCACTTTTATTACCCGTAGTTAGCACCATACGACGTAGCTTATTAGATAAGGCCATTAAAATAACACCACGGCAACGGGCCTGTATATTTTCTTCCGTAGAATCAACCTCTGTATTGATAAACTCATCTTTCAGTGTCTCCAGGAAAACCTGAAAAGTAGGCTCAATCGAAATTTCCTTATAATCAACCCCCATAATATCAGCCTGCGCAGAAGCATCATCCAGACTCATTTGTGCCGTATAACGAGATGGCATCATCACCGCATGCACCTGATCAGCACCTAATGCATCAACCGCAATAGATAACGTCAAAGCAGAATCAACACCACCGGATAAACCAATGACCACACCCTTAAAACCATTACCCGTTACATAATCACGAACGGCAGTCACCAGTGCTTTATATATACCTGATAATTCACTTTCTGGTGAGTGAAAAGGCGTATTCACAGGCGTAACCTGTTTATCTGTATCTATTCTGTAATGCAGTAAAGCCGTATCAAAATCTGGCCCACGACCCACTAACTCAGACGCGGCATTCATAACAAGTGACGCACCATCAAATACCAGCTCATCCTGACCGCCGACTAAATTTAAATAAAACAGGGGTAAAGGGGTTTGTTTTTGACGATTACGCAGCATATCCAGGCGTTGCTGGTATTTATTTCGATGATAAGGTGATGCATTTAATATAACAATAGCTTGCGCACCTGCGTTTACAGCCTGTTGAACGGGTCGATCAAACCAGGCATCCTCACATATCACAATACCTATTTTCTGCTGTTTACATTCAATTACCAGTGGTTTATTACCGGCCTGAAAGTAACGTTTCTCATCAAACACAGCATAATTTGGCAGGCTATATTTATGATATTCTCCTGTCACTTCTCCCTCAGCACACACGATAGCCGCATTAAATAACTCATGCTGATGTAATCGCGGCGCACCAAAAATCACCATCAGGCCCACCGTATTTTCAGCAATTTCTTCAATAGCGGCGTCTATCTGACCAATAAACCCCTGCCGCATCAACAGATCTTCTGGTGGATAACCACTCAATGCAAGCTCAGGAAAAACAGCAATATCAGCCCCTGCCTGCCTTGCCTGCAACGATAATGATATAATTTTTTGGGTATTCGATTTAATATCACCTACCAGGAATCGCTCCTGAACCAGGCATAACTGTACGGCTTCATTCATAGTCTGTGTTAGTTTAGAATAGTTTCAATTATTTAATTTTATCAGAATAAAAGGCTGTTTCCGCATATGTTTAAAAGTGTTTTAATTATTATTTTCGTTATTATCCTGCTTTTTGTTATACGCACGGTACTACAACGACTAAAACAGCCCTCCCCCAGAATAAAACCACTTGATCACCAGAATATGGTGCAGTGCCAACACTGTAAAGTCTACATCCCGCGTGATGATGCTATTATTGAAAATAATAATTTTTTCTGCAGTACCCAACACTTAAATGACTGGAATCAAACTACTTGAGTAACAACACTCACACTTCCGTTTACTCAGTACTCGCTAATCAGGACGATCCGGCTATCTGGCGGGCTTTAAACCAGCTCAATTTATATCGTTTAATATTAGCGACGGGCTTATTAGCCGCATTTAATAATGAATGGGTAGCTTTTCTTGGCAGTCAAAATCCAGATGCCTTTGTGACTACTGTCTTTATTATGCTAACGGGCAGTCTGTTTTATATTATCGCAGGTCTGAAAGGCAGGCCTCGCTTTGAAACACAAATAATTATCACCAACGCCAGCGACATATTATTAATTACTCTATTAACCCATTTTAGCGGAGGTTTAAACAGTTCTTTAAGCATTTTATTAATAATCAATGTAACCGCCACTGGTACATTTTTACGTGATCGTGACTCTTTTCTGTTTGCCGCTCTAGCATCCATCGCTGTACTCAGCGAACAGACCTACAATATGATACAGAGTACAAATGACACAATAGGGTACTCCCGTGCCGGATTACTGGGTCTGGTATTTTTTGGCACCAGCTTTCTTGCTTCCATATTATCCAAACGCGCCCGTGAATCAGAGCAACTGGCTATTGAGCGCGAAGCCGATATTATTAGTCTGGAAATATTAAATGACGATATTATACAAAATATGCGTACCGGAATTATCGTAGTTGATAATGACGGGCATATCCGTATGGCAAACAGTTCCGCAGAAACACTACTAGGCAACACCTCACTACAAAATAACCCCTTACTCGAAAATATCATTCCACCTTTGGACGCTCTCTTTCTTGAATGGCAGAAGCAACCTAATCTGCACCTCAAAGAAATTCGTCAGGAACACGGGTTACCTGATATACAACCAGGCTTTCGACGACTAGATCGCACTAATGACACCCTCATTTTCTTAGAAGATGCAACACAATTAAACCAGCGATTTCAGCAAATCAAACTTGCTTCACTAGGTCGACTCACCGCCAGTATTGCTCATGAAATACGCAACCCTTTAAGTGCGATTAACCATGCAGCACAATTGTTACAGGAATCTTCACTGGATGATGCCGATAATAAGCTCACTCATATTATTACTACACAGGTAAAACGTCTGGATAAGGTGATACAGAATGTACTACAACTTTCCCGAGAACAGAAAGGCACGCCAGAAACAATTGATTTACACTCATGGCTAGACAGTTTTTGTGCTGAATTTATAAATAGTAACAACCTTACATCAAAACAGCTAAAGATGGAGTACCAGGAAAAGGAAGTGATGATTTTATTTGAACCCAGCCACCTTAATCAAATTATGAACAATTTATGTTCTAATGCCATTACACACAACCAGCACCCCCATGAACAGGTAAAAATAAACATTATCTGTGGTCACGACTCACAGTTTGATCAACCCTTTCTTGATGTAATAGACAATGGTTCAGGCATTCCCAAAAAAAATATACAGCAAATTTTTGACCCTTTTTTTACCACCAGTTCAAAAGGCACGGGTCTAGGCCTGTATATTTCTAAGGAGATAATTGAATCTAACCGAGCGAAAATACGTTACATAACGGCTACTCATGGCGGGAGTTGTTTCAGAATTAATTTTTTATCCTCACTTACAATCCAACTGGATAAACCATACAAATAACTTAAGTTCCCAGCATACCTAACCAGATAACATTAGCTTAAAGCAACCTGTTAACTAAACCGACAATTTCATCGGTATCTTTATTAATAGCAAGAATAGAAGTAGCCCTGCCACTTCGTACCCTGTAGAAAGCATAATCTTTAAATTGCCCTCTGTTATTTTCTAAAAAATCATTCACCGCCTTCCCCCCTCCCTGCACTTTTGTAATCTCGCCCATTTTCAGGGAAAAACGATATATTTTCTCCCAGTAATCACTAACAGGTAAATATCGGTTCGACCTATATATAATATCAGGTGATCCATTCTGCGCAATGTCCATCACTATTCTCTGATACTCTTCTGCATTTTCAGGCGGTTTTAAATATGCAATTTGTAGAGATTCATAAAACAATGGTTCCAGCTCTTTATATTTTAACTTTGAAACATCAATTTCATTCTTTGAAAACACAAAAAAAGCACTATTTGAAAAAACCAGCAAAGCCGGTCTTGCTGAATAAGTAATATGTACACCCCAGGCAAGTGCAACAACCTGAACAAAAACGATAATAGATAAGTCCCGCTTTAACGCTACTGGATTCTTTAATTTATTAAATACCACAAACGTTAATAACGGCCCCAGAATAACATCAACCCCTGCAACTATTTTAATCACATCCCAGGTAGAATAAAATTCATTAAATGGATAGGGGTACCATATATAAAATACAGCCAATAAAAACAGTGTAATAAAAAATACACTAATGCTAAAATGAACCCCAAAAGCTTTAACTCTTGCTATCATCAATCTCCCCCTTAATACCTACTTATAAACCAATAGCGTATAGTCTGTTATACTCAGCATAATTTTCAAAACTATCATTAATTAACATGATTGAAAACACACACATAAGCAAAGTTCTTATTGTAGATGATGAGCCTGATTTA
This sequence comes from Gammaproteobacteria bacterium, assembly GCA_016744065.1. GTDB lineage: Bacteria > Pseudomonadota > Gammaproteobacteria > SZUA-229 > SZUA-229 > SZUA-229. Next base: position 123,038 of record JADGFA010000004.1, read on the forward strand.
TGCGAACTGGCCGAAATCACATTAAGCCGCATGGGTCTTAATACCTGTTCGGTTAATGATATTACCACCGCTCTTTCATTACTTAAATCAGAATCATTTGATCTTTGCATTACCGATATGAATTTACCCGATGGAAATGGAATTGATTTAGTAAAGCACATTCAGGTACATTATCCCAATATTCCTGTTGCTGTAATTACCGCTTATGGCAGCATGGAACTGGCAATAAAAGCACTCAAAGCCGGCGCATTTGATTTCGTTTCCAAACCAGTCGATTTACATATTTTACGAAATCTAGTGACTTCTGCTATTAACCTGCCCAAAACAAATGACGAATCTCAACAAAATAATAACAACCAGACCAATATGCTGGGTGATTCTCAACTCATGCAGGATTTACGTAAAAAAATACATAAACTTGCCCGCAGCCAGGCACCGGTTTTTATTCATGGTGAATCGGGCTGCGGAAAAGAACTTGCTGCACACCTCATCCATAATCAGGGGGCACGTAAAGACCAGGCATTTATACCTGTAAACTGCGGAGCAATTCCCCTGGAATTAATGGAAAGTGAATTTTTTGGCCATAAAAAAGGCAGCTTCACCGGTGCAACAGCCGATAAAATAGGCCTTTTTAAAGCAGCCGATGGTGGCACCCTGTTCCTGGATGAAATCGCTGACCTGCCCTTACAGATGCAGGTAAAACTACTGCGTGCTATTCAGGAAAAAAGCATACGCCCCGTTGGCAGCCAACACGAAGAATTAGTTGATATCCGCATATTAAGTGCCAGCCATAAAAATCTGGTCGATCTTGTTAAACAGGGTAAGTTTCGAGAAGATCTATTTTATCGAATTAATGTTATCGAACTACAAATACCCACTTTAAGACAAAGACCAGAAGATATACCGACACTTGCAAGCTTTCTACTGCGATGCCTTTGCAAAAAAACAAATGCCCCAACCCCTGAATTTAGCCATGATGCAATGAGTGCATTAAATGAGCATACTTTTCCTGGCAATGTCCGTGAACTGGAAAATATCCTGGAAAGAGCCCTCGCATTATCCGAAAATAACAAAATTGAACTTAGCGATTTACAACTACCCAGCACACCATCACAGGTAATTACGGATAAACCTGTGGAATCACCTGTTATTGAAAAAACGGCAAACACATTACAGCAGCAGGAAAAAGAATCCATTATGCTGGCACTGGAACAGACACGCTGGAATAAAACGGCTGCGGCTAAATTATTAGGCCTTACGCTGCGTCAATTACGCTATAGACTTAACAAACTCAATATTGAATAAGCTTTAGCCGGTATCTTCTGGCTATCTGACAGCTACAACAAACAATATAACAAGCCAAAAATGTTATCAACTAACACTTTTGTCACTTTCTGACATAAAAATACGTGTTTTGTCACATTGCTCAATATAGAATACATACCAAAAAATAAATACAACTCATTGTTTTTAATCAAAATATTCTTAATTTAAAAAACTGGCATGACCTCTGCTTTAGTTATTCACAACTTCTAACGAAGAAGCTTTTAAAAATTGGCCGATGACACAACCGGCTAATTTCACAAACAAACTATCACTACTGGAGATACAACATGAAGAAAATCCAACAGGGTTTTACCTTAATTGAATTAATGATCGTTATTGCGATTATCGGTATTCTGGCGGCAATTGCGATTCCCTCATACAATAACTATATTAAAACAGCTAACATGACCCAGGTAACTGGTAATGCGGCTGAAGCAATACGTATTATCAAAAATGAAATATCTAAAAATAAAGCACAAAGCGCTTTAAATATTGCAAGTACCGACAGAGATACGTTAAGCGGTGGTATAGAAGCAACAGCTGCATCAGGAGCTGAATGGTTCGCACACCTGAATACCACTACTGGCTCTAAAGCGCCTACTGGTGTCGCTGCATATGCTGCTGCTGCCGATGATACTACTGGTGTTGTAGGTGTTGCTCTAGCTAGTGATGTATTCACAATTGCTACTCCTGCCTATGAAGACCTGCCTTCTGGTGTAAGCACTGCATTTGACAAGTAATCACTGGTAACTTGTTAAAAACCAGTTTTAAATAAAAAACCAGGGGGTACTCTCCCTGGTTTTTTTTGCTTTATCATGTATTTACGACCATTTAACCGGCATAACTTAATTTTTGGCCTTAATATAGCTAAACTATATAAATTAATCTGGAGATGTATTAATGAAAAGCACGAGCAAGCAAAACGGATTCACATTAGTTGAACTGATGATAGTTGTTGGCATCTTAGGCATCCTTTCAGCAATTGCTATCCCTACCTACAACAACTATATCGTTACATCATGCCTAACTACTGCACGGATCAATTTAGAAACCCTGTCCACCTTTGAAGAAAACTACAACCTTGAAACGAATAGCTACCTGGCGGGCACTCACAATGCAGGAGATGACCTGGGCAGCAGCGCTTTAATGGGGAAACTACACTGGGATCCAGATGATCAGGGGCAGTATAGCTATACCGTTGCTGTTAACTCTGCATATGACGGCAAGACATATGACTATGTTATTACTGTTGCAAGCGCCGAAGCATGCGCAGCCGCAGACGCAAAATATGGCCCTACTCAAAAAGGTTTTCATCAGCAATAGCATTACCATGAACATCACTCCTGTAAATTTAGTGTAAAAGCGATACACCCAACCTGAATTTATCGACTAAATAATAAGACTGAATAAATAATTAATTTCAGCTATGATATGTTGGTGTGAGTATATAAACAATTGTTTCATATCATAATTAAATAAAGCTGAGTCATTAACTTATGCCACCAAATGTAAAACTGAGCGGGTTATCCCGCCGTCTGGTTCTTGATGGTCTGATAGACGATGAAACCGCATTAAGTGCTCAGACTAATTCGAAAAAAGAAAACCTTAATTTAAGCCAGTATCTTGTTAAGCAAAAACTGATCTCAGCCAATAAACTGGCGACAGTTGCTGCCAATGAATTTGGCATGCCTCTTTTCGATCTGGATTCACTGGATAAAGATTCAATTCCTGCTGGCCTGGTTGATGAAGCCCTTATAAAAAAACACCATACTATCCCTATTTATAAACGGGGAAACAGACTCTATGTTGCTCTTGCAGAGCCCACTAATTTAATCGGTATAGATGAAATAAAGTTTCAGACCGGTATAAACACAGAAGCTGTTCTGGTAGAAGCAGACAAACTTAACAAATTAATAGAACGCGCCCTTGAGTCCAAAGACAGTGGTATGGATGATTTAATGGACGATGATCTGGATGATCTTGACTTTGAAGACGCAGAGGCAGAACCAGGTGATGATGCCTCATCATCCGATGCTGATGATACACCTGTTGTACGCTTCGTTAATAAAGTTCTCCTGGATGCCATTAAAAAAGGCGCTTCTGATATCCATTTTGAGCCTTATGAAAAACGTTACCGTGTGCGCCTGCGCATAGACGGAGTGCTTCGTGAAGTCGCCTCACCCCCCAACGCGATGGGTGGCCGACTATCAGCACGAATTAAAGTCATGTCACGTATGGATACTGCTGAACGACGCATACCACAGGATGGTCGAATTAAAATGCGTATATCAAAAAACAAAGCCATTGATTTTCGCGTAAATACCTGCCCCACTTTGTTTGGTGAAAAAATTGTATTGCGTATTCTTGATGCCTCTGCAGCGAAACTGGGTATTGATGCATTGGGGTACGAGCCTGAACAGAAACAAATTTATCTTGATGCACTGGATAACCCTTATGGCATGATCCTGGTGACCGGTCCAACGGGTAGTGGTAAGACCGTATCACTTTACACCGGTTTAAATATTCTTAATACAGAAGATCGTAATATATCGACGGCTGAAGATCCGGTTGAAATTAATCTTGAAGGCATCAATCAGGTTAATATGAACCCAAAAGTTGGTCTGGACTTCAACTCTACCCTACGCGCATTTTTACGCCAGGATCCAGATATTATAATGGTAGGTGAAATACGTGATCTGGAAACAGCCAGCATTGCAATCAAAGCAGCCCAAACGGGACATATGGTTATGTCCACTTTACATACCAATGATGCACCACAAACACTATCACGCCTTATTAACATGGGCGTTCCTCCTTTCAATATTGCATCTGCAGTCAACCTGATTATTGCTCAACGACTTGCTCGACGTTTATGTGAAAACTGTAAAGTAGAAGAGAAAATACCCAATGAAACCTTGCTAGAAGAAGGTTTCCTGGAACAGGATATTAACGATGGTATCAAGCTTTACAAAGCCGTTGGCTGTGATCAGTGTGACAAAGGCTATAAGGGCCGCGTTGGCATCTATCAGGTAATGAAAATTTCGGAAGAAATGGGGCGAATTATTATGCGCGAAGGCAACGCACTGGAATTAGCAGATCAGGCACAAAAAGAAGACATTGCAGATCTACGACAATCCGCACTAAAAAAAGCAAAAAGCGGTGTAACCAGCCTGGAAGAGATTAACCGGGTAACTAAGGATTAAATATGGCACAAAAAAAAATAGAAAAGGTCGCTTTTTCCTGGGAAGGTAAAAACAAGGAAGGACGGGTTCTAAAAGGGGTAATTAATGCGGCTAGTCTCGACCTGGTAAAAGCTCAGCTAAGAAAACAGGGCATAGTCCCCAAGAAAGTTCGTAAAAAATCAGCTGGCGCATTTGGTGGTAAAAAAGGAAAACCCATAAAATCAGGTGATATTAGTGTTTTCAGCCGACAGATGGCAACCATGATGAAAGCAGGGGTTCCCTTAGTCCAGTCATTTGATATTGTGGCAGATGGTCACGCCAATAAAAATGTCTCTGAGTTAATTTACGCCATCAAATCAGATGTAGAAGCCGGTGGTACATTTGCTGATGCATTAAAAAGCCACCCTGCACACTTTGATGATCTATTCTGCCACCTGGTTCAGGCAGGAGAGCAGTCAGGCGCACTTGAAACTTTACTAGAAAAAGTTGCTACTTATAAAGAAAAAACGGAAGCACTAAAAAATAAAATCAAAAAAGCAATGACCTATCCAATATCTGTTATGGTCGTTGCATTTATTGTAACCGTAATTTTGCTGATTTTTGTAATTCCAACATTCACAACTATGTTCGCAGGTTTTGGTGCTGATTTACCTGCATTCACCATGTTTGTAGTCGGCATATCTGACTTTATGGTTGAATGGTGGTGGGCTGTATTTGGCTCTATATTTGCCGTAATGACTACCGTCGGACAAACACATAAACGCTCTAAAGCATTTCGCGATGCACTGGATCGAATATACCTGAAGCTCCCTGTTATTGGTGATCTTGTCCTTAATTCATCAGTAGCAAAATTTTCCAGAACATTAGCAACCATGTTTGCCGCAGGGGTTCCCCTGGTAGAGGCAATGGACTCTGTTGCTGGAGCAGCAGGTAATAATGAGTACGTAAAAGCCATTAATATCGTCAGAGATGATCTTGCCAGTGGCTTACAGTTACAAAGCAGCTTACAAAATTTTCCTCACCTATTTCCAAATATGGTTATCCAGATGGTTTCAATTGGTGAAGAATCTGGAGCACTGGATGAAATGCTTGGAAAAGTTGCCGATTACTATGAAGCCCAGGTTGATGACTCTGTTGATGCTCTAACATCACTTATGGAGCCTCTCATTATGGCATTTCTGGCGGTTGTCATTGGTGGTTTAGTTATCGCAATGTATTTACCAATTTTCAAAATGGGCGAAGTGGTTGGTGGTTAATTATCTTGATACTATAATTACGGCCTTTCAATTAAACCCCTGGTTATTTTTCACATCAATAACCCTGGTTAGCCTCTGTGTTGGAAGTTTTTTGAATGTTGTCATATACCGCTTACCCATTATGCTGGAAAATGAATGGCGGAGCGACTGTAAGAATTATCTGGACATTGAACAGGATAAACAAGCGACGGAAACATTTAACCTTTCAAAACCAGATTCCAGCTGCCCAAACTGTGGTCATAAAATCAGAATATGGGAAAACATTCCCATTATAAGCTATCTGGTTTTGCGTGCTAAATGCGCATCCTGCAGTACACATATATCAGCACAATACCCTGTTATTGAAGCAGTCACAGCGGCACTATCCATACTTATTGCTATTAAATTTGGCGTTAGCACAGAAACTTTATTCGGCTTAATTTTTACCTGGGCATTAATCGCACTGACTATGATTGATGCAAAAACGCAACTGTTACCCGATAATATTACACTACCTCTTCTCTGGCTTGGTATTCTGGTTAATACATCCAGCCTTTACACCAGTCTTGAATCATCTGTGTTTGGTGCAATTGCGGGTTACCTCATACTATGGTCTGTTTACAAGCTGTTTAAACTTGTCACGGGTAAAGAGGGCATGGGGTATGGTGACTTTAAATTGCTTGCCGCATTAGGAGCCTGGATGGGCTGGATGCTATTGCCTCAAATTGTTTTACTCTCCTCACTGGTTGGTGCCATTATTGGTGTCTCGATGATTGTAATAAACAGACACGATAAAAATGTAGCTATCCCTTTTGGCCCTTACCTTGCTATTGCTGGCTGGATTGCTTTTATCTGGGGCACAGAAATCAACCAGATATGGCTTAATATATAAGCATGATCAAAGTTGCCTTAACTGGAGGCATTGGCTGCGGAAAAAGCACCGCCTGTAAATTATTCTCTCAACACGGTACCCCTGTCATTGATACTGACATCATTGCCCGTGAACTGGTTGAGCCTGGCAAGCCGGCTTTAAGCAAAATAAGTGATTATTTTGGAGCCGATATTTTATTACCTGATGGCTCACTCAATAGAAAAGCATTAGCCCAGAAAGTATTTAATAATAATAAAAACAAAGACTACCTGGAATCCATACTTCACCCTGAAATTAGAAAAATTACCCAATCAAAAATTAACAAACTCGACACCTGTTATGCCATTATTGCGATTCCACTATTAGTAGAAACAAACCAGCAAACAGATTATGACTATGTCCTTGTTATTGACTGCAACGAGGCTCAACAAATAGAACGAACTATCCAGCGTGACCACAGGCGTATTGATCAGGTGAAATCCATTATCAATGCACAGGTTTCACGTAAAAAACGAAATTCAGTTGCAGATGATATTATCGATAATACACAGGATATAAAGTCATTAGAAGCTCGTATTAAACAGCTTCATATTAAATACATGAAGCTTTGTAACTCCAGCCTTCCATAATATTTATCTGACCTTCAGGTAGTCACCTGCAAACCAGCCCTCAAAGCGCTCTTTTCTCTGCCATAAGCTATACTTAAGCCGATATTACATGATCAGTACCTAACCTAAAGACTTATGTTCAGACTGAATTTATGTCAGAATAGAACATTAGCACTTAAATTTTTATCAAACCATGCCTAAGCAACTTATCTTTGAGCAACCTCTGACTGAACACATCCGTACATTTTTACGCCTGGAACATTTATTCAGCCAGTTCCATCAACATACCAAACATAAAACTGCCTGGGATACACACAGCGCAGTTAAAGCAATACTCAATATTTTAAGTATGCTAGGGCGTGGTGACATTAAACGTGAAACAATAAAGGAGCTTGAACGCCAGAACACTAATTTACAGTCCTTTATCGAAATACCTGGCATTAATCACGGAAAACTGACCAATATAATAAACAATCAAAAAAGCTGTTTGCAGGAGTTACATGCTATCAGCGGCATTATTGGTCACGAACTACAACAACACGAATTACTTAACGCCATTCGACAACGCTTAAGCATGCCTGGTGGACTATGCGAATTTGATTTACCCATTTATGCCCACTGGCTGAGCCAGCCCTATGAAAAACGTAATGAAATTTTAAACCAGTGGTTTGCCCCATTTAAAACGCTAAATAATGCCATTGATTTAATTTTACAGGTTATACGAGACAGTGCAGATGCGATAGATGAATCCGCTGAAGATGGTTTTTACCAGAAAAACCTTGATTCCAATTTAACCTGTTTAATGATTCGAGTCATGCTACCTGATGACACTATAGTGTTTCCTGAAATCAGCGCTGGAAAACACCGTTTCACTATCCGTTTTTTAAAAACAGGTAATATGGCAAACAGACCAGAACAGGATAAAAGCAATATAGATTTTAAACTGGCGTGCTGCATTTTATAAAACACAAACACATAAAATAAAAATGATTATTTTTAACCAATAATTTAACCGGGTTGTTGAAATTCAAATTTCGTAATAACGATTTTATTTTCAAATTTCATTTTTACATTTAATAGCCAGTCATTTCTTCCTAATGAGCACACAGGTAATATCACTTTAGCCTGCCAGATATTTTTATTTTTAACCAGATTATGCAGGTTATATCCCATATCCATTCCATCCATATCGAAAGACAACTCAATCGAATCTGGCTGTGTATTATCATACATATTAATCAAAACGACAAATGGCACAAGCCCTGAAGGCACCCCTTTAAACTGAAGATCATAAGATAATTCTTTATTATCAAATTTACAAACCTGCTTTGCTGGATCACAACTTGATATATTTATAAGTGGTCTGACACTAACCTGCTCAACATCATGTTGACTTAACCACTGCCCTGCTCCATAGGTAAAAGCAATCACCAGTATAAAAATAAATACTGTTTTCATTCACTCTCATCCCAAAAACTTGAAATAGCGGCAACACCCTGTGCTCCTGATTTTTTCGCATCCTCTAAATCAATCTCAGCCATTCCCCCCAAGGCATAAACAGGACTTTTTATACCTGATATTATTTCGGTAAATTTTTTCCAGCCTATACCTTTAACACCAGGATGACTTTTCGTTTCTTTTACTGGCGATAACAGGATAATATCCGCATTAAACTGCTTAGCCTTACTCATTTCAGCCTCGTTATGGCATGAAACAGAAAGCATCACATTATCCTCAACAGGCCTTGATGGTATTGTCATCAACATTTGGCTACTTAAATGAAAACCATCTGCAGGCTTATCTAAAAAAGTTTCTATATCTGTATTAAGTAACAACATAGCTTTATATTTTTTACATAGCAAAGCAGAAATTTTAATCAACTGCCCGTATTCTTCATCTGTACTTTTTTTACATCGTAGCTGAACAAGAGAAATACCTTTTTTAAGAGCCTGCTCTAATTTATATTCAAAATTTTTATGATTTTTAAAAGCACCTGTAATCATATATCTTGTTGGCAATTTTAATGCCTGGATAATTGCAATATTGGCAACTGGAAACAATTTTTCATTTAAATCAGAAACCGTCTGCCATTTAATTTGTTGCCCTTCTGCCCCTACAGGTTCACCTGAAAATGAATCAACTTGCCAGACGTCTAACAAAATATTTTTATCTGTGTATTGATGCTTAATTTTTTTAAATGATGAAGCCTTTTCAATTGTAATATTCAACTCTTCATAAATCTCACGTTTTAAAGCATTAAAAACAGATTCACCCTGCTCAAGTTTACCGCCAGGAAACTCCCACAAACCGCCCTGATGAGTAT
>JADGFA010000086.1 GCA_016744065.1 Gammaproteobacteria bacterium
CGGCCAAATCTGCATCATGGCTGGAAATTAAAAACCATTCAAAAATAATATTTATTGAAGTAAAGCTTACAGATCCAGCTCTTTAATTTATAATTACCAGAAAAAAATGATATATTCAAAACCTGAACTCATTACATTAATCACAAACTCAGGACACCCCCTACTCATTAAATAAAGTCACAGAACAGTTATTACTAATAACAAAATTAATTTTACTCTTATAAAAACCAGGACTACGACATGTAGAAAAACCAGAGACATATCCCAATAGCACTTATTTAAGCTTATGATAGATAGTGGCTTTAAAATAAGACTCAAGTAAAAACATACGAATAATTATCATTCTGAGCGAACAGGAAAGCTCTAACTTCCCAGACATTCAAGATTCTTCGCATTCGTTCAGAACAACAGTTATAGTTTGAACCAAACGCAGTAGCTACGTTACTTGATCCACACTACTCGCACATTTAAATAAATGGCGCTTAGTTTTAAGTATACACTATTAAAATCAGATTCCAGAATTCACTAATATAAAAAACATGGAAATCGGCCCATGTTTTCCATGACCCAAATTTTCCAATAAAATATCGGATTACCTTTAATGCTCTGGTATTCGGAAAAGGACAGGAACACCGCATTCTCTACACAGTTTAATCTATTAAATACATTGGACAGGTTTAACTTAAAGCCATTTAATTACTCATAATTTTTTTAAAACTCATGCGCACCACTAGACGGAGGACTTACATATAACTTTCCTGCATAATCAATTGTAACACCGGTATTCACATCACCAAGACCACGACAACTTGATATTGACTGTAGACTAAAATCACCATTGAGCGGATCAACTAAACCAACAATACCATCGCCCACACCATTTGCATCAAAAGACGAGGCCGCATTAAAACTGGCAAGATCCGAATATGCAACTGAATTATAACCAAACATATTAGTGGTATCGTTGTAACAGTTATTATTAATAATTGCGTTAACGAGTAAAGCATCTACAAAGATATGTGTCATTGGCGAACTACTGAAAAACAGATTATTACGAATATCCATTTCACTTCCCTGATTAAATATAGAAAGATTAATCACTGCATTATCAAAAAAGGTATTCTGATAAATATGCATTCCAGCAGCAAAGGGTGCATTATAAGATAAACCATTTCCCAGGTTTTTATGAATAATAGATGAACTCAAGTCAAGTCGTAAACTGCTGGCTAACGGGTCCGAAAAAGTTATGCCCGAACCATCGTTAGACACCAACTCTAATTGATGTAATTTCACTACACCTATTTCTCCAGCCAGTTTAATACCCTCACCCGCTGAATCTTTAACCTGTGACGATTTAACACTGACATCACTCATACTACCCACACCATTATCAGCAATAATGCGCATACCATGCCCATCAATACCATAACGACGCCCACTCCAGCCTTTACCAGCCTGGTTAACATCAACTGACAATACCGTCACTCCATCAATCGTGCTGTTGGTGTTCACACCCAGATTACTTAACAGAGAAATTTCAACACCTGCAAAACCACAGCGATCAAGCTGTGAATCAGCAAATTCAATTGATGATGCATGGTTATTACTCAGATAAACTTCAACCGCAAGACAACTATCAAATATTTCCGAAACGCTTACATTACTAACACGACCTGCTGAACAACTATTACTAAAATCGATACCATTACCCGCATAAAGAAAATCCGGCGGTGCTGCTACATTACCAGCTATAACAGCACCGCCAATACGACTTACCGTAATATTATTAACACTACAGTTTACACAATCGTGAAACTCAACACCCTGTAGACTATAACGACTAATACCAAGATTCTGGATAATAATATTACTTTTATTCAGCGCATAAACCCCTCTTAACAACAAACTGGCTAAATAGACATTAGTTGATGGAGTAGCAACTGGTTTTATATACAAAGCATTCGTCAGAAACTGAAATGAATAACTACCACTTGCTGCACCGCTAAAGGTTGTTGCAACATCTGTATTCCACGGAATAAAGAACATCATAGCACCATTTTCTGACAGGTTACCCAGTGCCTCAGCCTCTTTAAGAGAAACCACACGACTGTAAATACCAGCACCTTCATCAAACCAGTTACTAATTGTGAAAGAGCCATTTAATCTGGGTACAGAACCGCTGCCATAAGCATCGATCGTCATATCAGAAGATGGCAATATCAATTGCTCATGCCAGCTCTGCCCACGTTTCAGATAGACAGTAGTCTGTTTTGTAAAACTTGAAGAATTAATTTTTGATATCGTCTGCCAGGGAAAATCCTGACTTCCATCATTAGTATCGCTTCCGGCATTAGCATCGATATAAAAACTTTGCGATGAATTAACTACAGATGGGTCACCAGAACCACCACATGCAACAAGTGACATAATAAGAAAATAAAAAACACATTTATTGAACATAACGACTCTAAATCAAAAGACAAATAATAATAAACTTGACTTTAGTGTAGTTGAAAATGTCATTTTTTTGTAAAAAAATTTTTTATATATTACTTTACCAACCTGCATAACCTGCTTTTCCACATATTAACCTGCTCAGATTAAAAGCACTACAGCTTATACGAAATAGAATCAAGCCCGTTCATTACAACAACTACGCTTGATGGCCTCGCAGGTAAAATATATGATAATACCTTAGCAAGAGAGAATTAAAGGCAGCCACTATGAAAAATAAACTAACAAAACTGGCAATATTACTCATTTTAATATCAGATTCTTCACATTCATCTAACACACCCTTATCAGGTACATTCAGTAATGCGGGGAAAAAACATTATGAATACGTAAAACCAGGCCTGGACACAAAAATTAATCTTATTGTCACAACAAATAAAAATGGGCAACAATTTTTTATTCAGTGTTTCAAAGAAGAAAAAATTGGTTTTGGCGTTATTACAGAATTTAAGACTCCACATGTACAGGCCGTGATTAATGCTGGAAAATACTGCCCAGCAATAAAATTACGTATTCAGCTTGACTATGAAGAAGCATATGTTCGTTCTGGTTCAGATTGGCTACTTTTGTCAAGAGGTGGTATTTATATACCCATTGTTGATCATTAAAGGAAACTTTATACCTCACTACTTAATAGTAAGGTATAAATAATTTTCTGGGCTTATTTTTTATTTTAAACAACACATTACAAAAAGTAGCACCTTGTTCCACAGCATTACGAATAAACTCAATACCCTGGCCGTGTGTAGTCCTCACTAAATCTTGTATAAACCATTGACGCAAGTTTTTTTTCGTCTTTTACTTCTGGGCCTGAAATATCTAACATATTCAGTCTTGACAAAGCACTCACTACACTTCTCGTTTCATCACCAATAGCATGTGCATTATTGTCTCTCGTATAAACCGTAATAAACTTACCTCTCTGACCGTCAATCATTTTACTTAAAAGCATGGGCGAACTGACATACTTATGCCATATTTCCATTTCACAAAGTACAGGCAAAATTTTATTGGCCACCAGTCTTGCATTATATGGAAATGCTGAAATATGCATTTTCCAGCCTTTCATCGGATGCCCCGCACGCTTATTGCCGATATAAGCCGCTAAAAAAGTATTATTACGGGGTGTTGGATAATATACTATTCTTCTGTCAAAGTGCAGAAGATCACCAACGGGTAATCCATCAACTTCAATTATGCTTCCGGTTTGTAATGCATTGCTTCTTTTTCTTGTCATTTAATCACCTCCTTATTAATTTATAAAAACAGCACTACACAAGTATCATTATTTACTATTTACACTTCCCCCCCTGGAACATCAAAAAAACCATACCTTATCTTATAAAAATCATGCTTATTTCTATATATTAAAATAGTAAACCATAATATATACAAATACTGTCAGTATACTGATACACTTACTTAAGTCTCAGTATATGATAAGTACTGGTTTTAAAAGAATACACAAATAAAAAAACCTGAATATTTGCCAGTTAAATCCCTGGCATGCACTCAGGGTGACCATTACAGATGACTCAAACACAATGGTTCTACATTGCTTCATACATACTGCTCATGTATTTTAATAAGTACCATTACTGCCTGATGCATAATTTCAGAGCTAAATTTTCCCTGTCAAATTATATCAGTTTAAACAATATTTACATCAAACACAGACAGGAAAAAATCACTATTTCCTCCATACGAATAGTTAGTGTAGCTTACAGAATATCGCACCCACAGCCGATTATTAACAACACTCCAGCCATATAAACATCAGGTTCACAACAGCTTAATAAAACATTAATAAGTACTCATTATTTAATATATAAATAAAGCCTCTGTTATTCAAAGATTAACCTCATCATCACCTTAATAATTTAAATCAAATTACTTTATTTTATTATATATATATATTAGTTAAATATTATATACATG
>JADGFA010000048.1 GCA_016744065.1 Gammaproteobacteria bacterium
ATCTTTATCATTTTCAAAATAAAAATAAATATCCTTCAAAGAACAAAAATAACGCTTGACTTTATCGCTTGCTTTGAACTTGCATACAGTCGATGTACTAACGGGAAAACTTTTATGCTGCTTGATTTTTGAACCTAAAAATTTAATCACTATTTCATGGTCAATGAAGACAAGAAAGACTTCTATAATATCTTGACTTTTAAATAGATCAGAAATGAGATATGTATCACGGGGCATGAATAACATTTCATTTTCGTGAGAAGAGACGCACTCTCCCTCATTAGTTTTTACCTTCACCTCACCTTTTACAACGAATACAACACAATGAGAAGTGGAAATATTTTTTTGGTCTAAGGTGTTTTCGGTCAGCCTTTTATATAAAATACATGAGTTATTATGGTATAAAATTTTCTTTACACTTTGGTTGCTATATAGGGCTTTGGGGAGGGTGTCATATTTCATAATAAATAGAAAAAGCTAATAATTAAGGTTAGATACAGGCTTATCGGTCCAAAACATCTATAAAGCTAACGTTTGAACTCAGCTGACGGGCACAATAAGAGCAGAACCGCGTATAGACTGATCAGCTGCAGTGACTTGATCCTCATTGAGCCTTCACCTAGTTTAGTGAAGTTTACGAAACTAGGTGACAAAACCAAAAAGGAAAAAACCAATGAACCTTTACAATAACATACATCCCTACTATCGTGGTATCGATTTACACGCTAGATTCGTACTGGTCTAGTTCAAACAACCGAACCAGCGAAGCCAGATACATCCAGCCTTCGCCCGTTTTCAAATAAGTAATATCTCCCGCCCAAACTTGATTGGGTGTAACGGGATTAAAGTTCTGATTTAGCAAATTTAGTGCAACCACATCACGATGATTCCTTTTTGTCGTGACCTTGTATGCAACGCGTTGGCGAACGACTAAGTTTAGCTTTGCCATAAAGTTGCGTACTTTGTAACGGCCTATATGGAAGCCTTCCTCGCGTAATTTTTTCATCATTTCACGCGAGCCTAAACTATCTCGGCTACGTTTAAATAAGGCCTTCATACGTCGATAAAGATGCAATGTATCAGCGCTAATCAGCTTACCTGGTCGGTTATTCCAATCATAAAAAGCGGATGTACTGACTTGCATTACCCGGCATAAAATCACAATCGGATAATACTCAGACTCATCTCTAATAAAAACAAATTTTACTTCATTTCTTTCGCGAAGAAGGCACTGGCCTTTTTTAAAATCTCTTTCTCCATCCGTAGATTTTTATTTTCTTTGCGCAGCCGCTTCAATTCTTCACGTTCATCAACCGATAATGATTTGCCATCGAGCTGAGATTCAATGTGTTCTTTCCAACGATATAACATATTGCTGGCTATACCCAGTGATTTCGCTGCTTCCGGTACTGAATAACCTTGTTCTTTAACGAGCGCAACCGCTTCTTCTTTATATTCTTTAGAATACTGTTTATATGTTCGTTTCTGACTCATTCTGGCACCTTAATAATTGATTAGTATTATCTCTTATTAAAGTGTCCGGTGCCATTAGACCATTACAAAATAGACCTCTCCCCGTGCCGATAGTCTTGCTGCCTGAGCATTGTTTTTGAACCGTTTATATTTGGATTAGATTTATCAGTATGACCTATGATATACACTTTCTTTTTACCTGCTTTGTAAATTTATTCTGAGACCCCCTCTATCAAGTATATTTCTATTTCCAGGCATTAATCCCCTTTCTGTGTTACAACCGTGTATTTGAATACGAGCACCATTGATAAATACTTTGAAGCTAATATCCGAAACATACCTGCTATCAGATGAAAAGCCATAAATACCATCATCCCAGGAGGAATAGTAAGCCTCAGTCCTTGCTTTGCTACCCATGCGGTGATCAGTCCACAGTTTTCTTTGACTGAAAAATTTAGTGAGTAAGGCGTGCCATGGCAAAATACATCAAGGAATGCGACAGAATTGGCTGAACATGCATTAATTTTTTTGACCATATTTGAGGCAGTAATGATTTTTATGGAGCGTTTAACACCCGTTTTGTAATCTTTACCAACAGGTTAAGCTTACCCCATTTTCTTACTCCTTGCGATGCCGACTAGCCCCAGAAGGCCAGAGAGGAACAGCCACACTGTGCCTGGTATCGGCACCTCGCTGACATCGCCGGAGCGCACGGCCCAGACGAAATAGTGGACGCCCTTGTCCATACCTCCATCCTGAAATCCGTCGAGGAAATCAAAATCCCACGCACGATCTGGAATATACCCAACTTCTGTACCGGACCAGTAGCGGACCTGGTTGAATCTGTCGATTGGTATTCCTGGTAAGAGTAAGGTCTGGATATTATGAAACAGTGCTAAATCCGGATCTTCGCTATCCAGGATCCAGCTACCCGGCGTGCCGCCCAGTTCATTATAAAACAAGTGACCCATCTCACTATCGGTGCAGTTGAACCCATGACAGGGGCCGCTACCATCTTGATTCAGGGCCGTTGGTAGGCGCCAGTCCGTAAATCCCCCCACTGTCAGACTCGCTACCCAGCCGTTGGCACTAAACCAATCCATGCGGCCATCGGCCGAGTTAGTATCCCACGCCGAACCTACACCAGCATTCGCATCCGCCAACCAGGTAATATCCAGATCTGTATCATAGACGGCCAAACCACCCAGGCGCGATAATAGCTGCGCTTCTGCCAACATGGGAAAAATGGTAATTATACAAGCTCCGATTACATTCAAATGATTTAGTTTCATAAGTAAGAGTCCTATTTGATATAATTATTTATGGCAATATCATACGCCTGCTGTTGATTTTCTCAAAGAAAACAATCATAGAGGTTAACGCGGTTTTTTTGATTCATCTTTTATTTTACCAACCGCATTTGCAATACCTGATAGTTAATATATTAATGCTACAACGAATAATAAAATAACTGTTTTTAATTTAATAAATATTATTTAGATTACACATCACTACATTGAAATAAACTAATACACGTAAGCATGATTCCAATGCGATTTTTTAAAACCAGTTAAAATGATGAGAAATACCCTGGCTTTGCTTAAAATCTTAATTAAATTGACACATTAATAATGAGATGAGATAGCTAAAAACAGATTAAGCTGAAGTACCTGTTAATAATAGTTTGTACAGTGGTCAGGAGGGATCACCTAATACCAAGACTGTTTTAGAAAATAAACTCAGAATATGCAAACTTGAATTCCGTATTTTTGATATCCGTATCATAAAACAGCTAGATATAGCCGAATTATAATACGGGCTGTTTTAAACCATTAATGCTTACCAAGCCAGTTAAATACTCGACTAACAAGTTCTTCATTTTTATCTACGAAAAAATGATTCGCACCTGCTACAACCTGTTGTGAATAATTTTTATTTTTTGAAGCGGCCTGCATACGTTGCTTTGATGATTCCAGAATAGACTCCAGATCTTTTTCACCATATAAATCCAGTACCGGAAGCGTTATTTTCTCTAATGCTAATAGCGTATTCATTCGTTTATCTTTACGCGGCCCTGATAGACCAACGGCGACAAATGATTTTATATCGGATTTATTATTTGCCAGATAATAGGCTGACATAGCCGAACCTAAACTATGGGAGACTATGCTGATATTTTTAATACCTTTATCCTGTAGATTTTTTATTGCTGCATTTATGCGTGGAGCCACTTCATCAAACAGCGGTGCATACTCTGTATATTCAGCATCATTATCCAGTACCGGCATCTGTATTGCCAGGGTCGCCCAGCCCTTTTCTGGTAACTGGGTACGCAGTGGCTGTACCACTTCCTGCCAGTTGGGATGAACCCCGGAACCGTGAATAACAATAACACCGCCTTTAGTACTATCCAGTGCAGATTCTGTGTATATGGCTAATACTTTATGCTTTCCCAGATCAAGCCACTCGGCTTCACCGTCTACTAAAAAATCAACGATCTGATCAGCCCAACGTTTCTCTTTGGCAAAATCTGATGCCTGTGCAAAATTCATTAAACTTATCATAAGTAAAAATAAAGTAACTACTATGGTTTTCATTGTCTGTTCTCCAGCTTCGTTTTATTTGAGCCCAAAGGCTTTATTTGATAGATATCGCCACTGTCTGTTGAAAAATATATCCAGCCCTCAGGGCTTTGAGTGATAGCACGAATACGTTCTTTCAACTCTTCGAGTAATCGTTCTTCTTTTATTATCTTGCCATTTTTATCTAAGACTAATCTGTTAATATGCCGTAATGCTAACGCACCAGCAAATAGATTACCTTTCCAGCCAGGTAACAAATTACCTGAGTAGTGTATTAAACTACCCGGAGCAATGGAAGGTATATAAACTTTAACCGGTTGAGTCATGCCCTCACGATGGGTACCTTCACCAACGGCAACGGGCCCCCAGTACTCCTTGCCATATGAAATAACTGGCCAGCCGTAATTATGAGCCGGTAAAATCAGGTTTATTTCATCGCCTCCCCTGGGGCCATGTTCTATTGACCATAATCGTTTATTGTTAAAGTCATAAGCTATTCCCTGCGGATTCCTGTGCCCGTAGCTCCATATTTCAGGAAGCAATGCCTGCTTTTGAGATTTTGTATTATTAAACGGATTATCATCTGGAATGCTGCCGTCCAGGTTCAGTCGAATAACTGTACCCGCATGATTCATTAAATTTTGAGCATCAGGCCTTTCTCCCCGATCGCCAATACCAAAATAAACATGTCCATCTTCGTCAAATGTTATGCGACTACCGAAATGATAATCCGCATCCGTTGTCGATTGCGTTATTAATAGTTCCTGCCAGTCTTTAAATTTATCCGTTTCAAGCCGGGCTCGGGCAAGCACGGTAGCGCCCTCACCCTCAACGTCTTTAACATAGGTAAAATAAATCCAGCCACTGTTTTTATAATCGGGTGAGAGCACTACATCAAGCATCCCTCCCTGACCCTGGGCCATTACATCTGGCGTGTTTTTTAATTTTATGGTTTCTGATTTATCCAGGTGATAAATATATATTGAGCCTTCACGCTCTGTCACAAGTAATTTATCAGCTGATAATACAGCGATAGCCCACGGCACACTGAAGCCTTGTGCGATTTTATCAACTGTAATTTTCATGCCTTCACTTTGTATAATGATGGAAGTATTATCTTTTTGTGCCGCAGCAGAAAAAGACATGAAAATATAAAACAACAATAAGAATAGTTTATTCATTCGACAAATATACCATTTTTGATATCAAATGTAGACCTGAGACTTGCCACGCTATAAACATCAGGAAAGTATAATTTTAAATACTAGAACAATGCGTTCATACCCGGTTATTATTCTAATCATATATTCAAAGATCTATATTACACTTTAACATTAATCAGCGTTTATCAAGGTCGGCCACCCCTTAAAATTAAACGTAATTGAGAGCATGAATTAAGCAATGCAGGTCCACTGTATTTAATCTAGCCTGCGACTGTCGTTCTGAGTGAGTGTGACGAACCTGGCGATCCGGGTAATTCAAGATCCTTCGCATTCGCTCAGGATGACAGCTATTCGATAATGACAACTATTTGATGATAACAACTATTTGATGATAACAGCTATTCGATAATGACAACTATTCGATGATAACAGTTGCTCGATAATGACAGTTGTTCGCAGATAACAATTATTCAAAGTGACAGTGATTCGCAGATGATGATTGTTTTCAGGTGACATTATTTGCATCTATTTTTACCTGTGTATATTTTTAACTGTATATTTTTTAATATACCAGCACTTACCCTATGCTGAGGCTTAAGCAAGTGCCATTACACATTGACATAACATGTGTAATGATTAATATTTATTACTCTTAATTTAGAAGATTAAAGTTATGGAAAAGAATAAACTATCAGGTAGCTGCCTGTGCGGTGAAGTCACCTATCAATTTACCGAAGAGATCAAGGTATTTCAGTACTGCCACTGTTCCCGATGCCAGAAGTTTACAGGTTCAGCTCATGCCTCAAATATTATTATCGACCCAAAACATTTTCAGTGGTTAAGTGGCGAAGATTCTGTAGGCCGGTTTGAGGTAAAGCAGGCAAAACATTTTGCAACCTCATTCTGTAAAAAATGCGGCTCTTCTTTACCCTGGCTGGCACAAAGTAAAAAAGCATTTGTTATTCCCGCAGGTACGTTAAACGATACACCACAAATAAAACCACAACATAACATTTATTATGCCGATAAAGCACCATGGTATGAAGATGTTTGCACATTAAAAAAGTATGACGAACTACCTGTTAAATAATCGGCTATCAACGGGCGCAACTCAGTGACAGTTCTGACAAACTAAGACTTGCCTGCCCCTCGCCCAGGTAACTTGCCTGCGCCAGAAAAAGTTCGGCTGTTGCCTGCGCATCCGCCAGTGCATTATGCTGGGCACTGTCTGGCAAACCATAACGCTGTCGACATTGCGCCAGTCTAAGTCCATTCATTTTTCCCTGTAGCTGCAGGCGTTTTTTCTCTATTACCATGGTATCCACATAAGCAAATAACAATGGGCAACGAAACGTTTCTAACGTTGCTTTCTGTAAAAATCGAATATCCAGTGATGCATGGTGAAAAACCAGAACAGCACCGGGTATCTGTCGCATTAGCAACATCAATACCGTTGCCACACTATTAGCGCCTGCAATATTTACATCAAATAAGCCATGAATTTTACTGCTATCACCCGTCCCCCTGTCCGCATGAATCAGCAGATGCTTTGCACTTGAGCTGACTATTCGCCCTCGTTCTATCATCACCCAGCCAATGCTAAGGAGTTGACAGTTTTCAGAATCAAGGCCACTCATTTCACAGTCCAGAACTAAAAAACGGGTATTTAAAAATGCCTGTGAAGCGGGTATATAAGGCTCCTGATATAACGGTTGCAATGGTGTATCGATGGCTTTTTCATTAAAGCGCCATTGCTGTATGTGGGTACAGAGTTTATATAACACCGCCACCAAACCTTATACGCATGGCAAGTTGCGCATCCCGAACAACTTTAAAGGCATCTTTAAGTTGGTGACGAACCAGTGGTGATAATTCTTTAGGATCAAGATAATTATCCACAGTGACATTGCCACGATACTGCCTGCCCTGCGCATCAAGGCGAATACCGGCAATAAACTCATGCGCATCAATCAGGCTATAGGACATTTCTTTTGACATCACCCCTTCCTGCTCCATTAACTCTAACCTTTCAATGGTATTTAACGGATGCAAACTGGCAGACAGGGCATAGATACGAGCAAGATCAACAATCGGTATAGTGCCACGCTTTTTAAGATCAAGCGTGTGGTTATGATCACCGTCACTCTCTAATACAAATGTTTTAAAAAAACCTAGCGGAGGAGAATGAGACAATGCGTTATCACACATCATTGCCAGAAAAATAGTGTTATTTTTTGCCTTTTCTAAAACATAATGACGTAATGTTTTTGTAAATTCAATATTGCCTGCAATATGGCGCATATCAAAAAATATACTGGAGTGCATTACTGCCCTGGGTGAAGGCTCTTCTATCCAGTTAACAAAATATTGCTTCCATACTTTCAGTGGCTGTCGCCATTTATCATTTTTAGCCATGACATTACCCGGGCAATAGGGCATGCCACAACGATCAAGGCCATCATTAACAAACTCTGCAAGTTTGCTGAAATAACTATCATCAATATCTACATCATCCGGCAACAACAGACCGTTGTCCTGATCTGATCCTAACACCTGCTCCTGCCTTGCCTGAGAACCAAATGCTAACCAGGCATAATCACAGGGGGCTACTCCAAGTTTGCGTGTTGCCAGTTTAATCAGGCGCTTGGTTATACCATCTGAAAATGAGGTTATGATTTTTCCAATTTCAACGGCACGTGCATCACGCTCAATTAATTTCACCACTAATCCGGGTAAATTTTCGGCGGCCAAACTAAGCTCATTAACCGTATCTGCACGGTTAATGGCTCTTATTAACGATAATGGCTCCGCATTATTTGCACGAAGAATATCGCTTAATGTCAGAATACCTACAGGTATTACATTATTCACAACGGGTAAGTGATGCACACCCTCAGACATCATTTTTAAATGCGCATCGTACAGGCGACTATTCACGTCGATACAACGAGGCGACTTTGTCATAACCGATTTAATCGCTTCACTATCCGCGATGCCTTTTGCCAGCACACGTGAACGTAAGTCTCTATCCGTTAATATGCCGACAAGCTGATCATTATGCTGAATTAACAAAGAAGATATTCGATGCTGCTTCATTAACTCAGCAGCACTTCGAATACTGTCATCGGGGCTTGCACTTATAACACTGGAAGACATCGCGTTTTTTACTGGCTGACTTAAATAGCTATCATTAACCAGGTGATCCACATGCAGTTCTGTTGAACCTGAAATATGATTGTTTAATAATTCAGGGCTCTGGGTTTTATTGCTTTCAAGTAAAGTTGATATTTCTATGCATGTTGCACTTAAAGACTGCAATGCATAATCTGTTAATTCATAATATAAACAATCTTCCAGCACAAAAACACTTAGAGATTCGCCACCTTTATTATTGATAGTATCGGCTAACAAATAATCACCACTGCTTAATCGATCAACCAGCTCGCCCTGCTGGGTCCGTATTTCTATACTTCCCGAACGAATAATCAACATACCAATTTTATAGTTATTATCTGCCGACGGATTATCAACTGTAGAATTTAAAACAAGCTCACTGCCTGATTTACTAAACGCAACAAATATATTACTACTGGCATACTCAAGTTGGGATGCTGATAGCTGATTAAAGGGAGGGTGCTGTACAAGAAATACCTGTACATCATTGGCTTCACTTACCATTACAAATACTCTATTAAAGGTAGTTTTTTCATATTTAATCAATAACAATACTTAAGTCTACATATCTATTGATATAAAACTCAAACTTATAGTCACTTTAAAACTATAAAATTTATTATCTACACCTGTATTGATAAACTCGGCATTTCTCCCGATTAAAAATAATTACAGCCGTTTTTTAACTACTCATCAGAGAAATTTTTTCTGGGAAAAGACGTTTCAAAGTTTATAAAAATAGTTGTTACTTCAGCATAATATAATGTATCAGAAATATTTAAAGCTAAGCGTAACAGGCTTTTATCCGAAGAAAACATTTTAATGTTTGCTGACCAGACGTTTAACTGTTGCGTATCTGCTAACATCGCTATCGGAGGGCTATTTTCTTTTTCACTGCTATTTTCATCTATAAATGAAACTAACACGCTCTGCACAGGCACCGCTGATATGACACTGAGTTTAAACTGATTATAGCCAGCAGACTCCGCTCGCAACTTAACTTCAATATCACCATTTTCCAGGGTACAGATACCACTTTTATAACGACAGTTTGACCTGGCTGCAAGCTTATAACTGTTACCCTGAATTGCCGCATGGGGTGTTTCTGATACAAAGTAATCAACCGAAAAGTAAGCAATAATAGCCAGCATCGGTGCAACAAACATAGCCAGAATAAGATGTTTGTTTTTTAGAAATTGCATAAAGAACCTACAGACTTAATTTTGAAAGAAACAACACGTTCACCAAACTATACCTTACTCACCCTATAAACGCCAAAAAGCACACAGACAAAAGTCTGTATGCTTTTATTTAGCTTTACATCTTTTCTTAGTGACTGTGGGCGCTAGACGCTCCACTTGGTACACGTATATCTTCAACCATATGTTGAATGTGCTCTGGTGGTTCTGGCGTCATCATAGAAACAACATAAGCCACTGAGAAGTTCACCACTGCACCCACCGCACCAAAGGCATTAGGTTCAATACCCATAAACCAGTTTGGTTTCATATCACCCAGATATGAGGTACTGGCAACAAACATAATGCCTTTATGCTGGAATACATACAGTAATGTAATCGAAAGACCCGCGACCATACCGGCAATAGCACCTTCCTTATTAATACGCTTACTAAATATACCCATCATTAATACCGGGAAGATAGATGATGCGGCTAAACCGAAGGCCAGGGCCACGGTTCCCGCGGCAAAATCAGGTGGATTAAACCCGAAGTACCCCGCTAATGCAATGGCCCCTGCCATGGATATTCGACTGGCAAGTAACTCCTGTTTCTCATTAATATCAGGCCTGAAAACACCTTTCAATAAATCATGTGAAATAGACGATGCTATCGCCAGCAATAAACCCGCGGCGGTAGATAATGCGGCAGCAAGACCACCCGCAGCAACCAGCGCAATCACCCAGTTTGGTAAACGGGCAATTTCGGGGTTTGCTAACACCATGATGTCTTTATCAACTTTCACCATTTCATTAGTGGCTTTATCCGCTGTATAACTAATGCGGCCATCACCATTTAAATCTTCAAATTTAAGTAAACCTGTTTTTTCCCAGTTTTTAAACCAGTCCGGACGTTCATCATAAACAAGATTAGCACCATTAGTTGGTGAAATAGTTTCATGTAAATTTAACCGCGCCATTGCAGCAACTGCAGGTGCCGTTGTATAGAGTATGGTAATAAAAATTAATGCCCAACCCGCAGATACACGTGCATCACTCACTTTCGTTACTGTGAAAAAACGAATGATAACGTGGGGTAGACCCGCCGTACCAATCATTAATGACAGGGTATAAACAAAGGTATTAAATGTGCCTAGCCGGGAGAGCGTCGTGTACTCGGCAAACCCCAGTTCTGTTACCACCTGATCGAGTCGATCCAGTAAATAGGTGTCAGTACCTGCTAGCATACTACCCAGACCTAATTGTGGAATGGGGTTGCCCGTTAAATTTAATGAGATAAAAATAGCCGGAATAGTATATGCAAAAATCAGTACACAATACTGTGCAATCTGCGTATAAGTAATGCCTTTCATGCCACCAATAACCGCATATATAAATACGATACCCATGCCAATAAGCAGCCCCAGTTCATAACTCACTTCCAGGAAGCGAGAGAAAGCAACACCGATGCCTTTCATCTGGCCAATAACATAGGTTACCGACGCAACAATTAAGCAGATCACCGCAACAATACGTGCAACCTTCGAATAAAAACGATCACCAATAAATTCCGGTACGGTAAATTTACCGTACTTACGCAGATACGGTGCCAGTAACATGGCTAACAGTACATAACCACCGGTCCAGCCCATAAGAAAAACCGAGCCGCCGTAACCATAAAATGCAATTAAACCCGCCATTGATATAAAGGATGCGGCTGACATCCAGTCGGCTGCGGTTGCCATACCATTTGCAATGGGATGGATACCGCCACCAGCAACATAAAACTCACTGGTAGTGCCTGCTCGTGCCCAGAAGGCAATGCCGATATAAATTGAAAATGTTATACCAACAACAATAAATGTTAATGTTTGTAGTTCCATGACTTTCCCTTATTCGTGTAAGTCGTATTTACGATCAAGCTTGGCCATCAGATGTGCATATGTAAAAACAATTGCAACGAAGCCGTACATAGAACCTTGTTGAGCGAACCAGAACCCCAGCTTGTATCCACCCAGTCTGATCGTGTTTAACTCTTCCACAAAAACAATGCCGCAAAGATAAGAAATAACGAACCAGATACTCAGTAAGATCACCATTAATCTGACATTTTCTCGCCAATATGCTTGTCTTTTTTCTTTATTATATTCAGCCATTTTAGCCTCCGAAATTTAGCCTAAGTTTTAGCTATTCGTTAATGTAACAGGAGTCACCCTGCATAGACCCAAGACTTTAGTCTATAGGTAGACTAATGTCTTAAGCTGTAAACTGCCATACACAATTAAACGGGTAGAATGCACCTTATTTGTAAAAATAGCACTTTAGCTATAATCTTTAAATAAACGGAGTCAGTTTTTGTCCGCAGTTACACTTATCTTTACCTTAACCGCCTATCTGGCACTTTTGTTCTGGATAGCACGTATGGGGGACCGCCTTCGTTTTAAAACAAACTCATGGGTACGCCACCCACTGGTCTATACATTAGCACTAGGGGTTTATTGCACCTCATGGACTTTTTACGGCCTCGTGGGTACAGCCGCATCACGTGGCTGGTACTACCTGCCTATTCTTCTCGGCCCAGTATTACTGTTTACACTGGGTTACCCACTGTTACAACGCATCGCCAGTGTTAGCCGACAGGAAAATATCCACTCCATTGCCGATTTTATTACCTCACGTTACGGCAAGCGCCAGTCAGTAGCCGTGATTGTTACGCTGATTATGCTGGCCACTACAGTACCTTATATAGCACTTCAGCTAAAAGCTGTAACCGATACATTACTTTTTAGCGTAGATAGCCTGGCATTTGCCAGCCAGGATATGACCATGCTGGTTGCTGTTGCTATGGTTATATTTACGCTTATCTTTGGTGCAAACCGGCTCGATGTGTCCAGTTATCATTCAGGTATTATGGCTGCTATTGCCTTTGAGTCACTTATAAAGCTGGTTGCATTAATATCAATTGCAGTATTTGCATTAAGTATGTCGAGCGGTTTCAACCCCGGTGAAATTAGCAATAATGCAAATATTGTGTTTCAGCACTCCACCCTTACTCCTTCGTTCTGGATACTGACGTTTGTTTCCGCAGCGACTATTTTTTGCCTGCCCCGCATGTTTCAGATCACCTTCGTTGAATGCTTAAGTGATCGACACCTTAAATTTGCCCGCGGTGGTTTTAGTCTTTATCTCATTGCCATCGCAGCGGCTGTTTTTATTATTTCCTGGGTAGGTAATCAGGTGCTGGCCAATACCGATGTTGCCAGTGACACATATGTACTGGCCCTGCCTCTGGGCACAGGAAATAAACTGCTTGGGCTGCTGGCTTTTATCGGCGGATTTTCGGCTGCAACCGCGATGATTATTGTCGCATCGCTCACCCTGAGCCAGATGTTAAGCAACGATGTCATTCTTCCCCTGCTGATAAAAAAACAGAAAAGCCGCAGCCCTATTCCTGATTACTCCGGCGCGCTTATACTCACCCGTCGCCTCACAGTCGTTGCAGTCATCCTGCTAGCCTGGCTCTACCAGCATAGCCTGGCAGAAAACGTTGCACTAACAGAAATTGGCTTAATCGCATTTGCCCTGGCGGTGCAACTGGCACCGGCTATTATATTCGGCCTTTACTGGCAGCGTGGTAATGCAATGGGCATTTTTGCCGGGCTGGGGTCTGGCGTTGTCATCTGGTTTATTAGCCTTATGCTACCACTACTGAGCCATGCAGGTTTTATCAGCACACATTTAATAACTGAAGGCATACTGGGGCTTGATTTTTTACGACCCGACCAACTTTTCGGGCTCACTTTTAGTGATGCCTATACCCGGGGAGTTGTACTGAGTATCAGCGTTAATATACTCGCCTTTTATTTTGTTTCTTCACTTGATAAAACACGCCTTTCAGATCGAATTCAGGCGGGTGTTTTTGTTAATCGAAAACATGCCCAACCACTGCCAAGTGTTATCAGTTTGCAGATTAACAAAACCGATCTGAACACGATATTAACCCAGTTTCTGGGCGAGTCTGCTACTCGACGCCTGCTCGAAGAAGGTGAGGAACACCCTGAATTACTCTTCGTTGGCCCGCAACTACTAAACCATGCAGAGCAGGCATTAGCAGGCGTTATTGGCGTCGCTTCTGCTCGAGCCATACTCACCAGCCTGAGCAGTGGCGAAAGTCTCGGTGTTGAAGATGTGGTAAATATATTTGAAGAAACCACACGCACCCTGCAATTTAATCAGGACATGCTATTCGCATCATTTGAAAGCATCTCTTCTGCTATTAGCGTGGTCAATGCAGAACTTAAAATTGTTGCCTGGAATAAACGCTATGAGCAAATGTTTAATTACCCTAAGGGTATGCTACGCGTAGGCCGACCCGCAGAAGACCTGGTACGATTTAATGCAGAGCGCGGCATACTCGGTGCGGGTGCAGTAGAAGCGCAGGTACACACCCGACTCGGACACCTCACCGCGGGCAAACCATACAGAGTTGTTAGAAACCATAACCAGGGCGTAATCGAAATAAAAGGCCGACCACTGCCCGGCGGTGGTTATGTTACGACTTATGATGATATCAGTGGGTTTATTAATGCACAGAGCGAGCTGGAAAAAGTAAACCAGAGCCTTGAACAACGCGTTCATGATCGCACACAGGAAATAGAAAAAATTAATTTATCACTGCGTGGAGAAGTGGAAAAACGCAGCATCACCGAAGTGGAATTAATTAAAGCAAAATCAATTGCTGAAAAATCCAATGCCAGTAAAACACAGTTTCTTGCAATTGCCAGCCATGATATTTTACAACCTTTAAATGCAGCTAATCTATATGCCAGTGCATTACTGGAAAAGCCTGATATGGATTCAGAGCAGTCTAAAAACCTGCACCACCTGCACAGTGCAATTTGTTCCGCAGAGCTAATTATTTCTAACCTTCTGGAAATATCCCGCCTCGATACCGGCTCACTCAAACCCCATATAAGTCAGTTTGCATTAAATGATATTTTAGAACCATTAGTAAATGATTTTAGTATGCAAACAGATAGTAGTGTAAGCCTTCATTGGCAACCCACTTCTTTATGGACTGAATCTGATCCCAGATACTTGCGCCGTATTTTACAGAATTTTATTTCAAATGCGGTTAAATACACGAACACAGGGAAAATTCTTATTGGCTGTTTACGCCGTAAAGATCAGATAAAAATTGTTATTTACGATACCGGCCCCGGTATATCCGAAGCGCACCAACAACGTATCTTTGATGACTTTTATCGTGTCACGAGCAATGTTGATGGTGCCGGACTTGGCCTGGGCATCGCTTTACGTTTTTCAAAACTGCTTGATCATAAAATTCATGTGAAATCCAGTGATGGTAATGGCAGTTTATTTTCTCTCTTTGTACCAATGAGTGCAAAACAATCGACACAGAAAAACAAACCCAAATCAACAGGCATGACTTCTGGACTTGAAAACCTTAATATCTTTTATGTCGATGATGAAGAAAACAACATCCATGCACTGAGCACACTAATGGATAACTGGGGTTGCAATATTTCCAGTGCATCTGACTCTGCATCAGCCCGATTATATGCGGCAAATAATCAGGCACCTGATGTATTACTAATGGATTACCAGCTCAACTGTGATGTTAATGGCATTCAACTGGCAGACGAACTACGCACACAATGGAAAGACATTCCGGTCTGTATCGTTTCTGCCGCACCGGATGAGGGCCTGTCAACACGCATTACTCATCATGGGTATGATTTTTTGCGTAAACCCATTAAACCAGGAAAGCTAAGAGCATTACTGGAAAGATACTTACAACGTAAAAATAACTAAACCTGACAAATGGTATAGTTAGAAAACAAGTTTACTGACAACAGATAAGCCTGTTATTTTCAGCACATTAGAGCATTTAAAACTCATAGCGTGTGTGCAAAACAAAAAGAGCAAAGAAAAACCTGTAAATATTCTGACTTTTACCAACCCCCACCTGTCATTCTGAGCAACTGCGAAGAATCTAACGACCCGGCTACTTAAGATCCTTCGCAATCGCTCAGGATGACTGTGAGGACAACTGAAGAAAATACTTAAAAGTGGCAGAGTACATACGAACAACAAGAGTAAAAAATCTGTAGATATTCTGGCTTTTACCAGACCCCACCTGTCATTCTGAGCAACTGCGAAGAATCTAACGACCCGACTACTTAAGATCCTTCGCAATCGCTCAGGATAACAGTGAGGGCAACTGAAGAAAATACTTAAAAGTGACAGAGTACATACGAACAAAAAGAATAAAAAATATGTAGATATTCTGGCTTTTACCAGACCCCACCTGTCATTCTGAGCAACTGCGAAGAATCTAACGACCCGGCTACTCAAGATCCTTCGCAGTCGCTCAGGATGACAGTGAGAACAACTGAAGAAAACACTTAAAAGTGGCAGAGCACATACGAACAACAAGAGTAAAAAATCTGTAGATATTCTGACTTTTACCAACCCCCACCTGTCATTCTGAGCAACTGCGAAGAATCTAACGACCCGGCTTCTTAAGATCCTTCGCATTCGCTCAGGATGACAGTGAGAACAACTGAAGAAAATACTTAAAAGTGACAGAGTACATACGAACAAAAAGAATAAAAAATATGTAGATATTCTGACTTTTACCAGACCCCACCTGTCATTCTGAGCAACTGCGAAGAATCTAACGACCCGACTACTTAAGATCCTTCGCAGTCGCTCAGGATGACAGTGAGGGCAACTGAAGAAAACACTTAAAAGTGACAGAGTACATACGAACAAAAAGAATAAAAAATATGTAGATATTCTGACTTTTACCAACCCCCACCTGTCATTCTGAGCAGCTGCGAAGAATCTAACGACCCGGCTACTCAAGATCCTTCGTATTCGCTCAGGATGACAGTGAGAACAACTGAAGAAAATACTTAAAAGTGACAGGGTACATACAAACAGAAAGAATAAAAACCTGTAAATATTCTGACTTTTACCAACCCCTATCTGTCATTCTGAGCAGCTGCGAAGAATCTAACGACCCGACTACTTAAGATCCTTCGCATTCGCTCAGGATGACAGTGAAACAGGTAACCGTTATTCGCAGGTGCAATTATTCGCATCTACTTTTATGTGTATATTTTTTCTTACCCTATGCTGAGACTTCAGTTAAGTGGCATTAAACTTTGATCATTATTTCCTGACAGTAACAACTAACTTTCGACATTGTCATTCAATGACATTTTACTCAACATAATAACCGCCTGCGTGCGATTACTGATACCCAGTTTACGAAAAATAGCTGTGATATGTGCCTTAATAGTCGCTTCGGTTATACCCAGCTCAAAACCAATTTGCTTATTTAACCAGCCTTCTCGTAAATAGCAGAGTACACGATATTGCTGAGGTGTCAGTGTTGCTATTTTAGCCGCAAGGTCTTTTTCTTCACTATCAAGTGGTGTTAAATTATTTCGAATATCATCGGCAACCCAACGCCCACCATCCAGCATGGTATGAATTGCTTCATGAATAATTTGTGGTGAGCAGGATTTTGGAATATAACCGCTGGCACCATGCCCCATTGCACGGTTAATGGTATTACTGTCTTCATCTGCTGAGATAATGGCTACCGGAATACTGGGAAATTTTTCACGCACCATAATCAGACCAAACAAATCCTGACTACCGGGCATATGCAAATCCAGTAGCAACAGGTCTGTTTCATTATTTAATTCGAGTTCTTTTATTGTACTATCCAGATCCATAGACTCGCTGACCATGGAATCTGGATAATGCCGTTTAATAACTTCAAGAATCGCATTGCGAAATAATGGGTGATCATCTGCTACATGAAAATGATACATCTGGGCACTCTCAGTTAGTAAAGATACATTCTAGCCTGATCTGTTTTTCCAATCGACATGAAACATCACAAAAAAGCATATTAATAATTAATATTAACGATTTAAACGCCCCTCAATCAAATCATTAACGACGCCTGGCTCAGCTAATGTAGAGGTATCACCTAAATTATCAAAATCATTATGCGCTATCTTACGCAAAATACGTCGCATTATTTTTCCTGAACGTGTTTTTGGCAGGCCATTCGTCCACTGAATAAGATCCGGGGTTGCAACTGGCCCAAGCACTTTACGAACATGATTGCGCAAGGCAAGTGTGGTTTCATCCGATGTTTCAACACCGCCAATAGCCGTAACATAAACATAAATAGCTTCACCCTTAATGTCATGGGGGTAACCGACAACAGCGGCTTCAACAACAGCAGGATGAGAGATTAAAGCACTTTCAATTTCTGCTGTGCCCAAACGATGCCCTGAAACATTTAACACATCATCAACACGACCGGTAATCCAGTAATAACCATCTTTATCACGGCGTGCACCATCACCAGTAAAATACATTCCCTCATGGGTGGTAAAATAAGTTTCGATAAAACGCGGATGATCTCCCCAGATGGTTCGCGCCTGCCCAGGCCAACTATCCAGAATTACCAGATGACCGCTATTTTCTCCCTCTAAAATATCACTATTAGTATCAACCAGTGCTGGCTGAATACCAAAGAAAGGATTTGCCGCAGAACCGGGCTTCAGTTCAGTTGCCCCCGGCAGAGGCGTTATCATATGGCCGCCTGTTTCTGTCTGCCACCAGGTATCTACTATCGGGCATTTCTCATTACCAAACTGATCATGGTACCAACGCCATACATCAGGATTAATAGGTTCACCTACTGTTCCCAAAATGCGTAATGACTCACGATGACTACTGGATAGAGCGGTCTCACTATCGGACATCAGCAAACGTACCGCTGTTGGTGCGGTATAAAACAGGGTTACACCATGTTTATCAATCACCTCACCAAAACGCCCAAGATTCGGGTAGCTGGGCACGCCCTCAAACATAAGGGTGGTTGCCCCTTCAGCCAAAGGGCCATAAAGAATATAGCTATGCCCGGTAATCCAGCCAACATCGGCTGTACACCAGTAAACATCCCCTTCCTGATAATCAAATACATAACGAAAAGTACTGGCGGAATAAGTCAGATAACCCGCACTGGTATGCTGTAAACCTTTCGGCTTACCTGTTGAACCTGAGGTATATAAAATAAATAATGGATGTTCGGCTGAAAATGAAGCCGCCTGATGCTGTTCACTGGCAACCGCTGTAATGTCCTGATACCAGACGTCTCTGCCATCAGCCCAGTTAATATTTTTATTTTCTGAATCGGCATTATTTACAACAATAACATGCTCTACACAATGGGTGCCTTCAAACGTGAGCGCCTCATCCACATTCACTTTAAGCGGTATTTCTCTGGAGCCACGTTTACCTATATCTGCCGTAATGATCATTTTTGCACCGCAGTCAGCAACACGATCAGCTAATGCATTGGCTGAAAAGCCACCAAACACAACAGAGTGTATTGCCCCAATACGTGCACAGGCCAGCATGGCATAAGCGGCTTCCGGGATCATTGGCATATACAACATCACCCGATCACCGGCCTGTATGCCCATGGTTTCCATTGCATTAGACAGTTTACATATTTCGCTATGTAGTTCCTGATACGTTATATGGCGACTTACGCCGGGCTGATCACCTTCAAATATAATGGCAGTTTGATCGGCTTTATCTGCAAGGTGACGATCAACACAGTTAACGCAGACATTTAATTCACCGTCTTCAAACCAGCGGATATGCAGATCATCTTTTTCCAGTGATACATCTTTTACTTTTGTAAAAGGCGTCGTCCACTCAAGTAAACGGGCCTGCTCTGCCCAGAATACTTCATTATCCTCAACTGACTGTTTATAACGTTTCTTATATTCTGCATTATCAATTAAAAACTGACGATCCTGTGTTTTTTTTACCGGGTAAACTGAATCATTAACAGACTCTTTATTGCTCATGCTATATCCTCAACTAAAATACGCTGTTTAAACTTTCTATTATGGTAATTAGACCATTTTATCAATAAGGACTAAGTACGACTTTAGTAGAACCTAGACTAAAATCTAATAGCGAAATGATGCAATAGGGGCGAACCTTTGCCCATCGCAAACACAGGGGAATTCTTTAATGAGATCTATCAAAAAAAATATGATAAATGCGGGTCTTGCAAGCACAGCCTTAATTGTGGCTGCATCTGCACACGCAACAACGATTGGCACATTCGATAACACCACGGTAAAAATAGGTGGTTATATAAAAATGGATGCTATTTCCAGCAGCTACAGTGACGGTTCATTAGCCGCAGGTAGTATCGGCCGAGACTTCTACATACCCTCAGTAACACCCGTTGGTGGCACTGAAAGAAATACGACCTTTGATATGCATGCTCGTCAATCTCGTATTAACTTTGTTACAGAAAGCAAAATTGATGATCATAAATTAAAAACATTTATTGAATTCGGGTTTCTGGCAACACCAAATGGAAATGAGCGTATCACCAACTCATACACACCTCGAATGCGCCATGCTTTTTTCAGCTTTGATAACTGGCTATTTGGCCAGACCTGGTCGACCTTCCAGAATGTTTCATCGCTTCCAGAAACAGCGGATTTTATCGGCAACACCGACTTTGGCATTTTCGTTCGCCAGACACAGATTCGTTACACCAATGGTGGTTTTCAGCTCTCTATGGAAAACCCGGAAACAACAGTCACACCAAATGGTGGCGGCACACGCATAGTCACCGATGACAATGAACTACCTGATTTTGTAGCTCGTTATAATTACAAAACAGATGACTTATCTTTAGTGACTGCCGTACTGGCACGCCAGCTAACGTATAATGATGGTGCAGCGATTGATGATTCAGTTGCTTCATTTGGCTTAAGTATTACTGGTAAATTAATGCTGGGTAAAGATGACATTCGTTTTGGTGTTAACACCGGTAGCGGCATGGGCCGTTATATAGGCTTAAATGTAGCCAATGGCGCCGTATTAAAAGCGGATAACACATTAGAAGCAATTGATTCAACTGCCTATTATGCTGCATATCGCCACATATGGAATGCTCAATGGCGCAGCAATATAAACTATTCTGCTATCAGTATTGATAATGATACTGCGCTGACTGGCACAGGTGTAACCAGTGATACCAGCAGTATTCGTTTAAACCTGTTTTACAGCCCGGTTAAAAACTTATCACTAGGGGGTGAGTTAACTCATGCAACTCGCGAACTGGAAAACGATACAGATGGTGATATGAATAGATTACAGTTTACAGCCAAACTTAGCTTCTAAGAAAACGCTACTATTTGTTAAAAAAAGGGATAATCTCAGGATTATCCCTTTTTTATTTTATTTAATTTAAATACCCATTACCCTTCAATTCGTCTGCAAAACAACTATATCAGCCCGCCAGATAATCAATTAATATTATTGCCAGAAAACCATAATATAAGTATATAATCCAAAACACCTGTTATTAACTATGCAATTAACGATAGGTAAAGCAGACAATAAGCATTTTACTAAAATAAGCTTAAGCACCACTAATTTAAATTTTTACCAGAATTATTAAAAAAACACTGGAACTAAGCCATTATATGAAACACCTTTACGCTCTTATACTGCTCCTTAATAGTTTGATTTACATATCTTTTACTCATGCTAACCCCCAGCTAGAACTACAGATAAATGGCGATCTGGAGGAATATCAGCGTCTTGTAGAGCAAGCACTCTCCTACCGAGTAATGACACTGGAGGTATATCTGGAAATTAAAAAAAATCTAAAAAAAGACATTCCAATTTCAGGTAAAGATATAGAAACATTAAACACAGGCACTCTCCAGCACCTGGCACTGCGTAAGAAACTTTATGCTTATGTGGGTTATTACGAATATTTATTAAACGATAAACATGCCAGTATGGATAAAGAGGTTCGCTTAAAAGGTATCATGCTTTCCTTATCCGCTGCACTTGTTTTATATGACAACTATTTACTATCTATCACTATTTTTGAAGAAGACACAAAGTTACGTCGTTATTTAAATGCAAAACATAAAGGCTACAATATAAAAAATTCGCAATTAAATAAAATCACTCTTCAGTATAATTCAATAGAAAATCGCAATCGTGCCCGTAGAGCCATTAATTTTTTTAAAGCCGAATGGAAAAAACAATCTTACGATTTCAAACATCAACCTTATAACATTTACTTAAACTTACTCATTACCCAGAGCCCTTCATATAATCACATACACGAATTTTCACCTCTATATGTAATCAGCCAGAAAACCCGGTTTTTAACTGGCATCACATCTGATACATTATCCAGGCTTGGAAAGGAAGGTGTGAACTTGTTCAGCCTTTTATTTGGTAATACCATTGGCATAGTTGAAGTACGTAAAGGGCTATTAAATAACGACATTACTGCTGAAACACAATTATCATCCCAGTTAAAAGCTGGAGATATTCTACTGGAAAAAACGCCTTTCAGATTAACGGATAAATTAATTCCTGGTTACTGGGGACATGTGGCTATCTGGATAGGCTCAGAAGCAGAATTAAAAAAATTGGGCATATGGAACCACCCGGTTGTTAAAAAATATCATCAACAGATAAAATCATCCCAGTTAGTCGCTGAAGCACTGCGAGCCGGTGTGGAATTAAATTCTCTTAATCAGTTTATGAATGTTGATGATCTTGCCATATTACGTAAAAACAAACTGGACGACAAAACTCGAGCTGAAACAGTCATTCGTGCTTTACGGCAAATAGGCAAGGCCTATGACTTTAATTTTGATATTGAAACCAATGATAAAATTGTATGCTCTGAACTCATATATGTTTCATTTACTGAAACAAAGTGGCCGACTGAAGCCACGCTGGGGCGACACACAATTAGCCCATCCAATATAGCGCTTAAAGCCGGTGACCAGCTACCGTTTAAAGTTGTTTCTTTATATTTACATGGCAAACCTGTAAACAATGATGTTCATTCCGAATTCAGTAAATTAAACCTGATAAACTGATAACGTAAAATATGAGTAATAAAAATTCCATCAATATCAGAATAAGTGCAGATGAACTTCAGGGCTTTTGCCAGAAACTATTAAAACGCTCCCGTGATATATCAAAAACACACGATGCTTTAATGACCCTGGAATCTTTTATTTCTATTTTTGGACATCCCAGCCAGGGTACAGAAGAATATCAGATTATTGAAAACACCATCCATAAAATAACCGAATATAGCCGGGAAAAATTATTAAAAAAATATACACTGGATTTAATCGCAGCACTTAAACAATGCAATGCCAGTGCAATAGCAGCAATACATACCCCATTACCCAGAAACGATTTTTATCAAATATTACAAACCGCCATAGAGGCACTTTCTGATGATGATATCCGCCTGGTGATGATCTGGTCAGCTAACTGGATCGAAGAAGCCACCAGGCTAGCGCAGGAAGCCAGTGACGACTCTGATGATATGGATTTTAATAAAGCCGATATCCCTATTGAAGAATTTCAGGCAATTAGCGATATAAGCAGGGTATTGAATCCTGAAACTTAACCTGCCCCAGGATTTAAGCTGTCCTGATATTTAACCGCTAGTGCATTTACAAAATGATAATGCCATCATGTTAAACACAGGCAAAAGCGCCCATTAGAACTCCACATATTTGCCTCTATAATCCATCACTCAGCAACGTTTTTATTCTTGCCCTGGACATATTCAGAGCACACCCAGAGCAATCAAGTTTAACGAATAAACGATTACAAAAAGCTAACAACTACTTCTTATGCTTGCTCCGCTCTGCTTCAATAAAGATACGCTGTACTAATGGATATTTATGCTTAATTGCCTGGTCCATATCAGCAATACAATTCTCCAGCTCTTCCGCTGTTAATGCATCTTTAAAATCAATACTAATATTAGCCAGTATAAAATTTGGCCCCACATGCATAGTAAGCACTTCATTTATCACTTCTATGTTTTTATTTGCCTGCAAAATAAAACGTATTCCCTGAACCACAGGCTGATTGGCTGATTCGCCAATTAATAAACCTTTGGTTTCATATGCCAACCAGATTGCAGTCGTAATTAAAATCAGGCCAATAATAATCGAAGCGATACCATCAAAATATATAAAACCCGTTAGCTGTGTAAGTAATATTCCAGCAAACGCCACTAACAACCCTAACATAGCGGCTGAATCTTCAAATAGAACAACAAATACACTGGGGTCTTTTGCTCGTTTAACCGCTTCTATATAGCCCCATTTACCCTTACCCTGTTTAAACTCACGCAACGCATAAAACCAGGCCGCCCCTTCAAATAACAGGGCAAACCCCAACACAATATAATTGATAAACGGATCGGTAATACTAGCCGGGTGAATAACATGCTGTATACCCTCATAAATAGAAATCCCGCCACCCAGAGCAAAAATCAGAATTGCGACAACAAAACTCCAGAAATATATTTCTTTTCCATAACCAAAAGGGAAGTTTTCATCCGCCGGTTTATTCGCCTGTTTCATTCCATAAAGCAATAATATCTGATTCCCCGTATCCACAAGAGAATGAATACCTTCAGACATCATGGCAGAACTACCGGTGAAAATTGCCGCTGTAAACTTTGTAACTGAAATTAATGCATTACCCAATAGAGCTGCGATAATAACTTTCTTTGAACCTGAAGACATATGATTAAATCACTATTTTATATATAAACCCAGCCCTTCCATTATCAGCCAACCAGCCCTGTTTTATTAAGGACGAGCCAGTTTTGATAATCAAATAGAACCATTAATTTCTAAATATGATAAATTATACCTGTTTTAATAAGATTTTATGTAAATAGGCATTTTATACTGTAAATCTGTTTCTCAAGTCAGATAGCGCTATTTGCATCTAATAAAAAACAGGCTCAGTATCTGACAACCATAGCAGACAGCTATACCCATAAGGAACGTATCAAATGAAACCCATAAAAACCATATGCATACACGGCTTATTAATATTACTGGCTGGCTGCTCAGCTAACGGTACCTTACAGCCGAGCCAACTAACAAAAGCTGCGCAGTTAAACGAAACACACTGCTACAGCATAGCGCTGGAAACCGTTGAAAAGAGAATAGGCCAGTATTTGGAAAAATGCTTTATCAGTGGCGGATTCAACAGTAACTTTATTAAAACAGACAATATAGGAAATGGCCGGAGAGTATCCCTGTCAGATGGCAGCACTTATCAATACGCGGTAGAGCTAAGACAAAGCACTAATGAATGTCAAACCCAGGCCAAAATGTACGGTATAGATAAAAGCTGGAAAAAAGTACTTTCAGAATCAAACCTTGCTGTATTTGAAAAAACATATAGCTGCCCATAAGCATAATAAATAGACATTAACTTAGTGATGCCCTACGCAATTACTGTAGAACTATTAACTGCCCCCTTTTCACCTAAAAACACAAATGGAGCATCAATATCTGCTAATTTTTATGAAAATAGCTGCCATCCTGAGCGAGTGCGGTAGTTTTACTACTCCTGTCCACACCACTAGTACATTTAAATAAATAATGCTTAAATTTTAAGTAAAAGTAATTAGTACCGGGCATAACACTCTTTAATATTAAAAATATCCTGCTCTGACTCTAATGGCACTTACTTAAGACTAAACACCCCTTAATTAAATGCACTAGCAGTGTCGATCAATCAACGCGAACCCACCATCTGTTAAGTAACGAGCAATACCGAACCCACAACTATTGAACTACCCTACAACCGTCATCCTGAGCGAATGCGAAGGATCTAACTACCCGGGCACTCAAGATCCTTCGCATTCGCTCAGGATGACAGCTATTCACATATGTTTTATTTATATGTTCCTTTTAAAACCAGTACTTACCCCTGTGCTGGAGCTTAAGTAAGTGCCATTATGCTCTGACTCTATTTTTCTATTGTTACTTAGAAATAAATTCCTGTTTATTAAAATCAGATTTAAGAACTAATGCAATATCATGCTCAACACCTGTTTTCTGAATTAACACATCAGCAGGTATACCTAAACCCTGATGTAACTTACGAATCATACTCAAACTCAATGGCCGTTTACCATTCAGCACTTCTGACACTTTAGAAGCAGAACCAAAATACTTGAGCATATCTTTTTGCTGCAAACCCTGCTGCTCCATTCGAAATTTAACGGCTTCAATTGGTTCAGGCTTACCAACAGGGAACTGTTCACGCTCAAACTGTTCAATTAACAAAGACAACACTTCAAGTTCATTCTCCTGAATAGAGCCGGATGCTGGATTCAAATCCATTAGTGCCATTAAATATTCAACAGCCAGTTTATGCTCAGCCTCAGACTTAATTACTTTTAGAATAGACATAAAACCACCTCCTTAAAACCTCTGCTTATTATACTCAGCATGGGTGCCTACCCATTCAATAACAACGATTCTATTTTGATACCTTACTTTAACAACAAGACGATAGTGATTACCTTTGATATTAAAGATAACCCGGTTATCTGCTAAAAAATCAGCAGAGCTATACCTGTTTTTTATATCCTGTGGTGTAAACCAATGTGCCCTGTTTGCCTCTTCAAACCAGGCATCTAATGCAGGCTTTACCTGATTATGCTTCTTTGAGAACTTATGCAGCTTGTCACGTCCTATGACTCTCATATTAATTTACCTTCCCATTCTGGGAACTATACACCTTTTTCCCAAAATGGGAAGGTGTTTTTGTGATTTATACTATTGAATTAACTCATTGATATATACTGTAAATATTGTTGTCAAAGCATAATGGCACTTACTTAAGCCTCGGTAAAAGAACATATAAGTAAAAAACATATACGAATAGCTGTCATCCTGAGCGAATGTGAAGAATCTTGGAATACTCGAGCTTAGATCCTTCGCATTCGCTCAGGATGACAGTTACAGGGTAGATCAAACGCAGTGGAGTCACATTGCCTGGCCCACACCTGTGCATTTAGATAAGTGCTGTTCGTTCTCAAACAGGCATCATTAGTAGCAAGAGCACAGAACCCTTTAATATAAGAAAAAATTGTGCTTAGCGCCTGTTAATATATTCGAACTACTGTTATTGGTCAGACTCACTAATGTCAAGATACGTATACATAAAATACCAGTTGGGCTATATTATTTACATAACTAAAAGACTCTGAGCTCTTTAATTTTTTTCGACAATCACTTCACTTCAAGCTTCAAACTCGCATTGTGTAATTTTTCAGGTTCGCCCTCTACATAAATTAATTCTAAAAAATTTTTATTCGTATTCAAATACACATGCGATATAGTTTGTGCCGTTTCAAGAGAATCAGCATATAAAGGCTCTATATTACTCCTGGAACAATTATCAAAAACAGGTTTAAGGTTATATAACTCTAATATTTCTGTTTTATCATTCCAGCCTGATACTCTATAAACCAGATAATATGTTTCACCACCGGTTTCCATTGTATCTATTATAGAAACTGAATCCACAATAACTGGACAAAGTTCAATATCAGTACTCTGTTCAGAACATGATAAAACACTCACGAATAAACATACTGTTACAATAAATTTTATAGAATAATAGTTCATAATATTATTTAACTTTAGTTTAGTTTACTCCATCAACCCATTTTCAGACCACTCAGCTCTATACCAAAAAAAATTGCAACACCTATGTGTGTCATATACTCAGAAAGCCCATCAGGGAATTTCATCAGGCTCAAATAGATTATAAATGCCTTTATCCCAATAAATAACCGTATCAATACCCGCTTCAGTTGGCAGTATTAGCAGATCACTTTTCAAAACAACAGGTAAATAAGAGGCATTATATTTATATTTTTTATCTCCCACTCGACTAACGAGCAATTCAAACGAAGGAGTTTCAAAAACTCCAGATTTATCCAAAAGAACAAATCCTTGAGTAGAATCACTTAACCAGCCATTTTTACTACCATGAAAGATAACGAGAGATTTATGAATTTTATTAGACACCAAAGACTCTGAGTAATTCCACAGCTCTTTAACATTAAGTCTGTTCGAACCCCTTATAGCTGAGTCAGGTAAAAAAAGTGCCGCAAAGTCATCAAAACCATCACCATTAAAATCACCCTGAACAATCATAGATACTTTTAAATCATCCAGACTCGTATTGGGTAAAACTAATTTTTTAACCAGGCTATTAACAAGCCCTGCATTTTTCTCTTCTTTACTC
>JADGFA010000049.1 GCA_016744065.1 Gammaproteobacteria bacterium
ATGTGAATAGTATTTAGTCATGTTATACCTCTATTATCCAGATAATTTATGACGCCTAGGATATAGTGGTGCACTTGATTTTTGAATATGGGCTGTATTCACCTTGAAGAACAAGGGGGTCAGGTCTTGTTTTTTGCCTATTCATATATCCTCCTGACGATCACCTCGCGCTGCCACATGGTACAGCGCTCCTGCATATTCTATTCTTAGTGATCTAGCCATAAAATCAACTTTAACATACTGCTAATGATTAGCTAATAACAAGACCTAATGGAATGGTCCACCCCTCCCTAAAAGACTTCAATATAAATCGACTAACTCATGAATAATAAAAACCATAATATTCAACAATTTCCTGCATACTACATCCATCACTTGCACATACGAAGAAAGGAAAGAAATCTAAC
The DNA here is from genome assembly GCA_016744065.1 of Gammaproteobacteria bacterium. Lineage (GTDB taxonomy): Bacteria > Pseudomonadota > Gammaproteobacteria > SZUA-229 > SZUA-229 > SZUA-229. The sequence goes on from JADGFA010000049.1 coordinate 408, forward strand.
TTTTATTTATGACCCTCACACCTCAACCAGTATTAAATAATACTATTTAATACTGCCAGCTTTTATTCAAACTTCATTTTCAACACGGTGCCGGGCCTGAACAAAGTCTTTATGTGACACATAAATCAAATCGCTGATTCTACGCACCATATGTTCTTCATACTTATCCAGAACCTGATCGGAAAACGCTACACGCCAGAGTGATTCTATCAACTGTATTTTTTGTGGCTGGGTATAATGTTTCGCGATTAGTTTGGTAAACTGATGATAGTCTGTCGCCTGATTTTTTTCTTCTTCTGCCAGAGCATATAAGCTTTCTGCTTCCGCTTCAGACAGGCTAAATTGATCAATTAATAATTTTTTTACTGTGACAATTTCTTTTTTATCTACATGGTCATCCTGCAACATCATTTCAATTAATAAAGCTGCGGCTGCCAGGTTTAACTGGTGCTTTACTGGAACAACGGCTGCACCATCAGCCATAAAATTTTCTTCAAAAAATAACTGTATTTTTTTAAGCATTAAATGAATACCTTATCACGTACATTATTCCATGCCTGGTCACCAAACTCATATTTAATGACAAGCGGCAAGGCACATGAACCTACTGACAATAATCGGTCATGGAAGTTCTTTAAATTAAAATCCTCTTTTTTTGACTCCTCATCCCTTAGCGCCTTTATTATAGCCCAGCCTACGGCATACCCCATTGGTACTGTAGGTGATTGTGAATACCAGCTTAAGTCTGCTTTCGCCTGATCTATGGTAAAACCAAGCGCATCACACATTCGCTGTGCCGCTTTATCAATGGTTAAGTTTTGCGTATGCAACTCCACATCCAGCATCACTCGAAGTGCTCGCCACAGTCGATCGCGCAGCATAATAAAATGATGTTCAGGTTTATCCAGAAACCCCTGTTCCTGCATCATGTCTTCACAATATAGTGCCCAGCCTTCATAAAATGTGGCTGAGTTATTTAATAAACGTGGCAAGCTGTTATGCGGGTTTTTATTGGCCGTAACAAACTGTAGATGATGCCCGGGAAATGCCTCGTGAACACAGGTAAGGTCTATTGAACTCCAGTTATGTTCAAGCAAATGCCCTTCGGAACGAACCGGTGTAACATAGTAATGCCCTTTTTGCTGTGGGTCTTTATGTGACGGTTCATCATATGCGGCAAATGGAATTTCATGATGCAAAAAAATCGGGGTTTCAACAACTTTTAGTGACTGTGTGACAGGCACTGTAACCAGGTTCTGCTCTACCACAAAATTATATGCTGCTTTCATACGACTTCGGTATGCATCCATCAGGTGATCATCTTTTGCATCGGGATGTTGATGACGTATATTTGCCAGTTGCTCTTCTATATCATCAGAGCCAGGTAACTGTTTACATAACGCCTGTAATTCCTGCAGTGTCTGACTAAATAACGTTTCACCAAATTTATATAATTTATCCGCATCTATTTCCAGACAGTGCCAGTTATTTAAAAGTGTATTGAAGTGACTTTCTCCACAGGAAAATGTTCCCTTTGCTACGGGTTGAATATCTTTACGCAGAAATTTTTCAAAATCCTCCATCGCATGTGCCGCATCATCAAATACAGGTTGTAAACGGGCTGGATTTTTAAATTTATGTATTATCTCCGGGTTGTGAGCCAGGTCACGAAAATAACAGGCGCCTGCACTTGCCTCCGACATTGCATCCATAACCCAGCTTGCAGGTATTTTTTCAGGCTGTTGTAATAAATAGTTTTTTGCTGAACGCAAATATTCCGGCACACGTTGCAATCGATGCTTTAATGCCTGATGAAGGTTATCGACCGGTCGGCTAATAAGCTGATGTATCGCTTCCAGGGGCAGGTATTTCTGTGGCATAAAAAAACGCCAGTCACGCTCTATTAAATCATGCAACTCAATACTCGCCGCATTATATAAAATACTGTAATCCAGCCTTTGATTATTCGTAAGCTCAGAAACAGTTAACTCGTCCAGGGAAAATATAATTTTCTTATTTAAAGATATCAACGCGCCAATGTCTTCATCACTGAAAGGCGTCAGGAATTCTTCATAGCCACTGACACCAACATGTACTGCCATCTCAGGGTGAAAGCGAAACCAGGCACTATAGTATTGTTCTTGCAGGCTATTAAATGTTTCCTGCATCACTTTATTTGGCATTTATTTTTTCTAACTTTTTATATTGAAACGATTTACAATCGATTGTGAGATATCTTTATATTAATCTGAAAATAGTAATTGAATGTGTATTTAGAGTTCAAAGCATGAATATGATAAATGAATCAAAAAAATACCCTGTCAGCTATTTTTCAGAATTAACCCTCTATGATTTCAAAATCATGTGTCACATTCGCTGTAGCAGCAAGCATAATAGACACGGAGCAATACTTTTCAGCCGTAAGATTAACAGCTTTTTCTACCTGCTTCTCACTTAGACCACTTCCCTTGACAATATAATGCGCATGAATTTTTGTAAAAACTCTGGGAATCTCGTCTGATCGCTCTGCACTTAGTTCAACAATACAGTCATTTATTGGTTGCCGTGCTTTTTTAAGTATCATCACCACATCAAATGCAGTGCAGCCCCCCATTCCAATAAGCACCATTTCCATGGGCCTTGCAGCCAGATTTCTTCCTCCTGAATCTGGAGCACCATCCATCACAACGGAGTGACCACTACCTGATTCACCTACAAATGACATATTATCTAACCACTTAACTCTGGCTTTCATGCTTCACTACTCAAAATTTTTTAACTTATTAGTTCAAATATTTGAATTAATTTACAGAATAACTATACGGGCTCACATGAAAATCGTCTATAATTCAGACGCTCCCATCAAAAATGATACGGAAACTATGAGCCTGTTACCTAAAGTAGACAATTCAAACCCTTCGCTAGATTTATTATTAAATCATTGCCACCGTAAAACATACCCGGCTAAAAAGAATATTATTCACGAAGGCGATAAACCCCACAGCCTCTATTATATCATTAAGGGCTCCGTTAGCGTACTTGCGGAAAACGAAGATGGTGCCGAAATTATTCTGGCCTACCTCAATAAAGGTGATTTTTTTGGTGAGGCCGGCCTTTTTAAGGATGACCTGGAACGCAGCGCAAAAATTGTTGCCAAGTCTGCCTGCGAAATTGCTGAGATTTCATATACCCAGTTTAGAAAACTGGTGGGCGAAGACCCTGAAATTCTGTTTTTGTTATCCGGACAGATATTTGACCGATTAATAAGAACGAGCCAGAAAGTACGTGACCTGATATTTCTTGATGTATCGGGCCGCATTGCCAGAACGCTTCTGGAGCTTAGCGAACAACCCGATGCAATGACGCATCCTGACGGTATGCAAATAAAAATCACTCGTCAGGATATCGCTAAAATTGTAGGCTGCTCCCGTGAAATGGCTGGTCGTGTACTTAAAGAGCTCGAAGAAGACAAGCTTATCCATGCACATGGTAAAACCATTGTTGTGCATGATAAGGAACATATCGCTAAACACAAAGCAGAGAAAGAAGCTCAAAAAGAAGCCTGATACACAGATACCTGCCTTTAAGTTGTTTGCCTGTACAGGTAATAGCTTAAAGACGGGTATATTAGTCAATAGAAACAGGCACTCTCTGATGTCAAAATTTATATTTACTCGTTAATGACGAACTATCCCCTCTTTAAACCCACCTTCTTAAAATAATCACCACTAATAATTAAAATAAAATAACCCCCAGATGCATTTTTAACCCCGTAAAAATACACAACAAACAATAACGAATAATGGACAGGCATTAATAATTTCAACCAGCATAGCACTCGATATTAATGAGATTCCGCCTTTTTAATTACACAACAAGCAGCTCAGAAATTTATTTTTATCGTATACAGGCCTACCCTCACCAGAAGAGTTTTTATTTTTTGATATTGTATTGAGAATCATTATCATTTAGAATTGTGTTTTATTTTTGTATTCTGCTGGCTTAACTCCCTATGCAAGTCCCCGATAATGAGCTGAACAAACAATTCAGTCACTTTTATATTGAACATAATCACTGGTTAATCGGGTGGATTAAAAGCCGACTGGGCTGCGCCGAACAGGCGGGGGATCTGGCACAGGACACCTTCGTTAACGTATTACTGAAACAACATTTCTCACAACTGCGCCAACCACGCGCCTACCTAAGCAGCGTAGCGCGAAACTTGATAATTGACCTGTTTCGTCGGCGCAGCGTAGAACAGGCCTATCTGAGTTCACTGGCACTGCAACCCGAATACACTGAAATATCCCCAGAAGCACGCCACAGCATTATTGAAACATTAGTGGAAATAGATCACCTGCTGGATAACCTTGGCGAACGGGGCAGAAGCATTTTTTTAATGGCACAAATTGATGGTCTCAGCTATGTGGAAATTAGCCGCCAGTTACATATCTCTGTAAATACGGTACGTAAATACTTTATACGGGCAATGACTCAATGCCTGCTACTGATTGACGATGAATAAATTTCACCATGCCAGCTCAACTTAACACCCATATTTTACAGGCTGCCGCCACCTGGTATGTGGATTTGCACAATGCTGATGCAGAGGATCCCATTCATAAGGCCCACCAGAGCTGGCTACAGCAACACCCTTCACATCAACAGGCCTGGGCCAGGGTAGAAAAACTTCAACAGACATTAAAACGTGTTCCCGATACAGTAAACCGCTCTACTCTGATAAATGCCCGCCATTCCCGTCGGCAGGCCATCAAAGCATTGTCATTACTGCTTTTTGCTGCCGCCGCCTGGCAGCATAAAAATGAAATACAGGCACTGGGCGCCGATTACCACACAGGAACAGGCAAGCGCCTTCAGGTCACATTGACAGATGGCGGTGCACTACAATTAAATACCGCCACCGCTATTGATGTAAATTACAATGAAACATTACGTGAAATTAATTTATATAATGGTGAAATCCAGATAACCACAGCAAAAGATACACACCTGCGGCCCTTTATTGTTCACACCCCCCAGGGCAGTATTCAGGCACTGGGCACTCGCTTTCTGGTACACAGTGAAAATGGGCAGACCCGCGTTAGCGTACTGGAACATGCCGTGGAAATACGCCCCGGCCAAATCCCTGGTAAAGCAACACGGCTCAATGCGGGGCAACAATTATTATTTTCATCTCGCATTACCGAACCCGTTCAGCCCTTGCCCGATAATACCGATGCCTGGACACGGGGCTTACTTATTATCAGTGACTGGCGACTGGAACATTTTATTGCAGAGCTATCGCGTTACCATAAAGGCTGGTTAAGCTGTGATGAAAGCGTGGCAGACCTACGCATTTCCGGTGCATTTCATTTAAACAATATACAGACAGTACTGGAAAATCTTTCCAGTACTTTGCCACTTAATGTTCGTTATTTAACTCGCTACTGGATACAGGTAGTCCCTTCATAAACATGCCTGCAAAAATTATTTTTGATTTCAGGGTTGTTGATTTTCATTCTCATCCGACTTGTTAAATAGAAGCACGCATTTATGCGTAAGCAATCACTATTTAGGAGTCACTATGGCATGTTCCACTTTTTACCGTTTTTCAAAAACCTGTTATTTTAAAAAACACCCCCTGCTTTTATCTGCAATTTTAACGGCACTGGGTAGCACAATGCTAAGCCAACCGCTTATAGCAGAAGCCTTACCCCAGAATATAGTGACTGCGACCCAGACAAAACAGACATTTTCAATTCCAGCAGGTCCCCTGGAAACGGCACTGGTAACATATTCTTCCCATACAAATATCACCGTTTCCTTTACGCCTGAAACAGTAAAAGGTGTTACAACGCAGGGAGCACATGGGCAATACAGTACAACAGGTGCACTGGCGGCCTTAATGCAGGGAACAGGCTTACTGGCACAAATACAGTCTAATGGCAGCTACACAATAACCAGACCTGATATTACAGGCAGTAATAACATAACATTACCCCCTGTAAAAGTGACCGGTGAGCGTATCGAGCGCGCTTTACTTGATACGGCATCGAGTGTCTCCGTATTTAATGCCGACACACTTGAGCAGCATGTAACCATCAATACGGGCAATGAACTGCTAGCCAGTGTAGCCAATGTTGTAGGAACAGAGACCACCAACTATGCACCTGCCGTACGCGGCATAGATGGCACTGGCCCGGCACGTGGCGGCATTGCCTTTTTTGCCGGTACACGATCACGCCTCGGTTTATTAATTGATGGCCGCCCTGCGGGTTTTAACGAACTGGTATTCAGTGACTCTTCATTGTGGGACGTTGAACAGGTGGAAGTATTTCGTGGCCCACAAAGCACATTAAATGGCCGTAATGCCATTGCCGGCGCAATGCTCATGACAACAAAAAACCCAACCTTTTATAACGAAGGCGCACTGCGTATCAGTGCAGGCAATTTCGATAGCCGCCAGTATGCCGCAATGTACTCTGCACCTTTGTCAAAAAACTGGGCATTTCGCATTGCAGCAGAGCAAAAAACCAGCAAAAGCTTTCTCGACTTTGAAGCCTATGATGCCGCACCCAATCCTGAAGAATTTGAATCCAGCACCTTACGAGCCAAATTACTCTATCAGCCTCAGGACATAGAAGGTCTGTCAAACCTGATAACAATTAACCACCATGATTATCGAGGACCACAGGGTGAGCAACTTGCACAGCCCTTCGAAGATAAAATTGCCGATTCAATACAGCCCGCTACATTCCAGCCTGAAGACAGTAGCATCACAATGGAAACCGACTGGGCCATTAATGAGCGCTATACACTGGAAAACACACTGGTGTACTCGGATATTGATGTAAAGAGAACGGTTCCCACTATCGGAAGAGGTAATGTGAATATTGACACCCGCGAGATATTACTTGAGCCAAGGCTGTTGTTTTCAGCAAACGATAACGTAAGTGGTTTTATTGGTCTCTACTACTTCGATGCTGACCAGGATGAATTTATTGATATTCGTAACAATACTTACAAAGATACAATCCAGACAAGCGCTATTTTTGGTGAAGCCAGTATCGCATTAAGTGACTCACTTGAAATGATTCTGGGTGGCCGCTGGGAAGAAGAACACCGAAAACGTGTGGGCGGAACCGCCGTCCCTTTCATTGTTGATCTTGATGAAACCTATAGCGCATTTTTACCCAGAGCCAGTCTGAACTGGCAGATGAATCCCCAATGGTCCGTTGGCAGCTTGATTTCTCGAGGCTTCAATGCCGGTGGTGCAGGTGTTACCTTTGCAGACCCTTTCACCTCTTATACCTATGACCCGGAGTATGTCTGGAACTACGAAATTTTTGCCCGCAGCGAACAACTCGATGGTCGACTGGCATTTAATGCTAATCTGTTTTTTGCCGATTACAAAGACATGCAGCTCCCCTTTAATCTGGGATCAGACTCAAATATTATTCGCAATGCGGAAGCTGCTGAAACCTACGGTCTGGAAATCGGCATCAGGTGGCTACCTGTACCAGAACTTCAGGTATTTACTGATCTGGGCTTATTAAAAACCAAAATTACCGATTACACCGACTCTGGTTTTGAGGGTAATGAATTACCACGCTCACCTGCTTTTAGCGCTAACCTGGGCTTCCTTTACAAATTTAACAATGGTTTCGAGTTTGGTGCCGATGCACACTATTCGCAGGCTTATTTTGCTGATGTAGATAATATTCAGCGCACAGAAATTGAGCCTTACTGGGTTGCCAGCCTTCAGGCGGGTTATAGCATCGGTGATCTGCGCTTTTTTGCTTTTGCCAGAAACCTGTTTGATGCCGATGATGTCACCCACTACCGTACTATTGGTGCAGTTGAGGCGGATGACGTGGGCTATATTTTAAAGCCGCGAACCTGGGGTATTGGCGTTGATGTACACTTTTAACGCATACAGATAGCGCTCTTATTCCATGCTTACACCTGAAACTGCACATAGTATTGCTATTTCCCTGACCATGTTAAGTGTTGTGCTGTTCTATTTAACAGCACCAGTACAGTCATGGTTAAAGGAACCTTTACCCAGCATCATATTCTGGCCCGCTGGCATTATAGCCGCAGTAGCAGCCATCATAATATGGCTACCGCACTTTGGTCTGTTTTCAGCCATTTGTGCAACCTGTGTCTGCTGGATGTTATGCGGGGTTTTACTGCCCTGCTTAATATTTATTTTTCAACAACGAAACACACACCATGAAACGTAACATAAACCGTGATCTGGGCAGCAAAGCCATTGCCGGCACCTTTGCAGGGTTTACTCTGTCCGTCGCCTTATGTGGTTTATACGGCTGGCTTGGCCCGGGTTCACTGGTAGACAAATATATGGTTGTTCTGTGGCTTTTATTACCTGTCTGGATGGCCATACTAACAGGCTGTTTTTTTTTCACCCGTGGCAAACATAGCTGGTTTGTTTTAATTATCGCTAACCTTATTGCTTACGCACTTTTAGGCAGTGTACGCCAGATATTATTGCCGTAAAAATTCTGACTTCTGAAAATATATGAAAATAAAATCCGATACCTTACGTGTTTTTAAAGTACTTCATACCTGGACCGGTATTATTGCAGGGCTTCTATTATTTATTGCTTTTTACGCCGGTTCTATTACTGTTTTTCATGAAGAAATTATGCACTGGCAATACGCAGATAATCAGGTGCCCGTAAAAGAAGCGCTAAAACAGGTACCTGAACTGACAACGGCTGTCACCACAAAAGACCCAACAGCCAATAGAGGCATCACCGTTACATTACCCGGCGGGCATGCACCACAACTACTGGCACAATGGCGTAGCACCGATGCAGATATCAGGCATGCTACGATTAACAGTGAAAACACACTGTCTTTTAGTAACCCGTCCTCCAGTCAGCTATCAACATTCATTGATACATTACATCGCAATGCTGGCATACCCGGACTAACGGGTGAATGGCTAATGGGTATAGCGGCACTACTTTATGGGCTGGCATTAATATCTGGCGTCATTATTTATTTGCCCGTTCTAAGTAAAGACCTGTTTGCATTGCGCATTGGAAAAAACCTGAAACGCCTGTGGCTGGATGTACATAACAGTATTGGCATATTCAGCCTGCCATTTCATATTATATTTGCATTAACTGGAGCAGTAATGTCTTTGCATGACCCCATGTTAATGGCCATGAACAAACTTATTTATCCAGACAACGGAAGAACGCTGCTCATGCAAACCATTTTTCCCGTAGGCCAGCCGGCAGCAGAGGGTATAAATGCCTCCATGTTGCCCACCACTGAACTTCTAAAAAACATACAGCGCTCTTACCCCGACTTTCAGCCCAGTGCGCTCACTTTTATACAGCCTGATAAGCAAGACGGTGTGGTTTCAATCATGGGTGATGTACCTGGTGTTTTAGCGCACAGAGTGCGCATTATGGCATCTTCCTCCAACGGAACTGTTCTTGCTACACAACTTCCTGATAACAGGCCCGATGGCATGACGACATTATCGAGTTTTTTTGCATTGCATTTTGCTGACTACGGCGGCGAACCCGTTAAATGGATATACTTTTTACTGGGAATGGCCGGTGCTTTTTTATTTTACTCTGGCAATTTACTGTGGCTGGAAGCCCGACGCAAACGCCGACAAAAAGAACAGGCTTATTCACACCGTTTACTGGCCGGACTAACCACAGGGGTTTGCATTGGTAGCTGCACAGGTATTTCAGCCGTTTTTTTAATCAGTCGATGGCCAGAATATTTATCCATTCCGGCGCTACCACTGCCCAGCCTTTACTGGTGCATCTTTCTCCTTTCCCTGGCGTGGGCTTTTTTACGCCCACCGATATTCGCAGCCAGAGATCTCTTACTTGGCTTATCCTTCGTGACCGGGTTAATCCCCATCACCAGTCTGCTTATGCAGCAGAACACAGGACAATTACATGGCATTGATATACTGGCTTTAGCTGCTTCATTAATATTTATACGTTTTGCTTACGCTGCAAACAAACGCATAAAGACAGGGCAGGAAAACAGTGTATGGGCTAATATTGAACTGACTAAATAAATATCAGGAACCACCTTAACTAATCTCTATTTCAATAATAATTATCAGGCTGTAAAAATACAGAACTCTTTGCGGCCTGATAAAACAAGTTATCATTTTTATTTTAATCCCATTTTTTTCAAAATTTAAATAGATAAAAAGGTTTAAAATAATTATTTTTTATTAATAAACCACTTAAATTTTCTTATAAAACGCCTCTAACTTATAAGTATTTTAAATAAAAAATCACATTTCATATCATTCATGGAACAACGTAAGAAAATCCCTACAGACAGTACACTCAGTATCTGACACTTTAAACCTCCGTTAACGCCCTGCAATTTAATGAAATTTCATTCCATAACGTCCACAATGTGAATCGTTACATAAAACATTAGCATTTTTTTTAAATGCCCGAATAAATGTGACTTAGTTAAAACGATAACAGGAATCTATTCATTAGAATAATTGACATACAAACATTCCTAAACCACGGAGAAACACAATATGATAAACGGACACAAACCATCATTTATATTAAACACACTTGCACTGACTCTTGCATTAACGTCACATACTGTTTATGCGGCGAGCGATAAAAAAGACACCTCCACTAGCCAGCATACTATTATTGGTGGCTTTAAAAGTATGTCGGGTATGGATTCAGCAAGCATACCTGCATCAACAGATAGCATTGCATTTCAGCCACTGGTTGTTGAACCTCCTGTGCCCATCGACGATATTGCTATTATTGAGCCGGTTAAACCACCCACTGCTGCCGATGGCTTTTATATTCCAGAGAAAACCGATATCCCTCTGAACTGGATGGCCGCATATATAGATACTCAGTTGCAGGATCAGGTTGTCGGTTATGCTTATGCCATTAATAAAGACGGTAAAATAGCCGCATCAAATGCAGCAGGGCTTGCACGCACAGCAGATGATGACCAGATGGATATGTCAATTCATACTCGCAGTTTTGTGGCCAGCGTAACCAAACAGATTACCGCTATTACAGCGATTAAAATTTTACACCAGGCAGGTTTATCGGCTGATACACCCATTGCCAGTTACCTGCCAGATGAATGGATAAAAGGCGACGGATTTACCGATAATGCACAGGGCATTACATTTGCCCATTTAATGACCCACAAAACAGGTCTGGGGCAGGCATTTGATAAAATGAAAGCTGACGATGATCAAACTGCCCTGGATAGCTGGGGTAATGACTGGGACGGTCTGGAGTTTGTTGTTTCTAATGGCGCCTCACCCGGAGCAGGTTCTTCATATAAAAATGCTAACTACGCTTTATTACGCATTTTAATTCCCAGAGTCTGGGTACAGATGGGAGGAGCACCTTACAATGAAGTCACCGCAGGCAACCACTCTTCTATGTACCTGGCATATCTGTATGAGAACATATTATACCCAGCCGGCCTTTATAATGTGGCCTGCTGGGTACAACCTGCACAACAGGAAGCACTGGCTTATAGCAAGGATTTTGTTGAACAGGGCGGTGTTGCTCATGAAACAAACTTTAACAGTTGTGGCGGACACTCCGGCCTACGTTTATCCGCATATGAACTGGCAAAATACCTGGCTTACCTGCGCCACAGCAATGACATTATTAGCTATAAACAACTTGGCCTTGTCAATAAAGAATCATTTGGCTGGGACTCTCAGGGTACTGACGGTATTCACTGGAAGGGCGGCTATAATTTCAGCACTTTTACAATGAATGCGACAAACAATATTGGTGGACAGGTTTTCGTCATGCAGAATACTGTTGAGTTCAGAAAAAGCTCCCGGGCCTGCATCATGATGTTTCCAAATGGTTATGAGGCAAGCATTGTTGTTAACTCTGAATATAAAACTGGTTTTAATTCAAGTCCATGCAGTGTACTGAAAAGCGCCTATTTATTTGCAGCAGATTTATAAATCTGTAACGACTTATAGGTAACTATTAAAAAGCCAGGGAAACTATTTTCCTGGCTTTTTTAATATGTAAATAATTATCATCCTGAACAAGTTTGAAAATTTGTAACGAGCTGGGGAATAGATCCTTCGCATTCGCTCAGGATGACAGTTTTAATAATATCATCAGCTACAAATAATCTGACTCTGTAAATAAAGCATCATTTTACTGGGGCTCTCAGGGCACTGAAAAATCACCTGTTTATTTGCAGCAGATTTATAATCCTGTAACGACTAATAGGTAGCTATTATAAAATCAGAAAGACTACTTTCCTGCCTTTGTAATATGTAAATAATTGTCATCCTGAGCAAGTTTGAATACCTGTAAGACCCGGGAAATAGATCCTTCGCATTCGTTCAGGATGACAGTTTTAATAATATCATCAGCTACAAATAATCTGGCCATGCAAATAAAGCATCATTTGACTGAGGCTCTCAGGGCACCGAAAAATCACCTGTTTATTTGCAGCAGATTTATAAGCCTGTAACGACTAATAGGTAGTCATTATAAAATAAAAAAACTACTTTCCTGCCTTTGTAATATGTAAATAATTGTCATCCTGAGCAAGTTTGAATACCTGTAAGACCCGGGAAATAGATCCTTCGCATTCGCTCAGGATGACAGTTTTAATAATATCATCAACTACAAATAATCTGGCCATACAAATAAAGCATCATTTGACTGAGGCTCTCAGGGCACCGAAAAATCACCTGTTTATTTGCAGCAGATTTATAAGCCTGTAACGACTAATAGGTAGTCATTATAAAATCAGAAAAACTACTTTCCTGCCTTTGTAATATGTAAATAATTGTCATCCTGAGCAAGTTTGAATACCTGTAAAGACCCGGGGAATAGATCCTTCGCATTCGCTCAGGATGACAGTTTTAATAATCTCATCCACTAGAAATGTAACCACCTTATCCATTACAAACAATCTGACCTGTTAATAAAGCATCATTTTGCTAGAGCCCTCAGGGTATTGATGGTACTCACTACAAAGGCGATTATAATTTCAGCACTTTTAAAATAAATGCTATGAACACGATTGGCAATCGGGTTCCAACCAGTTGATAAGCCTGCAAGACTAATAGATTGCTATTATAAAATCAGAAGGACTACTTTACTGCCTTTGAATATGTGGATAATTGTCATCCTGAGCGAATGCGAAGGATCTTGAATACCCGGAAATTAAATCAAGGCAGGTTTGTTCAGTTACTTAATAATAAGCAGAATTTAATGAAAAATTAAAGAACCCGGTAACAAATAAAAAATTCACGTTTACCTGTAATTTCTTAATATTTTTACCAGGCTCTTTAGTTACGCCATAAACAGTTTAATCTACACTCCCGCCTATGCAACCACAGTTATCACCAATACACGTAACATCATCAATACATGACCTTATTGTTTTACAGTCAGCGCTGTCACTCGGGCCAGTACAACTACAGAAAATACCATCACAAGTGGCTTTTTCAGTATTATTCAGGCTTGCGAAGTTATTCACAGAGTCCCGAACCCCTGGAACCGCATCAGGGAAAAAGCATTCGCCATCAAAGCCCTGAACACCACCGGATTCACCACAGGCCAAAGCAAGCCAGGCACAGTTTATTGCCCCTTTGCATGAACAACGAATAAATCCCGCATCACAGGATATAGAGCCTTCAGCAACCCCTGTACGTTGGGCAGTAAGGTTAGCCGATATATTTAATTTCTCGACACTTTGGTGAAGTTTTTCGATATCTTCATCAGTCCGGCTGTAATCATCAGCACTTAGCTGAGCTGTAAATCCAGTTAAAGTGATCATTATTGCTATAAGTGTATATAGTTTCATCACATGTGTTCTCCATTTATTTTGCGGTAAATTAAGCGTTACCGCTTCGCATTGACACAACGGTTTTCCTTTTAAAGATACCCACTATCACCTTACCTGGCTTAACCGCAAAACAACCAGTGTCTAATACAAAACCATATGCATTTACCAACAGACTGGAGATCGAAGTAACACAATCAATATACTTTTTATTGATATTAACGTCCATAGGAAAGGCGACCTAATAAACAAATATATTGTTTGTATCATTTACCTCTTACCATAGCCCTGTTAATTAAAAAACACTAATATAAACAGGGCCAGAACCATCGTTTTTACATGCTTCTCAACGGCTAACGACAAGCAATAACCAGCAGAAATAGCACTCTTTTTTACACCTGAAAACCTGAATCTGTAAGACACTAAATAAGAAAATAATAAAACAATAATAAATAAAATGAAAACATTAGAAAGGACTAATCAATAACAGCAGGGCCATTACAGATTAATAAAGCTTTATATGCTTTATGGGGTTTTTAAAATAGAATATGCGTATTAAAAATACGGACAGAATCTTAATCGTAACTTATACCGCTATACAAATAATTCTGCCAGTTTTTCACCTGGCTCATCAACTCGCATAAACGCTTCGCCCACCAGAAAACTATGCACATTATTTTCGCGCATTAATCGAACATCATCCAGTGTATGGATGCCACTTTCTGTCACTAGAATACGATCTTTCGGCAACATATCTAGCATACCCAAAGTAACCTGCAGGTCCACATCAAAGGTACGCAGATTACGGTTATTTACGCCTATTAATTTTGCACCCGTTTGTATTGCCCGTTCCATCTCTTCTCTATCATGCACCTCCATCAACACATCCATTTGCAAATGATGCGCTAGTGCTAAAAGCTCATTTAACATTGCATCACCCAGCGCCGAAACAATTAACAGAATACAGTCTGCATTCATTGCACGAGCTTCATACACCTGATAGGGGTCAATAATAAAATCTTTTCGAATCACCGGTAGTTTTGTCGCCTCACGGGCCTGTAACAAAAATGCTGGTGCACCCTGAAAAAAATCACAATCTGTTAAAATAGACAGACATGCAGCACCTCCTTTTGCATAACTTTCTGCTATTTGTGCCGGTATAAAATTCTCACGCATCACGCCTTTACTGGGCGATGCTTTTTTTATTTCTGCTATTACAGCAGGCTCACCCGCAGCTATTTTATTTTCAATTGAAGCAATAAAGCCACGAACCGGTAACGCTGTTTCTGCTCGCTTACTTAAATCAACCAGGGATTCTTTTGCCGCCGCTTCAGTTATTTCTTCAGCTTTGCGTTTTAGAATTTTTTTTAATATATCAGGTGTATTGCTCATAAAATCACTACTTATTATTTTCAGGCTTTATTGTTAACTTATATCTTTATTAAGTACAGATTAACAACGAGAGAGTATCATCACGCCTAATGTTAAAATTTATTACTATAGGTGACTAATGCCGTAAATTTTTCTTTTGCTTTGCCATCAGCTATAACTGATTTTGCTTTTTCAATACCTGATGCTAATGAGTCAGCAATACCTGAAACATAAATAGCTGCACCCGCATTTAGACAAACAATATCCCTGGCAGGGCCATGTTCGTTATCCAGTACTGATTTCATTATTTTCAGGCTATCAGCAGAATCTTTAGCTTTAATATTCGCCAGTTCACTCCGTGCCATCGCAAAGTCTTCGGGCTGAATACGGTAGGTAGTAATTTCACCGTCTTTTAGTTCAGCCACCGATGTTGCGCTACCGATACTTATTTCATCCATGCCATCATCTGCATGCACAACCATTACATGGCGACTGCCTAATTTTTTTAATACCTGCGCCAATGGTTCAACCCAGTCTTTACTAAACACACCTATAACCTGATTAGGTGCTGATGCCGGGTTAGTTAATGGCCCAAGGACATTAAATATGGTGCGCACGCCCATTTCTTTTCGGGGCCCAATAGCATGTTTCATTGCACCATGATGTTTAATCGCAAACAGAAATCCAGCGCCAACATTTTTAATACAGTCGGCCACCTGCTGTGGCGTAATATCCAGGTTTACACCGGCTGTTTCCAGCACATCGGCACTGCCCGATTTACTCGATACTGAACGGTTACCATGTTTTGCAACATGTGCACCCGCTGCTGCCGCAACAAATACCGATGTAGTCGATATATTAAAGCTGCCAGATGAATCACCACCTGTTCCACAGGTGTCAACAAGATAGTCATCAGGCGCTATCACTTTGCTGGAAAGCTCACGCATTACCGATGCTGCCGCCACCACCTCATCTATGGTTTCGCCTTTCATGCGTAAACCAATTAGAAAACCACCAATCTGTGAATCTGTCGCCTGCCCCGTCATAATTAAATTCATTATCTGGGTCATTTCATCACGACTCAAATCCTGCTTTTCAGTAACAGCTTTTATTGCGGATTGCATGTCCATAGTTTTACCTTTTTTACCACAGAGGTATCGGGATTTACTGACAATTTATTTATACCCGGAACAAACTGTGACAGTTTAAAATTTATTAACAAACCTGATGGCTAAAATCTTCATCCAGCTTAAGCTGTTTATATTTAGCAAACAAGCAAACTTTCTCACAATGACTGTTACTCTTTTGCTACAAAAGCTATACCTCTGTAACTAAGTAATTAGAAAATTTCTTAACAGGTCATGCCCATGCTCGGTTAATATAGACTCGGGATGAAATTGCACCCCTTCGATTGCGTATTCTTTATGACGCACGCCCATAATTTCATCCATACTGCCATCTTCATTTTCTGTCCAGGCCGTAATTTCTAAACAATCAGGCAGGCTTTCTTTTTCAATCACCAGCGAGTGATAACGGGTTGCTTCATACGGGCTGCTTAAACCTGAAAATACACCACTGTTATTATGATAAATCATTGATGTTTTACCATGCATTATTTTTTTTGCATGAATAATTTTTCCGCCAAATACCTGTCCAATGCTCTGGTGCCCCAGACACACACCTAAAACAGGTAATTTGCCTGCAAACTTTTCGATGGTTTGCATAGAGACACCTGCTTCATTTGGTGTACAGGGCCCAGGTGAAATCATAATACGCTCAGGTTTTAACTTTTCAATTTCTTCAAGGGTGATCTGGTCATTTCTATAGACCAGCACATCCGCACCCAACTCACCCAGGTATTGCACCAGGTTATAAGTAAATGAATCATAATTATCAATCATTAACATCATATCAATTACCTGCCCCGCTACCGGTGTGATCCATCCAGCCCAGCCTCAGCCATGGCTACAGCACGAAAAACAGCTCGACCTTTATTCATGGTTTCATCCCATTCATTCTGAGGAACAGAGTCATAAACAATACCCGCTCCAGCCTGAATGTTAAGTATTTTATCTTTAATAACGGCCGTTCGAATTGCAATCGCCGTATCCATATTACCATTCCATGAGAGATAACCCACCGCACCTGAGTATACACCGCGTTTTACCGGCTCAAGCTCATCAATTATTTCCATAGCGCGAATTTTTGGCGCACCGCTTACGGTACCTGCCGGGAAAGTTGCACGTAACACATCCATTGCTGAAAGTTTATCTTTTAGCTCACCGGTTACATTAGAAACAATATGCATAACATGCGAGTATCGCTCAACAATCATTTTATCAGTTAGCTCGACACTTCCCGTTTTACTCACTCGCCCCGCATCATTACGCCCCAGATCGATTAACATTAAATGCTCCGCCAGTTCTTTCGGGTCTGCAAGCAACTCTTTTTCCAGCGCATTATCTTCTGTTTCATTTGCGCCACGAGGCCGTGTGCCTGCAATGGGTCTCACGGTGACTTCATTATCTTCCAGGCGCACCAGTATTTCCGGGGATGAACCCACCACATGATGATCATCTAAATTTAAAAAATACATATAGGGTGAAGGATTCAAACTGCGTAACGAACGATATAAATCTAACGGCTCAGCACTGAAGGGAATACTCATTCGTTGCGATAACACGACCTGCATTACATCACCATCAATAATATACTTTCTGGCTTTAGTAACAGCTTGCTTATAACGATCTTCAGTAAAACCAGAAATAAAATCTTCTTCTTTTACTTTTACGCTCTTTGCTGAAGGTCGATAAGTTGGCACACTTTGATGAAGCTGCTTTTCTAAAGACTGTAGTCTTTGCTGGCCTTTTTCATAAGCGTTATCCTGACTCGGATCAACGAGAACAATAAAATATAACTTGCCACTTAAGTTGTCAAAAATCACGACTTCCTCAGATACCATCAATAAAATATCAGGCATTCCCAGGCTATCCGTTTTTTCTACTCCTGCTAATTTTGGTTCTATATAGCGAATCGTTTCATAACCAAAATAACCGACCAGTCCGCCGGTAAATCTGGGCAGCCCCTCTATCTCAGCAACATTAAAAGATTGCTGAAAATTTTCAATCCACTCCAGTGGGTCATCCACTTCCAGTGTTTCAGAACTTTCATAACCATTTTCAATGGTGATTTTCTTACCCGATATTTTTATACGCCTGATACAGGGCAAACCAATAATAGAGTAGCGCCCCCATTTTTCTCCACCATGAACAGATTCAAATAAATAGGTATAAGGCGCATTGGCCAATTTAAGATAAGCACTTAAGGGGGTGTCCAGATCTGCCAGTACTTCGCGCACCAGTGGGACATGAGTATAATTTTTGCTTTTAAGTTTTTCGAACGCTTCAGGTGTCATGATGATTTTCCAGACAGTTTATTTTTATATACGAGCTCACAACAAGGGATAGTTAGTATCGCCAACGGGTATATAAATATTTATCTATTTGTCTGAAAATTTTCATAACGATTTCTTTTCTTATGTATTCTAAGTAAAACAGAAGACTCTGCTGTCAGGCCTGACCGATTAATTTACTACAGCAGATTTTTCACTTCGTTCAGAATGACTGGCTTCAGATCAACTCCAGTCAATTAATGATTTAATTTCTTCCATTGAATCAACCACTGCATCCGGGTTTGAGGTATGTATATCTTCACCATGATTATAACCATATGACATACAGATAATATCAAAACCCGCAGCCCTGGCTGCTTTTACATCTGACATGGAATCACCCAGCATCAGAGAATGCTCAGGTTTTACACCCAGCTGCTCTGCTGAATGCAGTAACGGCAATGGATCTGGTTTTTTTCTGGCTAAAGTATCACCACATACCACAATTTCAAAATAATCAGCAATACCTAAATCCTGAATAATAGGCAGGGTAAACTGAGCGGCTTTATTAGTAACACAACCTATTTTTACACCACTACTTTTAAGAAATTCCATTGCCTCTTTCACACCTGGATACAGGCAACTGCGCTTTGATGTATTCACCGCATACAGTTCATTAAATATCGGCATGGCTTTTTCAAATAAAGCTTCATCCGGCTCGCCATTTAACTCATTAATTAATCCACGGCGCACCAGGCGCTCTACGCCATTACCAACCCAGTGGCGCACACGCTCTTCACCGCGCACCGGCAATCCTAATTCTTTGAGCATTTCATCAATGCAATAAGCCAGATCGGGAACACTATCAACCAGTGTGCCATCCACATCAATTAACACCATTTCTGGTTTTTTAATCATATCTATAAATCCTGGGGAAGACGACCATTCAAGCCACCCGATATGGTGACTCAATGGGTATTACTAAAGCCTTATGCTTTGGCTAACTCATCACGCATTTTACCAACAACAGTGTCATACACATTGGCATCACTCTCATTCTTGGCACCAAAAATGGCTGAACCCGCAACAAACATATCCGCACCGGCTTCGGCGATTTCACGGATATTGTCAATCTTTACACCGCCATCAATTTCCAGACGAATATCAAAACCTGAATCATCAATTAATTTACGCGCTTCACGTAATTTATTTAAGGTTTCTGGAATAAATGACTGACCACCAAAACCAGGATTAACTGACATTAATAAGATCACATCCACCTTATCCATTACATGTTTAAGGCAATCCAGTGATGTTGCAGGATTAAATACCAGACCCGACTTACAGCCCAGCTCACGAATCATCTGTAATGTCCGATCAATATGTTCAGAAGCTTCAGGGTGGAATGTAATATAACTGGCACCGGCTTCAGCAAAATCAGGAATAATACGATCCACTGGCTTAACCATCAGGTGAACATCTATTTCTGCGGTAACACCATGTTTACGTAACGCATCACACACCAGGGGGCCTATTGTTAGATTAGGCACATAATGGTTATCCATTACGTCAAAATGCACGATGTCCGCGCCAGACTTAAGTACATTGTCCACTTCTTCGCCTAAGCGCGCAAAGTCAGCAGATAGAATAGAAGGTGCAATTTTATAATCAGCCATGTTTGTTTCCTCACAATAACGAGATAGGCGGCAAGTTTAATAAGCCGCACACTTTACCCGAATATGACATGATTTTCAGCCCATTCAACTGCTTTGAAGCAACTTTTATGAAAATTAATCCCAATTTTCATAAAATCAGCACTAAAATCACTTAAATATATGGAAAAATCGCAGTTTAGCCACTAACTGGGCCTCTTCCGTCTGTTTTACATACATTCAAATCCTTGAATTTAATCAATTATTTAACATTATAAACTTCATAATGCCCAATATCAGAAAATCTTGATTTACATTAAGTCCCTGCTCTGCGAAAATTCAAGTGCTAATTTAATTATCGTGTAACTAACACGACCAGGAGATAACATGAAAAAGCAAGTATTAACTCTGCTGGCTGCTTCTGTACTTGCAGTATCGGCTTCCTCAGCGATAGCAGCAGGCGATGCAGCTAAAGGCAAAGCAAAAGCGGCAAGCTGTGCAGCTTGTCATGGTGCCGATGGCATCAGCAAGGTACCAACCTATCCAAATCTTAAGGGCCAGAAGGCGGCATATGTTGCTAAGCAGCTTAAAGCATTTAAATCGGGTGCACGTAAGGATCCGACTATGAATGCAATGTCCAAGCCTTTATCTGATGCAGACATGGCTAACCTTGCAGCATACTTTGCAGGCCTGAAATAAGACTTGTTAGTGTATTGCAGCAAAAAACCCGCTGATTGCAGAATCAGCGGGTTTTTTTTAGCCTCAACATTAATTTTCAGCACAACCGGCTTTGCTGAACACCCTTCGCCTTTTTTAACACGAAATGAAAGCCCTTTTTCACTTATTTATGGCCTCCCTCTACCAACTCCCGCAAAACTACTAAAAAAGAATCAGTCTCGCTGGATTAACTCCTTAAACATCAGTAATACAATCAATTCGCAGATCAGTAATAATGAAAACCTGTTTATTGATATTGAAACCTGGCATATCAATTTTTTATATGACTATGGCCTTAAAGAAAACTGGATGCTCAGAATACAGCTACCCTATATTGAACACAGCGGCGGTTTTCTCGACTCATCCATAGATACATACCACCAGACACTCGGATTACCTGAAGGTATACGCCCTGATTTCCCGCAGGATCAAATTATCATTAATGTCCACCAGAACAACGAAGAACAAATAAACATAAATAGCGCCCAGGGCTCTTTAGGTGACATTTCGATTCAACTCGCCTGGCAGGCTCAACAAACAGCGCAAAGCGCTCTGAGTTACTGGCTAAGCCTTAAACTACCGACAGGTGATGAGAACAAGCTAACGGGAAGCGGTGCTACAGATATTGCCGCATGGGCATCAGCTGATTTTAAATTAACTGATACACGCTGGCTATATGGCCAGGCTGGGCTGCTATATATGAGCGATGGCCGTATTTTAAAAAATATCCAGAATAACTGGGCGGTCTTTGGTAATAGCGGAATTAAATTTCAGCCCTGGGACAGTATTGAGTTAAAAGCACAGTTAGACTTTCACAGTGCCTTTTATAATTCAGAACTTGAGTTTTTAGACCACATAATACAACTCACATTTGGTGGAAGTTATATCATTAATAAAAAACATAAGCTGGACTTTGCTATTGCAGAGGATATAAAAGATTCAGCATCACCTGATGTGAATTTTAATATTAGCTGGTGGATTTATCTGTAACAGAAATAACTAAAAAATTACCACGCATAAATATACAAAAATTTTGTGGTAATTTTCTATAAATAATCAGTTCTGTTTCACTAAAAAGAATAAACCAACGTAACCGTTGTAACCTTATCTGTTTTTACCGTACCTGCTGGCACATCGGAGTTATGCTTTACTTCATAGCCAAATTTAGCTCCCAGATTACCAACAACAACCAGCTTCAAGTATGTTTCTGATTTGGTATATGTATTTGCATCACCTGATTCGACAAATACATTTTGATTAAACTCCGATGTCTCGCTTATTTTATAAGCATATTTTGCCTCACCATCAAACACCGTTTCCTGGTCTTCTACCCCTAAGTCATCTTCGAGGTCCTTATAACCGACACCGGCAGATGCCTGGAAACTATGATCAACCCCCTCAATAAACATATGACCAACACCGAATGAAATTACCGACTGATGATCAAAGCCACTGAACTCATCTTCTTCATGTCTAACACGGCCAAAAGCAAATGTCTTTTCTGCAAATTTATATTCTGTTTTTTCTGTAAACACAATGCTGTCTGCACTATCAATACCGTTATCCGATGACTGAAGCGATTCAAGCTTGGCATTATGCTCCCATTTTTCATGTGTTTTCCCCAGGCCTAATTTTGCATTTAAAGACTGCGAATCAGTATTCCCTGATGTTGAAGTAAAGCCGAACTCACCTTCACCGGTCCATTCAACTGCATATGCAGATGAGCTAATCATTACATTACCCAGTAACAATAAAGTAAAAGTTTTATTTGTAATCATTTTAATCCTCAATATTTTTTTAGATACAATGAGCCTCTACCTCTGCAAAAAGAGATAGAGTACTCTAAATTTTTAAGCCACCTTATCAGTATGAACATCCATCTGTGGATAGGGGATACTGATACCCGCTTCATCAAAAGCAATTTTTATCTGCTCATGACAATCAAAATACACGGCCCAGTAATCTGCCGTTTTACTCCAGGCACGCACTGTAAAATTAACACTGCTATCAGCTAACTCACTCACTGCAACTAATGGCGCAGGATCAGATAAGGTTTTTTCATGTGATGAAACAATCTTCATCAATACATCTTTGGCTTTTTTTATATCATCGTCATAACCGATACCAAAAACCATATCAACCCTGCGGGTTTCTCTTGCTGAATAATTAGTAATAACGCCACCATATACCGCTGAATTAGGAATAATATTTTCCTTGTTATCTGGCGTCAAAATAGTTGTTGTAAATACATGAATTTTTTCTACCGTTCCATCAACACCCGCAACGCTTACAAAGTCATTAATACGAAACGGGCGAAAAACTAACAGCATAACCCCCGCGGCAAAATTACTTAAAGAGTCTTTAAGCGCCAGGCCAACGGCCAGACCTGCTGCACCTAATAACGCAATTAATGATGTGGTATCAATACCTAGCTGACTCAGGGCCGCAATAATAACAACCAGCATAAGTGCCCAGCCCATTAATGACTGAACAAAATCGACCAGCATCTCATCCATTTTTGAGCGTTTCAATCCATTTCCAACTAGCAGTGCTAGCTTAGATGCCAGCCATTTACCGATTACAAATACAATTAATGCCTGTACGCCACTAACACCCCAGGGAATAACATATGTTTCGATTAAAGTTTGTATGTTTTCTGGTGAAATTTGTTCCAGCATATCAATTCCTCTTTTTAATATTTTTGTTTATCATTTATAAAAATTTAAAGCATTAACCACACCAGAATTCAGGCATTATATACACTTGCACGAATTCATTAAAAAATATTAGATCCATATAACAATATTGAAACGCCAGACTATCAAAACAATGGTAATTGACCACTATCAGTATAGTTTTCACAACTGATTAAATTAGAAAAAGACAAGCCTAATAATCGAACGCTCTTTTGATCAACTTCAGTTTTAGCCAATAGAACAGGGATTAACTCTTTAGCCTTATTATGCACAGATACGACAGAATCACTCGTATAACTTCTTGTTACCTGTGTGAAGTTGGCGTATTTTACCTTAATTGTTATTGTATATGCTAGTAATTCCCTTTTTGACAAGCTTGCAAGCACCTCATTAAGCAAACTCAATAAATGACCTGACATCTCATTTACATCAGAAATATCCTGTTGAAAAGTTGTTTCAGAGCCCAGCGATTTACGCACACGAGCGGAGGAAACGGGTCGATCATCTATACCCCGAGATATATTGTAATAATATTCCGCCGAATTCCCAAATAATGCCTGTAACTCAAGCAGTGATTTATTTTTTAAATCGCCACCTGTTTGAATACCTGATGCCTGCATCTTAGCTTCAGTCACTTTACCAACACCATAGAAACGACCAATTGGTAACATACTTAAATAAAGCTCTGCTTCACCTGGTTTTATAACGAACTGCCCATCAGGCTTATTCTGGTCTGAAGCAAGCTTTGCCAGAAATTTATTATATGCAATGCCTGCGGAAGCCGTTAAATGTATTGTTTTATAAATTTTAGACCTGATTTCTGATGCCATTAACGTTGCCGAGCCATTACAGAATTCAGCTTCTGTCACATCAAGATAAGCTTCATCTAGTGAGAGCGGCTCTATCATATCCGTATACTGATTAAAGACTTTATGAATATCCTCTGATGCCTGTTTATATGCAGAAAAACGGGGCTTTACAAATTTTGCATGGGGGCACAACTGGTACGCTCGAGAAGTTGGCATAGCAGAATGAATACCAAACCTGCGGGCCTCATAACTACAGGTTGCGACAACCCCTCTACTATCGGGTTGCCCACCTACAACAACAGGTAGCCCTTTGAGTTGAGGAAAATCCCGCTGTTCAACCGCCGCAAAAAAGGCATCCATATCAATATGAATTATTTTTCGATTCATGTCTTTACAATAGCAGACCTAATCACTATAAATTTCTACTTTTATTTTATATCAGCAGGTCCCAAAGCGCTTTACTTTTAAAAAACCCATTTTCAAACATTAATTAAGGCATTTTAATGCTTCATGCAACACATCTATTCCAGCTTCACGTTTTGTCGCATTTTCAGATAAAAAGCGACGCCATTTTTTTGCTCCCGGCAAACCATTATACAACCCTAAAATATGCCGGGTTATTGAGTGCAAACGAATTCCACTGGCTAACTCTTTCTCAATATATGGAAACATGGATTCAATAATTTGCTGACGTGTTATTAAAGGTCGTTTTGATTGATAAAAAAGTTGATCAACGTCGGCCAGAATATATGGGTTATGATAGACCTCACGACCCATCATCACCCCATCAACATATTGCAACTGATTTTTTGCTGTTTCCAGATCACATATCCCACCATTTATAATAATCTCAAGCTGTGGCATCGTTTGCTTTAACTGATGAACAACATCATAACGTAAGGGAGGAATATCTCGATTTTCTTTTGGACTCAATCCGTTTAACCAGGCCTTTCTTGCATGAACAATAAAAGTTTTACAACCCGATTTTGCCACCGTTTCTACAAATTCAAATAGCTCTTCTACCGTCTCATTTTCATCTATACCAATACGGTGCTTTACAGTAACGGGTATATTAACGGCATTCTGCATGGCGGCTACACACTCTGCAACCAGCTCTGGCTGCGCCATTAAACAGGCACCAAACATACCTGACTGAACCCGATTACTTGGACATCCCACATTTAAATTTATTTCATCATAACCATAATCCTCTACCATGCTTGCACATGAGGCCAAGTCAGATGGATTACTCCCACCTAACTGAACAGCTACGGGATGCTCTTCATCATTAAAATTAAGGTGTCGTGGGCGGTCGCCATGAAGTAAAGCCCCTGTCGTAATCATCTCGGTATACAAAAGAGAAGACTGGGTGATTAGGCGTAAAAAAAAGCGCTCATGCCGATCTGTCCAGTCAAGCATGGGGGCAATACAGAAGCGACGAGATAAATCATTCATAAGGATGGATTATAACATTGATGTATATGAAGTTAAAAAGATATCCAGGCGATTAAAGCAAAAACATTTCTACCGTATTAAATAACATTAGCAAGGCTACAGCGTTATAACTTCCATTTAAACAGCCACTAAAATTTAAAATATAACTGAACCAGAGCCTTTTCAAATTCACCAAAAACCGCAGAAGCTGGTTTAATAAGCACATACTATAATTCAAATACAACCCTGTTATTCTTTTTTATACTTATAAACACCAAAGCTCCAATGTTTTGAACCCGGATTTTTAGGCCCAGACCAGCCAGTCGAATTTAGTTCATTTGCCAGCATTCGGTTATAAACACCATGGCCAATAAATAATACGGTTGTATATGTTTCTGCCAGCTCTTTAAGTATGCTTGCAGCTTCAGTTGCTCTTTCTTTTGTCTCATGAAATGACTCAGCGTTCCTCGAATAACCAAAGAACCAGAGCACTCTAAAAATCACAGCCCATATCTTTGGTGATAATCTGGGAAAACGCCAGCTGGCTACAGGCAAATCCGCTTCATTAAACTTTGAGCTTATTAGTGTAACTGTTTTTATCTCTAATGCTTTTGCAGACTCTATAGACCTTACCAGCTCACTACATACAATAGCTTTACACGTACTGGCAACCCTAACGGCTTCTACTGGAGGCTTAGATGCATCACATAAACTTGACAGATTATATAAACCGACCCACTCAGAAAAGGCAAGCGGACTTATTTTTTTTAATGAAGGAATGATGGGCTTACCGTGCCTGATGAGTATAATTTCCATTTCGCTCTAATACGTTACACTTACTTGCCCCAATTACGGAAAATTAAACCATACAACTATTAAATCATCAACACATCATTTGTAGTTAATGTATTAGCTCATTTAGGTCAGAACCATAAGAAAACAGCATAAAAAACCTGTTCTTTATCCTGTTAAAATCTTCACTATACTAACTAATCTCCACAGAGCGCTGCCATAAAAATTCAAACAAAAATATGTATGTGTGTGTAAAACGACATTTATTCTAATTGCGCACCAACACAGGTGTAGTGGTCAAGTAAAACTGTACACATCAATAGGTTAATATTAGTTTTTCTGCTGCATTCGGCGACAAATAATTATTGTAACTATGACCTCTTGTT
>JADGFA010000050.1 GCA_016744065.1 Gammaproteobacteria bacterium
TAAGTATATGAGAATAAATCAGGCTTTGGTTTTTTAATAATTTATAAGGCTATAAACTATTATGGTAATGTTATTGTTGAGTATAGTTAAGTGTGATCAGTTAAAAATTATTTAAGCTAAACCATAAACTAATTCAGTGTTATTTTTAGTTTTTAATGGGTATGGAGTTTTATAAGTGAAATCTATGATTTTGTAAGTGTAATGTTTTAATCGCCTGATGTTTTTATCATAACCTAAAATCAGGCTATAAGAAAAACATCAGATGGATTATTTATTATGCTGTTTTAAGATATCTGTCCAGGGTTTTTTCTATAAATAGAGCAGGTTCAGATTCTGTCAATATATCTCTTTTCATTTGTTCTGTAGCTTCTTCTTTGTTTTTGTCTGAGATGTCTAATAATTCAAAAGATGCATCAATGACTTCGCCTGAATTTATGCTGAGTTCAGTTTTTAATTTTTTGTAATTTACAAACATAAAGCGTCTGGCATATTCTCTTTTTGACAGGTGCATTGTGGATGTATAGTTGTCGGCTGTTAATGGCTCAAGTGTAATGATATATTGATCCTGTGTGTAATTGTTAATAGCACCACTTATTCCATCAGTTGTACTGCCCAGTAAGCCGCCAATTATTATATTGCCAAAAAACATGGGCTCTATAGAGGTGTCCATTGATGTGGTGAATGTTTTATATCCGTCTTTTTCAATTGTTAATGTCTGGCCTGATGCCTTGTCTAATCGAATTGTTAAAGGCGTTTTCCCAAGTATTCTGCCATTTACCTTGATTAATGCGTCATCTGGGCTGGACTGAAAAGTAACCTGCTGTGTGGTGCCGCTTACTATCGTGGCGCAGCCGACAACGATAGTGCTTATCAGTATTGCTATAGATGTATTTATTTTAATCATGCTTTATTTCCTTTTTTTAATATAATATTTAATAAGTATCTGGTCCAAGCCCGATTTTTACGAACGTGATTTTTTTGTATATTCAGGTTTGTTCTAAATGAATGTTTTTTGAGCAGCTTATTAAACCCAATAAGCTAAATAGAAGCTGAATGGAAGTGTAATGCTATTATTCCAGGTACTTTGTTTATTGTATGTACCATTGTTTTCCATTCGTGCCTGTATTAAGTTCAGGCAATTGAGTTCTGGTATGGAACCTGTTTTATTATTAATTAATTCTGCATTTGTACTGGTTGCGGATACTAAAGCTGCAACTGTTAATTTCCTTTTCATATTAATTTAATTTATTAATTGAGTGATATATCAGGGAGTGTTATTACAGCGGCAAGTGAAGGCATAATCTAAAGCAGGCGAGTAAAAAATATAATATATGTAAATTGGCTCCGCATTGTATAGATATTTTTTTTGCTTTATATCCCACTAAAGGGATATAGGATTTGTGAGAAATGTGATGGAAAGCGTTTATGAAGCTGTATTTTTTCAGATGTTGAAAATTATTTCAGTAACAAGCAAAAAATGTTTTAGGACGAATTTTGATCCTATATTAAAAACGTAAGCAACAAATATCAAAAAGGAGCTTTAATGTTAGCTTGAATCGAGCAAAAAGTAATTCAGCTTGATGAGGTATTCAAGTTTTTTGATTTTTAGTTGCTAGCGTTAATTATATTTTTTACAACTATTAACTCCAGGGTTTTATTAGTTTACGTCGTAAATCAAGGTTATCATCATCTTCTCTTACTTCTACCGCTACTTCTTTTTCTTTTTTCTTGTTGGCTTTCTTTTTAATGCTACGTTTATCTGTGTCCCTTTCGTTACTCATTGCTGCAAGTGGTGCATAGTGATGCTCAACACCCTGTGATGGCAGAGCAAGTGGTTCGTCTGGTGTGCCTGGCCATTCCACATCGCCAGTAGCTGTACGCGCGGGTATTAACCAGTAATCACCGGTGTGGTAACGATAGTCCCTGTTTTTACTATCTTTTTCATTCTCCATTTTAGCCGCAGGGAACTGAATTTCAATGCCGTCTTCGAGTAGCATCCAGTCAGTACCCGCGTTAACAGGTATACCGTTTTCCAGATTTTCACCGCTTTGATCCCAGCGACGTAAATAGGGGTATTTGCTTTTGTCGAATTGAAAAGATAAGCCGGATTCATTTTTTAAGGTTATCTGTAAATTTTCTGCATCGATATCTTCAATTTGTAATAATACATCTGCACGATTTCGCAGGGTATAATCATCATCAATCATTTCAACCCAGTCATTTGGTTTTAAGCCAAAGCGGCAGTCGCGGCCTAAGTTTTCCAATGTAATGATATTACCGTTGATTCCAGTAACGGGAAAAATAACCGAAGCATTTTCACGTGACCATTTAATAGTAGGTTTATTCTCGTTTATATTATTGTTGTGAATTTCTACTCGATAAAGTTGGTTTTCAGCCCCGCGATAACTTGCTTCAGGTGAGGTTAAACATGGGTTTTTATTATCGTCAGATGCCTTTCTGGCTCTTGCTCTAAGCTGCCCTGTTCCTGGTTTTTTTTCATTAATACTTTGTAATGCATTCAGGAAAAAATTATAGCTTGTTTTCAATCTGGAGGGGGCATCCAGGTCAAATCCCGCTTCTTTGAATCGCTCGCGACTTAATACTTTCACCTGCCATACAATTTGTGCCCGTGAAGCTGTGTCAACACCGCCGAGTGCTTTTTCTCTGATATAGTCATCTTCTACATAACTGAGGTGGCGCTCCCAGACATCCAGGTAAACAAGGTAGCCATTTTCAGGTAAGGGGGTTTCAGATTCTTCTTTCGTTAATGGTAAGTCAGGTTGATTGAGGTAGGAGGTGTCTTTTTTGTCATTTTCGCATAGTATACCGTTTACATAATAGTGCCCGGTTGCGATATTAAAATCTGATCCGTCTGCATTAGCACTTATTTTAAAACCATTGCCTTCCTCTCCATTTATAGTTGTTGGTGCACCATGTGGGCCTATTAAATCTGAAGCCAGAGATCGCAGATGGTGTAAATGAATTGAATCGCTTTCATTTTTGTCTGCATCCAGTTGTACGCGACCCTGTTGCATGAGTACGCGACTGAAATGCCTGAGGGGATCGAAAGTATCCCGGGTAAAATCGCCTTTAAACTCGCCACGCATCCCTTTTGTAAATTTATCGTCGTGCATAATATTCTCCTAATTCGAAATGATTATTCCGCTGTCCATTCCCGCTGGCAGGTATTCGTCAATACGGGTACGTAGATTAGTGGTTTTTTGAGGTTGATACAGATCGTGAAAAACGCCCATTTCTGATTCGTCATCTGCACCCTGTTTAATTTCTTCGGCACAGCAATCTGCTAGTTGGCAATAAGCAGGTGTACCATAGCGAGTGCTGTTGAACTGGGGATGAACGCGTAAGCGTTCGGTTTGTTTTGCAGCTGCTAATTTTGTTTCACTGGGTTGAGGTAAGCTTTCATGCCTTGCTTTTTCTCGCAACATATTTTCAATATTTTTTTCAACTAAATCGGTCTGGCAATGATAACGTCGCGGTGTTCGAGAACCGGGGGTGATATAACAGAAACGTAAGCAGCCTAACTGACGTCTGGCAACGGTAATGCGACCATCAAAAATACAGTTCTCGCCCAGTTCAATTGCGTGTACCTGTATATGCCCGAATACGGTGCTACGTAAAATATTTAATACAACATGGGCAACCGGACAACCGGGCATGCCTAATACTTCCAGTTTTGAATCAGTTGCATCCAGAATGCTGTCACTAATACAGATTCGAACTGGATCAAGGCGTACTTCACTGCCAAGACTTTGACAATGTGGCGGTATCACATCATTATTTTTGCTGTTGTCAGCTTCATTTTCTGCATAGTTTTCCCGTGCATAATGGCTGTCAGTTTCATTTAAATCATTTGTTTGAGTAGAGTCTTCGTCCTCAGGAATTATAATAGCCGGGTCAACCTGAATGGCACCAAGAATAGAGTGTTCTATCTTCACGCAAACATGAGCTGCAAAAACTTCCAGGCTTGGTTCAGTGGATCGGTGAGGCTCGCAGTCACCACCCAGTGTCCATCCGGGAACCAGTGTTGAATGGCGTATTGTCAGTTCAGCCATATCACCTGTGACATGCATACCGCGACCTGTAACAAGTATGCCGTCGAGTATAAAGCGACTACCCGCATCACCTGTTATGGTCATTGAATCGGGTCGGTCTGTCTGCCAGTCTAATAAACGAATAACCGGGCGTTTGTGATTAGCTGCGCGAAGTTGCAGGCTCTTCTGCGCATTTTTAAATTCGATATTAATTGGTTCGACATAAACACCACTGTCGGTAATTTCAATTATTGCGTGTTGTTTTGCATCTTGCTGCCATGATTGCAGTGCGCTATTAATGGTTTCAAAGGTTTCATTTTCACCTACCCGATATAACGTAAACTGTGCAGGCTGAGACGTGGTGCGTGTGTATTCACCGCCGCCAAGCTCTGCGCTAAAACCATAGTGATAACTCACCCATACTCCACTTTTTGGTAACTGGCGTGAAGGAAAGGCGATGCGCCCTAATACGGGGTCAACGGCAATACTGCCTTTTTGTGGAAGGTAAACCCAGTCACTTAAATCGGCAACGATAATCTGTTCGGGTGGTACTGGGCTGCGTTCGATATGTTTTCCCTTTTTAGTCCCCAGCCATATCTGTAAACTTTTATTATCGCCATAGAGTCGGTGTTTTTGTTCAGCAAATAGACGCCGCCTTATGGGTACAGGTAAATTAAATTCATCTGCAATATGGTGAGGGTCGGTTTCTGTTTCAGGGTGAATGTAAAGTGGATGATCATTACCCAGTATGCTAAACGTGTAACAATGCGGACCCTGCGCTTCATAACAATAGGCCGGTGCCTGTGTGACAGAGTATGATCGTAAACGCCAGACAAACAGGCCAACACTGGGAATATTATAACGGCCCTGTGTATGAGCCGAATTTATACGTCGTATATCAACTGAATGTGCTAGTTCATCGAATGGGCTGTTAAGTAAATCTAAAGCTGACGCATTTCGCAGGTCAGTTGTCTGGCCACGTGTTAAGCGTAAATGATTAATCGCCTGGGTCCAGCCAAGATGTGTATAGTATTCTACAGCACGTGCGGGCCAGCCGGTTACATCGTTAGCCAGTAGTTCCAGTAGTGCCAGTGTTCCTTTACGACGACGGTAACGAATTGTGTTTGCTACTTCACGGCGAGGAATTAATATTTTGTTGCGTTGTTGCCCCTGTGGTGTATCGATGGCAGAAGGTTCACCCGCTTCATGCACAAGCTGGTAACCGATTAAATCACCCAGATAGGGCACAACCCAGTCATCGCATGTTTCGATAAACCAGTTTTCATAAAGTTGTGCAATATCATCTTCAAGCAGATTGACCTGTTCAGAAATGACCTGCAATAATGCTTTTAGTGGCTCACCCTGCTCAGCATCACGCATGCGATAAACAGTGGGTAATAATTCATAAAGGCGATCTTGTTTTAGCGTGTCCATTATCGTCTCACTTGATCTGATTAAGAATTAATGTGTCGGGTACATCAGGTGTCAGGAAGGCAAGTTGGGCTGGTCTTATTTCACCATCTTCAAAAGCGGCCAGGTTAACACTAAGCCGCTGCCTGATGCCTTTGTCCTGTTTAGTGGCAGAGTATTTTTTACATTGGTAATATTGTTTACATTCTTCGTCGTGTTCATGAGAAACGCTAAATTCACTTTTTTTACTGCATTCACTTTCCATATCATCATGACTCCATTGTGTAGAAAAACAGGCAACAGATTCTGCAATTTCATCGGGTGTTAAAAGTCGCCTGCCTGTTTTATCTTTAATTTTTTCCGGAATACCACCGAAGGTATCAACATCCACATAGGCGACACCACGTACCGCCTGCATTATGCTAATTACTTCGCTAAGCACAACATCCTGGCCAAGTTCGCGAGGCTCGAAACCAAAAGCATTGAGTAAAGCGCTGCGTAACTCTGCCACGACAGATTCCCATTTGTAATCAGCTTTGATTTTTATATTCGCACTAATCACAATAAACATCAGTTCGCGTATTGCGAGTTGAAGCGGTTGAAAAGGCGCACCAAAATCATGCAGTGCCTGACGCAGGTTCAGGAATAAATCAGAGGTTTCATCAATGGGGATATCATTAGCACCGGCAATCGTGATATGCACCTTTTGTTGGCGACCATCACTGATTTCTACGGCAATTGATTTTCCAATACCCGCATAGAGTCGGGAGAAATCCTGGTAATCACGTACCGAAACCAGGCGATCCAGTGCCATAACAGCTAATGGAGCACTTTTGCGTGCCTGATCTCGGTTTTCTCTATCGGCGCCCCCAGATGCACGTAATGGGTTGATCACTTCTTTTACGCCCAGTGGTTTAGTAACCAGCATGGAAATTTGTTCGGCATTAACATTACCCCCTTGCCCAATTCCGTTGCGGTATTCGGAGTGAATATTTTCAACGCCCGTTGGCAGGCGTGAACCTTCTTTACCATTGCCAAATATTATGGATGTTTTATTGTCGTCATCCGTAGTGGTAATAAAGTTTCGATCTGTTGATTGCAGGCCAGCAAGTGAATCTGTTTCATGCCATTTAACATTGTTAACAAAAATACTTAAGGTGCTGTCAACACCTGTTGGGTTAGATGCTGATACATGTGTTAGTGGAGACTGTTTAAGATCAAAAGATTGCAGGGCTTTACTGCCGTTGCCACTGCCCAGTATTTCACTTTGAGTTTCGCCATTGTTGGCTTTAATAACATTGCCATGGATGGTAATGGTGTCACGTTTGAAACAATATTGTAATGGTTCCGCCAGGTTGATGAAGGTGTGATTTTTTTCGCCTTCACGTGCCTGTTGCTGGTCCTGAGAAGTCCCGGGTTCAACCGATTTAAAAGTAATATCCTGGGTAACAGATGACAGCATAGCAAGCTCACTAAATCTAACACCACTTGTACCGGCTATATCCCGCTCGCCAGAAACAATGACCCAGCGACCCGATTCCAGGCCTTCATAAAAACCATCCAGTTCAAGTAACTCGCTGGTGCCACCACAGACAGATGTTTCTATGGGCTCTTCGGCCAGTTCCAGTTCTTCAGACATACAATAGACGCTAGTGTCTCTTATCAGGGCCTCACAATTTACCTGTGTCTTAAATGCTGTATCTGAAAGCTCTCCTAGCCATGGTTGTTCAATATTCAGTAAACTTACTTTTGATGATGCACCAAAAGAAGATAAAGTTGCTGAGTTAGCTTCGTTCACCTGGTGTACGGAATGAGTCCATCCTGTTGGTATGCAGTCATTTAAAGTGGGCCTGGCAATAAGTACCAGGCTTCCTGGTGTAATTTTTTCTTCAGGTGGGTCAATCGCAATCTGTGGAAATTTATTTCCATCGCTCATATAAGATGGCCAGGTACCTGATAGCGTCGGTGGGGTATAGCCTGAAACTTTAATCATATCTGTGCTGGTGTCCTGCACATAGTTTGGTGCTCCTGGGTGATTGCTACCAAACAGTGATGCTTTTGTGCGTAATGCATAAACCTTGATGCTGGTATCGGCTGTTACTTCTGCATTCAATGCAGCGGTTGCCAGGGTGTCTTTTAGTAATGGCGTAAATGAACTGACTGTCATGTAACCCGTTTCAGCTTTTGCTTTAAATTGATCACCCAGTCGTCTTTTTAGTCGCAGGGCACTGGCAGGCTGTAGAGATGGGGGGAGCGTGAGTGCTTTAATTAATTTAACCTGAGGGTTCTGATCATCTTCTTCATCTTCAGGTGTGTCATCAATTAAGCCCGTACCCTGTAAAATAACCAGTGTGCGCTCAGCAGTTGCATCTTCAATAACCTTTTGTACTCGATAAAATTCTGGTGTTGCGGTACCTGTGCCTATGAGTAAAGGATCACTGGGTTTTATATTCGTGTTAATGCCTTTAAGATAAACACGTGGGCCATTCGTATTATAAATAGTCGTTTCAAGTGTTTGTGGCTGTGTCATTCGTGGTTTTAAATTATTCCATTTTGTTCGTGCTCTGAGGTTTTCGATGGTTTCAAATGTCTGTGGTAATTCATCAGGGCCAGGGATGCTCTGTACACGGCTACCGGCAGGTACAGTGGTTTCTTTCTGCGTGTTTTCATCAATGGTATAAGCTAAAAATACGCTGGCACTCACTCCCGGCTGAAGTTTGTAGCCTACCAGGCGTGCCAGTTCTAAAACTGATCGGCGTTCAGTTGCACAACGTAGGTAACCTTCATTGGCAATACGTTCCTGATAAAAAGTTAACACATCAGCAACTGTTGCCCAGCCATCCAGTAATGCAATAGATGGGTCATTGGCATCACGTGTTGTCAGCTTTGCTAATTGTGGATAATCGTTATTAGATAATCGTGCTATCATGGATTGTAGAAAACTTGAATGGCTACCAATACGATAAGACAGTTGTGAAAGACCTGGCCTGTTAATTATTGAGAGTGGTGTTACTGGTTCAATACCTTCGCAGCAAGCACAGCTTTCACTGTCAGTTATTTTGGGATAACAGCAATCATGGCAGTTTGTTTTCATCTTCCACCTCGCATATTCAGTGTCAGTTTTCCGTTTTCAGGAAATCCTGGATCATTATCCAGGCGTGCTATTTCAAATGGCCCAAGTGGCAATACACCTTTTTCTATTTCCTGATTGGCTAATTCATTCAGGCGCTGAAATTTTGTGAGCTGTATGCTTTCTACACCTTTGGTCATTTGTGCAGCAGCAACTAACTGACTTAAATAGATATCATCACCAAAGGTCAGCCTGTCCACATGAAAAAATCCATATTGCCCATTAATCAGTTGTCTGTTACTTAATTTATCCAGTAGTTCTGCTTTAACATGGCCGCGTAGATAATCAGGCAAAACACATACACTGATTTCAATATCAAGTGGTACTCGGCGTGCCGATTTCACAACCAGATCATGACCAATACGACGATAGCGATATAGTCTTTGGGTGATTTTATTGAGTAGTTCTGCGTCTGCTTCTTCTTCACCATAAGGGTCAATGGCAACTAACATTTCATACCAGCTTCCCATCCAGCGAAGTTGAGCAGCAGCACGTTGTACTTTATTTTTAAACTCACGTTCTACGAGAGTGGCATAATCGTCGGCGATAATTGCGCGTTGTAGTTTTTTACGAAAAGCATGTGGGGCAAACTGTTTAACTTCAGCAATTGTTTCCGGGGCTGTTCCACCACATGCAACCAGGGGGTTGCGCACATTCGTTACGCATCCGCTCAATTGTGTTTTGCGTAATACAAGATGGGAGATTACATCAAGACCAAGGTTTCCGGCTGTTCCGTTACCGATGCGATAGGTGCTATGAAATGTATTTCCTGCTTTGGGCTGTTGCCCCATTTCACCATTACCAAAACGTAGTCTGGTGTGGCCATCATTGTCTGTTTCTACGACTACATGTTTATCATCGGCGTTACTACCCAGTAAATCCTGTTGAGGTGACCACATTGTGCTTCCCGTTATTGGGTGCGTTGCATTGAGTAATAACTGTGGCAGTGTGTTGCGTACATCCTGCTTAAGCACATGTGAAGCAGGTGTATTTTTAACGAATGTTTCGCTATAGGTGAGTGGTGCATATTTCAGAGCAGGGGAGTAATTAACTATTATGTTGGTCGTGTCGGCTAAAACACCAGGTGCTGTGCAGCACTCAAGGGTTTCTTTTAATGTGACTTCACCGAGATCTTCGTCAACTGTTTTTCCATGATCGACAAGAATAACATTAGCGCAGGCAATACTGATGTCCTGTAAAATATCACAGTGGGGTGGTGGCCCAAGTGTTGAAATACATAAGGGAAAAGGCAGGGCATCTTCCTGTTCCCAGGAAATTTCAACGACGGGTTGTTGATTAAGAGGGTCGATGGCTGCTTTAACCGTTGTTAAACGTACGGCATGACGATGCCCGGGATCGGCATCGCCTGGATGGTCTGTTGCGGGGCCAACTATTTCCATAAAAATAATTACATCACCTGATTTAAGGTGAAGTCTGGGTGTTATTGTTTTTATCGTGTCTGTATTAATAGATTCCGTTGTCGTTATTTCCTGAAGAGAAATATTTACAGGCTCTTTCCCGTCTGTTGTATCACAGGTATCCTCTTCATCTTCTGTTTGTTGAGTAATCAACTCCCCGATTAAGGTTGCGTTTGTTGTGCCGCGTGGTAAACAACACTCTTTGTCACCCCAGGTATAAAAGCGTATTTCACTATGGTCACGATACAGGGGGACGTCCTGTTGTACCATGGGTTCAAAAACTTCATAGGCTCTGGGGGATATTTTCTGTAGCTCATGCGTACTCAATACACTTGTGCTATTTGGCAGTTCTGCACTGAGATTAGAAGTGAAATAAAAATCGCCTGCGAGTAGCGTGCAATCACTTTCTGTTTCAATACATATCCAGGTGCGTGCATTGCAACCTTCATGCATCTGGTAATCGACCAGTCGTGCATGACGGCGAATCGAAACACGTTTACGAGCAGTATCCAGATAAGCTTCTGTGGCAACTGCATCCTGATAATAACTCAGGTGGTCGCCGGCATAGGCTAACACTTCGACCAGTGCTATTCCGATATCAGGCACATGGCGTTCATTCCACTCTGGCATGACCAGTGCTAACCGATCGAGGATCAGTTGACGAAAACTGGCATAATCTTTAGCCAGGTAATTAATATCGGGTTCGTCTATGGAATCCTGCGGGCAAATAACCGCCTGTTTGCAATCGAGGTCACTGGGGCAGTCAACTTTAAAACTAAATGCCACATGATCATAACGGGGATCAAAATCACTATGTGGTTGCCACTTGCCTTCTGCATTCTGTTCAATAATGCGTAAAGTATATTTAGAGAAATCACCGGGTTTATCAACCTGTATTTCCATGTAGTCATCAAATTCTATCTGTTTAAAGTGATGCAACTGGACTTTTGTAACACGGATGTTCTGAATGCGTCGCCCGCCCTCGATACGTAAATTTTCTATTTTTACCTCAACAGGTGCCTTACCTAAAAAATAAACCGTCAGGGTATGCTGGTCTTTGCTGACTTCAAGATAATCAATACCATTAAGCTCACGGTGTTGGCGCACATGTTCACGACGTTGTTTTTTGTGGCAGATTAAAGTGCTCATAATTCAGTCCCCCGCACAAAGGTCGCAGACTGTATTTCCTGACTACGGCGTACCTTGTAACTAATGTCCACTTGCAGTGTGGCATCCTCACTTAGCACATCGAGTGTCTGTACTTCGATAACATCTCCCAGCCATTGCTGTAAACCGGCCTGCACAGTGAACTTTAATGTCGATGCCAGCTCCGGACTGTTAGGTGAAAAAATAAGCTGTAATAAACCGCTGCCAAATTCAGGGCGGTTTACCCTTTCACCGGTATTGGTAAATAGAAACTGTTCGATCATATCGCGAATATGATCGTCATCATCCGTGGTTGCAGTGTGCCCACGGCTATTAAAATGAAATGGAAAGTCGATATTCATCATAACCTCACAGTGCACTTACTCGGGTCTGGGTTGCGACAATGACCAGCGGTGTCCCCGTTGGAGTACAAACTGCCTGACTACTCTGAACTAATAGCGGTTGCCCGTTTGAAAGAACACGGCTTGTACCGCTTACCCATTGGGCAGTAACACATGGGCCATTAGCCGCCGTAGGAGGAGGTAATGTACAGCCTGCGACCATATAGGGTGACGTCATTAATACCGTCGGCTGACCGCTGACAGTAACACGTGGATTAGGCACGACCGGAGTCGCCTGCCCAGCGTGGGAACAAAGTACCTGTGCTCCAACATGCAGTAAGAAACCTGGCATATAACCTCCTTATGTAACGACTAATGCGCCGTTGTTAATTGTTACGCTTGGCCCCGCCATTACCAGGCTGGCCCCTTTACCGTTTTGAATATAGATTCCAGTGTCATTAACAATGATTGATGCACCCGTGGCACTCTTGAGCATCAGGCCACCTGTTGGTCCAGGCAAATCGCTGATCATAAAAGTATTTTGCCCTGCTGTTTGCATAACAATGTTGGGTGAAACGGGCAGGCCTGCATGGGCTAATGGTGGTATGTCGGATTGTCCGCCCCAGCGACAGCCAACCCAGACAGGGTAATTGGGATCACCCTGTTCAAATTCCACCCACACACCCGCACCAATAGGTGGCACCATATAAACCCCCATTGGGGGACCGGTGGGGCCGGCAAGTGGCGTGCAGGGTTCCGCCCAGGTTGATGGCACCAGCCCTAATACATCAGGTATGGTGAGCATTAAACGACCACGCAGTTCCGGGTCAATATTGTTTAGAACTGTTGCGCGAAATTTGCCCAGAAACTGTTGTGATGAATTTGAATTACTCATGGCATCACCACAGGTGTGTTAGTGATTAAGCCATCACGGGAAAGGCTGAAGTTCTGTTTGTACTCTCCCTTTTTAATATTGTGCGTTACGCTATCAACATAGTACAAACCGTCATAACTAATACCTGCTCCACGCACACCAACAAGTGTTCGGGATTTTAGTATCTGGCCATAATGCATCACATCAAGCGAACCACTGCCACTGATCGCAGTGCTGTTGCTCATCAGGAAACTTAAGATATCTCTGGCTGCTTCATCGGGTTGCAATTTTGCGCCATTGTTATGCATTTCGACTTTTGCCGGGGGCGTTAGTCGTAAACCTAAAGGCGGTTTGGTGGCGCTGACATTGGGCAGAGGAACAGGGATGGGCATTTTTTTTGTAACGGGATCAAGGATGGTGAAGACGCGAATTTTTTTTGCCATACCATCGAGTGAAAAACTGAGTGATTCGACATTAGTGTGTGCATCCATATTTACACTTAGTGCATGTTGCGGAACAGGCACACTGATATCCGGGCCGAAATAAGCTGTGCTTTGAAATGGCAGTGGGCCAGGGTTTATGTAAAACACATAACCATTACGTTCTGCCAGACTTTTTATATAAGATAGATGCGTCATACTTACCTGACTTTCAATTTTGTTAGTTGGTACCGGTGCGGCTAATACAGGTGGAGGAATGACAACAGGTACTATGCCTAGAGCAGCATAAGGTGCTATTGCAGCCGTTACTTTTGCCGCATCAAACATGGCTGGATAGGGTATAACCATTTCAACAATATCCATGGCAACACTTAAATCTTCCCCGGTTACAGTGAGTGTTGATTGTCCGGGTTCATTGCTGGGCTGTAATTCCTGGCGTGTAATAAAACCATCCATAATGACATTGGGTATGCCATTTAGAGTGACCATAATAATCACTCTCGTTACAATCGGATCAAGATAACCTGCGGGGAGTAAGGCAAGTTGCAGCATTGATGTTTTACCCACAGAGAATGTCAGTTGAAAACCGCTGCGTTCACGAGAGCTGGTAACCTGAACGCTTTGCAGTGCTTCGATAACGGGTAAAGGAGCAGGGACTGGTACCGTTGGCCCAATCATCAGAGTGAGAATGGCATTACCCAAAAGCATCAGGAATCTCCGGAATACCTTCAGGCAGGGTAATACGCAAACGACGACCTGTTTCGGCCGTTAGCTCAGGTGGGTTCATTGCATTGTTTGCATCGCAGATA
Source organism: Gammaproteobacteria bacterium (assembly GCA_016744065.1). GTDB lineage: Bacteria > Pseudomonadota > Gammaproteobacteria > SZUA-229 > SZUA-229 > SZUA-229. Next base: position 13,621 of record JADGFA010000050.1, read on the forward strand.
CGCCAGAACTGAAGTGGATCACTAAGATAAAGCGCGGTGATATTATCCAGTCTGTCTCCCTCTACTACAACGTGCTCCTGAAGTAATGAGAAGCGTTCGGGTGCAGGCACAAAACGGCGTTTTAGATGAATAATTTCTTTACCATCAGGCGACGTGAAAGTCGTTGTTTCAGTGTTATGGTAACGACTGCCAGGTGGAAATAATAAGCTGCGTGTGGGAATCATAATTGTAATCCTGTAGCAATATTTTCAGCACTATTAACAACGTTTAGTGTTGCCATGGTTTCCTTGGCTATCTGATGTGCAAGAAACATGGAGTGCCCCGGATGAAGCACACCAAAGTCCTGGTAACTTAATACATCGAGTGAAAGTTCAACTTTGGCGAGAATCGGATTGAGTAGAGGATCATAAGCTTCTTCTGTGATACTAAAGCTGCTAATACGTACCGGTAAAACTCGGCTGGTTCCCCAGGCAAAAAGTACAAACGGTCCGCTGACAGGTAGAATTTCAACAGAGCCAATAACAGATAAAATAGTATTGGCAATTACCGCTGCGGTCTTTGGATAAAGCATCATTTCCAGAGCAGAAAGAGCAGGGTAAATACCTACTGTAGTTGCTATTGGATTTGCATCTTCCAGTTGATCAGCCGCATCAATTTCTATACTGAGGGTGATGGTTTCTTTTGGCGGGCCGCTTAATCTTAAGGCTTCACTTGCGTCTCCGCCTGTACCTGCCGTACGTGCTTCCAGGCGACGTGTCATTGTACTGGGGTTGTATTGAAACACCACCACACTGGCAAGTGGATTAAAAATATCCACGCCTACCAGTGCGCCTTTGAGCAGGCGAGGGGAACTGGATAGCCCGGTCATGACAATAACCTTTTTATTGATAAATGATTTTTATTTACTCTCAACATTCGAACGACTCCGTGTGCAACTGTTTAATAAACTATTAATGGTGATTTAGGTAATTAACTTCCACACTCTCTTGCCTGCAGGAAGATTATTTATCCAGCACTTTTTAATCATAATTATTCCTTTGGCCTTAATTCGTTTTTTACTTCTTTTTCTTTATCGCAGCAATTGAGCCCGAGTGGTTCGAGAACATTGATGATGAAATCGAACTTGACGGGATCCTTCTTCGGGTCAACTCTTTTACCTCCTGTTTCAATGTTAATAAACCGTAGTTTGTTGATTCGAATGCTTCCGCCTGTGATCACGCCTAATAGAATTAGAATTTCACCGATTATCTCCATGATCTTATGAAGGATTGTAATGACCCCGTTTAGCATGTCCGCGAGCAATAAGTCGTCGTATTTTGCTAAGTTTTTTAATTTCTGGATTATTTGTATAATATCGTTGATATCGTTCTGGATATTTTTAGTGAGGCTTTCAGTGACCTTTGTTATTTGCTCGTTGAGTACCTGTTCCATGAATAAGAAAAGTGTTGATAAATCAGTGTCCGACTCACCTTTTTTACTTTTTCCTTTAGTTGTCGAAGTTGGTTTTGCTTGAAGAACAACATTGATAGATTTCTTACTTAATGTCTTAAAGTCGTTTTCGTTGGTTGTCCAAACAACGTTGTCAGGGTTTTCAGGGTCTCCGACGTGACACTTTGATAGCTCGTGTGACGCACACCATCGGAAAATATTAGTTTTTCCTCGTTGTCCAAACAGAATGCTTTTATCGGTTGCTTTGAATTCTTTTTTCAATATTTCCTTCAGGTCGTTCAAGTTGTCAGAGCCTGGTTTTTTCTTTGCATCTGCTGTTTTGTCGATATCTACTTTGAGCTTATTAAGTAGTTTTTCGAATTTTTTCCCTTTCTCTATTTCTTTCTTGTTGGTAGAACCTGGCTTGGGCCGTTTTTTCTTTAGCTCACTTTGAAAAGTTTTTGTATCATTAATATCATTGTTATGTAGAGCAACAACGGGCAAAGTGAAATTTTTAGAGCAATCGCTTATGGCAAGAAAATATTTATGTTGGGCAACTTCTTTAATAACGGCTGCATCGGTTGAGTTCTTGTTTTTATCGACAAAATCGTGACATGTTTTGTTGTCGTTTGCGCATTTTTCAGCGACTTCTTTGGGGAAGAGTTCATTTGGGTCTATGCTCCCTTTCTTGCATGAGCCTTTTGCAGGCTCACCTGGCATAGGAATACATCGGCCTGAAGTTTGTACACTGGCAAAATTATAGCGACAATGTTGATGCATTAATCCAGCAATTTTTTTAGCACTTTTTTCATTGTTATGTACAAAAACAAGGCATGCGCATGGTGTGCCATTTACCGAGGGTTCAAATTTAAATTCCGCAATATCTTTTGCAGCGAACTGTGTCGTTTTTTTCTTGGTTTTACCATTTTTTTTATTCAATAGCTTATGATTGCTCGGCATACTATTTTGTTGAATGACGTGGGTTAGCTCATGTGCTATTAATTTCTGGCCCTGGCTAGTGTCAGGTTTATATTCCTTGGCGTTAAAGACAATGTTATGGCCTACTGTGTATGCTTTTGCATTTATTTCTTGTGATGATTGTTCAGCAGTCCCCCCGGTATGTATCCGTACACGGGAAAAATCATGGCCGAAGCGCTGCTCCATATTCTGCCTTAACCCTGATTTAAGGGGGGAACCCGATTTGGCAAGAGTATGCCCAACGCTGGCTGGCACTGTATTCACTGTGTCTACAGGCTGGTTTGTTATTCGTTGGATACGCAATGGTACACTAGCTATGTTTGGGTTTACTGGCATTGTCATCACCTGATCTGCAATTCGATCAGCCTCTTTTTCCAGCGAGTCATTACTTGCACCTATATTGAGTTTTCGTTGTAGTTTATTTTTTTTCTCTGTACATTTTGAACATTCTCCATCAGCAATTGTTTTATTACCGCAGGCACACTTGCGCTGTAAAATGCTATTAGAAAAAAAAGCATTAGATGCTGATGTTTTATTAACAGTGGTATTTGTTTTTAAATTCATTTCCTATCTCTAAAAACAGGTTTTATTATTAGTTGTTTTTATACTGGTCAAGGGAGCAAGATCTGTCTGGTTGTAGTAATGGCTGCATCGTTCAGTTTTTCAGATAATACAATCGTTATTACTGCCCCAGATCTTTTTTCTAACTTAACCTTATAAGCACTATGACAGGTGCGGGTTTTATACATCTTTCATGATTTTGTCTTTAATCTTATTTTTTAAAATCATCACTTAGTTTTCCATAGTTATACTTAAGTGTTTTCTTAATATGGCCATTACGCTCCCAATGGAAAAAATCACCATGTTGGTTACCATTTATATAAGAACCTTCAGATTCTTTTTGTCCGTTATCATAAAAACTCACCCAGCGATCTTCTGCTTTACCATCATGGAAAGCACCATGACCACTGATCTGACCGTTTTCGTGCCAAAAGTACCATAGACCTTCTTTAACGCCATTGTGATAGTCACCTGCTGATGCTTTAGAGCCATTTTTATACCAGCTCATAGACGGGCCGTGATTAGTTCCGTCGGGCCGCATACATGCTGCCGTGCTCCGACCATTAACGGTTATTCGTGTTCCGTCTGACCCAACAGGACCTATCAGGCTTGTTTCTGGTGGGCAGGAGCTCAGATCATTCCAGTCAGCAAGATGATTCAAGGGTGTCTCCTCGACGGGGCTGGAGAGTAACTGTTGAGCCTGTGCAGATCTGATAGTACCTGGTACAGACAGAAATATTATATTTATCCAATAAATCAACAGGTGATGCTTTAAAACATGATTGTAGAGCCATTTGTACCTCCTCATGGGCAGGGGTCACCTGCGGAACAGCTATCATTTTGGGTAAGGACGACGCCAGTAGGCCGGAATAGAATGGTATTTTGGGCTAGTGGTCCACAGCCACCCGCTGTAATACTTTGATTTAGCTTTGTACATAAATTGGCTGGAATACCTCCTGGACGAGAGTCACTGAGTGTATCTGTTGCCTGACCATTAGCATTGGTCGGTGCATCTCCAAAATTGAAAGGTGGCCCCCCTGGAATATCTGCACAAACGGTAACTGTCTCATCCAGGCAAATGTTAGCCCCCATGGGATTTCCGAACTGGTCACGTACTGTATACGTGATAACTAGCTGGACAAGGTTTGGGTTTGTAGTTGCAACGGAGGCTAGTGATAGTTCACTTGGTTCACGCACCGTTAAAAAATGCATGGCGGTGCATGTACCATCAGTAACCTGAACAGTCACATTGCCCTGCGCTCCACTTGCTGTGTCTCCCTTAATATCCACTGTTGTACCTGTACTGGCACCGACAATAGAAGCATTTGCAGTATTTCGGACAATGCTCCAGCGTGGTGTTGTGCCAGCAGTTGCTCCCGCAGCGGTCAGAGTTACATTTGGTGCAGGGAAAACACCACATGTGGCTGCATCGCTGGGCACGTAGGCAGCACAGTAATGGTCTACATCATTTAATCCAGTAATAGTCAGTCCACACGCTGGCCCTGGGGCAGGTGCCCCGCCAGATGTATTGATAGTAACTCTTCGATTAGGAGCTAAGGAACTTGAGAACTGATTAGTTTCACCCTGAGCTATAATTTCTAAATTATTAACAGGATCAGTGATTCCCTGTGAGCCATCTGAAGGGGCAGCAAGCTCAGATGCAACTGCGTTTGCTCTATTACAGGACAATGGGCAGTTATCCTCTTCCTTGCCTTCAGTGCTGGCGAACCCCTGAATTCTTAATACTCCAGTTGCACCACCTGTATGCCATGCTGTGATAACAGATTTTATAGTTGCTTTTGCAGCAGGTGACAGAGCTGCACCATTCACACCAAATAAAATTGATGTTCCGGAACTACCTGAAGTGCTGGTTCCAATCTGGCAACTTATAGCTGGACGAGGGTCTAAATCAGCACAGGTACGTTGAAGAACTGGATTCGTTGTACGTTGTAAATTACTGTTTCGTGTGGAAGGCTCATTCACTGCGCTTTGATTAATTAGAGAGGCTGATGTTCCCTGTTGTATAGTATGTGATAATTCGTGAGCCAGTAAATGACTGCCGGTATTTGAGGCAGGTGAAAACTGGCCCGAACCAAAAACAATATTATGACCAACAGTATAAGCATGTGCATTTACATCTCTGGTAGATTGTTCTGCTGCATGGCCTGTGTGTATTCGAACATTAGAAAAGTCATGCCCAAATCTCTGCTCCATGTCCTGTCTTAATACTGGTTGCATTGGGGTTCCTGAACTAGCAAGTACACGCTCAACACTGGATGGTGCGGTCGTATCGACACCGCTGGATTGTACAGATGCCCTTTGAATGCGTGGGAAAGTTTTTGTAATATCAGTACCAGGTGACATGCTCATTACCTGATCTGCAACACGATCTGCCTCAAGTTCCAGTGGGTCGTTACTTGCACCGATAGAAAGTTTTCGTTGTAAGTTTCTTTTTTTCTTCCCGCACTCTGTACACTCTCCATTTGTGGCTGATTTATTTCCACAAGCGCACTTACGTTGAAGTATGCGCTGATCAGGCGGTAGTAGCTCTGCTGTTTTATGTTGTTGAGCAGTATTCGCTTTATTCATGTGTGATGCCTCCATACACTGACTGAGCGATTTGTTGACCTAGTTTGAATGGCCTGGAATGCATATTAAATGTAATTAGACCGGTCTGAACTTTATTGCTTGATTGCATTGTTAAACGGGTTTCATTTGGTATCAGTAAACGATTTAATTCTGATTCAACTGCCGTTTTTAATTCAGCTCGTTGGTGAGGTTCTATTGATATCCCATCTAAGATAAGCTGATCAATATGCAGGTTAATATTCATGCCACCACCCCTGTTGGACCTTGCCAGCGGAAGTCTGATTCTTTGGCTGGTCGTTCTAATTTTTTATATTCAGTACGTGTTGCATTTAACAGCAGTGGCATGGTGATCGTACTATTTTCCTGTGCTGCAAGAAACGCGGCGTTGAGTGCGACATTATGGATGTTACCACCCGTGAGATTGAATTTTGCCAGTCGTGATAAATCCAGGCTTTCATCAAGTGGTGTGTTGTCTGGAAACACTTTTTGCCAGATTTCTTTACGTTGTGGAACGTCAGGAAAGGGAAAATCAATAATAAAACGTAAGCGTCGAACAAAGGCTTTGTCCAGTGCACTTTTCATATTGGTGGCGAGAATGGCGAGGCCTCTGTAACTTTCCATGCGTTGTAAAAGATAGTTAATTTCGATATTGGCATAACGGTCGTGGCTGTCTTTTACTTCACTGCGTTTGCCGAATAGTGCGTCGGCTTCATCGAAAAATAAAATAGCACCACTGTCTTCTGCGGCATCGAATAATTTACGTAAGTTCTTTTCTGTTTCGCCAATATATTTACTGACGACGGCAGAGATGTCGATGCGAAATAAATCGAGTTTTAATTCATTGGCAATAACTTCCGCAGCCATGGTTTTTCCTGTACCACTTTCACCTGCAAACAGTGCATTAATCCCCAGGCCTCTGTTCATTTGTTCGCGAAATCCCCAGTCTTCGTAAACCCGGTTGCGATAAGAAACCTGATCGGTTATTTGATGAAGCAGGGCACTTTGTGCTGGTGGTAACACCAGTTGATTCCAGTTGGCTTTGGCATCGATTCTTCTTGCCAGTTGTTCCATTCCAGCTCGTGCTGTAATGCGGCAGTTTTGCCACAGGTCATTGTGTAATTCAATGTTTGGTGCAGGCTCGTTTTGAGCTAGCTCATTTTCCACGGATTCTTTAAATTCAATTTTTGCCAGACGTTTGATCTCGCTTTGACTAAATGAAAATTGCTCGGCTAAACGTTGTGGCTGATTATCGTTTTTATATTGGTTAACATTATCCTGTAAAGCATGAATCCAGAGTTGTTGCTGTTCTTCGGGTGTTGGTTTATTTATTTCAATTGAAAAGTGGTTACGTGCGGTTTCTGTTTTAGTATCTTCCTGTTCGATAAATATAACGCTGTTGCTACGTTCAAGAAAGCGTTTGAGTTGCGTTTTTTCTGCATCTGTAGCGCCATTAATTTCAATATATAATCCGAGTGGTAACAGTATGGACTCACGTTCCCAGAGCCGGGTAAAGGTTTCGAAATCACCGCTTTGGCTGGGTAAGGTTTTCAGGTCGATGGTTTGCAGGTTTATGCCTAATTCAGTTGCTACACGTCCTGCAATCAGGTGTTTGCTGGCTGTATCATGCCCAGATAATTCAATAACGGGCATCTTATGTGTGTTATTAGACTGCTTCAGGCGCTCAACTATTTTATCAACCGTCTGTTGTTGTGAAGGTGGTAAGGCTTCATTTACGGGTTCAATAGCGACTGGATCAAGCAGAGGCGTTAATCGATCATCAAGATAATTAAGCCCTTTGAGATAGTTAACGATACGTTCATCCGCACCCAGTGCCGCAACAGTTAAGGGCTGTACACCAGGCTGATTTATTTCCAGCAGTCGCCAGTGTCTCAGTGGTGCGTGTGGTGATAAAACATTCCAGTCAGGATTATCAAATAAAGTAAATGCCAGGGCAAAGGTCGGGTAGGGCTTATTGGGGTCACTCTGTGCCTGTGCACATAAACCGGCGATTTGTGTGTCCAGCTCCATTGCCATGCACAGTGCTAGCACTTGTTGATCAAAACGTGAAAGGCCTAATCGTTGTGCCAGTATTAACAGTGCAGGCGGTGGATTATTCTGTTCAAGTTTTTCGATTTCCTTTGTCTGGTAGTCTAATTCATTAGCGCCCGGTGAAGGGGGCGGTAACTGTACAGTATTATCTTTTTCTGGGTTTATTTTACGTTTAAACCAGCCACTCTTTTCTTCAGTTGGTGTTTTTTCCTGCGGGTGTTCATTTTTGGTTAATGGTTGTATTAGGGATGCGTTAATACATTGTTGCAGTTTAAGCCGCAACCAGTTTAAGGTTACCTCCAGATATTGCTCATTTATTTCCATCCAGTCCTGTTCGCTCATGAGATTATGACCTCCATCGCATTATCAAAAACAGGTGGCGTGACGCTTCGGTCTATCAGTAAGCTGTCGATGCCATCAATACGTAGTCGTATATGAAAGTTTCCTGTAGCGGCTTCTTCAATAATAAACACCAGTGTGTCCGTTTGCAGGGGATGATCTTCAGCGGCTACCTCACGTTCACCTAATAATAATGCTACACGTTGGTCAGGTCTGATTTGAGGGTTAGAGGTTAACGTTAAAGTAACAGCACCAGAACCATCACGAGCTACTGGGTTAGGTGGCGCAATACCGAGTATTTGAGGTGCAACAGGCAGGGGTAAGGTATTTGTTGTTCTATCCTGTTCACCTGCTTTGTTAATGATGACTTCAAGGCTATAAAACCCTACCAGCCAGTCAGCGGGATCATTTGGAATTTGTACACTGATCTGTACATCGTTACCGCCAGCCAGGGCTGAAACATCAACTGGATTTATCAGCAGGGGGTGATTAAAACGCACAGTGATCGTATCGCCATCGAGATGATGGCCATTTAATATCAGTGTGTCACCCAGCATGGCACTGGTTTGCTGGTCAGGTAAGATAATTTCAGTTATGGCTGGAAAAGGTGGAATCAGGTCGGGCTGTGTCGTTACGCCCTGATCGTTTTCACCACGTTTAAGTACCGGTAAAGGTGTTTTAGTGGGTAGCGTGCTTTCAATGAGTACGACGGATACTTCATAACCTGTAGAAAGACGATATTCAGATTGAAAACTGGTCCAGAGTTTAGACATATCATCAACAGATAACATATTGGGTGTAATTCTGACTCGCTCTACCTGATTGTGCAGATCTGTATCGGGCAGTGCGGCCTGAATCTCTGATCTTCCAAGTATTGGATGATCATGCAATGCACTCATTGAGCGGCCCATAAGCCGGTGCCCGTTTACGTCATCGTCATTACGCCCATAAGCTGTAATCATATACTTAAGTACCAGCGCTAATGGTGGCATGCCACTCTCACCTTTTTTTACCTGACCCGGCATGGGGGCGTTGCTAAATGCAGTATCGACAGAGGTACTGAATAAAAAAAGATTAAGCTGGTTAGCGTCATTGCCGTTGCGTGCTATCGCGGGTGGCTGCGTTGTTACCGTTGTATCGAGCAGTTCGGGATCTTCAAGTGCCGCCTGTGTTAGCAGGTTACGCAATGTTGAAGTTACGGTGGCTATAGCTGAGGGTGCGCTCATTTTGAGTTTCTGCCTGCACGTTGTTTCAGGTAGTTATCAAGTGTCATTACCCCATTTGGTTTTTTAGTTTGTTGGGCTTTTCTGGGTTCATCTTTTTGAACTGCCCGTACTTCAACTCGACCGATGGTGACGTTAATAACCGGGTCTGCTTTTTGTTCTGTGTTCTGTAACCCCTGTGTTAATTGAGACGCCATATCTGCTAACCAGGAAGGTGGCTCTAGCTGGCTTTGATTTGTGGGTGTATCTGTGTTTTTAGAAAAATTATTTTCTTTCTCAATAAGTTTGTTTTTAGCAACAGGTGATAAATTCTCGGGGAGAATTGTAGAACCTAACTGTGGCGCTTTTGTTTTAGATAAAGTGCTGATTAAAGCGTCATCATTGTTTTTATTATTATGATTACCTGAAGTATCCAGTGATGATGCATCTTTGGTTAGATGTTGAATCATTGCCTGTATACGATGATTTAATTCGCTTTCAGAAATTCCCTCACTGGCTGATACTCTGGAAAGAGCGTTTTTTTCACGCATTATTTTATCTAAAGTGTCACTCTTGTTTCCTGTGTGATCGTGAATAGTTCTGTTATTATCAAGAAGAGTTGATTGCTTTTTCTGGCTTTGTTTTATAAATGTATGATCAAATTGTTTATTGCCGTTGAGTGAATCTGTTATTTTTGATTTTTCTGATAATAGCTGTGAATTAATATTATTTATATTTTTTTCTGCAAGGTTATTTCTAGTGAAATTCGTTTTAATAGTGTCTGGTTCAGTAGGTGTGTTAGCCTTATTTTGATCTGTATGAGATAGAGGTGAAAAATTATTTTTTCTTTCAGCTGAATCTGCTTTACGGTCAGTAACTATTGGTGAATCAGTAAAGAAAGATTCTCCTGATGTTTGTAGTGTTTGTTCATTTTCAGTTATATCTGTTATTGTGCCATTAGCCACAGGCATACTGTTTTTATTTGTTTCAAAACGGCCTGATAATCGTGGCTGTATCGTGTCACAGGTTCCGAGATGCCTGTTAACCAGATTGTTAAAAAAACCATTCATCGGTTCACCATGCCAAGATAAAGTTGTCGACGCACAGGGCTGAGGCTGAGGATTTCCTGTTCTGACCAGCCATATGCTGCCGCAAGTGTGTGCACGTTACTTAAGGTTCTTTCAGCCCAATTGTTGATTTCACTCCAGAGAAAGTTTGCAATATCAAATAAAACCTCCCAGTGATGAGCGCATTCAGGGCAGCTTAGATCAAGACGAATTTCAGCTTGTGGATCAAGCGTTTCTATGTGATGGCTTAGCGCATCCAGTGCTTTTTTAGGCAGGCGATTTGTGTTGCAGGTTTTGCCATTATGTTCAGCGCTGATGATACATCGCCTGAGTAAGTCATCTGCTTTTGAATCGTCTGTGTTGCTTTCTAAAACAGTTGCGATATCTGTGCTGTTAGGCAGGCGAAAGTGCAGGTTGTATTTACCCGTCTGTAAATTTAATTCGTTAGTGGTTGTTAAATCAGATGGGTGAATATAAAAATCAGAAATTTCGTTTTCCCACTCAACATGTTCTGCACACTTTGGGCAAGCAGTAGTATTAACCAGATGCGAGCCAAACATCCATTCGCGTAGCTGGATTAAACGTGCATCACGTTCGCCAATATGCAGTTCTGCCACAGCCGCCGCATCCATTTCTGGACTGGCAGCAGCCAGTAGAATAAGTGCTCTATTTAAAATGGGCTGATCTAGCCCTTTCTCCCACACATCGAGCAATTCAGCCGTACCCAGGGGTCTCATCGACTTAGTTCTCAGGCTCAGTAAACTCTGGCTCAGCAGGTTCTGTTACATCATAGTCACGTTCCCAGCCTTCGTTTTCTAATTTCAGGGTTTGAATAGCCACTGCATTAGCGCTTGCATCGAGTTCAGGTAGTGCCTGGTATTCCGATACCCAACAACGAAATACTTTGTATGCAATAACAACCTGACCTGCTTCATTGTACATTTCTATAATAAGATCTTTACGAAAGTCCTTGAGCGAAACTTCTATACCCAAACCTGAGCCAAAATTCCATACCTTGTTTGCCCATTGCTCAAAATCCAGGTCATGGGTTACGCCTCTTTCAAGTGTGATGGCTTCATATTTTGATTGCCCCGGGGATTTTCGGGCGCTGCTGGGGTCGCCGCCTTCACGGTGTTCTACAATTTCAGTCGTTCGTTTTAATGCACCAATTTTTGAAACGCCAGCGACGAAGTGGCCATCCCATTTAATTCTAAATTTGTAATTTTTATACGGATCAAAACGTTGCGCATTTACACTAAATTGAGCCATGACTCTCTCCTAAGCTTCAGCCTGATTGGTGATTTGTTGAAGTTTAATAACGACAAACTCAGCGGGTTTAAGCGGTGCAAACCCTATCAGAATATTTACAATTCCATTGTCGATGTCAGTTTGTGTGGTTGTCTCAGAGTCGCATTTTACGAAATAAGCATCCTGAGGGCTGGCACCCTGAAAAGCACCCTGACGAAACATATTGTGTAAAAAGGCGCCAACGTTTAACCGAATCTGTGCCCATAAAGGTTCATCATTTGGCTCGAAGACTACCCATTGCGTTCCCCGATAAAGGCTTTCTTCAATAAACAAAGCGGTGCGGCGAACCGGTAAATATTTCCATTCTGAAGCCAGTTGATCAGCACCAACAAGTGTACGGCTACCCCATATCACACGGCCATTAACAGGAAAAGAGCGCAGGCAGTTGACAGCCAGCGGGTTGAGCACACCGTTGTTACCATCGGTCAGTTTTGCTGATAATGCAGAAACCCCCCTTAGTGTTGCGCTTAATCCGGCCGGGGCTTTCCATACACCTCGATTGGCATCTGTTCGTGAAATAATGCCGGCTACTACGCCACAGGGTGCAAACTCTGCAAGACGTCCTTCCTGTAACGGGTTTGGCTGAATAACGCGGGGGAAATAAACGGCTGAGTTTGCATTGCGGCTCATACCCCAGGTTGGACTATCCAGGCCTGTTGCTGGATCGGTGATGTCACTATGTTCATCCCAGTCGCGAAGTGGATCAGCAATGAAAACTGCACGATGATCCAGGCAATAAGCCGCTGCCGCTGCACGGGTTAGTGCTCCGATGTCACCTGTTTCAAGTTCGAAGGGTGGGATACAAAGCAGGTTAAATAAATCGGCTTTTTCCAGTGCCCAGATACCTTCGCGAGCAGCTTGCCGGGTTGGGCCAGATACAGCGTCGTCGTTAATTGCGGAACCATTAACACCGCCCGTAAATGGAACCGGTGGATCTCCCTCTGTTCCCAGGCCAATGGGCTCAGGACGTGTAGCCGCCAGTGCACCATCAATACGCGCAAGTTTCGACTGTTGTTCCAGAATAGTTGTTGCGTAACGAGAGTTATCTGGCAATGCTGAGATGTTGTTAAATGATTCAACTGAACCCGTGTCTGTATCAGTGATAATTAAATTAAATATTTCGTTAGCTTCTGCTTCAGGGTTTATTGTTGCGTCAGGGTGGGTAATGGTTACCTGTAGATTATTACCCCATTCACCTAAGCTGGATGCTACGAGTGCCAGGGTGCTGGCGGTAACTGATGCTGCTGTACCCCCGTTAGTAACACGGACAATTAATGCATCTCGCCCACCATTTAAAAAAAACTGGCTAACGGCAAAACCTAATGGATGATTACGGGATAAATCGCCGAAAGTACGTGTGTATTCAGAAAAACTTTGAACCAGTATTGGCTCATTTTCTATACCACGTGAAGCACTGCCAATAAATGCAGTAATGGAAGTAGCGACACCGGTAATAGTGCGAACGCCACTGGGAACTTCTTCAATATAAACACCTGGGTACGACAGTTGAACGCTCATGGTATGCCTCCATATTGGCAATTAATTAGTCCCCATATAAAACCATGAGGCTCCAATAAACATTGAGTTACTGCTTCAATACACAACGAATTCTTTAATGGTAATGACACTTGAACTGTTCATAAGAAATATTGTGAGCAGTTCAACAGATATTGCTAACAGGCTGAATTACAAAGGGCTAAATGAATATATTCTGATTATTTGCAGAATATATTATATTCAGACGCTATGAAGTATTCGCAAATTAGTTATACGGGTGTGGTGATGCTAGCGGCGGAGGCATAGCCCTTTTTGAAACAGGAATACTTAAACTAATATTTTTTGAATTAATAACACTGGAAAATGCCGATTGCCTGTCGGTGTCGGTACTTGATATATTTGATGACGCAAACCTGAACATAGATTATCTCCTTGAAGATCTAATATTGGCTAACTTGAAAACATTTATACTCCTAAGAAACACCGTGTGTCAAGAAAATAAATTGTAATTAATATTTTAAATGAAGAGTCTGAGTTTCATAGGGGGCTGCGTAATGGCTTTAAGCAGTGTATTTATGATGGAGAACCCCTGATATTGACTCTGTTGTCGGGTTATTTGGTAGTTAATGTTATTGTATCTAACAAATTTTGGAAATTTTATTGTTATTATAATATTAGCTTTCATTTATATTTAACGGTACATTAGTATAGTCGTATAATATTATTTAAAAAATTATAATTATAAATGCTTTTCAAGAATATTAAATATGGAAGGGAATAATGG
>JADGFA010000087.1 GCA_016744065.1 Gammaproteobacteria bacterium
TGGGAGTTTGCATTCAGGACACTAGATGCCGATGTGGACTCGGATAATAATAATGGTCTGGAACGGCCGGATCGAAGTACGGCTGAAGAAAGAATAGAAGCGGAAACTGGACAACCAGGAAAAATTCTTTCCGTTAATACCGATGATACCGATAATGATGGCGTACCGAATTTTGCAGACTTTGATGCGGGGGTGCGTTTTGCACAAATGATTGTGCAAGTGCCAACTGACTTTGATGCGTCTAAAACGACATTGAGCTTTACTTATCAGGCATCCAATCCAGCCGCTATTACGCAGCAGACTGTTGATAGTATCACTGAATATATACCTGATATTGGTTATATGCGCTTGTGGGTGCGAAATGGTGATCAGGTTAGACAGCCGCAAGGTTTTGATGATGGAGGTCAATTCATACAGCCTGATCACCTTTATCCTTTAAGTTTATTTACGGTCAGTGAAGACGGTGAAATTATATTATATGTAGAAGCGGTAAGAGAGCGTGACTCAATGGGGCAGTTAAGGGTAGATGTTCAGATGGTAGAGACTGATTAAAGTGAAAATACAAACTAAAAAAATATATCAATGCCAGGCACTGAAAATACTATTTTTTATACTGAGCTTATTTGTATTAAATATTGAATCCGCTATAGCGCTAAAAAGTCGAGGTGCAGGTGCTAATTTTTCAATCGTAGCCCCGAAGATCGGAGTTGATCTAAATCGTGACGGGAAAATAGTATTAGGTAAATCAACAGAAGATTATCCAAGTGATATTACTTATACCGAAACAGGTGTCGATGATTTGGAGATATTACCTTTTCGGTTTTGGTTGAATAATGATCTGGATGTGGTGAATAATGGTTCTTTTTTTAATGAGGGTAAAATCGACTGGATTAGAACAAGTTGTAGTGGCTTAAATGATGTGTATGATGTAATAAACGAATATCAACAAACTTGTGAGCAATGGGATGAAGACCCCATTAAAGCGAATTCAAGCAATACCTCAAGTACTAAAATATTTCGAATAGAAAGCTACCGTGATTTAGAAGATTTTTCACCCCTTAAAATAAAAATAGATACCCAAATACAGGGAGATGAATATTTTTATGAACTTCGTGCAGAAGGTATTAGTATTAATTTATTTAAAGGTTTTTGGCGTGATGAGGGAGAAAATAAAGCTCATGCTTATATATATGATTCGAATAAAACAGCAGAACAGGTTGATAAAGCTAATCTAAAAAGAAATATTTTATTAAAGTCAGGGGAAGAAGCTTATAAATTAACCTCGTATGATATAAAAACATATTTTGATGGTGATGGTGTTGGGCGGTTTATTTTTGAAGGCGTTAAACGAACGGGTGATTGTGAACAAATGGCCGATGCGTGTTATATTGAAATTGCTTACAAAAAGAAAGGTGTAGATGCGCCATTAAAGAAACAACGTGTGTATATGGATTTACGAAATGTAAATGCATATTATCAGCAGATTACGGCGGGTTCAGCACAACCATCTGGAGATGTAGGTTTTTTTCCTGCACGATTTATAGATACAAGTATTGTTCAGGTGCGTGGAAAGAAAGTGGATATTTATAAAGGAATATTTGATCAATCAGAAATAGATAAAGATTTAGTTTTACAAATACA
Organism: Gammaproteobacteria bacterium; assembly: GCA_016744065.1. Taxonomy (GTDB): domain Bacteria; phylum Pseudomonadota; class Gammaproteobacteria; order SZUA-229; family SZUA-229; genus SZUA-229. The sequence continues at coordinate 1,642 of JADGFA010000087.1, forward strand.
TGGATGGCGTATGCTAGATGCAGAAAAAACAGGTTTTTCTAATACCAGTTTTAAGCGGTTATATTGGTCAGGGTATAAAGGGCAATTTACGGCGCTAAGCTGGCCAACGGGTTGGCATACAAAACCAGCGAATAAGTACGGTGCTTTACAAATTCCATATTTAATAGGACATGAACAAAATTATAACAATAGTGAAGCAGTTGCACGTTTAAATGCACCAAAATTAGTTGAGTGGTTAAATATGCATCAACATGGTGAAAATAGTCATAATGCCCATATAAATCTTCATGTCATTGCTCATAGTATGGGCAATGTTTTAGTGAGTGAGGCGCTTAAATCGCTTGCTGATAATGTTGTTGCTAGTTATACCGCAAGTCAGGCTGCTGAAAGTGCAGGTGCATATGACAGTAATGCCAGTAATGTTAACCATGAACTTTTATTATTGGCATCGTGTGTAACTGATATAGGTACACTCAGGGGGCCTGAATATGCTTGGCGTTGCTATAATTTATCAAATAGTCTAATAGAAAGTTCTACCGTATTTGATATGCCTCCAGATATGTGGCGCTATGACTGGATTAAACGTAATATGGAAGGTAATCCTATTGGGGTGAATGGGGAAGTGGTTCAAGCAGGTGGTAATTACACAATTGAACATGGGGCGACGAGTGATATGTATATGAAGCCAAATGACTTTGGTAATCATTACTATAAAGCTATAGGAACAAAAACACGTATATTAAATTTTTACAATACGCAGGATGCAGCATTAACCGGTTGGGAGTTTAATCAGCTTTTAAAACCCGATTTTACAACGAATTTAGATGTAGAGTTTGAATGGGATTATACAAATACATTTCATGAGCAATACCGAATCTATGAACAAGGTTATCAAGATTGTTTAAATATAAATATTGATAATCCACTTAGAGTTTCTATTTGTAATAATGATACAGTGGTGCAAAATTTGAAACCGGATGAAACATTACGTTATCAATCTATATTTCGACGAAATGGTGATGTTGTTCCTTATAATGAGCAGACTAAAATTGAGATTTTGTCGCATGTGATTCCGGCGAGGACTGAACCTTTGGGGCAGACGTTGGTTGTTCAGAATCAAAATAATAGTGCAACGGTAGAAGTTGAAATAAACCAAAATATGGCTGGGTTTACAAATAGTAATCAAGATCACAGTGCGCCATTTCATGGCTATTATTCAGAGATTAGCTCTAAAAGCAATACACAGCAACGTGCAGTATATTGGAATCTTGTTCTCGATAGCTCAATAGATTTGAGAGAAGAAGACTTAACGGGTTTAAGTAATAGTATTGGTATTCAATAAATTGAAGTTTATGTTATGAAAATAAAAATAAGTATATCCATAGTTTTAATAATATTTTTTGTTTATTTTATTAATAATGAGAAGTCAATAGTTAATCCTACAATTTCTTCTGAATTAATTCCAATCAAAGAAGAATTAATTCAGTTGCAAGAAGGTGAAAAATTTAAACAGCTTAGTGAAGTTGAACGATTAGACAAAACAATAATTATATTAGATAAAATACCAGATACTGAACGGCGGTTAAAACATTATTATAAAATGGCAATTAGCCCATTACCTGAAATAAGGTTTCATGGGCGAGTTGTTGATCAATATGGCCAACCAGTTAAAAATGCTAGTGTCTGGTATTCAGGGGAAAATGCATTTTTATCTACTGGAGGGGGGAGAGGGACCGTGAAAACGGATGATGATGGATATTTTATGATTGATACAATAGGTGCTGCATTAGAGTTAGGTGCGATTGCGCACTCTGAAATAGATGATGTGTCTTATCAAACGCCTACGAGAAATATTAATAGCACTAGAAATGTACAAGAAAATACCGTTCGTTTTTTACAACATGATAATGATAAGTATGTATTAAACTGGAAGAATTATACTAATAAAAGTAATCCATATATTGTTAATGTTTGGCGTATTGAAAAATATGAAGGAGCAATTAGAGGTGGTGCATCGTTACGGATATTTTCAGACGGTAGAAAGTATACGCTTAAATTTGATGAAACAAAAAGTAAAAAAAAATTACAGGAAGGAGAAAAGAAAGGCCAGTTATATATCAATTGTATTCGACCACATATGGAAAACAGAAGAGATTATGGTGACTGGAAAATATCTATTGTTCCTGTAGACGGTGGGATACAAGAAACAGATGATTTATATTTAAACCTTGCACCTGAGTATGGTTATAGTTCGAGATTAGATATAGAAATGAATGAAGATAACGAAAATTATTCTGATAAATTAAATAATAAACGTTATTATTTCACTGCAAATGAGGGTAAAAGCTTTGGTAGTCTATTTATTCAATTCCAGCCTTTTTATAATCATAAAAAAGAAGTATGTAATATTAGAATTAAGTATAAAGTTAACCTGACAAGTTCTCGTAATTTAGCTGTTAATACTGATCTTTAATAAGTTTGTGCTACTGGATAGGCATGAATTCATTTTATTTTTGGTCACCCGGTTTTCAAATTCGGCTATGTCGGTGCGCGCAATACGGTTAAAGGTCCCAGTGGTAAACCTATTTATGCCGAGATCGATGAGTTTGGTGTGGTGCATCAGGAAATTGCTGAAGCGGTGGGGGAATATGAT
>JADGFA010000051.1 GCA_016744065.1 Gammaproteobacteria bacterium
CACACACCGCCCTGATGAGTATTTTCTGCCCTGAGAGAAATTAAAATTTCATTCTTTTTATTGGTAATTATTGCGATTGCAACATGAACTAAATTAGACATGATAATCCAGCTTTTTTTATACGTTAACTACGATACTCAGAATTAATTTTCACATAGTCATATGATAAATCACTGGTCCAGATACAGGCAGATTGTTCACCTGTATGTAGTTCAATACGAATTGTAATTTCTTCCTGATTCATCACTTTCTGCCCCTGCTCTTCTGTGTAAGCAGCATCACGCCCACCATTTGAGACAATACAAATATCACCTAGAAAAATTTGGATTTTATTAATATCAAAATCAATACCCGCTCGCCCTACTGCTGCAAGAATCCTTCCCCAGTTAGGGTCACTGGCAAATAAAGCAGTTTTAACCAGAGGTGAATGAGCAACTGTAAATGCAACCTGTCGAGCATCTTTAACCGAACTGGCAGAATTAACCTGTAAAGTAACAAATTTTGTTGCGCCTTCAGCATCACGAATAATCGCCTGCGCAAGATACATGCACACCTCACCAATAACCTTTGACAGTTTTTGATAATCGGCATTTTCCTGTGTAATAACTTCATTACCGGCTAGCCCTGTTGCCATTAGTACACAGGCATCATTCGTTGATGTGTCACTATCAACAGTAATCGCATTAAATGAGGAATTAACAGCTGATATTAAACACTGCTGCAATAAATCATTATCAATTGCTACATCTGTTGCAATATAAGCCAACATGGTTGCCATATTAGGCTGGATCATACCCGCGCCTTTTGAGAGGCCTGTAACCGTTATCACTTTGCCCTGTATTTCTATCTGACGTGAAATAGCTTTTAATTTGGTATCCGTTGTCATAATGCCACGACCCGCACCGAGCCAGTTATCATCAAATAACTGTTCATGTAACGTGGGCAAAGCTGATTCTATTTTATGTACAGGTAAATTTTCACCAATCACACCCGTGGAAAAAGGTAAAACGGCCTCTATATCACATCCACTTTGCCTGGCAACCAGCGCACAGGTATTAAGCGCATCCTGCATACCCTGTTTACCCGTACCTGCATTTGCATTACCCGAATTAATTAGAAGATAACGTGGTGGTTTCATTTGCAAATGCTTTTTAGCAACGGTAACCGGCGCTGCACAAAATTTATTTTGAGTAAAAACGGCTGCACATTGACTATTTTCAGCCAGCTCAATTAACACAAGATCATCAGACTGATTTTTTTTTATACCCGCGGAAATTGCTGCTAATCGAATACCGTTAACAGGTAAAAGCGATTCTGGTTCAATTAAATTAATAGCCATCAATGCACCTTTAACTTAATTTACCATGACACTGTTTAAACTTTTTCCCCGAACCACAATAACAGGGATCATTACGACCTATTTTTTTATCATTTCTAACAAATGGCTGCTGCCCTGATGGCTGTTTTTCTGCAACTACGTCTTCGTCTGTTACTGATGCTGCATCTGCATGCTCATAATTCATATCTGTCGGCATTTGTTGTTGACGTTCCAGCTCTTCAATCTCTTCCTGGGAACGGAGCTCAACTCTGGCCAACGTTGACATAACCTCCTGTTTTATCTGCTCTAACATTTCAGAAAACATTTCAAATGATTCGCGCTTATATTCCTGCTTTGGATTTTTTTGTGCCATAGCACGTAAATTAATGCTCTGACGTAAATAATCCATTGCTGACAGATGTTCTTTCCAGTGAGAATCCAGCACCTGCAATAACACATACTTTTCAAAACGGCGTAATTCTTCTGTTCCTATTAGCGCTTCTTTTTCTTTATAAATACCGGTTAATTCTGCATATACTTTTTCAGCTAATGTATATTCATTAAGCTGATTATCATCATCAAGCCACTGCTGAATATCTAATACCTTCCCTGTTTCTTCTTCTAATGACTGTACCAGTGCCTTAATATCCCACTGTTCCTCAAGTGTTCCCGGTGGGACATAATTAGACACCAGTGTATTAATAACATCTAAACGAATTGACTCAATGATGTTACTTAAATCATCTTCAGCCATCATTTCATTACGCTGTTGATACACCACTTTACGCTGATCATTTGCAACATCATCATATTCAAGTAACTGTTTACGAATATCAAAGTTATGACCTTCTACTTTGCGCTGTGCATTCTCTATAGCTCTGGAAACCCAGGGGTGCTCTATCGCTTCACCTTCTTCCATTCCTAGTTTTTTCATTAAACCAGCCATTTTATCTGAAGCAAAAATACGCATCAGATCATCCTGCAATGAAAGGTAAAAGCGCGTAGAACCCGCATCTCCCTGACGACCAGAACGACCACGTAACTGATTATCGATGCGCCGTGACTCATGTCGTTCACTGCCAATCACATGAAGCCCACCTGCTGTTAATACATCGTCATGTCTCTGTTGCCATTGTTGTGTTAACTTTTCTTTCTCAGATTCTGAAATATCACCTTTTTCTACCAGTTCAACATCAAGGTTTCCACCGAGTACAATATCCGTACCTCGACCCGCCATATTAGTTGCGATAGTTACCGCACCAGGCACACCTGCTTCAGCAATAATGGTTGCTTCGCGCTCATGCTGTTTTGCATTTAATACATTATGCTTAACTTTAAGCCTGGTTAATAAGTCAGAAAGATGCTCTGATGCTTCTATAGAAGCCGTACCAACTAACACGGGCTGTTTCCGTTCAATGCAGTCTTTTACATCTTCGGCAATTGCATTAAACTTTTCTTCTACTGTCAAAAAAATCAGATCGCCATTATCTATTCGGGCAACATCAAGATTGGTTGGTATAACCATAACTTCAAGACTATATATCGACTGAAATTCAAAAGCTTCCGTATCGGCGGTACCCGTCATACCTGATAATTTATTATATAAACGAAAATAATTCTGAAATGTAATACCCGCTAATGTCTGGTTTTCATTTTCAATATTGACACCTTCTTTAGCTTCAATTGCCTGATGCAAACCATCTGACCAGCGCCTTCCCTCCATTGTGCGACCTGTAAACTCATCTACAATAACAATTTTTCCATCACTAACGATATAACTAATATCTTTCTGGAATAATACATTGGCACGTATTGATGCCGTTAAATAATGTATTAAATTTATATTATTAGCACTGTACAGACTGTCATTCTCATCAAGAACACCCTCCCGAACAAGTAACTCCTCTACTTTTTCATGCCCTTGCTCAGTAATATGCACCTGCTTGTTTTTCTCATCAACAGTATAATCACCTGTTGGTTCTTCTTCTTTTGTTTCTGCCTCCTCGCCCTGCTCTAACTCCCTTATTAATCCATTAAACTTCACATAAAGTTCAGAATTATCATTGGTCGGACCAGAAATGATAAGTGGCGTACGAGCTTCATCTATTAAAATAGAGTCAACTTCATCGACAACTGCAAAATTTAATTCACGCTGAACTTTTTCATCAACACTAAACGCCATATTATCGCGCAAATAATCAAAACCAAATTCATTATTAGTGCCATAAGTAATATCAGATTCATATGCCTGTTTTTTAGCTAACGGGTCCATACCCGATATAACTACACCCGTGCTTAAACCTAAAAATGCATATATTTTGCCCATCCAGTTTGCATCACGTTGTGCCAGATAATCATTCACCGTAATCACATGCACTCCCCTGGAGGATAATGCATTCAGATATGTCGCCAGTGTAGCAACCAGTGTTTTACCTTCACCTGTGCGCATTTCGGCAATATTACCATTGTGAAGAACAATCCCCCCAATCATTTGCACATCAAAATGACGCATACCCAATACGCGTTTACTCGCCTCCCTGACACTAGCAAATGCTTCTGGTAATAAATCATCCAGTGATTCTCCCTGATTAAATCTTTTCCGATATTCTAGCGTTTTAGCACCCAGCTCTTCATCACTTAGGCCTTCCATCTCAGGCTCAAGATTATTAATTTTATTTACAGTTTTGCGATATTTTTTAACCTGACGGTCATTACGACTACCAAAAACTTTTCGCATTAGAGTGGATGCCATTGTGAATCCTTATAACTACGTATTTTACTTAAAAAGTGAGGCTGTATTATGCCTTAGAAAGGCCTATGGCTTAAGGGTAAGAGCACAAATAATTGAATTTAATCAGGTTTATTTGATGTTTTACCTGGATGCGCTACCAATTAAAAATATTGGTGAGTGAGTATTGACTGGTTTTAGCTAAAGGTGGATTTAATCATTTTATTAATTAGGCCGGCTTCTTTTGAGCACATGCACAGTAACAGCCTGACCCTGAATCGAACAGGCATACGCGAATTCAGGCTCTATTTTCTTTGAACAAACTTCTGTGGATTAATCTGACGACCATTTTTTATCACTTCAAAATGCACATGAGGGCCAGTTGAACGGCCTGTAGAGCCCATAAGAGAAATAACCTGGCCTTTTTTAACCGTATCTCCAACAGATACAAGATTCTTTTTATTATGTCCGTAACGCGTGATATAACCATTACCATGATTAATTTCTACCAGATTACCGTAACCATAACGTTTACTAGACCAGGTTACCACACCACCCGCAACAGCCAGTACATCTGATCCTGATTTAGCCGCAAAATCCATCCCCTTATGAAACTGGAGTTTGCCTGAAAATGGATTTGTGCGCGTGCCATAATACGAAGAAATCCAGCCCCGCTTAATAGGGCGACCCGCCGGGAAAACCTCTTCCTGCATATGACTACTAATTAAAATATTTTCTAATACACGTAACTGTTGCTCACGGTCTTCAAGCTCTGCAATAACCGCATCAATTTCACTGCCAAAATCCATTTCCTGTAAACCGCCAGGCTCGTCCGGGCCACCCAGTCCAGGTGTTTCTTCAAAATTGAACTCACCTCTATCCAGCTTGGCTATAGTCACCAGCTTCTGACCCAGTGCATTCAAACGCATAGCATGTGCCTGAATCTCACCTAATCTGGCAGCCAGAGCATCTATATCTGCGCGAGCATTAAAGCGAGTTTGATCAATCAATTGCCTCTGTAATTTGATTTCCTGCTGTATTGAAGCGACACTGGAAGATGATGCCTGGGATTGTCCAATCCAGTACCCCATCATCCCTAATGCTCCGGAAAAGAGCACTGCAAACACAGACAACATCATGAGTTGCACAGGACTGCCGATCTGTACACGACAGGGTCGACCTCTAAACTTACTTAATAATATTATATCCATGCATGAAAACTTTAATGTAATGTATAACCTTAAGAATATCTTATAAGCTATAATAGCCCATATTCAGTTAAAACTTTAAATATTTAACTCGAACAGAGGATTTTGACATAAAATGACCAGATCACAAGTTTTTGGTCAGTTTATGACCTAAAAATTTTATTTAAACCACATTTTCATGCGAATTATTAATAAACAAGTGAATAAACTGTAAAAAATAAAACCTTAAATGAGTTAGGGTGAATATATTTCGGGCTATCAGACACACTTGAAACTTACACAATCAACTGATCTCAGGCTTTAGCAACAACACACAACTTATGGTCACTATGGATAATATTTCAGAAAAAATAAACCTGAGACTCATAAAAAAGGCACAGGAATTAAAGAACCTTAACCATGCCGTAAAAATTTCATTACCTGTAGACTGCCATGACCATATGGAAGTTGCAGATGTCAGACATAATCAATTAGTTATCTTAACAGATTCTCCTGTCTGGCAAACCCGACTACGCATGTACAGTCAGACAATGCTGGAAGCACTGCATCAGCACACGGGCATTAAACTAACACGGGTAAGCCTGAAGCTCACACCGCCAAAACGCATTATCAAAAAGAAACCACCTGTATTTCGAACCTTGAGTGAGCATAATGCCAGACTCATAAAACAAACCGCTAGCTGTGTTTCAGACTCAGGTTTACAGGCTGCCCTGCTACGCCTTTCTCGTAAAACAAAAAAGCCCTGAATAAAATTCAGGGCTTTTTTGTTTTAATTATAAATATCTCTAAATCTAATTATCAGGCCTGTACCGGCTTGGAATATGAAATGGGAGATATCGCGGCTTCATCTTCAAATGTAACCTCTTCCCAGGCATCCGGCTTGGCAATTAATGTTTTCAATAATGTATTATTCAGAGCATGACCTGAACGATAACCAGAATATGCACCAATTAAACTATGGCCCAATAAATAAAGATCACCAATTGCATCTAAAATTTTATGTTTTACAAATTCATCCTGATAACGCAAGCCATCTTCATTTAATACACGAAACTCATCTACGCCAATGGCGTTATCCAGGCTCGCACCTAATGCAAGGTTACTCTCACGTAATTTTTCAAAATCACTCATAAATCCAAAAGTTCTGGCACGACTCACTTCTTTTACAAATGAAGTTGAAGAAAAATCAATTTCTGCCTGCTGCGGAGAACCATTAAAAACAGGATGATCAAAGTTTATTGTAAAACCAACTTTAAAACCTTCGAATGGCTCAAATTTCACCCACTTATCTTCTTCTTCAACTAGAATAGTCTTCTTAATACGGATAAAGCGTTTGGCCGCCTGCTGCTCTACTATGCCTGCTGACTGTAATAAAAACACAAAGGGACCTGAGCTGCCATCCATAATAGGTACTTCATCTGCACTTACATCTACATACGCATTATCAATACCTAAGCCAGCCATCGCAGATAGAAGGTGTTCTACCGTAGATACTTTTGCACCATTCTCACCAATGGTTGTTGATAACTTTGTATCGCATACATTTTCAGCTTTTGCATGAATGCTCACAGGTTGATCAAGGTCTACACGCCTAAAAACAATACCTGTATTAGGAGAAGCTGGACGTAAAGTCAGATAGACCTTATTACCTGTATGCAAACCAACACCGGTTGCACGGATAACGTTTTTGATAGTACGTTGACGAATCAAGTCAATATTCCTTAATAAATAGCCATTTTATGGCAACATTGCCCTTATAGGACAAATTTGCACGAATTATACATGCTTTTGTCATATTTTGAACATAATAAACTGCTAGTCAAATATTATAGACAAATTTCTTAACAAAACATGAAACTTGCGCACAGTTTTTAGATATTACTTTAACTTGCTCTTAATACTTCACCTGAACCATTTATGCCCCTGTCATTACTCTATCTAATCACTATCTAATCAGCCTGACGTCGTAAAAATGCGGGTATATCCAGCATTTCATCATCAAGTGCCCCTGTTAAACCATCGCCTGCAGCTTTTTTACGCTGAATAGTGGGTTTATCATAATCACCATAATCGACATCTCCCGTGGTCGTGCGTTTCACAATTTTCATAGGATCTTTGCCCATCGCTGGAAGCGCCTGCCCCAAACCAGTTGCAACAACGGTGACACGTAGCTGTTCTTCTAACTCAGGATCAATGGCCGTACCCATTACAACGATAGCCTCATCTGATGCAAATGAACTTATAATTGCGCCTATATCCTCAAATTCCCCCAGCGTTAAATTAGTACCAGTTACATTAACCAGAATACCACGAGCACCTGAGATATTGACATCTTCTAGCAGTGGGCTGGCAACAGCCGCTTCCGCCGCAAGTGCAGCACGACTATCACCACTGGCGATACCGGAGCCCATCATACCCATACCATTCTGAGACATAACAGTTCGTACATCTGCAAAATCCACATTAATAACACCAGGATGCGTTATCAACTCAGTGATTCCCTGAACTGCATTATGTAGCACGTCATTCGCACCATTAAATGCATTCATTAAATCAAACTCACGACCATAGACACTTAATAATTTGTCATTTGGAATAGTAATAAGTGAATCAACATGCTGGCTAAGTTCCTGTATGCCCTGCTGTGCAATCTTCATACGATTCGCACCTTCAAACACAAATGGCTTGGTAACAACACCAACACAGAGTATGCCCATATCCCTGGCAATTTGTGCAACAACAGGAGCAGCACCTGTACCCGTTCCACCTCCCATACCTGCCGTAACAAAAATCATATCGGCACCCATAATAATTTCCTGGATACGTTCACGATCTTCTAGAGCAGCCTGTCGACCCACATCAGGGTTGGCACCTGCACCCAGCCCTTTTGTTATATTGGTGCCTATCTGTAAAGATGTAGCACCACTTATTTTAGTCAATGCCTGTGCATCGGTATTTGCACATATAAAATCCACACCTTCTATTCCCGTGGTCATCATATGCTTCACGGCATTACCACCGCCGCCACCAACACCGACTACTTTTATGACAGCATCTTGAGCAACTGAATCCATCAATTCAAACATGTGTGATCTCCTCATTTATATTATTCAAACAATTTTTAATTGCCTGAGATTTAATTTTAAAATTCTGTTTTACCCAATCATTAAAAGGGTATTTTATTTTCGGTTTTAAAAGTTCCCCTGGAACCAGTTTTTCATTCGTCCCCATATGCCTTTTACACCCCCTTCTGTTGATAAATATTGTGTACCACTGCTTTGATGCTGCTCACCAAATAATAATAAGCCGACACCAGTAGCATGTATTGGATTTGAAACCACATCTGATAAACCGCTTACATATTGCGGTATACCTAACCGTACAGGCATGTGGAATATCTCTTCTGCCAAGTCCACAACACCTTCCATTTTTGAACTACCACCTGTCATCACTATGCCGGCTGCTATTATGTCTTCAAAACCACTTTTTCTTAATTCAGCCTGCACCAGGCTGAGCAACTCATCATAACGGGGCTCAACAACCTCAGCTAAAGTCTGGCGAGATAATTTACGTGGTGGTCTGTCACCCACACTAGGCACTTCAATTGTTTCATCTGCATTCGCTAACTGCCGTAAAGCACATGCATAATTAATTTTTATTTCATTTGCATACTTTGTCGGTGTCCGTAGAGCAACAGCAATATCATTTGTCACCTGATCCCCGGCAATGGGTATAACCGCGGTATGTTTTATAGCGCCTTCTGAGAACACAGCAATATCGGTTGTTCCCCCGCCAATATCAACCAGACAGACACCCAGTTCTTTTTCGTCTTCTGTTAACACTGAATAACTGGATGCAAGCTGCTCTAAAATAATGTCATCAACATCCAGCCCACATCGCCTTACACATTTAATAATATTTTGAGCCGCACCAACTGCACCGGTTACCAGATGCACTTTCGCCTCTAAGCGAACACCAGACATACCTATGGGTTCACGTATACCTTCCTGCTCATCAATAATAAATTCCTGCGGCAGAATATGAAGGATGCGTTGATCTGCGGGAATGGCAACAGCTCGTGCCGCATCAATAACCCGATCTAAATCCATTTCACTTACTTCACGGTCTTTTATCGCTACAATGCCATGTGAGTTAATGCTTTTAATATGGCTTCCAGCTATACCGGCGTAAACTGAATTAATCTGACAACCCGCCATTAATTCAGCTTCTTCTACTGCCCGTTGAATCGACTGAACTGTAGACTCGATATTAACAACGACGCCTTTCTTTAAACCTCTCGATGGGTGAGATCCAAGGCCTATAATTTCAACTTCGCCTTCAGGTGTTATTTCACCTACTATCGCAACCACCTTTGATGTACCTATATCCAGCCCAACAATTAAATTTTTATCTGTTTTTTTTGTCATTTTTCCTATACCTCTTTCCAGGCGACTGCAAAGCCATTGGTATACCGCATATCTATATGTTTAATTTCACGTTTTTCTATTTCTAAGGTTTCTTTATAAACAGAAACAAAACGGTTTAATCGCTCATGCATTTGTTTTCGCCCCAGCCTTAACTCCATCCCAGATACCATTGTTAATGTCCATGATCGTCGTGCATCCAGTTCAATATTTTTTATATACAACCCTGTCCCGGATAACCATGCCTGCATTCGCGCCAGTTCCTGTAACATTAATTTATGTTGCCCTTGCGGGCCCGACAGGTGCGGCAATTTAACAGATGGCTTTTGTGCTGGCATAAACAACTCACCCTTAGCACTCACAACCCCATTTTCACCCCACAACACAACTGGCTTTTTCTCAATGACACGAACCAGTAAATTATCTGGCCATTGACGCCTAACCGAAACATCTTCTACCCAGGGTAAATCAACGAGTGCATTTCTAACTTCAAATAAATTCACCTTGAAAAAACCACCCTTTACAACAGGTATTGCTCGATCACGTAACCTTTCTTTATTAAGAAAATCAAACTCACCTTCAATTTTCACTGACTGTATCGGTAGCATTCGATCCAGTTCAATTTTGTTATATAAAAACAGAACAAAAAACAAAGCAATAACACCTGACAATATCCCTGGCTTCCAGATAAAAACAAAAAAAGCATTTAACCTATTTACCATTTTACTAATATTACGTTTTTTTATTACACGCCCCCTAGCAGCCTGGCGTTTTTTTACCCCGGTTTTTTTATTCTTATTCATACCAACTCGATACTTGTTATCCATGCACTAATGCTCCCTGAAGTATTCTAAGCACCAAATCTTCAAATGTTAATCCGGCCTGTTTTGCAGCCATTGGAACCAGGCTATGATCTGTCATACCGGGAACCGTATTCACCTCTATCAACCATGGCTGCTGATATTTATCTAACATAAAGTCAACTCGACCCCAGCCTTCACCCATAACAGCCTTAAAAGCATTAAACATTAATTCTGCCAGTTCAGATTCAAACTCCTCAGCTAAACCACATGGGCAAATATATTTTGTATCATTAGAAACATATTTAGCCTGATAATCATAAAACGCATTGTCTGTTTCAAGACGAATCATTGGTAAAACCTGATCACCTAATATTGCTGCAGTATATTCTTCACCCTGTATAAATTTTTCAGCAATAATTGTCCCTTTGCAGTTACGAGCTTTCTCCCATGCCGGCTTCATCTCATCACTTGAATTAACTTTACTAATACCAATACTTGAACCTTCTAACACAGGCTTTACCATTAATGGTAAACCTAAGGTTTCAAGCGCCTTATCACAGTCTAATTCACTTTTTAACTCCACAAAATCTGGTGTAGGCAACCCGATGCCACGCCATAATTGTTTGCAACGAAACTTATCCATTGCTAATGCAGAACCTAGAACACCTGAACCTGTATAGGGTACTTTCAATATATCAAGTAATCCCTGTATAACACCATCCTCCCCACCGCGCCCATGCAACATATTAACGACATGACTAAACTGATTTTCATGCAACTGCTGACAAATATTCCGATCAACATCAATTGCCGTAACGTTAATACCCTGTTTTTTTAGAGCCTTATAAACAGCACGACCACTATTTAATGAGACGTCTCTTTCAGCAGACCACCCCCCCATAAACACAGCTACATTTTCAAAGCTACTCATTATCAGTTTCTCCGATAATTTTAACTTCTGTTTGCAAAACAATATCCTGCTCTTTTTTTACCGCTTTTTGCACATACAAAATAAGAGCTTCAACATCACAGGCTTTAGCTTCACCCGTATTAATAATAAAATTCGCATGTTTTTCAGATACCACCGCATCGCCAATAACATATCCTTTTAATCCACAGTCTTCTATTAGACGTGCAGCAAAATCATTCTCAGGATTTTTAAATACGGAACCACAACTAGGCACTCCCGTAGGTTGCGTTTTGGCTCTTTTATCTAATAAATTTCTCACTCTTAGAGCAGCAGCATTGCCATCACCAGGTTTAAACTGTAGTTCTGCACTGACAAACCACTCGTTTTTATGACCTTCTACATTACGATAATTTATTTGATAATCTTTTTCTGTTCGTTTATATGTTTTTCCCTGTTTATCCATGGTAATAACCGATTTAACAAGTGGCCAGGTTTCACCACCAAACGCACCTGCATTCATAGCTAATGCACCGCCAAGTAATCCGGGTATACCTGCAAAAAACTCACCGCCAATCAGGTTATTACGGTGACAGAATCGAGCCAGTTTTGCACAACTAGTACCTGCACCTGCTCGCAAACAATTATCATCTAAAACCTCAATTTCTGACAAACTTCCTTTTAAAGAAATAACCGTACCTCTAATACCTTTATCTCTTACCAACAAATTACTGCCCAGCCCCAAAAAGAAAATATTTTCATTTTCAGGTAACTGAGCAATGAACACTGAAAGATCATCAATATCTACGGGCGTATAAAACCGGTCAGCTGCTCCACCAATTCGCCAACTGGTATGTTTTGACATTGGCTCATCGATCAGTAAAGCTCCCTTGAAATCATATAAACTGAAGGCTGTCATCATTTTGCTAATGCCTCCGGTAATTTCTCAGCTATTGAACCAATACTTCCTGCACCTAATGTAAGCAATACATCATTTTTTTCTATAACATCTAATATTGTGGTATTTAAATCCTTTAAATTTTCAACAAAAACAGGGTTTGCCTTCCCTCTTGCTCGAATTGCTGCACATAATGCTCTACCATCTGCTCCCGCTATGTGCTCTTCACCAGCAGCATATATTTCAGTTACTATTAATGCATCAGCCCGTGATAACACATTACTGAAATCTTCAAATAAATCACGAGTACGTGTGTAACGATGCGGTTGAAAAACCACAACTATTCGACGTTTTCTCCAGGCATTTTTTGCTGCTTCAAGTGTTGCTTTAATTTCAGTTGGATGGTGTCCATAATCATCAACCAGCAGCACATTCCCTTTTGATGTTTTAATTTCACCATACTGTTGCATACGCCGACCTATGCCATCAAACGCCTGCAATGCTTTTTGCATAGAAACGGTATCAACGCCCAATAAATGTGCAACTGTAATCGCCGCTAATGAATTTAAAACATTATGCTTACCCGGCATATTCAATGTAACGGCCACCACCCCTTCAGTTTCAGGCAGTATAAGATCATAATGACATTGCATGCCATTACACTTAATGTTTACAGCTTTTACATCCGCATCTGATTCAATCCCATAAGTGACTACTGGTCTCGATACTTTATCCATTATCTGCTTATTTTCATGATCATCTAAACAGATAATGGCTGTACCATAAAAAGGCAAATGGTGTAAAAATTCAATAAAAGAATGTTTGTAGCGCTCAAAATCACCATCATGTGTTTCAAGGTGATCCGCATCTATATTTGTAACAACAGCTATCATAGGCTGCAACAATAAAAATGAAGCATCACTTTCATCTGCTTCAGCAACAAAATATTTACCAGCTCCAAGCTTTGCGTTTGTTGCTGCACTATTTAGCTTACCGCCAATTACATATGTCGGATCAAGATTAGCCTCAATTAATAAACTTGCTGTTAAACTCGTCGTCGTCGTCTTTCCATGTGTTCCAGCAATAGCAATGCCATGCCTGAAACGCATGATTTCTGCCAGCATTTCTGCACGACGAATAACCGGTATGCGGTGCTCTTTTGCTGCAATAACCTCAACATTATCGGCAGAAATAGCGGTTGACACTACAACGACTTCAGCCCCTTTTACATTACTGGCTTTCTGGCCTATAAAAATTTTCGCACCCTGCGTAAGCAGTCGTTGAATCGCTGTATTTTCTTTTACATCTGACCCAGACACTGCATAACCAAGGTTTAATAAAACCTCAGCAATACCGCACATACCAACACCGCCAATTCCAACAAAATGCACATTCTGTATTTTTCGCATCGGATGGGTTTCAATTAACATCATACCCTCCCGCTATTAAACAGGCTTCAGCGACAAGCTTTGTTGATTCTGGCATTCCAAGCAGCCTTGCTTTATTGGCCATTTCCAATGTTTTTTCACGACTCATATTTTCTAAAACATGAACTAATGTATCTACATTTAAATCGTCCTGACTAAGTAATATAGCCGCACCCGCGTCACTTAAATATTTAGCATTAAAAGTCTGATGATCATCCACTGCAAATGGATAAGGCACAAGAATTGATGCCACACCTGCTGCTGCCAGTTCAGAAATAGTCATCGCTCCTGCCCGACAAATAACCAGATCCGCCCATGAATACATTGATTCCATATCATCAATATATTCGAGCACTTCGGCTTTTATTTTTAAATGTGCATAATTTAAACGTGTCTGATCAAAATTTCCTGGCCCGGCCTGGTGTTTTATTTGCAACTCTTTATCTTTTAAAATATTCGCACAGGCCTGAGGTACAATTTCATTTAATCTTGCAGCACCCAGGCTACCTCCAAAAACAAAAAGACGTAAAGCACCTTCACGCTCTTTATTTCTCTGTTGTGGAGATGACAATGACGTTATTGACCTTCTTACCGGATTACCAACATGGTGTGTTTTAGTTTTAAACCCCCCAGGAAAAGCATCCATAACCTTATCTGCTATTTTAGATAGCAAACGATTACTCATACCTGGCACCGCATTTTGCTCATGTATAAGCAGCGGAATCCGTGTAAACCATGCCATTAAACCACCGGGGGCAGATACAAATCCCCCCATACCTAAAACCACAGATGGTTTACGTTTATGTAATATTTTAATTGCCTGATAACAGGACATAATAATTTTTACTGGTGCCAGCAATAATGTAAATATTCCCTTTCCACGTAAACCATTCATAGACAACCAGTCAACATCAATACCAGCCTCAGGCACAAGCCTGGCCTCAATACCTTTTCTGGTTCCCATCCAGACAACCGGAATACCCCGTTGTTTTAGTTCATCCGCAACAGCAAGTGCCGGATAGACATGTCCTCCAGTTCCACCTGCCATTATCATTACAGGCCGCACTAATGTATTACTCATGCAGCCTCCTGTATCAAATCATGAACATCTTTATTCTTTCTTTTCACTAAACCCGTTTTAGATTTTTTCTTCTTACCTGCCGATGTTTTTCTGCTCTTCGCCTGAGCACCAGAACACTCATAAGAGATGCGCAACAACAACCCAATTGAAGCACTAACAACAATTAAGCTACTTCCACCAGAGCTCATAAAGGGCAAGGTCAACCCTTTAGTCGGTAGCACGCCCATATTGACACCAATATTTATAAATGCCTGCAGGCCCAACCAGATACCAATGCCATATGATAAAAAAGACGCAAACTGGTTTCCACAGGATTCTGCTTTTCTCGCAATCATAAATGCTCGAAATACTAAAGCCGTATATAAACTGATAACAACAATCACACCAATAAGCCCTAGCTCTTCTGCAAGTACGGCAAATAAAAAATCAGTATGTGCTTCAGGAAGATAAAATAGCTTTTGTACACTTGATCCCAGACCTACGCCAGTCCAGCCACCTGAACCAATTGCGATAAGCGACTGTGTTAATTGAAACCCACTATCAAATGGATCAGCCCACGGATTTACAAAAGCGGTTAGCCTCTGTAAACGATAAGGGGAAGTCACAACAAGCAAAGTGGCAGCTGAACCAAATAATGTTATCACTGCTAAAAACTGTGTAAAACGAACACCTGCAAGAAACGTCATACCCAACACCGTCATCATAATAACAACTGATGCACCAAAATCTGGCTCAAGCAATAAAAACATACAAACAAGCCCGACCATTATCATGGGTTTCAAAAACCCCCATAAACTGGAACGCACCTGCTCACCATGCCTGACCAAATATCCTGCCACATAAATCATCAAAAATAATTTTACAACTTCAGACACCTGTAAATTTAAAACACCTATCGGTATCCAGCGAGTCGAACCATTCACCGTTTTACCAATGCCTGGTATTAAAACCAATATCACCATAACAAAAGATAATGCAAGCAATATCATTCCCGATTTTTCCCAGTACACCAGACGTATTTTAAAAATTGCCATTGCTGCAATTAAGCCTAAAACAGCAGCTATTAACTGACGATATAAATAAAAGAATGGTGTTGATGTTTTACTATCTGCAATACTAATTGAAGCTGAGGCCACCATTACCAGGCCAATAGCTAACAAACTAATAACCAGTACAATTAATACGCCATCTAAACCTTCCAGCATAACAGGCTTTTGCACAATCGCTTTACCTGATCCACGATTAACCATATTTTGTGTTTGCTGAAATAATAAGCCTACATTCATTTCAGGCCCTTTACTGCTTTTACAAAAACATCACCACGATGCTCATAACTATCAAACATATCAAAACTTGCACATGCTGGAGACAATAAAACAGTATCATCAGGATGAGATAAATTTGCGGCTATATCTACCGCATCCTGCATATCTTTAGCATAAAAAACAGGTACACAGCCCTGTAAAACCTGTTCTATCTGTGGAGCGTCTTTACCTATTAATACAACAGTTCTAACACTTTCACATACTGCAGATTTTAAAGATGAAAAATCCGCATCTTTAGCAATACCACCAGCTATCAGAATTAATTTATTTTTAAACGCTATACCTGTAATTGCTGCCAGAGTTGCTCCAACATTTGTACCTTTAGAGTCATTCACCCATGTCACATGATGCTTTTCTGCTATCCACTGAGTTCTATGTTTCAATCCTGAAAATTTTTCCAGTGCACTCAACATATCCGACATAGGAATATCCGCTGCTTCACCTAATGCCAGAGCAGCCAATGCATTTACTAAATTATGTGTGCCAGATATTTTTAATGATTTTTCACAAATCAATTGTCTGTCACCTTTACATAACCAGCGTTCTCCACTCAATTTACGTAGGCCAAAATCACCCTGTACCGGCTCACCTAATGTAAACCCTGAAACAGAACTATGCCCCTCCTCCATTGAGACTACCCGTTTATCATCCCGGTTAATAACAGCAACCTTACACTCTCTATATATACGGCTTTTAGTTTCAGTATAACTTTCAAAACTTTCATATCGATCCATATGATCAGGACTAACATTTAAAACAGTCGATGCCACCGGTTTCAAACTATATAAACTCTCCAGTTGAAAACTGGAGAGTTCGAGAATATACAAATCTGCATTTGAATTAATTAATTCCAGAGCAGGTATACCTATATTCCCACCAACGACTGCATTTACACCCGCAATTCGTGCCATTTCACCTAGCAAACTAATAACGGTGCTTTTACCATTAGAACCTGTTACCGCAATAACTGGCGCACTTACCTGCTGTGCAAACAGTTCTATATCACCCACCACATCTACACCCTGTGCAATGGCATGTTGAATAACGGGTTCATTTAATGCAACACCCGGGCTAACAACTATTTGTGATGCGCCCATAAATACAGCTTCATCAAATGCACCCATATACACATTTACATAGGGAAATTCTTTGCTTAACGTTTCCAGTCCTGGAGGTTTATTTCTACTATCAACAACCACAATATTTTTCTCTTGCGCATATAAATAACGCACAACAGAAAGCCCCGTCACACCTAAGCCGACGACCAAAATATATCCTGAATTTTGACTATCATCTGTAACCATAGCTGTTACCAATGCTGCTACTGAAATACTCGACAATGTATCTGCAGTTACACCCATAAAACCCCGAAGCCTGAAATATTAAAATTCACTTATCTAACTTTTAATGAAGCTAAACCAATAAGAACTAAAATAACTGTTATTATCCAGAATCGCACTATTACTCTAGGTTCTGGCCAACCTTTCAATTCAAAGTGATGATGCAATGGCGCCATTCTAAAAATGCGTCTACCGGTTAATTTAAATGATGCAACCTGCAAAATAACCGATACAGTTTCCATAACAAAAACACCACCCATAATAAGTAACACCAGCTCCTGCCTGACCAAAACAGCAACAACACCTAATGCAGCACCTAATGCTAGTGCACCCACATCCCCCATAAATACCTGAGCAGGATAAGTGTTAAACCATAAGAAACCTAAGCCGGCACCTACGAGTGCTCCACAGAAAACAACTAGCTCACCAACGCCGCTAACATAGGGAATACCTAAATAACCAGCAAAGTTAATATTACCTGTTAAATAAGCAAACACACCTAATGCACCCGCAACCATAACAGTCGGTAAAATGGCCAGGCCATCAAGACCATCTGTCAGGTTTACTGAATTACTCGTACCTACTATGACAAAATACGTGAGCACTATAAAACTCGACCCTAACGGTATCATTGCATCTTTCATAAATGGAATAATTAATGTTGTCTCTATAGGCTGTTGTGCTGTCTGATAAATATAAACAGCAGCCCCCAAACCAAATACGGTTTGCCAGAAGTATTTGGATTTTGCTGATAAACCCTGACTACAACCACTTTTTAATTTTTTAAAATCATCAACAAAACCAATACCACCAAACAACAGAGTAACCACAAGCGCAACAACAACTTGACGGTTATCCATATCCATCCATAGCAAGGTACTTATTGCTACCGCCACCAGAATTAAAGACCCACCCATGGTAGGCGTTCCTGCTTTTGATAAATGCGCCTGAGGCCCATCATCGCGAATATTCTGACCTATTTTATACATTGTTAACTTCCGTATCATTGACGGACCAATAACTAGCGAAATACTTAATGCCGTTAATATGCCTAATATTGCACGCAAGGTAAGGTAACGAAAAACATTAAATCCACTATGATATTGAGTTAAATAATCTGCAAGCCAGAGCAACATCAGGTCAACCTCTTTATTAATGATTCAACTATTTGCTCCATATGCATAAATCGCGAACCCTTTACTAATATTCCCAGCTCTTCTGTCTGGTGTTTTTTTATAAATGAAATCAATTCATCTTTATTATTAAAATTTTCTGCATTATCACCAAAAGCGTCTACAGCATAACGACTGGCTTTACCCACTGTTAACAAACGAGTTATACCTGAGATCCTGGCTTTCATTCCTGCATCAAAATGTATTCTTCTTTCGTCATCACCCAGCTCTCCCATATCACCTAGAACAAGCCAATGTTTACCAGGCAACTCACTCAGTACTTCAATACCTGCTGACAACGAAGCCGGGTTTGCATTATACGTATCATCAATAATGGTTAATGCTTCACTGATTTTATGAAAATCAAGTCGACCTTTTACAGCAGAAAAATCATTTAGAGCCTGGGTTATATACTTATTCTTTATGTTTAATGCCTGTGCCACGGCAATAGCTGCCAGTGCATTCATTCCATTATGCAGACCATGCACCTTTAAACTTATGCTCAGTTCATCACCATTAACACGTACATTTAAATCCCCACCTGATTCCGTCTGCTGCCATTCACCATAGACATCCGCCGCTTTATTCCGCATGGAAAACTTAATCAGTTTCTCAGTACCAGATAGCTCTTGCCAATAATTAGAAAAATCATCATCATTATTTATAACAGCTATACCGTCACAAGATAACCCTTGATAGATTTCACCTTTTGCCTGCGCCACACCTTTTAAAGAACCAAAGCCTTCTAAATGTGCCTGACCCGCATTGTTTATTAGCACCACATCGGGCTGTGTAATTAACGTTAAATTTGAAATTTCACCGGGATGATTTGCACCCATTTCAACAATAGCAAAATCTTCCTGTTCCATACGTAATAACGTAAGCGGTAACCCTATGTCATTATTAAAATTACCCTGTGTCGCCAACACCTCACCCTGTTTCGCAACAATGGCAGACAACATTTCTTTTACAGTGGTTTTCCCATTACTTCCCGTAATGGCTACAACCTTTCCATTAAATGATTGGCGCCAGGCTGCTGCCAGCTCTCCCAGAGCTTTTCTTGTATCGCCTACTTTTATAACTGGCAAACTGGTTACTACATTCTTATGAACAATAGCGGCTACTGCGCCAGCCCGTTGTGCCTGCTCTATATAATCATGTCCATCAAACTGCTCCCCATGCAAAGCAATATATAATTCACCTGCCTGTAAACTTCGTGTATCAATTGATACTTTAGAAAAATCTACATTTTCTCCTGACATATTTCCATTAAGTATTTTTGTTGCTTGTGCAAGCGCCATCATTGACACACTCCCAGCGATTTCAAAGCAACATCTTTATCACTAAAATCTTTTTTTACATCCCCGATAATCTGATATAGCTCATGACCTTTACCGGCAATCAAAACAAGATCATCAGTTGTCGCTATTTCTATGGCATGTTGTATTGCTTTTTGTCTATCCATCTCAACGATAAGCTGCAACTCATTAGTGATACCCTGCTTGATATCATCAATTATTTTTTCAGGCTTTTCTGTACGTGGGTTATCATTTGTTATTATCACAAGATCAGACAGCTTCTCTGCAGCCTGTGCCATGAGGGCTCGCTTGCCAGTATCTCTATCGCCACCACAACCAAAGACACAAATAACTTTTCCAGTCGTATGCTTACGTACATTGGTTAATGCCTGAGCCAGGGCTTCCGGTGTATGTGCATAATCGATAACAACCGATGGGTTATTTTCATTTCTGATTAACTCCATACGACCCGGTACCGTACGTAATTTTTCAATATATTTAATTGCGTGATTAAAATTAATACCGCTCTCTAACAACACACAAAAACAGGCAAGCACATTATAGACATTAAACTCACCTATTAACTCAACACCTACATTGGATACACCATGCGAACTTTCCAGCATGAAATGCATACCATGTATATCATTATGTATATTTGTTGCATATGCGTACGAACTACTTAACTTTACTTTTTCCTCATTTAAACCATACAGCCAGACAGGAGCTATATCTTTATTCTCTTCGTATAACTCAACACCAAAATCATCATCAATATTTAATACCAGTGACTTTTTATTGCCTTCTACAAATAATTTTTTCTTCGCCTGCTTATATGATGCTATATCACCATGATAATCCAGATGATCTCTCGATAAATTGGTTAACACAGCAACATCAAAATCAACACTAGCCGACCTTTTTTGATCCAGACCATGTGATGAAACTTCCATAGCTACATGGGCTACACCTTGCTGATAAAAATCAGCTAATATTTTATGCACACTAATAACATCTGGCGTGGTACGACTAGACTCTTCCAGCCTGTTAACCAGACCATTACCTAAAGTACCTATAACTGCAGCAGAACCATATGCCTGATTCATTGCCTGAGCAATAAAATGACTTACAGATGTTTTACCATCTGTACCCGTAACACCACTTATAAATAGCTTTTCAGATGGTTTTCCATAAAACTCACTAACCATTGCTGCTAATTTATTTTGCAAATCACGCATTGGAACACAAATAGCTCTCGACATTAACTTCGACAATATCTGCTGGCAATACTGGTCAAATTTAGCATCACATAAAACAACAACTGCACCTCTGCTTATTGCCGCCTCCGCATAAGCAAGACCATGATCAAACTGACCCTCAAGCGCAACAAAAATATACCCTTGCTCAACTTTTCGGCTATCCAGCGCCAGTCCTTTTACTTCAATTTCTGGCAAATAATCACATACAGGCAACCCAGCCAATAATTGCTTTAACGTAACCGCAGTAGAATTGTTTTTTTGTGCAGCCATCATATGCTCTTGCCTTTTCTTTTAAGCAACTGGTTTTGTGCATATTTCAGATCATCCGGCACAACATCCATCAATCGAAGCGCACCAGATATAACCCTTGAAAACACAGGTGCTGCAACCTGGCCACCAAAATACTTACCATTTCTTGGCTCATTCAACATCACAACCATAGCCAATCTTGGGTTAGAGGCTGGAGCCATACCGGCAAACACGGAAAGATAGCGATCTTTTGCATAACCTCCAGAAATAAATTTATGAGCGGTCCCTGTTTTTCCGGCCACACGGTAATTTGCAATTGAGGCTCTACTTGCAGACCCTTCAGAGCTGACAACTCGCTCCATCATATGACGTACTTTTTTAGCCGTTGCAACACTCATGACCTGCTCACCTTGAGCAGGCTCTTCTCTGCGTAAAAATGAAACTGGATAAATAACCCCATCTGCAGCAATTGCTGAATATGCTCTGGCTAACTGTAAAGGCGTCACAGATAAACTATACCCAAAAGACATAGTCGCACGCTCAAACTCGCTTAAATGCTCAGTTCGTAAATTACCATTTCGCTCACCCGGAAAACCACTTCCACTGTCCTTACCAAAACCCAGGCTCATATACATACCAAGCTGCTGATCCTGATCAAGTGATAAAGCAACCTTACTTACACCCACATTACTGGATTTTAAAATAATTTCTTCAAGATTTATTTTTCCATAATTGCGCATATCTCTTATTGTGCTTCCCTGCACCTTGTAATAACCAGGCGATGTTTTTACATTATCTTTTGGATGCCAACGCCCTGTTTCAAGCGCAGCCGCTATAGTAAACGGCTTCATAGTAGAACCAGGTTCAAACACATCGGTAACCGAACGATTTCTATAAACACCCGGTTTTAACTGACTTCGATCATTTGCATTAAAGGACGGCTGGTTCACCATCGCAAGAACCTCACCTGTATGAACGTCTAAAACCACTGCAGATCCTGCAATGGCTTTATGTTCTTTTACGGCAGCTTTTAACGACTGATATGCCAGATACTGTATGCGCCGGTCTATACTGAGCTGCACCGACTTGCCGGGTTCAGCTATTTTTATTCTTTCAATATCATCGACCACCTGCCCCAGGCGATCCCGCATGACCCTTTTCGAGCCAGGAACTCCACTGAGCCATTCGTCATACGCAAGCTCTAAGCCCTCCTGCCCCTTATCATCCACATTGGCAAAACCAATCACATGTGATGTAACTTCTCCAGCCGGATAATAACGCTTGTATTCCCTCTGTAAATAAACACCGGGAATAGCTAATGCTTTAATTTTTTCACCCAAATTAGGCGATACCTGTCGAAGTATATATATAAACTCTCGATTTGAATTTTTAACTAATTTATTTTTTAAATGCTGCGCATTAATTTTTAATGTTTTTGCAATTTCTGTTACGCGATGTAAATCATCTTTAATCTCTTTCGGA
Source organism: Gammaproteobacteria bacterium (assembly GCA_016744065.1). Classification (GTDB taxonomy): domain Bacteria; phylum Pseudomonadota; class Gammaproteobacteria; order SZUA-229; family SZUA-229; genus SZUA-229. The sequence goes on from JADGFA010000051.1 coordinate 22,920, forward strand.
TTAACCCATATTGAATCAACCGGCGTACTAATCGCTAAAGGCTCTCCATTCCTGTCATAAATATCCCCTCGGTGCGCAGATATAGGCACAACCCTCAAATGCCTTGCATCACCCTGCTGTTGAAAAAACGGCTGATTAATTACCTGCATATCTAATGCACGCAAAAACAGAACCACGATCGCTAACGCGAACACAGACAGCACAACAATGCGCCTTAACTGATAATGTGGTTTTCTATCTTTATTTTTCATTGTCTTATATATAAAACTTCATCTGCTCTGGGCAGTGTCATTTGTAATTTTTTGCGTGCAATTTTCTCTATTCTGCCATGTGATGACCAGGCGCTTTGCTCTAACTGCAACTGCCCCCATTCAACATCCAGCTCATCAATTTGCTTATGAATTTTTTGCAAATTAACAAATATTTTTCTCGTTTGATGCTTACTATAAATAACACCTAAAGAGGAACCCATAATCGCCACAATTAATAATGCAATTAATATCCACATTACTTTCACATTACCCTCTCTATAACACGCAAAACAGAACTACGTGATCGAGGGTTCTCTTCTATCTCCTGCTTACCTGGTTTAATCGCCCTACCAATTTGTTTATATGGCTGCTCCAGATCTTTTGCTAAAACAGGAATATCTTTAGGAATTTGTGGCCCCCTCGACATTTCTCTAAAAAATCTTTTCACCATTCTGTCTTCTAATGAATGAAAACTAATAACGACCAGTCGTCCACCAACAGCTAAAACTTTCAAACTTGCTCGCAATGCATTTTCAAGCACGTCTAGCTCTCGATTTATATGAATTCTTATCGCCTGAAAACTCCTGGTTGCAGGATGTTTATTTTTTGGCTTAACTGGAATCGCATCTTCAATAATTTTTGCCAGTTGAACCGTATCATTTATAACTGTTTCTTTTCTTGCACTGACAATGGCGTTTGCAATACGCCGGGCAAATTTTTCTTCACCAAAATGCATTAATACCGTTGTCAGGTCATACTCATCCACTGCCGCTAGCCACTCTGCTGCTGACTCCCCAACATTTGGATTCATACGCATATCTAACGGCCCCGATTTTATAAAACTAAAGCCTCTTGATGCATCATCTAATTGTGGAGATGAAACACCTATGTCCAATAAAATCCCATCAACCTGCTTTGACATTCCACGGCTTGATACAAGTGCTTCCAGATTTTCAAAATTTTGCCTGACTATTTCAAATCTGGAATCATTCGCAAATTTAAACTCCGCAGTTTTTATAGCCAATGGATCCTGGTCCATTGCCAGTACTTTTCCTTTTTCACTCAGACTTTTAAGGATTTCTGCCGTGTGCCCTCCTCTGCCAAAAGTACCATCAAGATAAAACCCATCCTGTTTTATAGCTAGCGCATCAACCGCCTCACTAAGAAGAACCGGTCGGTGCTGTCCATGTAGTTCTTCCATCAGAGTGACAAGCTTTCCAGAGCACTCGGTAATTCACCGTCATCACTATCTGCATCATCCAGCCAGATCTGCTGATTTTCAGTCCAGAGCTGTTCATCCCATATCTCAAATTTCTTACCCTGCCCTATCAGTACGCACTTTTTATCCAGCCCGGCATAATCACGCAACATAGTAGGTAACAGAATACGCCCCTGACTATCCAGCTCAGCTTCTGTCGCATGACCTATCAGTAAACGCTGCAATAAACGAGACTGCTTATTCAAGCTGGGTAAACTCGCTATTTGAGCTTCAATAACTTCCCACTCATGCTGTGGGTACACTAACAAACAACGATCTCGATCAACCGTAACAATCAACCGCCCGCCACAGGACTCCATGAGCCGGTCACGGTAACGCGAGGGAATAGCCATTCGACCCTTTGCATCTAGCGTTAGATTATTAATGCCACGAAATATCATGTTTATAGTTTCAATTCACTATTCTTTATAAGCCTTTCCACCTGATACCCAGATGACCTTGTATTGAAAATGCACTTTCACCCACATTATTCCACATTTCCCCACATATCCGAACTATAGGTACCACTAACCACCACGTCAAGCAAAAACATAGGATAAATAAGGAATTTTTCCCTTATATGACAACAACTTAGAGCTATTTCACAGAATTGACTCAGAGACAGACGGAATAAAAAAAGAGAACTCAATAGGTTAGCTCGCTTACTTAAGAAGCTACTTTAACTTAAAGGGAGATTTGAGAGTTTTTACTCGTTTTCAGACTTTATCGAACACAGGAAATGACCTGCTTATCTAAACCACATTAGATTATTGAAAATACGCGCCCTCAGGCACGCCAAAGGACAAACAAAACGCTATAACTCAGATTACTTTTGAGTGACCGCATGCAAGACAAAAAATATAAAACTCATTTTCCAACAAAACCAGGCCATCACTCACAAAGCAAGCCTTAAAAGAAGGTGAAGTTAGCCTATAAGCCGGGTTCTGTACAACCTGAGTTGTGACAATCATTCATCTAGGACGCACATCGCTATACGCCTCAAGCAACCTACCCAGAAGCAGCGCGGGCAACGCCTCAGCTTCTCTATTTGGTCTTGCTCCAGGTGGGGTTTACCTTGCCGTCACTGTTACCAGTAAACGCGGTGCGCTCTTACCGCACCATTTCACCCTTACCCCGATAAAAATCGAGGCGGTATCTTTCTGCTGCACTAGCCGTAGGTTCTTACACCCCCCAGGCGTTACCTGGCACCCTGCCCTTTGGAGCCCGGACTTTCCTCTCTGTCAGATTTCACACGGAAAAATAACACAGCGATTGCCCAGCTAACTTCAGGGGCGATGATAGCATAAAATGAATTAATCGTTTAACCACCTGTCCTTAGCCAAATAAAACAGGACAATTCACATTTTTTAAGCCCCGTCCTTTGCGAAACTTCAATCTATCTGGCGCCACCAGGGACACCGGATAAATAGAACCCCCAAATCAACCAAAAACCAAAAACAATTATCAGCGTAACTTCCGCATTCGTTTACCCAGTGCTGCACTTAATCGGTTACTTCTTGATAAAAAAGGTAATGGCTTACGTTTACGCACACCAAACTTAATTTTTAATTTCTGCAATCCTGCATGTTCCTGAGAAAAACGTAAACCAACATTAATACTGTCAATTGCCTCTTTTCGATTATTGATAAACATTTCAGCTCTTGCCAGGTTCATGCAGATATCACCATCAAAGGGATATAATTTAACCGCATTACGACAAATATGAATCGCTTCATATTCACCATTTAACAAACACGAAAAACCATAGTATGAATGATATTTTAAAAAAAAACGGTGACCACCTGAAACAGAATGACATGCTCGCCTGAAATAACCCGCAGCATCATTAAGTGAACACTGCTCCAACAACTCAATGCCCTTTATAAAGTCTATATTGTATTGATTTAAATCATGATAAATTGCTTTTATATATGACACAACAACTCCCTGTTACGTTACATTAAAATTCCTTTAAAAAAACGACATACCACCACCCCAAATAAACCTTACTATTAAAAAACTCACCTGATACACAATTCCTAACAAACAGCTTATTAAAACTAAAATTATTTTCTAAATAATTTCCCCAGTCTATTATTTAACATATGATTCCTGGGCAAAAAATTAATAACCGCTTTCTTTCGCATATGTAATTCCTTACACAAGTCCCGTATCCCCGGGTGCATACAATCTACATCTATACCTCTAATCAGGGCATTAATTGCATGTTTACGGTCTTTGAAATACCACTCCGCTTTAGCCAGATTATAAAAAACATCACCATCATATAATTCATCGCGCGCAACCTCACGACAAATAGACAAACCACTACGGTCACCACTTAAAATACGAGCATAGCCACAAAATGACGCATATTTACTATAATGCATATCATCATATGAAATTTTCTCATAAGCTAGTTCAAAACAATGTCGAGACTGTGAAATCATGCCTCTTTTAAGAAATTCAACACCATTAATAAAATCGGCACTGCAAAGACTATAATCTTTATATGTAATGTTTTTAATATCCACGTTTATTTCCTTTTCAAAAATTTCAAAATATCAAAATATCAAAATATCAAAGCACTGATCTTCAATAATAA
>JADGFA010000052.1 GCA_016744065.1 Gammaproteobacteria bacterium
TTCAAGCTACTTTATAGTGTTATTCATGTTGTATTTAAGGCGCGAAAAGTAACAGTTCAGAAATGTAGACGCTGAAAAAGCCAGCCACATAAACCCAAAGCTAAACGCATAGGCCTGAATTCGAAAAACACTTTCATCAACATCCAGCATCATGGCAACCGCAATATCGGCTGGATCAACAAAAGTAAACACCAGGAATACCAGCGCACCGACAACCAGAGCATTGGTCCATAAAAAAGAAATCACACATTTACAATTAGGTGCATCACTCATATTAAAAACTCCAAGTCGAGATATTAATCATTTTTAACAACAACAATCGTCCATCTGAAACATAAAAACAATAGAAAAAGTACGTTGATTTAAATCAATTAAACTTGAACCCCAGCGGCCTGTCAAGACTGCGTTTGTATTTAACAGGCGCATTTAACGAAATTGTCATATTTGAAGCCAATAAATAATTAATAATAATTGAAAAACACCCTGAACCTCCCCTGACAAGCCGATACTTCAGCCCTACAGCATATAACATGCCATTTCGATAAAAACTTAAAATAAACATTAAGTTACACTTTAAAGCGTTTTTTAAAGCTAATAAACTATAAAAATATCGGGAATAAACCCCCTGCCAGAACACTCAAATGCGCCATGAAAAAAACAGATGCATTAATAAAAACATTCTATGTCTGAAGCCAGAATGTTGCTGGCCCATCATTCAATAAACTCACTTGCATATCCGCCCCAAACTCCCCTAATTGCACTTTACCTAAAATGCTATTGCATTTTCCAGCCACATATTCAAACCAGTACTCACCTTTGTCAGGTGTAGCGGCATCTGAAAAACCAGGGCGCATCCCCTTTTTTGTATCTGCAACCAGAGTGAACTGCGGAACTAATAACACCTCCCCCTGCGTATCCTGAACACTCAAATTCATCCTGCCCTCAGCATCCTCAAACACGCGATAACCTAGTATTTTATGCACAAGCTTATCCGCACTCTCTTCATCATCTTCTTTCTCGACACCCAGCAAAACCAGTAAACCCTGATTAATTGCCGCTATCTCAACACCAGAAACCATAACACTTGCACTGCTCACCCTCTGTATTAAGGCGATCAAGAAAGCTTCTCAGCCATTTCACTTACCATCTTGAGCAATGCATCGGTAATACCATTTTCAACAATGGCGTGCCCCGCATCACTTACAATCTGTAACTCCGCTTCTGGCCAGGCCTTTGAAAGCGCCCACGCCTGTTCGACCGGACAAATCACGTCATACCTCCCCTGTACAATATACGCAGGTATATGACGTATTATGTTTATATTATTAATCAACTGATCAGGCTCAAGCCAGCAATGATGCATAAAATAATGACATTCAATACGCGCAATACTTAGAGCCGTATTTGAATTTGAAAAACTTTCAACCACGTCTTTATCTATTTGCAAAGTAGCAGTCATGCCCTCCCAGGTAGACCAGGCCTTAGCTGCCTGTAATTGCTGTGCCTCACTTTTACTGGATAACTGCCGTGAATATGCGGCTACCAGATCACCCCGCTCTGATTCAGGAATCGGCTTAATAAACTTTTCCCAGTAATCTGGAAAAAGTTTACTGGCGCCCTTCTGATAAAACCACTGCACATCCTTATCCCTTGCCAGAAAAATACCCCGGAGAATTAAACCACTCACACTGTCTGGATGTGTTTGTGCATATAAAAGCCCCAAAGTCGATCCCCATGAGCCACCAAACACCACCCACTTTTTTATATTCAGGTGGTTTCGAATAATTTCAATATCAGCAACCAGATCCCAACTGGTATTCCTCACGAGACAGGCATGAGGTGTCGATTTCCCACACCCCCGTTGGTCAAATAAAATGATTCGATAAACGTCAGGATCAAAATAGCGCCGATGGTATGGCGCACACCCTGCACCTGGCCCGCCATGCAAAAACACTACAGGCAAGCCCTTCGGATTGCCACACTCCTCTACATATAAGGTATGCAGGTCATCTACCTGCAAATAATGACGGCTATAAGGCTGAATAGAATTGAACACGTTACTCATTACTTTTCACCATGTAGGATTTTCCCTACGTACATTATATAAGAATGCTGACATTAAGCACCTGATTCAACTGATAGCACCACTTTTAACGTTTGTCCATAATACATACATGGACACAGGGACATGGCAGAACAGGGACACAGGGAACAGTTAGGAAGTAGCGCCAAAGGAAATACATGGATAAGGAATCCACGGAAGATAAGTAAGTAATACAGGAGTATATGAAAAAATGGAACAAGCTACAATGTCATAATCAATCACCAAGGGCATCGGAAGTCCAAAACCCGGCACGGATCGCCGGGTTTTTTATTGCCTGAAATAAATACTCAGACCTTTAAAACAGGCCTGCACAACCTCAAAAAGGCTAGTCTGTACAGATAATCCCGTTTTCTGGAATGAGATGCTCATAACGCCTGTCAGTCAATGTTCTCATAAAACAAACCATATTCTCAATTTCAGCAACCGTATCCATCTTCGACCTGTCACCGGATGCCAGTTCAGCAACAGAGATATTATCTGTTACTTCCGCCGCCCTCCAGTTTGTTCCTGTCTCAGGATTAATCTGATGAGCCGGCACACTGCGATCAGCAATGTGATTATAAAACTCAATAACCGTTGCCAGCTCACGAAACACACCATTGTGCATATAAGGCCCTGTTACCGCCACATTACGTAGTGTAGATACTTTAAACTTGCCCTTATCAGCCGCATTGCCTGTATTATTCTGTAAACCTGTATCAACATCTGTTACACCATTCAGATCACGTACCGCCTGATTCGCCGGCACACCCAGATTATGATACTCATAACCGGTAAAGGTCTCTGCAAATTTGTTAACAGGGTCACCCTTAGCATGTAGCTGATGACAGATACCACAATTAGCAAACTGCGAGAAAAAAACAGCCTTACCCGAATTTTCCTTAAAACTTAAAACATAATCACCAGTCAATGAGCGATCAAATTTAGAGTCAAACGTTGAAAATTCAACATTTTTTTCAAATTCGCCAATACTTTCAGCCATAGCGGCATAAGCCGCATCTACATCATCAAAAATTTCATTACCATATAAAGATTTAAAGCTGTCGACATAAAACGGATCTTCCTGCAATCTTACCACCACACTGGCCTTATCTGGCATCCCCATTTCTACGGGATTAAGTGGTGGCCCACCGGCCTGGCCTTTTAGATCAATTTCACGACCATCATGAAATTGACCGCCCATTGCACCAGTGTATACACGAAGCGAATTTTGTTCTGTTTGATGCCGCTGCCTGGTACCCGTATTAAAAGCAGGTGAAAAACGCGCATAACTTGCAGTTGGCGCATTTCGATCCCCCAGAGAAAACCCATCGTCACCAACCGATACTGCACCAATCTTACCCGCTGCATCCAGTCGGTCATCTATAAAGCCGTGATCACGATTATGACAGGTGGCACAGGATTGGGTTTTATTCATGGATAAATTTTTATCCTCATATAATTTTTCACCAAGTTCCGCCTTACTACTAGCCTGATCGGTTGAACCACCTGAACAGGCAGACAAGCCTAAAACACATACCAGAATCACCAAATAATCTTTCATTGTTATTAATCACTTCATATTTACAAAATCAGTATTTACACGGCACATATTAACAGTTTTGTTACCTCCATTAAACTTCAATAAAAATCACTATCATTTAGATTGATAAACATCAACACAAGCACGAACACTATTGACAATCATTCTCATTAACATGTAATATTCATCCACTTTATTCGAATACCGAATATTTTTTAAATTCATTTTTCGGGGATGTTTCAAATGAAACTAACACTTTTATCTGGTGCTGTTGCTAGCGCCCTCCTTTCGACCTTATTCCTATCAGGCTGTAGTAGCTCATCAAGCGAACTACACAACCTTGATAACATGAAAAAAGTCCTAAACACCAATGCAGATATTGCTTACGCAACTTACTCAGATTCTGTAACAACAGCCGAAGCACTAAAAGTAGCTTTAGCAACACTAGAAGCAGATCAGGACGCAGCTGCACTACTTGCTGCCAAACAGGCATGGTTAGTTTCTCGTGAACCTTATGGTCAGTCAGAAGTTTATCGCTTTCGCAATAGCCCCATTGATGATGACCCAACAACCGCTACAGCAGAAGATGGCCCAGAAGGCGACCTGAATGCATGGCCCCTGGGTGAAGCACTGATCGATTACGTAACAGTTGACACTTCAGCTACAGACGACTTTGACACTGACCAGGTAGGCGTATCATCCCACTCAATTACCGGCGTTAATAGCGGCAACGCAATCAATGAAGCACAGGCAGATTCAGATCCTGCTGACAATATTATTGGCCAGACAACCATTACAATTAATGCTGCTTTATTATCTAATACCGCGACAGCCGATGATGAACATGATGTTATTGCTGGCTACCATGCAATTGAGTTTTTACTCTGGGGCCAGGATCTGAACAACTCAAATGATCAGGTTACTGATGGTACTGACCGCGATGCCGCAGTAAAAACATCCACAAATGGCTCACGCCCTATTACTGACTTTGTAGCAGACACAACCTGCACCAGTGGCACAGGTAACATCACCAATGCGGGCAGCGGTGAAGTTTGCCAGCGCAGACACACTTACCTCGAAGTTGCAGTTGATAAAATGATTGCTGATCTTGAGGCTGTACGCGACCAATGGGCTCCAGGTGTAAGCGGAAACTACCGTGACACATTTACAGGCATTACAACCATTGCTGAAGGTAAAACACGTTTATTAGAAATCCTGACCGGTATGGGTACTTTATCAGAAGGTGAGCTTGCTGGTGAACGTATGCAAATTGCATTATCTGCCAACTCACAGGAAGACGAACATTCCTGTTTCTCAGATAACACGCACCGTGATATCTGGTTAGACGCAGAAGGCGTAGCAAATAGCTATAACGGAACATATGCCGGTTATGACAGCACGTTAAACGGTGTTGATAACGAGACTGGCAGCGCTGTTGATGGCTATGGTCTGGATGAATACCTGGCAGACATTGGTAAAACTGACCTGGCCGCTGACGTTGCCGCTGCACTATCAACAACGGAAACAAACTATATTGCCGTTGATGCAAAAGCACGTGACGATGGCATGCCTTTTGATGTGTTAATCATGGACCCTACAGGCAGTGATACTGCATCTGTTAGAGACACCATTGTTTCACTGAATGCTCAATCTACTCAAATTGCAAAAATTGCAACTGAACTGGATCTGGGTTCTGCAGATGATGTAGTTGACCCTGATGGATCAGCATGCGACACCACAAACCCGACAACTGCTTGTCCATAAGGCACATCGGGTAAACTAATTACGGGCTAAAGGCATCTTCTTTTAAGAACACTCTTTAGCCCGTAAGTGGTTCAATTTATTTAAAACATTTTTAACGTACAAAAAACCAATGAAAAAGCCAGCCATAATAGCCAGCTTTATTGCTATTTTATTTTTAGTTGTCGTCTGGTTTACCAGTTCCCCCACACACAAAATTCCTGCAATTAAAGCATCTGAAGAAAATCCCGGTGGCAATACCACTGTTTCTATCAAGCCATCCGCATCGTTAATGCTTCCAGCAAAAAACCTTGCACAAGATAAAAAGCCCAATTTCCATGCAGGTAAGGCACTGGCACATCAACCCTGGGTTAAAGCCCCCACCATTACCAATGCACGCGATGGCCTTGGCCCTTTATATAACACACGCACCTGCCTTGTGTGCCACGCAAACGGTGGCCGCGGCCATATGCCAGAAAACAATGAACAACTTCTATTTACTAATTTCCTACGCCTGAGCATTCCCGGCTCAGACCCTGTTAATGGCGTCATCCCTGAACCCGTATACGGCGATCAACTACAGTCACAATCCATTGCACTGGCACACCAGTTGCGCGCACAAGAAGGCGTAGCAACAACACCATCAACCGAAGCTCCCCCTGAAGCTTATGTTTATATAAACTGGCTTGAAAAAACATTCACCTACCCTGATGGAGAAAAAATAAATTTACGCAAACCCGAAATTGATATTCGTAATCTGGGTTATGGAAAAATGCAGCCAGACACCCTGATGGGCATTCGTAATGCACCACCCATTCATGGCGTCGGTTTATTGCAGATGATATCTCAGTCGGATATAGATAAAAACGCCGACCCAAATGATGAAAATAATGACGGCATATCCGGGCGAGTGAATATTGCCTGGGACTTCGATAAAAACCAGCCAGCCCCAGGGCGCTTTGGTTTAAAGTCAAACAAATCCAGTGTGCGCTTTCAGGTGGCCGGCGCACTTAATGGCGACATGGGCATTTCCAGTTCAGTCTTTCCCGACCAGCCCTGCACAGACAAACAAACCCTGTGCAATCAGAGCATCCATGGCAATGATGAAAACGGCCATGAAATTTCCGATAAGCTACTCAAGTTAATGGTCGATTTTAATATGTCACTTGGCGTCCCAGAAAGGCGCAAACCAAATCACCCTATGGTTTTACAGGGACGCAATTTATTCTATAATACCGCCTGTCATTCATGCCACCAGCCAGAATATACAACCCGGGCCAGTAAAGAGTACACCCATTTAAGTCAGCAACACATCTGGCCTTATTCTGATTTACTTTTACATGACATGGGCGAGGCACTAACAGATAACAGGCCGGATTACCTGGCAACAGGTTCAGAATGGCGCACGTCTCCATTGTGGGGTGTAGGCTTAAGCGAAGCAGTTAATGGCAGTAAAAATTTTTTACACGATGGCCGAGCACGCAGCATTGAAGAAGCTATTTTATGGCATGGTGGAGAGGCTGAAAAAAGCAAATCTGATTTCACCATGCTGAATAAAGAAGATCGTTCAGCCCTGATTGCATTTGTTAAATCATTATGACGACCGTTAATTTAACCCTGTAAATATAAATACCTATGAATACTATAATCAATAGACGGCAATTTATATCATATTTAATTGCAGCTGGATTTACGCCTCAATTATTTGCTAACTCACCTCAGGCAAACGAATACTTTATTTCTGCCCAGGGAAAAAACGCAGCCAATTACGGTATAACTCGATTAAATAAAACAACCAACAAACCTGAAACAACTTTAAGTGGTTTTCGTGGTCACGGCCTTGCACAAAACCCTGCGCGGCTAGAGTCTCTCCTGATGTTTTCGCGTCGTCCAGGGAAAGCCGTAATTGAAGTCAATATTATAACTGGAAAAACGACTAATCAGTTTACAACAACAAACAATAGAACACTGATGGGGCACGGCTGTTTTAGTCATAATGGAAAATTACTTTATACAACAGAAACTGACCTGACAACGGGCGCAGGCAAAATAGCTGTTCGCGAAACAGAAAACTATCAACTACTAACTGAATTTAATAGTTATGGCATTGGCCCCCACGAAATAAAACTAATGCCTGACAACAGCACACTGGTCATTGCAAATGGCGGCATTCTTACACACCCAGACTCGGGGCGTAAAAAACTTAATCTGGATACCATGAAATCCAGCCTGACTTATATTGATTCAAAATCTGGAAACAAAATTGCCGACTATTTTGTTAACGAACCCAAAGCCAGCATTCGCCACCTGGATGTTGCACATGACGGCACCGTCGCTATTGCAATGCAGGTACAGCGCAAAGCAATGACAAAGAACCAAACTGTTGCTTTATCTGCTATTCACAAGCCAGGTGAAAAAATTAATTTATTAACAGAACCTGCTACTCTAATCGATAAAATGAATGACTACATGGGCAGTGTCACTATAAACAACCAGTCACGTATCGCCGGATTTACCAGCCCACGTGGAAACCTGGCGGCTTTCTGGAATATGGAAACACAACACTTTGCCGGTTATCATCGATTAAACGATGTTTGCGGCCTGTCTGTTTCCTCAGACCAACAACGATTTATTCTGAGTAACTCGCAGGGCGAAATAAGGCAGCTTAATGCATTTACATTACAGGAAGAAAAGTCATTAAGACAACGTCTCCCTGGCATTCACTGGGACAACCACATGCTAACGGCATCGTTATAAAAAACACCCGACTTTACTGGATTAACAAACATGCAATCATTTAAAAGCAAATTACTAATCACTCTGTTATCAGGCAGCCTGTTTCTTTCTGCCTGCAACACAGAAAGAACAAATGATGAGCCGGAGGCAGGCTCTGCTCAATCATTAAATATTGCTCTTAAAAACACCATTGAAAACAGTATTATTCCTGATTTTACCTCTTTTAAAACAGGCCATGACTCTTTTCAGTCGCAGGTGGATACTTTCTGCTCAACCACTAATCAGACAAATTTATCCTCATTACAGGATCAATGGAAAGCCCTCTCTTCTCAGTGGAACAGAATCGCCATGTATAATCTGGGGCCACTTAATGATGATTTAATTTTTCCCAGTATTAACTTTATAGAATCTATGCGTCAACGTGGAACAGACTATACAAATACCGCCAGAGGTGAACTGTCTACAATATTGAGCAACTCAACAACGCTTAATCAAAGCTATTTTGATAGCCTTTCTTTTACCCGCGTTGGCATGCTTGCTCTTGAAGTTTTAATTTTTGAAGATAGCAATGGCGTCCACGCAACTGACCTTCCCAGTATTGTAAGTGACTACCAGGCTAATAGTCGAAAATGTGATTATTTAAATGGCATGAGCCTGCTTATAGGACGCTATGCCAGCACATTTATAGACGGCTGGGAAACAGATTTTTTAAACACAGGCACGTCATTTAAAGACACACTTATTGCAGGTGAGCTCGAAGATAGTGCAGAATCTGTTCCCGCACTTATTACAGCGATACAGGAACATCTTGACTATATTAAAAAACGTAAACTCGAAGCGATTCTTGATGCACAGATTTCTAATTATTTTTATCAAAACATAACGGCCAGCCTGGTTGCCATTGAAGACCTGCTTGAGGGCACAAATGCAGAAAATTATAGCTTATTTGACCATATGATAAGCAGCGACTTTCAAGATACCGTTACACTCATTAAAACCAATATCAATACTGCTAAACAGGCTGCCAGTGACAACAATCGCAGCGAGCTTAGCGCCGCTATAGGTATTCTCGACGGTAACTTTAAGAGAGAGGTTCCCGATGCCTTAAACGTTGTCCTTGGCATTAATTTTACCGATGGCGATTAGACATATTCATTCCGTTATAACCAATAAAAACGATCTTGAATAACGGACAGAAAACCAGAAAAACACCTTTATATAAAGTACAGGATAAATCATGAAAAAATTACTTACGACTCTTGTGTTATCCGGTTGTTTTTTATGCAACCCACTACATGCAAAAACAGATGCTGAACGAATAAAAACACTTGAAGAAAAGCTCGCTTTTTTAACGGAAGAAATTGATGAACTTTCATCTAAATCCTCTAACGCTGACATTCACTTAGGCGGTTACGGGGAGCTTCATTACAATAACCTTGATAACAATGGCGAAGATTTTGTGGAACTTGATCTGCATCGCTTTGTGATTTTTTTTGGTTATGATTTTAATGAAAAAATGCGATTTATTTCTGAATTTGAGGTTGAACATGTAATTGCCAGCGCAGGAAACCGAGGTGCAGTTGAAATAGAGCAGGCTTACCTTGAGTTTGATCTCAGCGATAACTCACAGTTAAAAACCGGTGTAATACTACTTCCCGTAGGCATTATTAATGAAACCCACGAACCTACAACATTTTATGGTGTAGAACGGCCCGTTATTGAAACCACCATTATCCCAACAACCTGGTGGGGGGGGGGTGCAAGTTTCAGTCAGCAACTTGAAAACGGCGTTAGCTACGACATCTTTATAACAGAAGGACTACAGACCGACGATCCGTCTGTTTCCACCACAAATGATGCCTTTGACATCAAAGGCGGAAAACAGAAAACGTCCTTTGCTTCAGCACACGATCTTGCTCTTACCGCTCGCATAAAATACACAGGAACGCCTGGTCTTGAACTTGCGGCTTATGCACAATATCAACCAGACCTGGATCAAAGCGCGGAAACTTCCTATGCCGAATCAGCAACACTGATTGGAGGCCATAGCACTTATCAAATTTCTAATTTTAAAGCCACAGCATTATATGCTCGCTGGGACCTGGACGGTGATGATGCTCAGGCAGCAGGTAAAGACGTTCAAGATGGAGCCTACATTGAATTAAGCTACAGGCCACTGCATAACGTTGGTGTTTTTGCGCGTCAAAGCCTGTGGTCACAGGAAACAGATATTGATAAAGAACAAACTGACTTTGGGGTAAACTACTGGCCTGATGAAGACATTGTTTTTAAATTTGATATTCAAATGCAAAATGATGACGCAGGCAATTCAGACGGCTTTAACCTGGGTATGGGCTACCAGTTTTAATTAATACCTATGTATTCACAGATTAAAGAAAACACAAATATTTAATTTCATAGCGACTATACACTGCACTGAAATATATTTGTGTTTTCTTTATAAATCAAATCACATCTGTGACTGCAAATAGTTTTGCACACCGATTTTATCGATTAGCCCCAGTTGCTTTTCCAACCACCAGGTATGATCAACTTCTGTATCTTCTAAAAGTTTTTCCAGAATTTCTCGGCTTTCATAATCATTTTCAGCTTCACATAAAGCAATACCCTCTTTCAACATGGCACCCACTTTATATTCAGACTGTAAATCATTTTGCAGCATTTCCGTTACTGTTTTACCAATACTTAGAGCTTCCCTTGAAGCGACATCAGGTGTGCCCTCAAGAAATAAAATTCTTTGCACTAAAGCCGCAGCATGTTCCAGCTCTTCTTCTGCTTCATGTTTTAATCTTTCAAATAATTTGCACAACCCCCAGTCTTCATACATTCTGGAATGAACAAAATACTGATCAGCAGCAGATAGTTCACCTGTTAGTTGTCTATTTAAAATAGCGATTACGTTTGCATTGCCTTTCATTTTTCTCTCCCGCTTATGAATCCATCATCGACTGTAGATAATTCTGCTCACCAATATCATTAATCAGGGCAAGCTGTGTTTCCTGCCAGTCAATCAGTTCTTCCTGAGCTTCCAGGATATCATCGAGGACTTCCCGACTTACATAGTCGCTCACTGATTCACATAGAGTGATTGCAGAGACCAGCTCATCACGTGCAGCTACCTGTAACTGCATATCACCTTTCAGAGCCTCTGGCACATTTTCGCCTAAAAGTAATTTGCCCAGATCCTGCAGGTTAGGCAAACCTTCTAAAAATAAAATACGCTCAATAAGCTTATCTGCCTGCTTCATCGCTTTTATTGATGCCTTATATTCAGCCTCGTTTAGCTCTTCAAACCCCCAGTTTTTACACATCCGAGCATGAAGAAAGTACTGATTAATGGCCGTAAGCTCATTCCTCAGAACACCATTTAAAGCCTGTATGACCTTTTTATCGCCTTTCATTTTTTATTCCTGTATCCGCATGGGGAAGATGGAGTATAGACAACTTTAGATTTTTTTTCATTAAATTTATGCATCATAAGTTATTGATTTAACTGAATAAACATAGGAACATAGATAAAAAAGAGGATAACAATAAACCTGATATGGAGAATGCTATTGATAAACATTCTCATTATCGTCTATAATGGGTTAGACAGTAATGAATTTGGACGAACAACATGTATGTATGTGTTTGCAACAATGTAACCGATAGTCAAATTATTGATGCGGCAAGTAAAGGCATTAATACAATGGAAGAACTGAGTGATGCACTTGATGTAGGTACTTGCTGTGGCCGCTGCACTAAATGCGCTAAAGGCCTGTTACGCCAAAGCTGTCAAATGAAGCAAAATTCAGAATCTGTTATACAATTTGCGAAAACCAGCTAACTATTACTTAAAAAAGCCCATTTAATAGCTCACTAAATTATATCAAGCACTTCAGATCGCCTTAAGCCCCCTCCTAAATACCTCTCTTATCTATAGAAATCACCTCTTTCACACCACTTTATTGTATTGAATCTTAGAGGCACTTAACCTTCGCCTTTACTAACGACAAATGAAATTCCTGTAAAAAGCGATACCCTTACTGAAATACAGGAGATTTTCCCTTGATTTTACAAATGCGAATGATTATCATTACATGACATTCAACTACAAATATACAAGGATGCAAGCATGCAAAAAACAATCTCATCAAATATTATTAAGCTTCAGGACATGCGTAAATTGCCAGCACACACTGGCACAGACAATTTAAGCACCTGTTCCGGAAAATGTAATCAATGTAAAAACGCGTCATCAAGCCCATCTGCAAAACAATCTGAGAACAAATAATGACCAAGCTTCGAAAAATTCGAAAAAAAATTTGGGATATAGAAAGCGCTTTTCACTGTAGCGTCATCGGTACCTGCCTGACACTTTCTGAATTAAGACAACTATATCAGAAAAGCAAATTCAATTTAAATAAGTCTCTGAATGACTATGAGTTACATCATTTATTTGTACATATTGCAGATGAGGCATCTTACCCGACCAAAAAACTACAGAATTTTCTAGATCAGAAATATCAAATTAATATTCGAAATTTAGTTAACATATCATCGACTGAAGAACTCGAAAGTTGCTGGAATATTTCAAAAGAGAATGGTGATGTGGCAGGTGATTTCTGGGCTCTGGTCACACACCCATCTAGCAGTAATGAATTACTTGATAAGATATATGCAGATATACATATGCTTTCCCATTTATCAGGTGCAACTTTAAGACTGGATATGGAAACATTCAAACGCTTAAAAACATCTCATATACAATTACAGAAAAAATATAACAACATACAGACCAGTAACCAGAAAAAACTAAATGATGCCCTGGCAAAAATAGACAAACTAAAATCAGAACTTAAAAACAAAAATGAACTACAGACACGCTACAACTCACTTAAATATAAGCTGGAAAACTCTAACCTTAGTCAGCTAGATACACTACAAAATCGCCTGGAAAAAACTAACCATAAATTAAAACTCGAGATAGAACTTCGCCAACACACGGAAAGTGAATTGCAACAGGAAAATGTTCACTACCAGTCCGCTATTAACCGACTTAAAGAAAGCCAGATTAAATGCAAACAGCTCACAAGCCAACTTAACAATATACATTCAACCTCAGATAGCACTCTATACACCGACAGCCTGACTCAGGAAGACAATAAAATAAATCTTTGTGGTCGTTGTATTTTATATGTGGGTGGCCGTAACAATTTATGCAACCACTTCCGCGAACTGGTAGAGCAACGAAATGGGCAGTTTATTCATCATGATGGGGGAAGAGAAGAAGGAACCAACAGGCTTAACGCCACTTTATCCAAAGCCGACATTGTGCTTTGCCCATTAAACTGTATTAGTCATACGGCAATGCATACTATCAAAAAGCACTGTGAAAGCTATACCAAGCCTCTCACCTATTTACCAAGAGCCAGTGTCTCTGCATTTACAAAAGCCCTGACTGACATGGCAGTATAATTTGCCGCTGCAATTATTAAAATATATACAAATAAAGCGAGTATAAAGTAATATGAAAACCGACAAACCTTAATGATAATCACTTGCATTTAAGTATAATTTAATTACACTTAGTTAT
The DNA here is from genome assembly GCA_016744065.1 of Gammaproteobacteria bacterium. GTDB lineage: Bacteria > Pseudomonadota > Gammaproteobacteria > SZUA-229 > SZUA-229 > SZUA-229. Next base: position 13,702 of record JADGFA010000052.1, read on the forward strand.
ACCTGACAACAATATCTGACCCCAGCTACACGCCAGGCCACCAGACATTGACCCTTTATAACGTAATGGATATACCATGACCATAAAATCTGATTTAAACGCAAAAGAAGCTGACTGTAGTAATACACAGGAATATATTGCACCTCCTTCAGGGGCAATGAATGCTTCATCAGATAAAAAACAGGCCTGAGATGAATACCCACTACTCAAGCCTGGAATGCAACCCAATAATAAAAAACTATTTAGATTTAGTACAAAATGTACGCCTAAATTTTCAAATGTAAATTGAAGTGAAAAACATGAAACAAGTTAATATTACAGCCTCTTATCCAGTAAACCCTGAACCTGACGTCATCCAGGCAACGGTACATTATCTAATGACAAAGTACATGTTAAAACCCTGTCGTGGGCTTGCTTTAGGTGTTGTTAACCACATCACTCTTTTATTAAACCATCCAGACTTTAACCCTGTCGGTGTTCATGCAAACGCATATCAGGACTTACTACAGTCATGGAAGGAAATAAATATACAAAAAAATCAAAGAGGGTACACCGAAGCTCATGAAGCAAACCATCATGAAAAAAAATACTTACATTAATGTAAGCATATTTAACCTTAATAACTAAAAGTCGGAGCACATATGGAAAATCAGAAAAGCAATGTTCTATATATTAGAAACTACTTAAACAAAAAAAATAATCGAATTTCAACACCCTGGACCAGAAGCATGAAAGTTAAAATTAAAAATATAGACACACAAAAAGATCAGACTAATAAGCAAACAACCTAAACAGATAATACCTGATAATACTATGGATACTGTTCGTCTTGAAATAAAAACTGAAGTTTTGAACCAGTTGCTTCGCAATGGTTATTTATGTGCGGCCGACCTTAAAAGCCTCGATAAAGATAGCAAACGTTGCCTATGGGATCTTTGCTTAAAAAACTGCATGAACTGTAAACTAAACATCGACAATAAAACAAAACCTTACTTTAATGAGTCATCTGACATATTCACACACTCGCCGAATAAAATTAGAATAGAAGTAATCAATAAGAATTAATTAAAAATGACACTATTAATATTTTATGCTGTAATTTTTTTCACCCTGGCGCTAATATTTTATACTGTAGGGGTATGGAGCGAGAGAATATCAAGAGAGCTTAAACCCTGGCACTTAACGTTCTTTATTGCAGGCGTCATCACAGACTCACTTGGCACATGGTTAATGTATAAAAACATTGGTCACTTAATATTCACACCGCATACTATTTCTGGATTTATTGGATTTTTTCTAATGGTTTTTCATTTTTTATGGGCAAGCTTTGTTATATTAAAAAAAGATATTAAGCGAATTAATAATTTCCATAAATTCAGCTTATTCGTCTGGGGCGTGTGGATGGTATCTTATTTATCTGGGCTAATTATTGGTATTCAGCGCCTGTAACAACAGACACAGATAAAGCATACTTCTTAATTCATTCACTATAATATTTTTTATATAAAACATTTGATATAAACAGGCCACATGACATAAACAAAAAAAGAACAATTGTAGAAATCACCCAGACCTCATCATTCAACTGAATATCAACAAAGTGACTCACCGCTAATATTTTTATTATAAATGACAAAAATAAGCCAGACACTGCCAACAAAAAAATTAAATGAAATAGCTTCATATTGCTTTACCCAGGGTCATTGTCTGAGGTTTATTCTCCAGACGAATAGTTATAGACTCAAGACTTTTATATGTTTTAAGGTCACAAAGATCAGTTACACCATCAAGAACCGCTCCTGTTGGACATAATACACGACACCAGAACATAGGTATTACGGCCGATATCAAGACCAGTATTATAGCTACCCAAAACCAGATAGAACTAAAATCAATACCAAATATATCAGGAAATAATTCAAAGCTTGCCCAGTCACGCATACCTAAAAACAAGCCAGTAATTAGCGTAATAGTAAGAAGTAATCTAAGTATTTTTAAGTGCCTTGCTTTAACGGGTAGTTTTATTGAAAATGGCATTAATTTATGAAGTAATTTTTGTATATTGCCAAACGGGCAAACATATTTACAATAGGTATTATTATCCCAAACAGCAGCCAATAAACTTATAGCGACATAAAATGCAACAAATTTTGAAATGGATACACCTAAAAATGAATGCAGTATAGTGATATAAGTAAAAGAGTGATTAAGATAAAATCCGATATAAGCAATACTAAAAGCAGATAAAAAAACTATAAATATTTTTGTTTTACGTATTTTTCTCTGCCATGCCAGCACAAATATAAAACTGATAATAACGGCATCTATAATCCATGAGCTGGTCAGTCTTGCATCAATTTCAAACTGCCCAACGTCTTCATCCATATAATTAGATAATGGTGAGTCTGCTGCAACATTTACCACCTTTACAACGGACCTGGCTATCGCCTGGGTACTTAATGTTGCACCTGAAATGGCATCCACAGACTGATTCTGAAACAGATTCATGCGACTAAATTGATCAAAAAATCCTAAATTACGAATTTTTTCTATATAACTGGTCGTTTCATCTGACCCGAGGTAGGAAATTTTTGTAATTGTGCCATCAGGTTTAATGAATATGGCCAGTTTTATTGGCCCGGCATAGCCTTTAATATCATTTGTTAATCCTGTTGTTTCAAAATATAACTCAGTTAATTTATTATTTTTAGAATATTCCACATAATACATATCCAGAGCCGTTTTTAGAACAGCCTGCCCATGCTCAAATGAATGTTTTTTTGCACGTTGTAATATTTCTAACCCAAGCGCCTCATCCATCGCCGGACTCAAACGGCTATCAGCAATTAAGCCAAAAAATGACTTATCCGATTTAGTTCGCCAGTTAATCAGCTTATAACCAAAGTGTGACTCCTGCGCTGAATTTATTATTGTAAATTCGCTATTGCTATGATCTTTACCTAGCATTATTGGCTGTAAAAAAGTTGAGTCACCTGCTATTTGATTAAATAATGGCTCAACTTCCTGTAGCGGCCCATAGACCCAGAAATATGTAAAAATCAGAGCCAGTAAAACACTGGCCCTGATTTTAAGAACAAGCTGTTTAATATCTGCTAAATCAGCTGATACGTTTAAGAACTTCATTTGTTATCTCAACAACCCAGTCATTTAAATTTTGATCCGGTAAAATAGCATCGGGAATATATTTAACATTATCACCTGTCTTCACCATTTCAGCAGCTTTACCAATAATTTTATCCTGAAAGTATGGATCATATGCAACAAGTAAAGGAACAACAATGACACTGTCTTCCATTTCAAGCACCTGTTCAATCGCTTTCACCGTTGGCTCTGCTGAATAATGAACCAGGTGACCACACCAGGAATAAGCAATAGTATCAATACCACTTTTGACTTTCAGGTAGCGTCCAATCTCCTCCATCATCTCTTCCCATTGCTGATTATATTCATGATCTCCATAAGCAACCATGACGACACCTTCACTTTTGCCATCCTGGCTTAAAGCTTCAACTCTACGTAACACATTTTTCTTTAGTAAGGTGGTAAAATCCATTGTCGGTGTAATTGTCACCCTGGCCTTAGGCCTATAAACCTCTATTTTTTCCTTTGCCAGTTGATCCATAACTTTAGGGTCACTCTGTATACCAACAATATTCGGAATATCACTTAATGAGTGAGAACTTACCGTAAGAAACAAAGGAATAAGAATAACTTCATCATAACCAGCCTCATCATAGGCTTTTAATTGAGTAGCAATAGATGGTTCGGTATACTCCATGAAGGCTGTTCTTACTTCAGATATTTCCTTACTTTCAAGAATTTTTCCTGTTACAGAATGCTCAACATTAAGCAACATCTCCCGCCATTTAGCTGACTCAGAACCATGATTCACCAAAAGTACCGCTGTTTTCTTTTTAACCTCGTCGGTATTAATAGCCGCCTTATCTGACTCTGAACAGGCGCTTAACTGAGCAATAAAAAACAGACTCATTAACAAGTTGAATAATATTTTTTTCATTTTACATACCCCATAATTTAATTTTTTATAAGTGCAGTCGCCTGCTTAGCCATAGATAACAATATTTCCTGATACTTTGATTTATCCTTAACAGGACTTTCAAATGTAACCCTGCAAATATTTCTGCTTTCCTCAAGCTCATACTCAATTGCCATGCCGTAAGGTGTTAAATCAAGTAAAGTCCCTGAACTGGCATTTAAAATTCCACCATAAACAATGGCATAATTAAGAACTGAATCAGCATGTTTATGATTCATATACTGAATGAGTTCATTTTTTTCAATTTCATCTAACTGTGATTTTTCTAGCTCTTGCTTTGTCATAATTATCTCCTTTATCTCACTCGTTTTTTAAATGCAAATAGACCAATAAAACCCGATAAAAATAAAACAAATGCAGGGGGAAGCGGTACAGGTTGAATTTGCCAGCCAATATCTTTTAGTCCGGCTACATCTAACTCACTCAATAGCTGCCTCTCACCTGCCGGTGTAGAGGGATCCATCATCGTTTCCTGTAACTCACCTTCATACAAACTTAAAACGCCTTCAGCCCAATGCGCTGCACCATCAGTGGGAACCAGGGAGCCATAAGCCGCCAGAGAATACTCACCACTAAACAGGCCATCATCATCCATTAAATTAGCCCATGAATCGGCCGAACCATAACCAAATAAATGACCAAGCTCATGGGTTGCAGTTGTCAGAAAATCATGATTTGTATTATTTAAACCATCCGTTGTTGCACCAAAATACCAGTCAACATCTGATGCAAAGCTAATGGCTCCACCCCAGGTTGAATAATCATCAGCGCTCTCCCCCTGTGTCACGCCCTGACCTCTTGAGAAAACATTATCTACATACTCTTCAGAACCATTCGCACTAACATAACCTGATTGTGCATAACCCAGGCTTCCATACATATCCATAGCACCAACAAAAACGGTTAAAGTATTCTCTTCAATCTCAAGATTATCGTGATACTGAAAACCTAGAGATAAATCTGATGGGTCTCTAAAACCAACTCGCCAACTATCACTACTACTTTGTGTTGATATAGCGGTTAATTGATCTCCAATGATATTTTCATAAAAATTAGCCGCCTGACTTAAACTACTCTTTACTTCTTCTGTAAAAAAGCCATCCATATCATAGCGATAATCAAAATTAATCTGTATTGCCTGTGCCATCGCACTATTTATTAACATTACAGAAAAAACAAACCCATTTATTAATTTATGTTTCATTACACAACCTCCTTAAAACTGAAAACTTGCACTTATTTTTATATTTCTTCCCATAGACTCAATTTCTGCCAAGTGTTTTTTATATCTCTCATCCATAAAATTATCAATGCCAAAATCTATTCTAAAATCATACTTTGGATTTACATCTGGATACCAGGCCAGGTACATGTCATAAAGATTATATGCTGACGTTTCAGGCTGGTCTCCAGACACTTTATCCTGTGTTTGTGAAAAACTTGCTCGCACGCCGAACATAGCGTCCACTTCTTGCAACTGTTTCGTTACATTAACGATTGTCAGGGCTCCGGGGATGCTTCCTAATGGCTCATCCTCTGTTACATCGGTACCTTCAGATAAATTGTACGAAAGACTTGCATCAATATTTGTTGCTTTATGTAAATATCGTGCTGTTAATTCCAGCCCTTTAATTTCGGCAACCGTTACATTTCTGAATGAAGTCACGCTACTCGTAACAAATGTATCTATAAAATCTTCATAATCATTGACATATATAAAAGCATCTAACCTGAAATCGGATATTGAATTTTGTGTATTAGCCGATTTATATCGGAACCCAATTTCTTTATTTTCACTGGTTTCAGGATCAAGAACCTCCTCTGGTGGCTTGAACTCATTTGCACCAAAATGAACACCTGAAATATATAACTCCTGAAAATTTGGTGCTCGAAAAGACTCTGAGTAACTTGCAAACAAACGCATTTCAGATGAAACTTTAAACATCAAACCTAGCTTTGGTGACACTTTACTTTCTTTAATGGATGTCACATCTAATGAAGCATCATCTGTTTTACTCTCATAATTATCAAACCTTACACCAGGTGATAAGACAAACGCATTAGCAAACTCAATTTCATCCTGTAAATATACGCCATAAAAATCTGCAGTCGCATCAGGAAAAGCCCTATATATTTCAACACCTTTTTTTGAAATTTGTTTATCCTGATAATATTCAATCCCGGCAACCAGAGTATTTTCCATTACCCCTAAATCACCTACAACTGTTACCCGAGCATCTAAACCCGACGTTTCATAATTTATAATATCCAGCCTTCCATTAGTACCTATACGCTTTTCACGTTCTTCCATTTTATTATCATAAATATATAACCCGGCAGCTAAACCCGGAGTCATTGACGTGTAGTCATATGAAAGTCGCCAGTTTTCTACTTCCGTTTCTCTGTCTGTTAAAACTGCCGTTACTGATGTTCTAAAATCTGCCTGGGCAGGTACCTCACCTGTATCTAAATTATATTGACGTGATAGTTTTATTTTTTGCGAATCATCAACATTCCAGGTCAGCTTGCTTAAATTAGCAAATGTTCTTTCTGATGAATCCTCAAGTACTTCATCCCCGCCCACTTTAATATTATCGCTATCTCGAAAGGTACCACTTAATAAATAACTTAAATCGCCCGCTACCGGTAAAACACCATATAAAATTCCATTTGTTAAAATATCTTTATTATTATTCTGAAAGCCGCCTTTTATACGCACACCCATTAGCTCATCATCCTGAATAAAATCCTCTGCATCTTTGGTTGTCATGGCAATAACACCACCCATTGCACCACTTCCCCAGATAGATGAGCCTGCTCCTTTTAAAACTTCAACGGATTTTAATAAATCAGGCTCTATAAATATTCTTCCTTTATGCCCAGAATTAAAATTTTGTCTGGCACCATCTACTGTAATAAGAATACGACTACCACTTAAACCACGAATAACGGGCTTTTCAGCAACACCACGTGGCCCACCAGTAAAAGACACCCCCGGTATGTTTTTTAAGACATCAGACAGAGTCTGCGCCTGCTTCTCTTCCAGTTTTTCGCCATCAACAATATCAACCGAGTCTGTTGTATCAAAAGTTGATTTTTTCATTTTAATAGCACTAACGGTTACCGTATCAAAGGTTGTTACGTCTAATTCATCTGCCGCATGTACTTTATTACTGAGCAAGATCATCATACAAACTATCAGGCTTAAATACTTTTTATTCATTTACTTTAACAACTTCGATATACGGTTTAAAATCGGCTGTTGCGCATATTCCATCTGTAGATTCTGAGTCACAAAAAGATGAAACAGCAACAGAGCCATTCATTGCACGTATGACGGAGTAATTTTCCTGGGATAAAGAAAATCCAAAATCATCTGAACCAGCAACCCATAATTCAACCATTTGTGTTACATCAATCCTTAACCACATTGCTTTATTACTGGTTTGTGTAATCACAACTGATTCTGGTGTAGTTATTTCTGCAATATCACTCCATACCAGAGCGCTCGACTCTGTCCAGCTACTTGTTTGAGGTATGACATCTGTTAACACAATACCTGCACCTGGATCACCCGCACACGCGCCAATAAAACTTCCTGTTTCACATACCTGATATAAATTCAGTATGATTTTGCGATTATCAGGCATCTTTTCAGTAATCGAGCTATCGGACCAGGAAAAGCTATCAGACGTTTTTATTAAACCTTTTGCACCATGATTCGACTCATGATTCCAGACACTAATTTTTCCACTGTCTCCCGCACCATCATGCTGATTTCCTAATAGCTCATACATGTATGTATCTTCAAATATGGGCACCTGAAAAACCACCGGCAATTGTTTTAGCGCATAAGCAATGCCACCTTCATTATCCATTACAGTTAGCACAACAGTTTTTACTGTACCTGGATCATTTTTATCTAATTCGTATAAATGAACAGGTGGTGTAGCCCCTGACGCTGTTTCTGTATCACCATAACTCCATTCCCATGAAATAATATTATCCACATTTGCTACTGGTGTTATTGTTGTCTGGCCTGTTGCCAGATTGAGTTTATCTAAACCCAACGACATGCTGGCAATGGGTAATGTTTGCGTTGCACTATTAACCGTTATACTAACTGTGTCTGTAGACGTGTTACCCGATATATCCATCGTTGTGAGCTGATAGATGTAACTACCAAATGCCAGATTCACCAAAAGTTTTTTATCTGATGTTGTGCTCCCTGAGTCATCAATACCCTGGGGCATTATTATTTTCCAGCGGTAGCTTATAATATTATTATCATTTTCAGCATTAGTTGAATCAGTATCTATTGAAGCAGAACCATCTAACTCCACGCTAATGTCCGTATCACCTGGAGCTATTTCAACAATCTGGTCAAGCCCTGCATTTGCCACGGGATTTTCACCCAACGCATCGGGGTCAATTACATACATCTTAAAATCAAAAGTATAAGCTGCATCAATACCACGGCTATCCATTACTATCAGGTTTGCCTGCTTTGCTCCTGTTGATGTGTAAGCATAATCCACATTTTTTAACCCTGATGAATGACCATCACCAAAGTTCCACAGGTAAGTAACTTCACCCTCTGCACCACTAATATTTGCAACAAATTTAATTTCTTCATTCATGCTTACATTACCAAAAGACTCATCCGCTGAACTACTCACCTTTACACGCAATTGCTGAGGCCCAGGTGCTGGCACATCAAAACCAGGAGTTAAGGATATAAAGCGAAATGCTATATTGGCTGACTCTGCAGCCTTCTTTTCATCATCGTCCTCTGCGTTTTTTTCAAAACCATAATACCCTTTAAGCTCTAGCTTTAAGTGATTACCATCAGTGCTTTTAATTATCCAGATATCTTTTGCCGGTTTCAGCTTATGCCCATCTTCTGGGTAATAGTTATACCAGCCTAATATTGAAGCATCCGATTCAGGGTCATCTTCATCAACAATTGGGTTATCATTTTTATCTAGTGACTTTCCACTTCCTTTAGTTAAAAACACATATGCATCCGCTAACAAGTTTAAATGCTCTCTGTCAACTACCTCATCCTTGAGACAGTAATTATCTTTTTTCTCATCATCAAAACCTGCTTCACAAACAGGGAAAAAACCACCCGAATTTAAACTTAACAATTCATCATCTGTCAGATTATTTAAAGCCTCATCAACAAAATAATTATCTACAGGCGCCGAATCAATATCTAAAAACGCCACATTGCTTAAAACAGCAACCTCGACACCTGCATCACCACTCACTCCACCATTAATTTTTATCTGAAAACGTTTAAATGCGATATCCCAAAAAACATTTTCTGCTGGATTTTCTGTCGATTTAATTGTTACAACACTGTTTTCATCAAGATCAAAATATACCCATTCTTCATTACTGGTTGCATCAAGCAACTGTAATGCGGCTCCATCCTCATCAAAATCATCTGTAACAGGTGGTTTATTTAAATCGCCATCTAACTGACTTTCAACCGTACATGCCTGCAAAATGAGCAACAGAAAAAATAGCGAAATGAATTTATGTAACATTGAATTGTCCTGATGAAATAACGAACGTTTATATCAAACGATAAACTAACAATATATCTGAAATTAAAACTGACCCATCAAATGATGGGTCAAGTCTTTACCACACGTTTCCTAACTAATTTCAGATTTTATTTTTAAGATGTTTTACGACGCGCTATACCCGCCAGACCAATCAAACCTGAACCAAATAACCAGACGGCTGCTGGAACTGGTACGGCCGATACGGTTGATACAGTAACACTAGGCCCATAAGCACCTGTTGCACAAACACCTGACGACGATTCTGAATCACAGAAAGCGGCAACGGCAATTGAACCATTATCCGCACGAACCACACCATAAGCTTCCTGACTCAGGGAAAGCCCATAATCATCAGCCCCCATAACCCATGCATTCATAATGTCAGTAATATCAACCGTTACCCAACCGTCCACATTAGTGGTTTGGGTTAATGTAGAAAAGGGCCCTGCGGTGCTCTCATTAATATCACCCCAGACAATAGCGGCATCTTCACTCCATGCGTTATTTTGCATAATGATATCCGTATTGATAACTTCAGCTCCCGCATCCCCCGCACATGCACCAACAAAGCTACTAAGCTCACAGACCTGATAAAGATTTAATGTGGCCGTAAAATTACCAACACCTGCCGCACTGGCTTCTGCAATAGCACCTGCATCAAACTGCATTAACCCTTTAGCTCCATGGTTTGAGCTATGATTCCAGACCAGAACATTACTACTATCACCGGAAGGCTCACCTAAATTACCAAGAAATTCATATACAGATGTATCCTGTATCGCATCATACGTTGCTGCCTGAGCCGTTACTGAACAACCAGCAGCCAGCATAGCTGCTACTAATATCTTCTTCTTCATTTTTTTCTCCGTTAGCTTTATTACTAATCAGAATATTTTTTGTGATATCCGTTTAGTAAGTGTTAACAACATTTTGTTGTAAATTGTTAGCTGGCTTCCGAAAAGATGCATCTGAACTGAACAACATTGATGCGAGGTGGCTGGCGAAATTAATATTTTATTTTGTTAGAATTAACTTTCCATTTTTTGTAATACGCAGTCTATAACTCTCTCCCGCATGCTTAATGCAGACTTCCTGTTTCCCCTGAAATAACTCAGTCGTTAAATAACAGCGAACCGCCGCATCCTGATAAGCCCCTTCAAGTGAAACAGGCTCAATATGCGTTTGTCCTTTTTTTGAATTTTCCTGGGATATCTGTGACATATCGGCCCTGCAATAATTATTATAACGGTGACTGCTGGCTTCCAAATCCTGACCTGGTGGCTCGCAAAAAATGGCTTCCTTGCCTGCTAATTTAGTCAATCCTTAAATGCAAATGATAATGATTACTATTTGCAATGTCAACAACTTAATACCCTACACTTCTTACACCTTATTAACTTATTGTATTTAAAAGATTTTTATGATTATTAAGTTAATATAAAAAGACTTAACTCGACTTATTTGGAAACGGTCGCTGGGGCGAATTGGCCTCTTTCAGGTCACGCACATGACGCTCCGACATACCAAAATTCAATACCCCTGGCGGAAACGCCCAGAGCATAAAATAATTCGAAGGATCAACCAGGCGAGATTCCGCTGGATATAACTCTATCGCCTCCCAATCAGGCCCACAGACATCATTTTTTATTTCCTGATAATCACGAAAATCATGTATAGCGGACTGGTCTATACGCATAATACCGATACGCACAAACGCCCCCCCCCCATTAATGAAGTTGCGTGTTGCAAAACGACTGACATCAACATGATATAACTTGTTTCTCCATTGCTCTTCTGGTGCCATTAACTGCCTGTCAGGCGCAACATCAAATTGCTTAATACCCGTGCTTTTTATATGCTTTAAACACTGCCAGCTATGTGATGGTTTTTCTTTATGCGTGTATGTACCCTTACCATCAGGTAAAGTAAAACTTTTTTTTGCCATGATATAACCCTGAATTTTTATATAGAATAATTTTTTTCATTTTTACTATATGTCGTCCTGCTGCATTACTATTTGTGCTGTTTGCAATCCTTCCTTTTTTAAAAACGTAAGCGTCTGCAATAATTTCTGTAAACTGACATGTTTATCACCTGCAATAAAAACCTGTAAATCTGGCTTTTCTGCATGTAGGTTATGTAACTGACTCTTAACCCGATCCCAACTTATATACACATCATCCTGTAACTTCCATTTTTTTTCATCGGCATATATCTCAAGGTAAATAGCCTTATCATCATTTACAGCTTCAATCTGACCATTAGTTTCATCTGGCAAATTAAGCTCAAAAATATGCTCAACACTATTTGCCGTCAGTATAAAAAATATTAATAATATAAATATCACATCCAGCATAGGGGTCAAATCTATATTTAAGCTATCCACTGATAGGTCGTCATGCTGTACATTATCAAAATCAATCATACTGTTTTTTCAACCAGCGAATTCAGCCCATCTGAATCCTGTGCAGCGGGCTCTAATGAATAACTTAATCCAGACAATGACAGATGCACCTGATTCAGGCTATTTTCGACTTTTGACATGTATGCACCTGCCCAGATACGAAACCCATGAGCCGCAATCAGGCAGGGTATCGCAATAATAAGGCCCGCTGCTGTTGTTAACATAGCCTGCTGCACACCTTCGGCCAGAATAGCTGGATGCACTGGTCCTGTGTGTGCTGCTAATTTAGTAAATGCATGAATCATCCCTGTTACTGTTCCTAATAAACCGAGCAATGGACTCACAACAGCTATTAAAACCAGTAACTTCAGATTTGCATAAAACGGCTGTCGCCTCTCTCTCATCCAGCTATAAATAACATCTTCACGTTGCTGCTGCTGTAATGCTTTATTCTTAATTAGTATTTTCACACCTTCAAAAATCAGTCCATTTTTATTGACAACCCATTGCGAAAGTTCATTTATTTTATGTTGACTTACAAAATAATTTATAATGTTTTTTTCTTTATTCGATATTGATTTTAGGCATATAAAAAACATCAAGCGCTCTAATATGAATACAGTACCTGCAAACGAGCAAATAAGTAAAGGCAGACCCAACGAGCCTAATTGTTGATAAAGATATAACATAACTACTCCAGTACATTCTATTTTAGTGCGAACTTAACAGGCACCTGAACCCATGAATCAATTGCAAATCCATTACGACGTGCCGGCTCAAACTGCCAGTTATTTACCGCCAATAATGCAGACTTATCTAACAGCGGGAAACCACAGGACTCATACAGTTTAATTTCTTCAATTTGACCAAGAGAAGTCACATGTGCTCGAACAATAACTGTTCCCTGTTGATTTCTTCTAATCGCACGCCTTGGGTACTCAGGTGGTTTGGGTGCGCTTCGATAATGCGGGTTATATATAACCGGTACATCAGTGATGTTTTTTTTAATTGATTTTTTTTCTAATGAGGCAAGCTGATCATTTAACCTTAGATCATCTTTTAACGTATTTTTCTTTTTTACTTTCTCTTTATGAATATTTTTTTTATTAATTTTTTTATT
>JADGFA010000053.1 GCA_016744065.1 Gammaproteobacteria bacterium
GAATACTGTTTATATGTCCGTTTCTGACTCATTCTGGCACCTTAATAATTGATTAGTATTATCTCTTATTAAAGTGTCCGGTGCTATTAGACCACTACACCCTTCAGGCCTGTCATCTTTAATTAGTTTAAGACCAGTAGGTAGAGATGTATTTTCTTTTATTTCCCATACCCATCCTGACAGTGGCGCTAAATCAAGGCCTGTCTTATTATATAGACTAATGCCTTTGCGATTAGCAACGATCATTGTTACTCCATTGACCTTGATAGTATCCACTTCTCCCGGTCTGACCCTCGTAAGCAACGGAGAGGAACCGTTACCAAGCCTATAGAGTGTTTCTGGAGATAGGTATACGGCTTCATTTGTTTTCATAACAACTTCCTTTGTAAGTATGATTAATGAATATTAAATAGTTTAACGCATAAATAACCTGGAAAATCTGATCTGACCCTGATTTTATAATTGGTTGTTAGCAGGCTTTAGGCTTTGTAGTATCTCAGGCTTGTGTTTAAGTTTTTAAAATACCTCGTTCAAGTTGAAAATGTGTTGTTTAACGCACCCATAGTAGATAAAAGGATTTGTATTTGTCAAATATTATAATGGGTGTCCGGATAATTGTGTTAACTTTTCTTTAGAAAGCTCTTTTAAATAATCATCTTGTAAAACTATCTCTGATAACCGTTTACCAAAATAGTCTTTTGTAGACTTCCATTCTAATATAACACCAAAAAATCCAGCCAATATTACTGCACACCCAAAAGCTTGCGCGAAAGTTTTAAGGTTTTGAATAAAAACTTCATTATCATAATATGAACCCCACATGAGGATAATTGTTCCAGTTAGTACTGTAATTATACCTACAAGCAAATTGCTTCTATTTTTTTCTTTCATAATATTTCTCAGTTACTAGTAGCGTTGATATTACCCGCGAAAAGTAGACACGAACTTATTAGGGTACACACTATAATAAAAAAACTAGATTTCATGTAAGTCATTGTTTTTACAGGTTTCTTAATATGGGTGTCCTATTTAGTTTTCTTTATAATGGGTGTCTTATTAGTAGATTTATACTAGCCTCTCATTAACGTGGGTGTCCGGATAATTTCCATATATGTCTTATTAGTATTTTGTCTTATAATTCGGACAGATCAATATAGTCTTCTTCAAGTGAAAAAACACCTTCTGAAAAATTTGCAGTTTTTGCTTTGTCTTTTAAGTCGTTTTTGCATAAGCGTAGATAGACTAAGTCATTACCTATAAGAGCTGACTCATCAGCACTTGATCGTTCTATATTACACTCTAGTTCGCTTTCTCGTTCTGATATAGATCGCCAAAGTAGATTAAAGAGTTTTTCATCAATTGTGGTATCAAATGATCTCATTTTTATACCTATGCCTTTTTCTTAAATGATTTTTTACAGTGTATTACAACTTTTTCAAGTAGCGAAACAAATTCATGTATCGACATGTTTTTTGTAGGGCATAAGCTGTAGTGCCCTTCAGGCCTGTTATCTTTAATTAGTTTAAGGCCAGTAGGTAGAGATGTATTTTCTTTTATTTCCCATACCCATCCTGACAGTGGCGCTAAATCAAGGCCTGTCTTATTATATAGACTAATGCCTTTGCGATTAGCAACGATCATTGTTACTCCATTGACCTTGATAGTATCCACTTCTCCCGGTCTGACCCTCGTAAGCAACGGAGAGGAACCGTTACCAAGCCTATAGAGTGTTTCTGGAGATAGGTATACGGCTTCATTTGTTTTCATAACAACTTCCTTTGTAAGTATGATTAATGAATATTAAATAGTTTAACGCACCCATAGTAGATAAAGGGATTTATATTTGTCAAATACTATAATGGGTGTCCTATTTAGTTAACATGGGTATCCGGATAATTATATCTCATTAACATGGGTGTCCGGATAATTCTTAATTAAACGATTTTTATAAGGCCTTTAAAAAGTGCCCATATTGATATTAATATTGGTAGTAAATAGTGAAAAGAAAGCCACCCCCAATATCTTAGATCTAGCCATAGTCTTGGCCACTCTATATGCCACTGTCTTACAGTTATTGTTATAGTCGTAGCTTTTTTCATGGATTCTTCTTTTGATTTTATAGATGCTCTAAACTTAGGATAACCATAAACCAAAAAAGCGGTTAAAAAATATAAAGTCATGAAAATAAGAATAAAATAAAAGTGTTTTTCGCTGAGATGATCAAATGTGAAACCTAAAAATGTAGCTTTTTCTGGGTTCAAGCTTATTAGTGATGAAGATAACAATATAGAGGAAACTATAAGTAGATTTCTTCTTTCTAGTTGTACAAGATTGTTATGTGATTCAGTAATAATAGTGTCAATATCATTAGATTTATTTTGACTGTATTTATATGACTTATCGTTCATGTATTTATATGTTTTTTGTCTAACGCAGAGGTGAGTAGAGTCCATTTATGTGAGTTTTTTACACATGCGAATTTTACTGGCTTGTTGTAACTATTTAAGATCATCTTTTGGTAGCAATATGTTTCATTTGACCAAAGAAGAATTGCTTCAAGCGCTGATAATATTTCCTGATATGATTGGTATTTTTCTTGCCATATTTTTTCTTTTTTAAACTTTTTTATAGCTATGTAAGAACCAAAGAAATCTGCGATTAGTGCAGTAAAAAATGATATAAGCCATGCTGGTACTTCTAGTCCGGACAAGTTCTTTCCTTTAAGCCATAACAGTTAATTAGATAAAATTTTTAATATTAGAAATAATGTTTAATATCATCCATAAATTGCTATATCCAGGCATTAGGTATTATTCTTTTCTCTAACTTCCATACCCTCATCCCCCCAGTTACGTATTTATACGCTTTCTAATAAGCACCTCGGCCAATTTCTATTTACCCAATATCATCTGCTGCATTTGTAAGTTAAATTTTTCCACATTGTATTGACTGCGCATTAATCGCATGCAGTGTGCGCATAAACAGTCGTCGTACTGGCTGAATATGTAATCTCGGTGCTCCTGCTTTAACATGACTGTTTCGCACTGGCAGTTTACGATGTCGCCTGATTTGCATTCGAAGGCATTGTGGCAGTGAGGGCAGGTTTTTTGTTCGTGTTTTTGCATTTAATATTTTTTGCTGTAGTAACACGGGATATGAAGAGGTGTTTTATATTTTTCTGGTTTGTTCATTCTTTTTTCTCCGTGTTTTTTGTAATGCTTTAGTCTTTTTGTTGTTGGATAAGCTAGATCCTTCGGCTTCGCTCAGGATGACAGTATTAATTATTTACAGGATGACAGTATTAATTATTTACAGGATGGCCGTATTAATTATTTTCAGGATGACCGTATTCACTGTAACAGTATTAATTGTTTTCAGGACAACAGTACTGGAATCATAACAGTATTAATATCATATAATGTCGAAGTAATAGTGTTAATAAACATGATAGGAATATAAAAGCCGGTGTTTAAACCGGCTTTGTTGTTATCCGCACTTACTATCACCACAGTTCAAGCAGGTCATGCAACCATCCATAAGTATGGTGGCTTTGGTGTTACATTTTTTGCATAACTGTGCACCTTCGGGAAAGCTGGTGCTGCTGTCATCGTCACAGCTTTGTTCTGCTGTGCTGTGTTTCTGTTCATAGGCGGCACGTTTTTCGTTCATTATTTTTTGCTGGTGTTCACTGATGCTGTCGTCTTTAATCATGCCGATCATTTTCATGTGTGATTCTATTGATTCACCAATTTCAGCAACTAAAGAGGGCATGAACTTGCCGCCTTTTTTGAAGTACCCGCCCTGTGGGTCGAATACGGCTTTTAGTTCTTCTACCAGGAAGCAGACGTCGCCGCCTTTTCTAAATACCGCTGAGATAACCCGTGTGAGTGCAACCACCCATTGAAACTGATCCATGCTTTTCGAGTTTATGAATATCTCGTAAGGCTGCCTGGCTTCATGGTCTGTGCCCTGGTTTAGAATCACGTCATTGATGGTGATGTAAAGTGCGTGTTCTGACAACGGTGTTTTAACTTTGTATGTTGAACCTAGTAGCATTTCCGGGCGTTCTACATTTTCATGCATGGTTTCACGTTCGGGTGCAGTAGGCGCTAATGCTGGCGCAACTTCTGCTTCTTCATCTTCTTTGACAACTTTGAATGCGACTATTTTTTTGTCGATTTTTGTGGCCATTGGCTTGTCCTGTTTTGCAGTGTTCATGTTTTATATTCTTTATCTTTTTTAAGTCACTGAACCCTTGCTTCGTAGGAGCAAGGGTATCGTTTTATTTAAATTTAAAACTTACCGTAATAACCTTCTTTCAGTGCATCGAATAAATTCGCAGCGGTGTGTATTTCACCGTCGTAATCTATTTCATCGTTACCTTTTAACTCTACGGTTGAACCATCATCCAGAGTGAACTGGTAGGTTGTGTTTTCAAGGTCTGACTCTTTAACCAGCACGCCCTGGAACACTTCAGGGTTAAAGCGGAAAGTGGTGCAGCCCTTAAGCTCCATATCGTATGCATATTCGTAGATATTTTTAAAGTCTTCGAACGGGTAGTCTGTTGGCACATTGGCGGTTTTTGAAATAGAGGAATCAATCCATTTCTGTGCGGCTGCCTGAATGTCTACATGCTGCTTTGGTGTTACCTGATCTGAAGAGATAAAGTAATCAGGTAATTGCTCATCTTTATTTTCGCTAAATGGCATTGCATCAGGGTTAACCATTGCGCGATACGCTAATAGTTCGAATGAGAAAACATCTACTTTTTCTTTGGTTTTTTTACCTTCACGAATTACGTTGCGTGCGTAGTGGTGTGCAAAGCTGGGCTCGATGCCATTACTTGAATTGTTTGCCAGTGATAACGAGATGGTGCCTGTGGGTGCAATTGAGCTGTGGTGTGTGAAACGACAACCGTGCTCTGCCATTGCATCGGTGAGTTCGGCGTCTTCTTTACCGACTTTCTGCATGTAACGGCTGTATTTTGCGTGCAGCACTTTACCTTTTACGGTGTCACCGGCTTTGTAACCGTCGTCAATCATTTCAGGGCGTTTGTAAAGCATGGCTGGTGTGACTTCAAAGTCTTCTTCCATAATTGGCGCTGGGCCTTTTTCCATTGCAAGTTGTAAACCGGTGCGCCAGCCCTGCATGGCCATTTCTCTGGTCACTTTTTCAGTGAATGCTAAAGAATCATCTGAGCCGTATTTAACACCCATCATTGTGAGGGTAGAACCTAAACCCAGGTAACCCATGCCATGACGGCGCTTGCTTTCAATTTCTGCACGTTGCTGGGGTAATGGCAGGCCATTAATTTCGACTACGTTATCTAACATGCGGGTAAAGACGCTGACGGTTTCGTTATAACCTTCCCAGTCGAATTTGGCTTTTTTAGTGAATGGATCTTTTACGAAACGCGTCAGGTTAACCGAACCTAATAGACAACTACCGTAAGGTGGCAAGGGTTGTTCACCACAGGGGTTAGTGGCACGGATGTTTTCGCAGAACCAGTTATTGTTAAACTCATTTACCTTGTCGATGAGGATAAAGCCGGGCTCTGCATAATCGTATGTGGAGGCCATAATACTGTCCCATAAACGACGTGCAGGTACCACGCGGGTAATTCTACAGGCGGTTAAACCAGTGTCATTCGTTACATAATCACCTTTAATCGGCCATTCACGCCAGATAAATTCTTTTGCATTGGTTAAGTCCATGGCGTCCAGTGCACATTCTTTTGAGGTAACCGGAAAGGCAAGAGGCCATTCACCGTCGTTTTTAACCGCTTCTACGAAATCAGTGGTGATTAACAGTGACAGGTTAAACTGGCGTAAACGTCCGTCTTCGCGTTTGGCTTTGATGAAATCGAATACATCGGGATGGCCTACATCGAAGGTTGCCATCTGTGCACCACGACGGCCACCAGCCGATGATACGGTGAAACACATCTTGTCGTAGATATCCATGAATGACAGGGGGCCAGAGGTATAGGCGCCGGCACCTGAAACATAACCGCCTTTAGGGCGCAGGGTAGAGTACTCATAACCGATGCCACAGCCTGCTTTAAGGGTCAGGCCGGCTTCGTGTACTTTTTCCAGAATGCCGTCCATTGAATCTTCGATAATACCGGATACGGTGCAGTTGATTGTTGAGGTTGCTGGTTTGTGTTCCTGTGCGCCCGCATTGGAAATAATACGGCCTGCGGGAATGGCGCCATGGCGTAGTGCCCAGAGAAATTTCTTATGCCATTGTTTTTTTAATTCGTCTGTGGTTTCTACATCAGAGAGTGCTTTTGCTACGCGTGCATAGGTTGCATCGATATCTTTATCTACCGCTTCACCTTCTTTTGTTTTCAGGCGATATTTGGTATCCCATATATCCAGAGATGCATCCTGAAAGGGGACTTCATTGATATTATTTGGAACAGCCTGCAGTTGCGGTGCGCTCATTCATTTTATCCTTATTGTTTTATCTTTATATTATATTTGGACCGTGGTCAGGAAACCTGTATATAAGCTGAGAATGTTTGATTTTGCCCTATATTATGAATTAACAATATTAATCAGTTGTTATGCTTATGTAGTGGTCTTTGTATAAAATACCACAACATATTGTGGTTTCAAGTGTTGAATTATATATTTGATGGGGATAAGTTGTGGGTAATTCTGTATAAAGTCTGGCATAGCTTGATATAGCTGGCTTCTGAGCTTATTAATGTTAATTCATAAAAAATTTAAATTCTCGATAAACGGTATCTTCTTGTGTGTGTGGGATGGAATATGCACTATATGCTGTGGTTGTTTTATGATCAATGATTAAAAGGTAAGCCTGAAACAGCTTCGAAACCAAACATGAATGCAGGGTTTATTGTTATTCTGAATGCGAGTGAAGGGGAATATTTAGATCAAAAAAGCGGGCTCTTTATTAAAGAGTCCGCTTTTGATTAGCGATAATGAGCAGGGGCGGGTGATTATGTTTTACGGCAGCATCACACCACGAATCATGAAGTAGAGCATGGCAGCCATTAAACCCGTTGCAGGTACGGTAATAACCCATGCGGCGGCAATTTTGATTAACTGAGAGCGTTTTACCAGTTCGTGTTTATAAACTTTACGCAGCTGTTTTCGTTCTTTCTTAGTCAGTTCAGCGGTTGCGGAGTGTTTTTTAAGCTTTTTAAGCATAATGCTTTTTTCTTCAAGAGAGGCTTTTTTAAAGTCATCCAGGAAAGCCTCAATGACGTCTTCATCCTGCTCATCATGATGGGCTTTTATTTCTTCTACCATGGTTGAGTAGCTGGTTTTCAGGTATTCACGCAGGAAACCGACACCAAATACACCGCCTACTGCAATATGGGTTGAGCTGACGGGTAAACCTAACTGGCTAGCGATAATAACGGTAATTGAGGCGGCCATTGCAATGCTGAAGGCGCGCATCTGATCTAGTTCGGTGATTTCTGTACCGACAGTACGAATAAGTTTTGGCCCATATAGGGCGAGGCCAAGTGCGATACCAATTGCACCAATCATCATGACCCAGGTCGGTATGGCTGCTTTGGTAGCAACGCCTCCCTGCATTATTGCGTCGTTTATTGCAGCTAATGGGCCTACTGCATTTGCTACGTCGTTAGCACCGTGTGCAAAACTCAGCAAAGCAGCAGCAAAAATTAGTGGAATGGTAAAGAGCTTGTTAACACCTTTTTTATCATTGCTTATTGAGTTAGCGGCATTTGCAACCAGTGGTCTGACGATAAAGTAGATACCAATGGCAATAGCAATACCAATGCCAGCAGCAGAGAAAAAATCCAGTTTAATGATTTTTTTCAGGCCTTTAAGTATCAGGTAAGTAGAGAAAGCCCAGGCCATTATAGCGACGAGTATGGGCACCACTTTTTTTGCTGCCCTGGTCATTTCTGTTTTGTAAGTGATGGAGCGCTTAATGGTGTAGAGAAACAGGGCGGCGATTAAACCACCGAGCAGGGGTGAGATAACCCAGCTAGCAGCAATCTGGCTCATTTTCCCCCAGTCAGCTATTGCAAAACCACCGGCAGCAATGCCGGCACCCAGTACACCTCCTACTATGGAGTGGGTGGTTGAAACGGGTGCGCCTATTGCTGTGGCCAGGTTTAGCCATAATGCGCCTGATAGAAGTGCTGCCATCATCAAATATATAAAGGTGCTTGAATCACCAATCATGCTGGGGTCAATAATGCCTTTTTTGATGGTGCTAACGACTTCTCCACCGGCAATCAGAGCACCCGCAGCTTCAAATATTGCAGCAATAATAATGGCACCGGTTAAGGTAAGTGCACGTGAACCAACCGCAGGGCCAACATTGTTGGCAACATCGTTAGCACCAATATTCATTGCCATGTAACCGCCAATCATGGCAGCCGCTACCAGTAAAAAGCCGTTTTCAATGCCGCTAACAGTGGCACCGATAACCAGCATAATACCGACAATAAATATCATCGATAAACCCAGGCGTAATGATTCACCACGGCCCGACAGGTTTGCATTGTCTATACGCTTTATATCTTTAAATTCCAAAAGAGTTACCTCACCGATCAATGATTAGTTGAAGGGTATTTAATTTGTATCTGATGCTATTTACAGGCCTGTAAATTTATTACAAAAATATGACAGGCAATATTTTGCGAATAATAACGGTGAAGTGCTGGAAAGTACAAGATTCTTTTTAAAAATAGAAAGTTTTCTATAATAGATCAATAATTTCTGCAGGTTTGTTAATGGTGAAGTTGGCACCCCAGTCATTTATATTTTCCCAGTGGCCGATATAGCCATAGTTGGCTATTACGGTTTGCATGCCCGCATTGCTGCCAGCCTGAATGTCTCTCTGGGCATCACCAATATAGATGCAGTTTTCAGGCAGACTATTTATCTGTTTGCAGGCCAGGTACATGGGTTCAGGGTGGGGTTTACGGTTTTTAGTGGTATCGCCACTGATAATGCAGGCGGCACGTTTAGCCAGGCCTATTTGTTGCATCAAAGGATCGGTTAACCAGCCCGGCTTATTGGTGACAACACCCCAGTGCATCTGTTTTTTTTCTATATAATCGATGAGTTCTGAGATACCGGGGAATAAAGTTGAATAAATACATAACTTATCCTGGTAAATTGCCAAATAACGTTTTTTAAGTCGCTCGATGGTACTCTGATCTGTTAACTCGGGAAAGCCAAGCTGTACCAGTGCAGCACTGCCATTTGAAACGATGGGGCGAATATGAGCAAAGCTTAAAACATCATAGCCTTCTTCTTCCAGCAGGATATTGAGTGCATTTGCCATGTCCGGTGCGGTATCAATTAAAGTGCCGTCCAGATCAAATAAAACCGTATTTATTTTGCCCATAAAGTAAAACTATTTAGCCAGCGACAGGTGGTGTGTCATGTAGTTAACATCAACATCTTTACCCAGTTTATAGTGATTGGTAATGGGATTGAAAGTCATGCCAGTTATGTTTTTCAGGTGTAAGTCTGCTTTGCGCGCCCATTCATCAAGTTCAGATGGTTTGATAAATTTAGCGTAATCATGAGTACCTCTGGGGAGCATTTTTAGTACATATTCAGCACCAACAATAGCGAGCATATAGGCTTTAGGGTTGCGGTTAATAGTTGAGAAAAAAACCGACCCACCAGGTTTAACCAGTGTTTGACAGGCTTTAATAATGGAAGACGGGTCAGGTACGTGTTCAAGCATTTCCATGCAGGTCACGGCATCAAAGGAATGGGGTTGTTGCTGGGCCAGTTCTTCAACAGTAATTTGCTGATAGTTAATATCAACGTCGCTCTCCATTGCGTGCAGCCTGGCAACTGATAATGGGGCCTTGCCCATATCAATTGCGCTAACATCTGCGCCCAGTTGAGCCATGCTCTCGGATAAAATTCCGCCACCGCAGCCCACATCCAGAACACGTTTACCATTCAGCTGAACTCGTTCATCTATAAAGTGTAAACGCAATGGATTTATTTCGTGCAGGGGCTTGAACTCACCCTGGCGATCCCACCAGCGACTGGCGAGTTCTTCAAATTTAGCTATTTCGGCGGGGTCTACGTTGAGTGTGGTCATACTTTAAAATTCGTCTTTGTTATTTAGTCTTTGTTATTTAACTGGGTGGTTTTAATCTGTCATTCTGAGTGCAGTCGAAGAATCTGGTGTCACGTTATATCAGGTAGTTTCACTAGTTCAGGTCCTTCGGCTTCGCTCAGGATGACTGGATCATTTCGCTCAGGATGACTGGATTATATTGTGACCCTGTGCATTCTTCAACATTCAGATTACAGCTTATTTTTCGTTTTCAAATCTGGAAATATCTTCATCCCATTTTTTGCACTTGCTCACTATATCTTGTTCATCGAGGGTGGTGAGTTCTCTGTCTTTTAATAAATGGCGTCCGGCAACCCATACATCAGTAATCTGTTCACGGCTGGCGCTATAAACCAGGTTTGCAGCGGGATTATAAACGGGGTTCATTTCAATAGATGAAAAATTAACCGCAATAATATCAGCATATTTCCCTGTTTCCAGGCTGCCTGTGTCCTGATCCAGACCAAGTGCTCGAGCTCCATTTATGGTTGCCATGCGAATAGCTTCCATGGCAGTGAGGGCCGTTGCATCCTGGCTTACGCCTTTAGCCAGTAAACTGGCCGTTTGCATTTCACCCAGCATATTTAAATCATTGTTACTGGCACTTCCATCGGTACCTAATGCCACATTGACTCCCGCATCCATTAACTTTTTAACTGGGCAGAAACCACTGGCAAGTTTTAAATTGGACTCGGGGCAGTGTACAACATGACTACCCGATTCAGCCAGTAATGTTATTTCATCATCTGTTACCTGAGTCAGGTGCACAGCCATTAAATTAGGTGACACCAGACCCAGTTGATTCAGTCTTTCCAGAGGGCGTTTTCCATATTGTTTAATTGACTGTTCAATTTCGTTAGCGGTTTCATGCACATGAATGTGTATGGGTAAATCCATTTCATCAGCGAGTACGCGTATACGACTTAATGGTTTATCAGAAACTGAAAAAGGGGCATGGGGTGCAAAAGCAGTATGAATTAAACTGTCACTGCGAAAATGATCGCGTAGCTCCAGACCCTTATTTATATATTCATCTGCATTGTTTGCCCAGGCACTGGGGTAGTCTATGGTGATTAAACCAATACAGGCACGTATTCCGATATCGCGTGCGAGGCGTGCGCTAACTTCTGGAAAGAAATACATATCGTTAAAACAGGTGGTGCCGGAACGCAGCATTTCGGCAATGGCTAATTGGGTACCATCGTGTACAAACTCATCGTTCACCCATTTGTTTTCTGCGGGCCATATGTGGTTGTGCAACCAGTCTTCAAGGGGCAGGTCATCAGCAATGCCACGAAATAAACTCATAGCGCTATGTGTGTGGGCATTGATCAGCCCCGGCATGAGTAAATGCTGGTTATAAGTTTTTTCGATTGTTGAAGTGTATAAGCTGTTACTTTTTGTACTGGGTAAAATATCAGTAATGCGTCCATCATCAATAATGATGCAATGATCATGTAATAACGGATCTGATTGAGTAACCGGTAATATCCAGCGAGCATGTAATATTGTGTCAACAGATTTCATGTTCGGCAAGATAACATAATTTTTACGCCTAAAAGACTGTTTTTAATGAAAAATAGTGGTATAAATACGTCATTTTAAAGAATCAGTTGTTCAGTATGCATATTAAGGGCGATTAATTTGTCTGTTTATAAGGCGAATAAATTGCGGCTTCTAGTGCGGCTTCTTTTGCAGAATCGATGTTTTTATAACGCTTTTGCAGTACATAGCCTACACTTTGCAAAGACTTCTAATTGAGCTATTTAAAAGATTAAAACGAAAATACATAATAATGGAGAAAAATATGCAGTCATTAAAAATGGGTCGAATCATTCCTGTCGTTGCATTAAGTGCGTTGTTAGCATTTACAGCAGGTTGTAACCCAAAGGTCGCCCGTGTTGATACCAATGAAGTTACTGATTTAAGTGGTAACTGGAACGATACGGATTCAAGGCTTGTATCCCGTGAAATGATCGATGATGTTTTATCTCGGCCCTGGATATCAAAGTTTAATCGTTCAAAAGGTAAAGCACCTATCGTTATTATCGGTACAGTGCGTAACTTGAGTCATGAACATATTAATACGCGCACATTTATTCGTGACCTTGAAAAAGAACTGATTAATTCAGGTGAAGTTGAGTTTGTTGCTTCTGCTTCAGAGCGTGATGAAGTTCGTTCAGAGCGTCGTGATCAGGATTTAAATGCAAGTGAAAGTACACGTAAAGCGATGGGTAATGAAGCAGGTGCTGATTTTATGTTAAAAGGCACAATTAATACTATCGTAGATGCAGTAAGTGGTTCACAGGCTCGTTTTTATCAGGTTGATCTGACTTTGATTGATCTGGAAAGTAATCGTAAAGTCTGGGTTGGACAGAAAAAAATCAAGAAAACAGTTGAAAAGAGTCGCTTTGGCTTTTAGTCGAAGTAACCATACTGATAATTGAGGGAACGCCAGGAATCAGGGATGATTCATAATGTTTTAGTTTTAAAAACGATAAAAAATGATAAAAAGCCAATAACAGGTTTATAACCTGCACAATTATAATTATGTATTTAAGAGGTAAACCATAATGAGTGTTCGTTTACTCAGTCATATGGGAGCTGTGCTGGCTGCCCTGGCTATATTAGTGTTACAGGGGTGTGCTACTTCCGCAGATAAAACGCGGGGCATGCGCCAGATGATGGAGCTGAATCGACATGATCTGGCTTTAATAGAAGCTGAGAAACACCTTGAAAGTGAAGTTGAAGGTGTAATGGAAAATATGAACGTAGGTCTTTTACGGCGTTTAAACAAAGATTATACCGGCAGTAATAAAGCCTTTGCTTTAGCTAAAGCAAAAATTTCTGAATTGTACACCATCTCTCTTTCACAGCAGGTTGGTGCGGCTATGACAAATGATGAGAACATTGATTTTCAGGGATATAAATTTGAGCAGGTACTGGTTCACCTGTATATGGCAGCTAATTACTTATCACTGGGTGACATTGATTCATCACGTGTTGAGCTGATGCAGTCTCAGGTTAAAATGGACGAATGGGGTGAGCCTAAAGATGAAACACCATTCATGCGTTATTTTTCAGGTATTATGTTTGAAATGCTAGGTGAAGAAGATACGGCAACGGTTTCGTATAGAAAAGCAGTCGATGCTTATAGAAACACCAAAGAAAAACATGGTTTGAATGTACCGCTTATACTTAAGCATGATCTGTTAAGAATGCTGGCAAGAATGAAGTTATGGGGTGAGTATAAAGATTATAAAAAACAGTTTGGTCTGTCAAAATACAAAGCGCCGCAAACAAAAGGGATGGGTGAGTTAATTGTGTTGTTTGGTAATGGACTGGCTCCACAACGTGAAGAAAAAGTATTTCAGACATATTCAACCGCACTGGCTTTAAACATTAAAGTCGCTGTTCCTGATTACCCAAACCCACCTGTTGTTTTGAATCGCGTTCGTTTACATGTTAATAATAAATATTACCCTTTAGAAATTGTTTCTAATATAGATGGCCTTGCAAGGGCAGCTTTATCAGAAGACATGCCTGGTATAACAGCACGTGCGATTACCCGCGCTGTTATTAAGAAAAAAACTGAAAAAGAAGCTGGCAATAAGGAGGGTTTAGGCTTTCTGGGGCAGCTTGCTATGATGGCCATTAATCAGGGAACTGAAATTGCTGATACGCGTTGCTGGAATACTCTGCCACAGGAATTTGAAATGGCACGTGTTTTTTTGCCCGAGGGCAAGCATAAAATAGAGATCGAAGTGGTTGGCCCTACGGGCATAGTGCTTGATACGGTTGTGCGTAATGTTAATATTAAATCCGCGCGTAAATCAATAGTTAGCAAACGCTGGACAGCACCAGAAATAAAAATACGCCCAGTGCAGTCAGTTGGTAAGCAGGGTGCACCAACAATTTTGAAAGCGCCTGTTGCTGCACCGGCGACATAATCCTCACAGGGTGGGTTTAGTCAGGTACAATGAACCCATCTGAATGTTGAATAATGGAATTATTAAAAACATGAACAACAAAAGAAAAATTATTGCGGGTCTGTTTACAGGCCTGTTTTTTATTTCCGGTTTGCTTTTAGCTGACCCGAAGCCAGACTGGGTTGAAGGTGATGCGGGCTTTTACCCTAATCATCAATATATGACGGCGACGGGATCTGCTTCTAATGCAGAACTTGCTAAAAACAGAGCGCTTGGAAACTTAAGTAAAATATTTGAAACGCACATTAAAGAATCATCTACAACCAAATCTGATACGAATGTTCTGGTACAGGATGGTTCAGAAAGTTATTCAAAAAAACACCATATAGCTCAACAAATTCAGGTGCGCACGGATAATATTATTCATGGTGCACGCATTGCCGAAACCTGGAAAGACAGTACATTATTTACTTATCATTCACTGGCTGTATTAGATCGTGCTCAGGCAGGTAATAATATAAAAACTGAAATGCTGCGAATTGATGGTGAGACAGAGGTTATGCTAAACCGGAGTCAGTCACAGAGTGATGTTTTATTTTCACTGTCGGCTCTGGATAAAGCGCTTGCTCTGCAATACGAGCGTCAGACCTTACAAAATATGCTTAAGGTGATTGATACGCGTGGTAAGGGTTCGCCTTCTAAGTGGAGTATTGCTGATCTGAATGGCAAGCTTGAAAGTAAGTTGCAGTCTCTTGAGATAGGTACCGCTATTGATAATGATCCTGTTGGTAAGCTTAATCAGTTTTTGAAATCAGCAATGGGTAATGCTGGGTTTCCTGCGGGAAATGGTTCATCTGCTTTTACTCTGGTTGCTAATCTGGAAGTTCAGGATTTGGGGTTCAGGCAGGGCTGGTACTGGTTAAGAGGTAAACTAAGTATCAAACTGGTAGAAGCTAATGGCCGAATTCGTGGGCGTAAGCAATGGCCATTGAAAGTGTCTGCATTGCAGCATAATGATGCAGAGAGTCGTTTAATGACCCAGGTCAGTAAAACGCTTAATGCAGAACTAAAACCAGCTGTTCTGGAATTCTCTACAGGTGTGAGATAAAAATAATTTATGTTAAAACTAAATAAAATAAATAATTCTTTAGTAACGATGTTTGTTGTTGCTTTTATGTCGGTTATTGTATTTTCCTGTGCTGTTACACAGGAAAGTCAATTTGTTGGGAAAAAATTAACACACTGTGAAAAGCCCGGATCCCAGGTTTGTACTGGTGAACACCTTCCGGTTTGTGGCTTTGAGGCAGATGGTAATCATAAAACATATTCAAATGCCTGTGTGGCCTGCTCGAATACGAATGTTGTCAGTTATGATGAGGGTGTCTGTAAATAATATTTAAGTTCTTCCGGCTGTGTCAGATAAATATATGCGCCTACTGGATGCAGTTATATATTAATAATTAAATAACGTGTCTGATAATATTGTATCTAAAAGGAAGAAGATGAATAATAAAACTAAAGTCACTATATTCACACTCCTCGTAACACTATCATTTTATTTGCAGGCTGTTGAAGTAAATAAAGTTGCCTGGGTAAATGCAATGACGACGGCATTACCAACAGCATTTTGTAATGCTAATCAGTATTTCAGGCAGTGTTTTAGTGTTACAGCACAGGAGTGTGAAGAAACAGCCGCATCCGCAACAAGAATTTGCCTTAATCAGAATAAAAATAAAATACCTTCGATGCTGCAACAACCAAAAGACGGAGTGCATTGGGGTACCATTATTGGCGCCTGTGCAGGTGAAGCTTATGAAGTTACTCTTATTAAAAAGCGTATTAAAAATAAGAAATGTGATAATCCTGCTAACTGGCAATAAAGGTATAGAGAGCCGTTTAAAATGGAAAAACTTTATTTTATATCAGCAAAAAATATTAAATGAAATGCAGGAGAGGTATTTGTTGATAATGAAGTTATGTGTTAATTAATTTTCAATATTAATCATTAAAACAATGAGTAACTAATAAATCAGAGTTACGCCATAGAGGAGCAGAGTGTTTCTGGTCTGGAGTGTGCAGCCTGAGCAGATAATAAAATATATTTTCCCTTTGCCTCTCTATGGCGTTTTTTCTACCGCTTATCAATTGGTATATAGTCTCGTTGTTGTGAGCCTACATAGATTTGACGTGGTCTGCCTATACGCTGTGATGGATCTGATATCATTTCACTCCAGTGAGCAACCCAGCCAACGGTTCTGGCAATGGAAAACATAACAGTAAACATATTAGCAGGAATGTTCAGGGCTCTATAAATTATACCGGAGTAATAGTCTACATTTGGATAGAGTTTTCTTTCAATAAAGTACTCGTCTTTTAGTGCAACCGCTTCGAGTTCACCTGCCAGTTGCAGTAATGGGTTATCTTTATCAGAAACTTCTGCAAGTACTTTGTGGCACATTTCACGAATGAGTGTGGCGCGTGGATCAAAGTTACGATAAACACGGTGCCCAAAGCCCATTAAACGGAATGGATCATTTTTATCTTTAGCTTTGGCAATGTATTTTGCTATATTGGATACATCACCTATTTCTTCAAGCATTTTTAATACAGCTTCATTCGCGCCACCATGAGCAGGCCCCCATAGTGATGCAATACCTGATGCGATACAGGCGAATGGGTTGGCGCCTGAACTGCCAGCTAAACGTACAGTTGATGTGCTTGCGTTTTGTTCATGATCTGCATGCAGGATAAACAGCAGGTTCATGGCTTCTATTGCTATTTTATTTGGTACGTATTCTTCACAGGGTGTAGCAAACATCATATGAAGAAAGTTACCGCAATAATTTAGGTCGTTTCTTGGGTATATGAAGGGTTCACCTACATTGTGTTTGTAACAGGCTGCTGCGATGGTGGGAATTTTAGCTATCATTCGATGAGCAGAAACTTCACGATGGCGAGGGTTATGTATGTCTAATGAGTCATGATAAAACGCGGACATTGAGCCGGTAACCCCGATCATGATTGCCATTGGGTGTGCATTGTAATGGAAGCCATCAAAAAAGGTGCGCATGGTTTCACGAATCATCGTGTGACGCATAATGATCTCTTCAAAGTTTACCAGTTCACCAGCTGTTGGTAATTCACCATACAATAATAGATAGGCGACTTCGAGAAAATTGCTGTTGGCCGCCAGTTGCTCAATAGGGTAACCGCGATAACGTAATATACCTTTTTCGCCGTCTATATAAGTAATTGAACTTGTGCAGCTCGCCGTAGAAACAAACCCCGGGTCATAGGCTAATAAGCCTTTTTCTTTATATAAGGCGGTTATATCAAGTGCTGAGGGGCCATCTGTACCTGATATTAAATTCAGGTCTACAGAATCACCGGTGGATGAATTGGTTAAGCTGTATTTATCTGACATGATTTAAGCCCTTCGTAGATTGCTTCATTATGGTATTTCGATAAGCTGTTAATCTGAATACGGAGTATAGAACAGAAAGCGATGATTAGAAATCTCGGTATCAGTAATCAGGTGTTTATAACATAAAACATAAACAGTCTGTAGAAAAAGATAATTCCTAACAGATTAATCTGAAAAAGAAAATAAAGAAGGTTTAAGTTTTAAATAAATTTTAACGACAGGCTCTGCTAAAGCGGTTGCGGCCGCCACAAATTCTATCCATTGGGTGTTGTTCTTCTTTTTCGATCGGTTTTGGCGCTTTTATTTTGTTAACACTTTTAGGTTTGATTGAGGTCATTATAAGTTGTTTGTTTTTGGGTTCAGGGCGTTTTTGTGCCGCTTTTTTTAATGTAGGTTGTCGTTTTACAGGTGTTTTTTTAAGTTTATTAACTACAGGTAATGGGCGTTTTTTTATGCTGCCGGTTGTTATTGATGAGGCGGGGCCCGGGCTGCTTTTTGGTGTTTTTTTAACCGGTAAAATTACAGGTGTTATTTTATTTTTTTCAACCAGGTAATGTTTTTGCAGTAGGGCGAGTTCATGCTCAACGCGGGCTATTTCCGCGTCTGAGCCAGGGATGTTTCCACCAGCTGCTTTATGTAGAAGTTCTAATGAGCGAGTCAGGCTTTTATTTACACCAGTGCCTTCTGAATACATCTGACCGAGTAAGAATAAGGCTTCACCCTCATGAAAACGGGCGTCATTTTTCAGTTTTTTTAACCATTCTTTGTTGCTTTCATTAAAGCCTGATTTTTTAATTTCAAGGTAGGTTAGGCGATTACTTGCGGGTTTGTAATTTTGCTCGGCTGCTTTTTTATACCAGCTGCTGGCGAGAACAGGGCTTTTCTTTATGCCTGATCCGGTTTCATACATTAAGCCCAGTTTAAATTGGGATTCAGCATTGCCGCGTTTTGCCATTTGTTTTTGAAAGCGCAGTACAGAGGCTGAAGAGTCGTATGCATCTGCATATAAGTTTGTGTGTGCGCTGATTGTGATCAGCAGTAGTGTTGTAATCCACTGAGAAAAAGTCATTTTCATTTTTATGATACTAGGTAATTGTGTTGTTTTATTAAAGTTAAGGATATTTTAAAAGTCGCATTATACTATAGCTCTAGTTGGTGATAGTTTAAATCACCCGTTTAGACGATTGAAGGGGAGATTTAAAAAAACCTTAATGAGTTTAATAAATGATGTGTCTTATTGTTATCATTTTCGTGTAAAATACCCGTATACCTGAGTGTGCGTGTGTTTGTTTTTAAATAGGGCTATTTTGGGAAAACTATAAAAGCTTGAACTACAATGAGAGTATGGCATGAGTGATCATGAATCTGACTGGGATTTAAATGACGGTCTGGCGGTAGAAGAAGCCAAACCGAAGTTGAAACCTCCAAAGAAATACAAGGTCGTATTATTAAACGATGATTATACGCCAATGGAGTTTGTGGTGCAGATCCTGAGCAAGTTCTTTAAAATGAACCAGGAGGAGGCGACACAGATAATGTTGATGGTACATACCAAGGGTGAGGCTGTTTGCGGTGAGTTTAATTACCAGATAGCAGAAACCAAGGTAGAGCAGGTTAATGATTATTCCAGGCAGCATCAGCATCCTCTGATGTGCACTATGGAAGAGGTTTGATCTGCAGGGTAGTCATAGTAATTAACTGATAAAAGTGGCTGAGCCACAACGTAGGCTCTCCACTCATAACAAATGAGGCGATGTTATGTTGAGTAAGGAGCTAGAGGCTTCACTAAACGTCGCGTTTAATGAAGCACGCAATAAGCGTCATGAGTATATTACCGTAGAGCATTTGCTATTAGCCTTGCTGGATAACAGCAGTGCTAATTCGGTGTTGAAAGCTTGTGGTGCTGATTTATTACGCTTAAAAGGTGAACTTTCACTGTATCTGGACGAAAACACTCCTGTTTTCCATGAAGATCAGGTAGGTGAGGTGCAGCCGACTTTAGGTTTTCAGCGTGTTCTTCAACGCGCGGTATTTCATGTTCAGTCATCTGGGAAAAAAGAAGTGACCGGAGCTAATGTGCTCGTGGCTATTTATGGTGAGCAGGAATCCCAGGCAATTTACCTTTTGCATCAGCAGGATGTAAATCGCCTTGATATTGTTAACTATGTTTCCCATGGTATTTCCAAAATATCTGAAGATGATGATGGCCCGGCAGATATAGACCCGACTATTGATGATATGGGTGAGGCTGAAAAACAGCCATTAGATAAATATGCCGTTAATCTCAATTTAAAAGCCATGCAGAATAAAATCGATCCTTTAATTGGTCGGGAAGCTGAAGTTGAGCGTATGGTGCAGATTTTATGTCGTCGTCGCAAGAATAACCCGCTTCTGGTCGGTGAAGCAGGTGTTGGTAAAACGGCGATTGCTGAAGGTCTGGCTAAAAAGGTTGTAGATGATGAGGTGCCTGAAATACTTAATGGCTCTACCATTTATTCTCTGGATCTTGGGGCTCTGGTTGCGGGAACAAAATACCGGGGGGATTTTGAAAAGCGTTTGAAGGGTGTGCTTAAGCAGCTCTCAGATGACCCGGGAGCTATATTATTTATTGATGAAATTCATACCATTATAGGTGCCGGCTCTGCTTCAGGCGGTGTTATGGATGC
Organism: Gammaproteobacteria bacterium; assembly: GCA_016744065.1. GTDB lineage: Bacteria > Pseudomonadota > Gammaproteobacteria > SZUA-229 > SZUA-229 > SZUA-229. Next base: position 20,118 of record JADGFA010000053.1, read on the forward strand.
GTCTAATCTGATTAAGCCTATGTTGGCTTCAGGTGAGCTTAAATGTATTGGCTCTACCACCTATCAGGAATTTCGGGGTATTTTTGAAAAAGACCATGCATTGACGCGTCGTTTTCAAAAGATTGATGTTGATGAGCCGAGTATCTCAGAAACCGTAGAAATACTACGCGGGCTTAAGCCGCATTATGAAGAGCATCATAACGTTAAATACAGTCTGAATGCGCTTAAGTGTGCTGTTGAATTATCCAGTCGTTATATGATGGATCGTTTTTTACCAGATAAGGCCATTGATGTGATTGATGAGGCGGGTGCTCATCGCAATATGAATAACAGGGATGGTAAATCTAAAAACATTAATGTTAATGATATTGAAAATATTATTGCTAAACTGGCACGTATTCCGGCAAAAACAGTGTCTTCTTCTGATACGACGGTATTGAAAAATCTCAGGCGTAATCTGAAACTGGTTGTTTTTGGGCAGGATGAAGCCATTGATAACATGTCGGATGCAATTAAAATGTCGCGCTCGGGTCTGGGTAATCCAGATCAGCCTGTAGGGTCATTCCTGTTTGCGGGGCCAACCGGTGTCGGTAAGACCGAAGTAACCAAGCAGTTAGCCAAGGTTATGGGTATTGAGTTCATTCGTTTTGATATGTCTGAATATATGGAGCGCCATACGGTTTCACGTTTGATTGGTGCACCTCCAGGGTATGTTGGATTTGATCAGGGTGGTTTGTTAACTGATTCTGTTAATAAGCATCCTCATTCAGTATTGTTACTTGATGAGATTGAAAAAGCACACCCAGATGTATTTAACCTGTTATTGCAGGTAATGGATCACGGTACCCTGACTGATACTAACGGGCGTAAAACGGATTTTCGTAATGTGATACTTATCATGACAACCAATGCGGGGGCGCAGATGATTAGTCGGCGCTCTATGGGGTTCCGTGAGCAGGATAATGCAACAGATGGTATGGAAGAATTAAAGCGTATGTTTACGCCTGAATTCCGTAATCGCCTGGATGGTATTATTCAGTTTAAACCTCTGGATGAGCGCACAATTAGTAATGTTGTTGATAAGTTTATTATCCAGCTTGAGCATCAGCTTGAGCAGAAGAAAGTGACTATGCATGTGGATAATAATGCGCGTAACTGGTTGGCCAAAAAAGGTTACGATCCTAAAATGGGAGCAAGGCCAATGGCAAGGGTTATTCAGGAGCATTTAAAGCGTGTGCTTGCGGATGAGCTGCTATTTGGTAGTTTAGCTAAGGGTGGCCATGTTAAGGTCGGCCTGAATAAGGCAAGTGATGATTTGCAGGTTGAAGTTCAGGAAAAGGAAACTGTTGCAGGCTAGATTGGTTCTGTTTGCAGTTCGAGCTATTTTTAAAATCTTTTCCTTAATAAAAAAAGGCCGTGTATTTTATTACACGGCCTTTTTTCCTGGAATTTATTAATAACTTATTTCTCGCGATAAACGATGCGGCCTTTCTCCAGATCGTAAGGGGTCATTTCAACTGTTACCTTGTCACCCGTCATTATGCGAATATAGTGTTTACGCATGCGTCCTGAAATATGGGCAGTAACCACATGACCATTTTCAAGTTCAACACGGAACATCGTATTTGGCAGGGTTTCTAAAACCGTGCCATCCATCTGTAATGCTTCTTCTTTTGCCATTAAGCTCTTCTCAGGAATAAAACATGATAAATAATGCGGCACAATTATCAATAATTTGAGATATTAAGCAAGTTCTTTAAAGCATTTTTTTCAAATTAGGGGTTAAATTATTCTGATTTGTAATATTCGGCGGCTTTTTTGGAGAGTTGAGGTAAAAACAGCAAAGGGTCAACCAGTGTCTGATTGGCAATAATAGCCAGGTGGAGGTGGGGGCCGGTTACCCTTCCTGTTTCACCAACGGTGCCAATGAGTTGTCCCTTCTCTATTTTATCGCCTGGTTTGACGCTTATGGTATGCATATGGGCGTACAGGCTTATTAAGCCCTGGCCATGATCAAGATAGATCATGTTGCCACTAAAGAAGAAGTTGCCTGACTCAATAACGGTGCCGGATTCAACCGCTTTTATCGGTGTGCCCTGAGGTGCGGCTATATCCAGTCCCGAGTGGGGGCGCCTTGCCTGGTCATTAAAAAACCGCCTTAAACCAAAAATGCTTGATATACGGCCATCAACTGGCACAGTGAAATTTGTCTGTGTGATTTCAGGTGTCCAGCTTTTTCTGGCTTTTGTTTTGCGTTTTTTTTCACTTAAAATACGCGTCATATCTTTTTCGTATGGATTGACTTTACGTTTGTTTTTGATAGTCAGGTGCTGTGCTTTATAGGTTTTAGGCTTTACTCTGAATTTTAATTTGCGGATTTCACCCAGATTATTTCTGATTTTGACATGATGTGCTCCAGGTTTTGTGTTCAGGGATAAACCTACCAGAAGATATTGTGTTTTCCCATTATTCACGACAGCCAGCTTTTTTTTATTATATCGGGCGGAGTTCGCTATGTGGTTATTATTAAGCGGTAACAGTACAATGCCACCGGGTACCGGGTTTGATTGTGGAAAAGCAGAAACAAAGCCAGGCATGGTGAGTGTAATGAATAATATTAGTTGTATTAGTGGTTTTATTTTCATTGTGTAGAGCAAGCCCCTGTCATAGTTAACGTAATCATAATTCAGTTAAACGTATTATTCGAGTAAGCATTAAGAAATGAAACAAAACCAAATATCCAGTCGTATGCAAAATATTAGCCCATTTTATGTAATGGACTTACTGGCGCAGGCAAAACAACTCGAAATGCAGGGGCATAATATCATTCACCTTGAAGTGGGTGAACCTGATTTTGCAACGCCACCGCTCATAAAAAAAGCCGCTATTGATGCCATTAACGCGGATCAGACAAAATATACCGGGGCAACAGGTTTGCCTGAGCTAAAAGAAAAAATTGCTCAATATTATTTACAGCGATTAAATGCAATCGTGAAGCCGGAAAATATCATTATTACTCCAGGCGCATCTGGGGCTTTGCAACTGGCGTTATCTGTACTGGTTAATCCAGATCAAAGCGTACTGATGGCGGATCCTGGTTACCCCTGCAATCGCCATTTTGTGCGTTTGCTCAATGCCTGTGCCAGATCAGTTCCTGTTGGTACTGATACACAGTATCAACTGACGCATCAGTTAATTGAGCAATATTGGCAGGATAATACGGCTGCCGTTCTTGTTGCATCACCTTCAAACCCGACAGGTACCTTAATTAGTCAGGGTGAAATGCAGAAGATAATTGATGTTGTTAAAAAGAAAAAAGGTTTTTTGCTGGTTGATGAAATTTATCAGGGCCTGGTTTATGAGCAGCTGGATTTTTCTGCTGCTGCATTAAGTTCACATGTTTTTGTCATTAATAGTTTTTCAAAATTTTTTACAATGACGGGGTGGCGGCTAGGCTGGCTTATTGTTCCCGATGCTTTTATTGAGCCTGTTGATCGTCTGGCGCAAAATCTTTTTTTAGCACCGGTAACCGTTTCGCAATATGCGGCCCTGTCTGCATTTGATGAAAAAACACTAGAAGTGCTAGATGTGCAGCGAAGTGAGTTAAATATACGACGAAATTTTTTGTTAACAGGGCTGATCGATCTTGGTTTTGATATTCACGTAAAGCCGGGCGGTGCATTTTATATATATGCTGATGTTACAAAATTTACAGATGATAGTTTTAAATTTTGTAATGATTTATTGTATCAGGCTCATGTAGCGATAACGCCTGGGATTGACTTTGGTGATAATCAGGCAAACCGGTATGTTCGTTTTGCCTATACACAAAATTTAGAAAAATTGCAGATGGCACTTGACCGCATCAGTGACTTTCTTTCAAACTATAGTCATTAAAATTAATTAATATTGAGAATATATTGTCTTCATTTCTAAAAGACCTTAAAGAAGATATAAACAGTGTATTTGATCGTGACCCGGCAGCGCGTACATTTTTTGAAGTTATTACCACTTATCCTGGTGTGCATGCGCTTATATTTCACCGGCTCTCCCATGGTTTATATCGAAGAAACTTTAAATGGTTAGCACGGGTGTTATCTAATATTGTGCGTTGGTATACGGGCATTGAAATTCACCCGGGTGCTAAAATTGGCCGGCGTTTTTTTATTGATCATGGCACGGGTATTGTCATTGGTGAAACGGCTGAAATAGGTGATGACGTTACGCTTTATCATGGGGTTACATTAGGCGGTACAACCTGGCGTAAAGGTAAGCGGCATCCTACTCTTGAGAATAATGTGGTTATTGGTGCCGGGGCTAAGGTGCTTGGGCCGATAACCATTAAGTCGGGTGGCCGTGTTGGTTCTAATGCGGTGGTTACCAAGGATGTGCCAGAAGGGGCTACGGTGATTGGCGTGCCTGGTCGCGTTGTTGAAAAAAGTGCAGATGAGAAAAATAGTCAGAGGGCTGAAACGGCCAAGAAGATGGGCTTCGATGCTTATGGTGTGGCGCAGGATGCACCAGACCCAGTCGCTACCGCTATTAATTGCATGCTAGACCATATCCATGTGATGGATGAAAAAATGGAGCGTATGTGCAAATCGCTTAAGGCCATGGATGCTGAGCTGGAGGATATACAGCTTCCCAAACTGGGTGATTTGGAAATTCAGACTGAGTCCAGTCATCGCCTGTCTGATTTAGATGAGATTGATCTGGACCCAAAAACCATTACTGAGCCTAATGAAAACCCTTAAATTTTAGTCACTTAGCCTGATGTATAATACTTGACTAAAATACTCGGGTTTGAGTATACTTACGCTTTGATTATATCAGGCTGGATCAGGTGAGAGATTAGGTAATGAGACTGACGACTAAAGGCCGCTATGCGGTTACTGCTGTATTAGACCTCGCTTTTCATCAACAGAATGGCCCCGTGTCCCTTGCTGAAATTTCACAGCGCCAGGGTATCTCCCTTTCTTATCTTGAACAGCTTTTTTCCCGTTTGCGTCGCAATAAAGTGGTGACGAGTACCCGTGGGCCAGGTGGTGGTTATTCACTGGCCTGTGCAGAAGATGAGATTACCATGGCGCAGATTATCGTTGCTGTTGATGAAAGCTATGATGCAACGAGTTGTGGTGGAGAAGGTTCCTGTAGTGGTGACAAGTTTCAGTGTCTAACTCATGACTTATGGAAAGAGCTAAGCCAGGAAATTCATGGATTTTTAAATGGTATTACTTTAGCTGAAATGAAATCACGTAGTAGCGTGACTGACGTGGTAAAACGGCAGGAAGAGTTGAGTAATACGGCAAATGACGATAGTTATATAGAAGATAAAATTGGCTCGATTGTAGTCGAGCAATAGCCATAATATGCCGGTATACCTGGATCATAATGCGACTACACCGCTGAATTCAGAGGTGGTTGAGGCCATGATGCCTTACATGACGGGTTTATACGGTAATCCGTCCAGTGTACATCGCTTTGGTCGTTTAACCCGGGATGCGCTGGAACAGGCAAGAATGCAGGTTGCACATTTTGTGGGTGCTCAGCCTAAAGAGGTTGTATTTACCTCCGGTGGTAGTGAAGCTAATAACCTTGCCATTAGAGGTGTATTGGCAAATCGGCCGAAGTCGAAGTTTGCTATAAGTGCAATTGAACATGCGTCATTAATTGCACCATCGAAGCTAATGGTAGAGCAGGGCTGGCAGTTAGATATGGTTCCTGTTAATGCACAGGGCGTGATTACTGATGATGCTCTATGTGAGTGCATAAATGATACGACTCAAATGGTATCCGTAATGGCCGCGAATAATGAAACAGGTGTCCTGCAGGATATTTCAGCATTAGTTGATCGAGTAAAATCGACAGAAAATAACATTATTTTCCATAGTGATGCCTGCCAGGTTGCGGGCAAAATGCCAATCCATTTTGCTCAGTTAAAACTTGATTTAATGACCCTGTCTTCACATAAGTTATATGGGCCACTGGGAGCAGGAGCTTTAATTGTGGGTAGCCATATAGATCTGGCGCCCCTTATCACCGGTGGTGGTCAGGAAAAACAGAAAAGAAGTGGTACTGAAAATTTACCTGCTCTTGTTGGCTTTGGTATTGCAGCCGAGCTGGCTACGGAACAAATGCAACAACGAAAGCAGCATGTACTGGCGCTTCAGACACAGTTAATGGAGCAGCTAACCACAATACAGGGAATAGAGGTGTTTTCACAGAATGCACCTCGCTTACCTAATACCATTATGTTTGCATTGACTGGTATTGATGGTGAAGCCCTTTTAATGCAACTGGATAGAAAAGGTTTTGCTGTTTCAAGTGGTTCCGCCTGTGATAGTGGGCGTACCGAACCCAGCCATGTTTTATTGGCCATGTCAGTGAAGCCCGAAATAGCTAAAGGCGCTATTCGTGTTAGTTTTGGTGAGCAAAACACAAGTGATGATGTGTTTCAGTTTGTTGAAGCAGTGCAAGATATTAAACTACAATTTAACTAGAGATAAAAGATAACGTGAGTGATATGAAAGCAGCTTTAAACCTACCAATCTATTTTGATTACTCAGCCACAACGCCGGTAGATGAACGGGTCGCTGACGTTATGAAGCATTACCTGACCGTTGAGTCAGACTATGGCAATGCA
>JADGFA010000088.1 GCA_016744065.1 Gammaproteobacteria bacterium
AACAAGAGGTCATAGTTACAATAATTATTTGTCGCCGAATGCAGCAGAAAAACTAATATTAACCTATTGATGTGTACAGTTTTACTTGACCACTACAATACCAGCTCACGATCTTGCGTGAAGGTAACATCACACTCGATAATTCCAGCACCCATTTTTGCCGCAGCAACATAAGATTCTTTAGTGTGTTCTGGAAATTGCATTGCCGCACCGCGATGACCAATTGAAAAATCGGTTTTAAAAAAAGGGCCTTTTCTGCATTCTTTTAACGACTCTTTTAACTTACCTTCATCCATGTCTTCTACCAGATAAAATGGACGGGGACCTAACTGCACTGCATGATTATGCTTTTTTGCATGACTAAATTTATGGTTTTTTTGGTGAATATTCTTATGCACCTGCTTTGCAGACAGCGGTAAACTTACAATGACCGTAGCAATGGCTAAAGGCAATAAACGGGTTTTTATTTTCATGAAATTTCTCATTAATAATTATTTTGAATGAGAAATTCTGGCTATATTTTGTTACAGGTGTGTGAATTAAATATGATTATTTTTTTTGATTAAAAGTATATTCTTTAAGTAGACATATAAAGCCTCCCAGAATTTTCACTAATATTACAATATTCTGAGTTCTGCTCTTAATGGTACTTGCTTAAGCCTCAGCCTCAGCATATGAATAAGCATTCGCTTTAAAAAGGTTAAACACGTAAAAATAGATACGAATAACTGTCATCCTGGGTGAACGCGACGGACCTTGATACCTGAGTTATTAGATTCTTCGCATTCGCTCAGGATGGCAGTTGAGTACGGATTAAACATAGTGAATTTACGTTGTTTGATCTTCGCTACTAGTGCACTTGAATAAGTGCCATTAAAATCAGATCTCAGCTTTCACTAATACCAGGAAATACTGAGATCTGACCCCGCCCCCTATACGATTTGGCAACACGCTACTAATAGCTATAAAAACCCAAACCATTATGGAAATGAACATTATGATAAGCGAGCATATTACTACGCCTACTTTTCACCAATAACATCAGTTTAATATTCTAATTATTAAAAATCAGCTATTTTTATTAGCTATCTTCATATAAAATCCGCCATCAAGTTTTTGCTTATTAAATACCTCCAGAACATTAACGTTTAACTAGCGACACCTTCACCCCTTTCTAACATGACACAAAACAAATGAATGATAAAACGATAGCAACTCACAACGGTAATTTTCATGCAGATGATGTTTTCAGTATCGCTGCACTTAAGCGCATATTCCCTGCTTTTAAGCTCATTCGCACACGTGATTTAGAGCTTATCGCCGGGGCAGATATTGTGGTTGATGTGGGTGGTGAACATGACTCAGATGCAGACCGTTTTGATCATCACCAACGCGGTGGCGCAGGTGAGCGCGAAAATGGTATCCCCTACTCCTCATTTGGTTTAATTTGGCAGAAATATGGCCTAGAAATATGCCAGGACAACCAGGACGTAGCCAATGCGGTTGATTCTGGTCTGGTATCAACGATTGATGCCATCGATTGTGGCCATGTCGAAGGTGTTTCTCAAGGTATTAGCCTTAGCCAGACTATTTCAATGTTTAACCCGACCTGGCAAGAAGAGAGTCACTTTGATACCTGCTTTGATGAAGCGGTTGATTTTGCATCGCGCGTTTTAACTCGATTCATTGCGTCTGCTAACGGTGGAATTAGTGCGAAGGCAATTGTGGCTGAAGCAATTGATAATGCAAAAGACCCAAGAGTGATAGTGTTAGAAAAATATATTCCGTGGAAAAGAACGGTTCACGCCTTATCTGAAGAGGCTTTATATATGATTTACCCATCACAGACTGGCCAATGGAGAATTCAGACAGTACCTGTTGAACCAGGCTCATTCGAAGACAGAAAATCATTGCCTAAGCAATGGGCTGGTTTATCCGATAAAGCACTTAAAGAAGTGACAGGTATTGATGATGCCATGTTCTGCCATAATGGTTTATTTATTGCGGGTGCAGAATCATTTGAAAGCACTATGAAAATGGCAGCCATCGCACTTAAGGAATAACCGGTATCAGAGCATAATGGTACTTATTTAAGGCTAAGTACATGGTAAATACGGGGTTTAAAAAGAACACACAAGTAAAAATAAATGCAAATAACTGTCATCCTGAGCGAATGCGAAGGATGACAACCCAGCATTGCACCATCATTTAACAGATGGTGGACCCACATTACACTACTTATCCATTTAACTAAGCGGGACTTAGTCTTAAGTAAATACCTTTTGTGTTAGAGCACACATTGTCCATATTAGAATTAAGTGTGCGCTGAAACCTGTTAATCAATTACAATCATGTAATCTACATTTCTATTCTTAAATTGAGAAATTATGCTCCCCACAATACTACTAGGCACAGCCAACATTCCCAATAACGGCGGTGAACTAAGGTTAACTCAGCGCGGTGATGAGTTTTTCATTTCTCTAAAAGGAGCAGGCGGCATATTAATGACCAGTCGTGTACATGGCTCCGAGGTAGCACTAGCTGAGTTAGGTTGCGCACATATTCAAGGCAAGGAAAATACAAAAGTATTAGTTGGAGGCATGGGAATGGGCTTCACTCTGGCCGCTGCACTTAAAGCCACATCAGAAAGCTCTAAGGTGATAGTTTCTGAACTGGTACCCGAAGTAATTGAGTGGAATAAAGGCACATTAGGTGAGTGCACAGACAGGCCGCTTAATGATAATAGAGTTGTAGTGATTCCTGGTGATGTAGCTGAGCTTTTCAAAATAAAAAACGCTACTTATGACGCTATATTGTTAGATGTTGATAACGGCCCCGAGAGTTTTACACATGCCGACAATAATAAACTGTATTCAAGTGAAAGCTTGCAAGCTATTCAACACACACTTAAGCCTGGCGGCGTGTTAGCAATATGGTCTGCCTGGCACGACCCAAAATTTCCCCTGCATCTGAAAAAAGCCCGCTTTAAGGTTGAAACTAAAACCGTCAGGGCACATAAAGGAAAAGGTAGTCGTCATACTATTTATCTGGCTAGAAAAATATAAGACGTTAAAGAGTTAAAAGCACAAGAAAACCACAGATAGATCCTGACATTCACTAATGTAAGCAAATTCTAGAATCTACCACCAACTTTCAAGCCATATAGTGGTAATACAATCTCACTTCTATAGCTAAATTAAAAAGCCATATTCTTTACATAAAGCAGCATCATCTGATGCTAATATGGTTCTTGATGTAATGACATTAATTTTTCTTTCTAATAAACCTTTTATGTAGGGTGTGTCAACTTTTCCATTAGCGGTATATTCAAAAGATTTCAGTTTCCCAAAAATAGTATTCGCTACACAGGTATTTGCATCAAAACCCATAACAATGGCATCCGTGATGTTGCGAGAGCTTAGCTCTTCATCAAAATCAGTATCTTCAAAGGTACTAAAATAGGGTTTATCAATTTTAACTAATTTATTTTCATTAGGTAATGAGCTTGAAAGAACTGGATTGGTTGCCCCATTGGTAAGCGGTTTGTGTTTAATACCATCACGCACGATACGCACTTCATATACCCAAAAACCATACTCTTTTGCACAATCTAGTACACTTTTCTGGTGTTGTAGTACGGATAAACCCTCATATACTTCTAATCCTGAGTTTAATGACTGCATATCTATTAAAATAACGGCTACACCTTTGCTGCGCTTAGCCAGATTTTCCTGCATGTAATCTTCTAAAGAACGGGCAACAAATTTGGTTTTAACTTCAGGACGTTTGTCTTTATTTTTTTTCCCACAACTGAGTTCCATTGTAGAGTACTTAAGAGTATTGTCTTTATATACAGTAAGGTGAAGCTCATCTATTAATCTGGTACACAGTTCCTTGCTGGTTTTATCGCGATTAGCAAATTCTTTAGGGTCTCTTTTATACCATGCTGTTACAGCCTGACCTAAATTACGAATGGTTACTCCATTAGGCTTCTTTTCATACGCTTCAAATGTTTCTAGAACCTTTTTAAACCGAGGACTCTTATGTTTCCAGAAACTGCATTTTGTTTTACTTTGAAAATCTTTTTTAGTGAAAGAAATCGCCATTGTTGATTACCTTATAAAGTTTAATTTTTATTATAAATAATATAAAAAAATATGAAAGCTCAATTTT
>JADGFA010000005.1 GCA_016744065.1 Gammaproteobacteria bacterium
TTTATAATCTCACCATTAATAGAGAGCACTAAAGAGTTTTCCTTGCTGTTTTCCAATGAGGATATATTGCAGGATAAAAATGTTAGATCTATTAAAATTAATGTTTTAGAAGGTTTTGGCAGTAGCTGGAGCGATGATCTGACTATTGTGTTGAGCAGGCTTGAAAAAAGCACAGGATATAATGTAAATGATTGGATGGATTTTGATGATTTTGTTAGTATAAGTTCTCTTCATGTAAACGAGTTTAAAGTAGGAAAATGCTCAGGAAATTTTGAGAAAATAAATGATATACCAGTGAGTAAAAGTAGAGTAACTATCAAGAGTAATCTGCATGTAGAAGGTTGGCTTGTGGAATCTATTAATGACGCAGTATTGGCTAATGTTATTTATATTACATTGACTGATAAGCAGGGTAATAAAAAGTTTATTAATACAAATTTACAAATTAGAAAAGATGTTGGTCTGTACTTTAATGAAAAGGGATTGTCTGATTCTGGTTATAATGCGTTTTTTTCAATAGGTAATGTAGTGGGTGAGTATACACTCGGAGTATCTAAGTATTACGAAGGTACTATGACTCACTGTGAAAATTTTCAAGCGCTTGTTCTTTTTAGTGATAGTTAAGTGAGTAATGTAATGGATAAAAAAATTGTTCTCCCAGGTGGTGCAGGATTAGTAGGTTTTAATTTGCTGGCTCAGTTATTGGAAAAAGGTTTCACAAATATTACTGTAATTGATAAGCATGCGGAAAATATTGAAATTCTTAAAACAACGTATCCTACAGTGCGTGTTTTACTTTCAGATTTAGCTGAGAAGGGCGAGTGGAATAAGGAGTTCATTGATGCGGATATAGTTGTTATGCTTCAGGCTCAGATAGGAGCAAAAACTGAAGAACCATTTATAAGGAATAATGTTACGTCTACAAAAAATATACTTGAAGTAATTGAAGGTTTTACAAAAACACCATATCTTGTTCATATAAGCTCTTCCGTCTTAGAGTCAGCTGCGGAGGATTTTTATACCGACTCAAAGAAACAGCAAGAAAAAATTGTATTAGCGAGTGACATTGAAAATGTAGTGTTAAGACCAACTCTAATGTTTGGATGGTTCGATAGAAAGCATTTGGGTTGGTTGTCTCGGTTTATGCAAAAAATACCGATATTTCCTATTCCTGGCCATGGTCGATATTTGCGTCAGCCGTTATACGTAAAAGATTTTTGTAATGTTATAATTGCATGTATTAATAAACAGGTTACTGGAGAGATTTATAATATTAGTGGTCAGGAAAAAATAAACTATATAGATATTATTCGTGAAATTAAAAAATCTATAAAGTCAAAAACAATAATTATGTCTATACCGTATTGGTTATTTTTTATTTTGATAAAAGTGTGGAGTGTTTTTGACAGTGCCCCACCTTTTACAACAAATCAGTTAGAAGCGCTTGTTCTGCCAGATGTATTTGAAACAATTGATTGGCCGGCTATTTTTAATGTAGAGGCAACATGTTTTGAACAGGCTATTGATGAAACGTTTAATGACGTTACTTATAGTCATATCAAATTAGAGTTTTAGAGATTCATATGAAAAAAATTGCAGTATTAGGAGCTGGTCCTATGGGGCTTGCTGTAGCTTATCAACTTGTTAAAGATGGATGTAAGCCCGTTATATTTGAAGCAGATGACAGAGTAGGTGGTATGACTGCTGCATTTGATTTTAATGGTCTTACTATTGAACGTTATTACCACTTTCATTGCATTTCTGATCATGATTTTTTAAACATACTTAAAGAGCTTGATATTGAAGATAAAATGCATTGGGTTAGGACTAAAATGGGGTATTATTACCAGGAGAAAATTTCTCCTTGGGGTAACCCAATGGCGCTTCTTATATTTCCTGGTCTTAGTTTAATAGCTAAGTTTCGTTATGGGTTGCATGCATTTTTATCTACAAAGAGAACGGATTGGAGCGCATTAGATAAAATTGAAGCCACAGGTTGGATTAAACGATGGGTTGGAAGTGAAGCTTATGATGTGCTTTGGAAAAAACTTTTTGATTATAAATTTTATGATTACGCTAATGGTTTGTCAGCTGCATGGATATGGACACGTATCAAACGAATAGGCAGTTCGCGTTATAATTTATTTCATGAGAAGTTAGGTTATCTTGATGGTGGCTCTGATACCTTACTAAAAGCCATGAAAGCTTATATTGAGGAAAATGGAGGTGAGTTTAAATTAAAGAGTCACGTTTCTCATGTGGTAATTGAGAATGATATTGTAAAAGGTGTTGTTGTTAATGATGATGTTAATGAGTTCGATCAGGTAATTAGTACAATACCTTTACCTTATGTGGCTAAAATTATGCCAGATTTGCCGGTTAATTTACTTGATAGATTTAATGCAGTTAAGAACATTGCAGTAGTGTGCGTTATTGTAAAACTTAAGAAAAAATTAACAGAAAACTTCTGGTTAAATGTTAATGACCCTGATATGGATATACCTGGACTTGTGGAATATACAAATTTACAGCCTTTAAATGATCATATTGTTTATGTTCCATTTTATATGCCTGGTGAGCATATAAAATTTAAAGACTCTGATGAGGTGTTTCTAGAAAAAGTTAAGAAATATATGCTAAAAATAAATCCTGATCTTAAAGATGATGATTTTATTGACATAAGGGCTAGTCGGTATCGTTATGCACAACCAATTTGTGAGCCAGATTTTTTGAAAACTTTGCCACCAGTAAAACTACCAATAGAAGGTTTATGGGTTGCCGATACATCATATTATTATCCTGAAGATAGGGGTATATCTGAAAGTATAGGATTTGGTAGAAAAATGGCTAAAAAGGTGATTGCTTGATAAATGATTTTCTATCACGTCAGTTTATTATATTTATAATAACGGGCGGCACAGCAGCCATAGTTAATTTTATATGTAGATTTTTATTCGATTTTTGGTTTAGCTTCTCTACGGCTGTAATTTTTGCTTATTTAATAGGTATGATTACAGCCTTTATATTAGCTAAAGTATTTGTTTTTAAAGGATCAAAAAAAAGTGTAAAACAGTCGCTATTATTTTTTAGTTTAGTTAATTTAGTTGCTATTGCTCAAACATGGCTTATTAGCATGTTTTTGGCATATTATTTATTGCCATATTTAGGTGTTTCAGTTTTTGTACCAGAAATAGCACATGCTATAGGTATAGCTGTGCCCGTTTTTACTAGCTATATTGGGCATAAGCGCTTTTCATTTCGGTAACTAAAATATGAGGGATGTCTATTTTGTTATTTTGAGTGAAAGTATAAGTTCTGATATCGATGCTATCAGTTTGCTAGTTGGTTTCATGTTAGTCGAAATATTTATCATTATGACTATGTATCCACTTATAGATTATGTAAGAATGTATTGTAGTGATTATGAAAATTAAACCAGCTGCTATTAGTCTTAGCGTTATCACGTTGTTGTACTTAATTGTTTTGATTGTAGCTGATGTAAGTGATACGGCATATTCAGTGTTACCAGCGATAGCGACTTTCTTGCCACTTTTGATGTTTTTGTCTTTTGTGTCTTATGTTATTCGCTATTTTCGTTGGCATTGGTTATTACGTAGAACAGGTGATAATATTCAAATATCGTATGGTTTTTTAGCATATATTGCTGGCTTTGCTTTCACTGCAACACCTGGTAAATTAGGTGAATTAGTGCGAATTCGTTATTTAAAGCCTTTAGGCCTACCTCAGTCCCGTGTTATTTCAGTCTTTATTTTTGAGAGAATGTTTGATTTAATTGTTGTGTTAGTACTTGCTTCTTTAGCTGTATCAAGATTTGGAATGCTTATTTATGTAAGCGTATTCGTATGTTTTGTTTTAATAGCCATTGTGACTTTGGTCAAAAAATCACAATGGTTAGCTATTATTGAGGCCTATTCCAGGTTTTATCATATGAGGTGTATTTCTAGAGTTTTTAGAGTGCTTAAGTTGGGTGTTAGGGGGGTATTAGTTTGGAATAACCCAAAAGACATTAGTGTTGCTTTATTGACTGGTTTTTTATCCTGGGCTCTTGTTTCTGTTATCTTTATACTATTACTGTGGCGATTAGGTATTGATATACCATTTACTCTTGCAATGGCTATTTATCCTTTGGCCATGTTAGCTGGAGCAGCTTCTATGCTGCCTGGAGGTGTTGGCACAACTGAAATATCCATAATTGTTATGTTAACATTGTCAGGAGTATCAATTGAGTTATCATCTGTGGCTGCAATAGGAATACGTATAGTAACATTATGGTTTGCTATGTTTTGTGGGTTTATTTCGATATTATTTCTTGAATATAAATATGCTTAATATTCCTTGTAATGTTAACTAAATGTAACAGTTATATGGTAGTGATCTTATTTAACTGAATTTGTGCGTATTGTTATTTTTTGAAAATATATTTTCATGTCTTAATATGATAATGTTTATCTTATGAACGAAATAAAAAAAATTGCATTTTATCTTCCTCAATATCATCCAATTGCTGAAAACAATGAATGGTGGGGAGAGGGATTTACTGAATGGTCAAATGTCGCAAAAGCAAAGCCACTTTTTTCAGGCCATTATCAGCCTCATATTCCAGCCGATTTAGGTTTTTATGATTTAAGATTAAAGGAAACTAGGAAGGCGCAGGCTGAGCTTGCTGAAAAGTATAGTGTTAATGGTTTTTGTTATTATCATTATTGGTTTAATGGAAAAATGTTATTGGATATGCCGCTTCAGAAAATGCTGTCATCTGATGAACCTAGCTTGCCTTTTTGTTTATGTTGGGCTAACGAGAACTGGACTCGTGCTTGGGATGGTTTAGATCGAGAAGTTTTGATAAAGCAGGAATATACTGATGAAGATGCAAACCAACATATTGATTGGTTTGTTGAGGTCTTTAAAGATAATCGTTATATTTTAATTGATGGTAAACCATTACTGTTAATCTACAGGCCTGATAAGATTTTAAATGCTGAAAATATGATAAAATCTTGGCGTATTAAGTGCGAGCAAACTGGTTTGAATGGTATTTATATTTGTGCAGTTAAAAGCGGTTTTGTTCGTTCCAGTGATGAAGAAGTATTAAGTCAAGGGTATGATGCTATAGTTGACTTTCAACCAAATCGGCAAAACTTTCCACCAGCTAAGGGTGTTAAACAAGTGATTTATAAATTATTACGCTTAATATTGCCTGATATTATGTATCAATGGCTTAAATTAAATGTGAGCGCTATTAATTATATAGATTATAAGAAAATGGTAGCTACTTGGTTGCAACGTAGCTGGCCTAAAAATTATGTAAAGCTACCTTGTGTGTTTCCATCTTGGGATAATACTGCGCGAAGAAATTCACCAACAGTCATTCAGAATACAGATGCAAAAGTCTATGGAGAATGGTTAACTGCTGCATTTGACAGGGTCAGTTCTTATTCTGATTCTGAAAAAATAGTATTTATAAATGCATGGAATGAATGGGCGGAAGGTTGTCATCTTGAGCCTGATATCAAAAATCGATGTGATTTTTTAGAAGAAACATTGCGTGTATCTAAAGAATATAGAGGTGAATAATGAGTGTGTTTTTTTCGGTATGTGTACCGACTTATAATCCAGGGTGCATGTGGCATGCCTGGCTTGAAGCGTTTAAAACACAAACGGTTAAGCCTTGTTCTGCATTAATTATTGATTCTAGCTCGACAGATGGGAGTGTGAAGCAGTCAATAAATTATGGATTTAATGTATTAACTATTTCTAAAAATGATTTTGATCACGGTAAGACAAGACAGTTTTCGGTGAATAAATCCAAAGCAGATGTAATTGTTTTTTTTACTCAAGATGCTGTTCTTGTTAATGATGATTCTGTACAAAAAATATTAAACCCATTTAAAGACGATAGCGTTGCTTTAGTTTATGGGCGTCAGTTACCAAATAAAAATGCTCTTCAAATCGAGGCCCACGCTCGCTGCTATAATTACCCTAATAAATCAGTATGCAGGTCAATAGAAGATAAAACTATTTATGGGCTTAAAACTGCTTTTGTTTCAAATTCATTTTCTGCATATAGAATTTCTGCTTTAAACGATATTGGTGGCTTTCCTGAAGATGTAATATTTGGTGAAGATATGTATGTGGCGACTAAACTCTTACTAGCAGGGCATAAAATTGCTTATGCAGCTGATGCATGCGTTTATCATTCACATGCTTATACTTTTATTGAAGAATTTAAACGTTATTTTGATATGGGGGTATTCCATGCTCGTGAGCCATGGATAAGAGAGGAGCTTGGTGGCGCAGAAGGTGAGGGTTTTAAGTTTATTTTTTCCGAACTAAAGCACTTGATGAAACACGCATTTTGGCTTATACCGGAAAGCATGTTAAGGACGTTGTTGCGATATACAGGTTTTCGTCTAGGGTTGGTAGAGAAGAGGCTCCCCCTGCGTTTAAAAAGGATGTTAGTTATGAATAAAGGCTATTTTAGCTAAATAACTTATTAAATTATGTATAATTACTACTTTCTATGGAGTTGAAATAGTCAGATGCTAAAAAAAGGTTTTTTGAAGGGGCATGCGAATACTCTAAATCACGCTTTACGTTTGGTGGATTTGCTTGTGGTATTAATATGTGGTTCATTGGCCTATTTTTATTCACCAGCATTTGAGGCTTTTACTGCCTTGGGAGCTGAAGGGCTTCCAGCTCATTATATTAAAGCCATCTTATTAGCAGTTGTTTTTACTGCTATATTGTTTCCGATGTTTAATATTTACCGCGTTTGGCGGGGCACATCGACTTTGACAGAAATAAAATACCTTGCTACGGCCTGGTTAATGGTGGGTTTATTATTAACTGCATTTGCTTTTATTACCAAGTCAGGTGCTGATTTTTCGCGTACCTGGTTGGGTTTATGGTTTATTTCTGTATGGGTTTCATTAGTTGGTTTGCGGGTATTAATGCGTCTTGCTTTACGTTGGATGCGCTCTAATGGTTATAATCATCGACATATTGTTATTGTGGGTGCTGGTGAGCAAGCTGCGGTAGTTGCGGACAGATTGAAGCGTTCTACCTGGTTTGGTCTGGAAATATCCGCTTTATATTGTCCTCATTCTAAAGAATTGCCTCTCTGGTCAAAAGGTAAAGTATTAATCAATAATATTGACGAACTGAGAAAGTATATTGATGGGGGGAGGGTTGACCAGGTATGGATTTCTTTACCTCACAGCGAAGAAGATACAATTCGTGATGTGATAGTTGCTTTGGATGGTTCTGACACTGAAATTCGTTATGTTCCTGATATCTTTGAGTATCAGTTGATGCATCACTCGCTTTCAGAGATTGCGGGTGTTCCTGTAGTAAATATTTCTTATTCAGCTATAGATGGGGCTAATAAGTTAATTAAAATGATTGAAGACTACTTGTTGACGGCTGTATTACTAGTACTTGCAAGTCCATTAATGTTCTTGATTGCAGTAGGTGTTAAATTAAGTTCTTCTGGTCCAGTTTTTTTCAAGCAGCAACGAGTAGGGTGGAATGGTCAGGAATTTATAATGTTTAAATTTCGATCAATGCCGGTAGAGGTTGAGAAAGAGTCAGGGCCTGTTTGGGCAAGCAAACAGGATAATCGGGCAACACCTTTTGGCTCTTTTTTGCGCAAAACAAGTTTAGATGAGCTGCCTCAGTTATTTAATGTGCTGTTGGGTGAAATGTCCCTCATTGGTCCAAGGCCAGAACGGCCTATGTTTGTTGAAAAATATAAAGATGAAATCCCCCATTATATGAAGAAGCATTTAGTTAAAGCGGGTTTGACTGGATGGGCTCAGGTGCATGGCTGGCGAGGGAATACATGCTTGCATACGCGCATTGAGCATGATCTTTACTATATTGAAAACTGGTCATTGTGGTTAGATATAAAAATTATCATCATGACAGTACTGCGTGGGCTCGTTCACAAAAATGCGTATTAGTAGGAGCGAAGGCTGTAATATTCTGCTTTTTCTGATTCTATTATAATAATATGATGGTTAGTTTTGATTTAGCATACTATAATTTATCTGGTTTCCGTTTAAATTCACATATGTTTTTTGAAAATGTAATGTTGTTCTATATAATGTACTAAATATGGTAGTTCTTTGGGTATTTATTTAAATACGAATGATAGGGTATTGGCGAAAAATTCTGTTGGTTACAGAATTATGAGTCTGATGACTGTCATTTATTTATTGTTATTTCCGCTTTCGTCGACTGTTTTGCCTGTTATTTCAGGAGCGATGATTACGCTTATTGTTCTAAGCTCAATTTTGTTATATTTATTTCCCTTTAAAGGGGTTAGGCATTATAACCATGAGGAGCGCCTATTTTATTTCTCTGTTAGCTTTATAGTGGTTGTGGCTGTTCTTGCTACCGCTTTCTCTGGTATGGATTATACGGGAATGAAAAAGTTGGGTAAATTTGTATATTTGCTTATGGTTATTCCCGTTTATTTTTACTTTAGAACAGTGCGAGTGAATCCTGCCTGGGTCTGGTATGGTTTGACAGCAGGAGCTGTTATATCTATGCTGGTTGGCTTGTATGAAGTGAGCTATGAACTGTTTAAACCAGGTTACCCTGGTAGGGCAAAAGGCGCCACACATCCTATTATATTTGGTGATCTAGCGCTATTAATGGGGGTGATGTCATTGGCTGGTTGGAAATGGTTCAGGCAGCAGGCCCATTGGCAGGTTATTTTACCTGTTATTGCTGTATGTTCCGGTGTATTGGCTAGTATATTATCCCAGTCTCGGGGTGGTTGGGTGGCTATTCCCTTTTTGTTGCTAATATTATTTAAATTTATTCGAATCAAATTTTCCCCATTGAAAATACTTCTTAGTGTGTTTGTAATAGTGGTTTCATTGATTTCTTTGTACCATATTCCTCAGACTGGACTTAAAAATAAAACCAGTATTACTATTAGCAATATTCAAAAATATATTGATGCAGATGAAAAGTACATTGCTGGGGCCACATCTGTAACTTCCCGGTTCGAAATGTGGAAAGCTTCCTGGGGGGTCTTTCTAGATAACCCGGTGCTTGGTGTTGGTTGGGGAAATTATCAGGATTATGTTAAGGAGCAGGTGACGCAAGGGAAAAGGAATTTACTTCCTAATCATTTTGATCCTGGTGATTTTGATCATCCTCACAATCAATTTGTTTCAGTAATGGTAAGCGGGGGTATATTTGCTCTTGTGGCTATTATTATGCTATTTTTTATTCCTGCAAGAATATTTTATAAAACGTGTCAATCACAGGAAAGATCGTTAGATGCTCAGCAGATGGCTCTTGCAGGCTTGTTATTAATGGTTGGTTTTGCAATTTTTAATTTATCAGAAAGTTTTCTTGAGCGCTCTAGAACAGTTACATTTTTTATTTTTTATCTAGCTGTGTTTATGGCAGGTATTCGTGAGTTTTCTGCTGAAGGGGCGAGTCATAAGTCGGATGGGTATAATTAGTAGTTGTTAAGCCATTGTTTATTTAAAATGACATGCTAGTGGTTAAGTGTGTTTAATCTTATTAGTTATATGTAGCTCAAATATAGTAAATTGCCTGTTTAGTGAGAGCCTTAGTAATAAAAAAGTTTAATCAATATAATATGTGTATTTTCCATTTTGTCTTTTTGGTTTAATTGGATAAAACTAGTAAAAAATTGAGATAAGTTTAACAGGGTAAGACAAAAATGAAGGTTCTTGTTGTAGGCGGTGCCGGTTACATCGGCTCACACATGGTAAAAATGCTGAGTAAAGCCGGGCATAGTGTGGTCACGTTAGATAATCTTTCAAACGGTTATAAAGATGCGGTTAGATACGGTGAATTTGTAAAGGGTGATATAGCGGATGCCGATTTACTGGATAAGTTATTTTCAGAGAACGATTTTGATGGTGTAATGCATTTTGCTTCGTATATACAGGTCGGAGAATCTGTAGAAAAGCCATCGATGTATTATCGAAATAATGTCAGCAATACTCAGGTGTTACTGGATGCGATGGTTGATCATGGTGTTAAGTGTTTTATATTTTCATCCACTGCCGCTACCTTTGGTGAGCCAGATTACGCGCCTATAGATGAGGCGCATTCCCAGAAGCCGATAAACCCTTATGGGCATAGCAAATTAATGGTTGAGCAAATTCTCAGAGACTTTGACCACGCTTATAGTTTGAAGTCAGTCAGCCTGCGTTACTTTAATGCGGCGGGTGCAGACCCTGAAGGTGAGTTAGGGGAGCGTCATATACCTGAAACCCATTTAATCCCTCTGGTTTTGCAGGCAGCATCCGGGCGTCGTGACAATATCACCATTTTCGGTGCTGATTACAATACGCCAGATGGAACCTGTGTTCGTGATTATATCCATATTAATGATTTGTGCAGTGCGCATTTGCTGGGGCTGGAGCATCTGGTTGCCGGTGGTGAAACCAGGGCTTATAACATGGGCAATGGTCAGGGTTACTCTATTAAAGAGCTGATAGATGTTGCAAAGGATGTTACAGGCAACGACTTTAAGGTTGTGATGGGTGAACGTCGTGATGGTGATCCGGCTCGGTTGGTTGCGGATTCGTCTTTGTTGCAGAAAGAGCTGGGCTGGAAGCCTGAGTTTGCTGAGCTTGATGTGATTTTACGTCATGCCTGGGAGTGGGAGTTGAAGTATTCTGAATGGGGACATATTAACTAATAATTAAAGACTTCTGTTAAGATACTGTCAATTTCTAACAAACCATAGAATTAGTAAGTAATGAGTACAGAAGAATCAACAAAACCTGCAAATTTTATTCGTCATATCATTGATGCCGATCTGGCTGCCAATAAAAACAAGGGTAAAGTCGCTACCCGTTTCCCACCTGAGCCTAATGGCTATTTGCATATAGGTCATGCTAAGTCTATCGTATTGAATTTTGGTATTGCAGAAGACTATAACGGCACATGTAACCTGCGTTTTGATGATACTAACCCTGAAAAAGAAGATGTGGATTTTGTAAATTCGATTCAGGAAGATGTTAAATGGCTGGGTTTTGACTGGCAGGACCGTCTGTATTATTCATCTAGTTATTTTGACCAGCTTGCAGGTTATGCGATTGAGTTAATTCAGGCAGGTAAGGCATATGTCTGTGATTTGAATGCTGAAGAAACTCGTGAATATCGGGGGTCGTTGAAAGAGGCGGGTAAGGATAGTCCGTATCGTGGTCGTTCAGTTGAGGAAAATCTCGAGCTTTTTGGTCGCATGAAGAAAGGTGAGCTGGAAGACGGTTCATGTGTATTACGCGCTAAAATTGATATGGCCTCACCTAATATGAATATGCGTGATCCGACTTTATACCGGATTCGTCAGGGAGTCGTGCATCATCAGACGGGCGATGCATGGTCAATTTATCCTATGTATGACTTCACTCATCCCGTTTCAGACGCTATTGAAGGAATTACTCATTCATTATGTACTCTTGAGTTTGCTGATCATCGGCCTCTGTATGACTGGGTGCTGGATAATATTTCTCTTAGGTGTCATCCGCAGCAAATTGAGTTTTCTCGTTTGAATTTGCAATATACGGTAATGAGTAAAAGAAAACTGACACAACTGGTTGATGAAAAGCTGGTTAGTGGCTGGGATGACCCCCGTTTGCCAACTATTGCCGGTTTACGTCGTCGAGGGTTTACGCCTGCATCGATTCGTGAATTCTGTATTCGTATTGGTATAAGCAAGGTCGAAAATTCAGTTGAAATGGGCATGTTAGAAGCCACTATTCGTGATGATCTTAATGCCAGTGCGCCTCGTCGGTTAGCTGTTATGAACCCACTTAAAGTGGTGATTGAAAATTACCCTGAAAATAAGACTGAAGAGTTAAGTGTGCCCAACCATCCGCAGAATGAAGATTTTGGTAAGCGGATCGTACCATTTAGTCGTGAAGTATATATTGATAAAGAGGATTTTCGTGAATCGGCTAATAATAAATTTAAGCGGCTGGTATTAGATAAAGAGGTGCGCTTACGTTCAGGTTATGTGATTCGTTGTGATCGCGTTATTAAAGATGAGCAGGGCGAGATTATCGAATTGCGCTGTTCATATGATCCGGATACCCTGGGTAAGAACCCAGAGGGTCGTAAAGTGAAAGGGGTTATTCATTGGGTGTCTGCGACCCATGCGGTGCAGGCAGAAGTACGTCTTTATGATCGCTTGTTTAATCATCCAACACCAGATGATGGTAAAGATGGTGTGGGTTTTAAAGAGCGAATGAATCCGGAGTCGTTAGTTGTGTTAAAACAGTGCGTGCTTGAGCCTTCATTGGCTGATTCTGAGCCAGGTGAGCGTTTCCAGTTTGAGCGTGAAGGCTATTTCTGCCGTGATGCTGGTTCATCTGATGAGCTGGTGTTTAATCGTACGGTTACGCTTAGAGACTCATGGATAAAAGAAGAAAAGAAATTATAGATATGAATTTCCCAGCTCCCCGCAGTGGTTGGGAGCTGGAAGGTTAAAAGTAAAATTAGCCTAACAGGTTTTTAGCTTATGATTAAAGCTTAACAGGCCTATTAATCCAGAGCTTATTAGCCAGATAGAGCCTGGTATTGGGACAGGTGAGATTGTTGCAGGGGGTGTAAACAGCCCCTTTGTTCCGGGTGTACCAAAGTCACCTGAACCAAATACAGTTGTTGTTGCTGTATAGTTTGAGGGTAGCATTACGGCATCAATTAATTCCATACTGGCGCCGGATGGTACAAAGCCAGAGTTGTAATTAAAGCGCAGTTGTTCTCCCGTGCTATCAGAAAAAATAATCTGGTCATTACTATTACCTAAAGAAAAGTTACTGTAAACGTAGTTAGCCGTAACACCCCCGTTTAAAGAGCTGTCGCTATTTCGAGCCATTACAAAATAGCTGCCAGGGCTCACTAGTAAGTTACTCACAGTGGAAATAGTATGACTATTACTGCCATCGTCCGAGAGTATTAAGCCACTCAGATCTATGCTTTCAGTGGTCGGGTTAAATAACTCAAACCATTCGCCCTGGGTGTCAGAAACGGCCGATGGATTCGCCATGATTTCAGTAATGAACAAATCACTAATGCTCGCTGTCTGGCCAATGGGTGAAAATGTACACAGTAATATAAGGTTAAATATAGTTAGAAATTGCGTAATTGTTGTATCAAGATGTTTCATTTTAAATCTCCATATATGAAATTGATCACATCATAATGCTCCACTGCGGATGTGAATCACCGGTGAAAAGGCGACTGGTAAACCCTAACCTATAGATGTTTTAAATGGCAAGGCCCCGTTGATATATTAATGGTTTATTGTAATCAGGAAATTTTCTCTAATATCTTGTTGACGGGCCGTTGTTTGCTCCCTATAATTCGCGCTCTCTTTTGATGAGCAGACTTATTTAAGAGCTGATCGAGATGGGATTGCGTCCCCATCGTCTAGAGGCCTAGGACACCTGGTTTTCATCCAGGCAACAGGGGTTCGACTCCCCTTGGGGACGCCACTATTACTAAAAAGCCGAAACTAAGCAGTTTCGGCTTTTTTTATGTCTGTAAGAAACAGGAATGACGTGTATCTGGCTACGAATAAATAAAATTAGAAAATTATCCATAAAATACTCATCTAAATAAGAAAATTGTAATAGAGAGAGCTCTGGAAATTTGCTACAATCAGCCGGATTTTTACATGAATTTTAAAACGGGAGCAGCAATTTATTTGTTGCTCCCGTTTCGTATGTTTAGCGGAGGCATAATGAGTCAAAAAGCGCTATTAGCGTTAGCAGATGGTAGCCTGTTCAGGGGGGTGTCCATTGGTGTTTCCGGTGAGTCTATTGGTGAGTGTGTATTTAATACAGCAATGACAGGTTACCAGGAAATTCTTACAGACCCTTCTTACGCAAGGCAGATGGTCACTCTTACCTATCCGCATATTGGTAATACAGGTGTGTGTTCTGGTGACGAAGAGTCCGGTCAGGTACATGCTGCTGGTTTGATCATTCGTGATCTGCCACTGGTGGCCAGTAACTGGCGCAGTGAAATGACACTGTCAGAGTATCTTGAAAAATATAATGTAGTTGCTATTTCAGGCATAGATACCCGTCGTCTGACTCGAATCTTACGGGAGAAAGGCGCACAAAGTGCCTGTATTGTGGCCGCCAAAAGTGAAGATGATCATATTGATGAAACAGAGGCGATAGAAAAAGCTAAAGCGTTTGCTGGTTTGAAAGGCATGGATCTGGCACAAGAAGTAACCACAGAAAAATCATTTGAGTGGACGCAGGGCAGCTGGGAAGTTGATTCAAATTCCCATAAACAGCTTGAAGCTCAGGATTTACCCCATCATGTTGTTGCTTATGACTTTGGTATTAAACGTAATATCTTAAATATGCTGGTTGATCGTGGTTGTAAAGTAACCGTTGTACCGGCTAAAACGCCTGCTTCTGATGTGTTAGCTATGTCGCCAGATGGCGTGTTTTTATCTAATGGCCCGGGTGATCCAGAGCCATGTGAATACGCTATTACAGCAATTAAGGCAATTTTAGAAACCGAAATCCCAATGTTTGGTATTTGCCTGGGGCATCAGCTACTGGCACTGGCCTGTGGCGCAAAAACAGAAAAAATGAAGTTTGGTCATCATGGTGCTAATCATCCTGTACAGGATACAGAAACTAAAACAGTGATGATCTCAAGTCAGAATCATGGTTTTGCGGTTAATGAAACCTCTTTACCTGATAATTTAAAGCCAACTTACCGTTCATTGTTTGATGGGTCGCTACAGGGAATACACCGAACAGATAAACCGGCATTTGGTTTTCAGGGACACCCGGAAGCCAGCCCAGGCCCAAATGATGTATCCCCCGTGTTTGATCACTTTATTGAACTGATTGAGAAAAGATAGAAGCCATGCCTAAACGCACCGACATAAAAAGTATTTTGATTATAGGCGCAGGCCCAATTGTAATCGGCCAGGCCTGTGAGTTTGACTATTCCGGCGCTCAGGCCTGTAAAGCGCTTCGTGAAGAAGGTTTTCGTGTCATCCTGGTTAATTCAAATCCAGCAACCATCATGACTGATCCGGGCATGGCGGATGCGACTTATATTGAGCCCATTCACTGGAAAACTGTTGCGCGTATTATTGAAAAAGAAAAACCAGACGCACTGTTACCAACTATGGGTGGCCAAACTGCATTGAACTGTGCCCTTGATCTGGATCGTGAAGGTGTGCTGGAAAAATTCAATGTAGAAATGATCGGTGCGCAGAAAGAAGCCATTGATATGGCAGAAGATCGTGAAAAATTTAAAATTGCGATGGAAGAAATTGGTTTAGATATGCCGCGTGCTGCTGTTGCACACAGTATGGAGGAAGCCTATCAGGTTCAGGCGATGGTAGGCTTTCCAACGATCATACGTCCATCATTCACCATGGGTGGTTCCGGTGGTGGTATTGCGTACAACAAAGAAGAATTCGAAGAAATTTGTAAGCGTGGTTTAGATTTATCGCCTACTAAAGAACTGTTAGTTGAAGAGTCTATTCTCGGCTGGAAAGAATACGAAATGGAAGTGGTGCGTGATAAAAATGATAATTGCATCATTATCTGTTCTATTGAGAACCTGGACCCTATGGGCATACACACGGGTGATTCTATTACTGTAGCACCTGCCCAAACACTAACGGATAAAGAATTTCAGATTATGCGTGATGCTTCATTGAAAGTGTTGCGTAAAATTGGTGTTGAAACCGGTGGTTCAAACGTACAGTTTTCGGTAAATCCGAAAGATGGCCGTATGACCATTATTGAAATGAATCCACGGGTTTCACGTTCGTCTGCATTGGCGTCAAAAGCAACTGGTTTCCCAATTGCAAAAGTAGCAGCAAAACTGGCAGTGGGTTATACCTTAGATGAATTGAGCAATGATATAACCGGTGGTGCAACGCCGGCATCCTTTGAGCCATCTATTGATTACGTGGTTACAAAAATTCCACGTTTTACATTTGAAAAATTTCCACAGGCTGAAAATACCTTAACCACGCAGATGAAGTCTGTGGGTGAAGTGATGGCGATAGGCCGTACCTTTCAGGAATCAATGCAAAAAGCATTACGTGGACTGGAAGTGGATGTAGATGGCTTCACTGAAATATTACCTGAAGATATGTCGGATGAAGATATTGGAACCACATTACGCCAGGAGTTGCAGCAGCCCGGAGCCGACCGTATCTGGTACCTGGCAGAAGCCTTTCGTAAGGGGAGAATGGATTACAATACCATTCAGCAATTAACCCATATTGACCCCTGGTTCCTGGTGCAGATACAGAATATTATTGAAATTGAAGAAGGCCTGCGTACGCGTAAGCTAACCGATATTGATAAAAGTGAAATGTTCCAGTTAAAGCGTAAGGGTTTTGCTGATCGTCGAATGGCGTCATTGATGGGGGTTACAGAGCATACCGTTCGTGCGCATCGTCAGTCCCTGGATATACGTCCTGTTTTTAAACGAGTAGATACCTGTGCTGCTGAATTTTCAACTGAAACTGCTTATCTTTATTCTACATATGAAGAAGAGTGCGAAGCACGAACCAGTGATAAAGAAAAAATTGTTGTGTTAGGTGGCGGCCCGAATCGTATTGGTCAGGGCATTGAATTTGATTATTGTTGTGTACATGCGGCTCAGGCAATGCGTGAAGAAGGTTATGAAACCATCATGATCAACTGTAATCCTGAAACCGTTTCAACTGATTTTGATACGTCAGATCGTTTATATTTTGAGCCATTAACATTAGAAGATGTGCTGGAAGTTTTAGATTTAGAAAAACCTAAAGGTGTGATAGTTCAGTATGGTGGACAAACGCCATTAAAGCTGGCACGTGATTTAGAAGCAGCAGGTGTGCCGATTATCGGTACCTCTCCAGATCGCATTGACCTGGCGGAAGACCGTGAAAGATTTCAGCAGTTGATCGAAAAACTGGGTCAGAAGCAACCCCCTAATCGTCTGGCTCGTTCTGCAGAAGAAGCGACAGGACTGGCTGAAGAAATTGGTTACCCTATTGTGGTTCGTCCTTCTTATGTGCTGGGCGGAAGAGCAATGGAAATTGTACATAATGAAGCTGATTTAGCACTTTATATGAAAACGGCTGTTAGTGTTTCTAACGATGCGCCTGTGTTACTGGATCGCTTTCTGGACGATGCAATTGAAGTAGATGTAGATGCTATCTGTGATGGAGAGGATGTTTTAATCGGTAGCATTATGGAGCACATAGAGCAGGCAGGCGTTCACTCAGGTGACTCGGCCTGTTCATTACCGCCTTACAGTTTATCGAGGGAGACTCAGGATCGATTACGTGAGCAAACTAAAGAAATAGCACTTGAAATGCAGGTGATTGGATTAATGAATATCCAGTTTGCCATCCAGAGTACTGGGCAGGGTGATGAAATTTATATGCTTGAAGTAAATCCGCGTGCATCACGTACTGTACCGTTTGTTTCTAAGGCAACTGGTGTGCCACTGGCAAAAGTAGCTGCCCGTTGTATGGCAGGTATTTCTCTGAAAGATCAAGGTGTTACTGAGGAAATTATTCCTGATTATTATTCTGTAAAAGAATCTGTATTCCCGTTTGTTAAGTTTCCGGGTGTTGATCCGTTGCTTGGTCCTGAAATGAAGTCTACAGGAGAAGTTATGGGTGTAGGTCGAACTTTTGGTGAGGCTTTTGCTAAAGCCCAGTTAGGTGCTGGTGTTCTTTTACCTACATCTGGTAAAGTGTTTGTTAGTGTACGTGAGCGTGACCATGAAGCGGCTATAGAAGTTGGGCGTTTATTGAAGGAATTAAATTTTGAAGTGGTTTCAACTTGTGGAACAGCAGCAAAATTGAATGAGAATGGCGTAGAATGCACAGTAGTGAATAAGGTGTATGAGGGGCGTCCGCACATTGTTGATATGATTAAAAACGATGAAATTGCATTAATTGTTAATACAACAGAAGGCAAGCAGGCAATATCAGATTCGTTTACGATTCGTGCAGCAGCGTTACAACATAAAGTCAGTTATACAACAACCATTGCGGGTGCAAAAGCGACTTGCATGGCGTTGAAATCTCAATCAGAAAATGAAGTGAATCGATTGCAGAATTTACATAAAGAGATTTTGGCTAGCTAGACAGCCAGTTATTAAACCTATAAAATTTTTTTTTCATTTCAGGCTAATAGTATATTGGAATGAAAAAATATTTCGTAAAAAATTCTCATAAGGAGATTACGAAGTGGATAAAGTACCCATGACAGTCCGTGGCTCAAAAATGCTAATGGATGAGTTAAAACATTTAAAAACAGTTGATCGCCCAAGAATAATTGAAGCAATAGCAGTGGCTCGTGAGCACGGTGACTTAAAAGAAAATGCAGAGTACCATGCGGCCCGTGAGCAACAGAGCTTTTGTGAAGGTCGTATTAAAGAGATCGACGGAAAGCTAGGCGTAGCTGTTGTTATTGATGTGACTAAGCAAAATGCCAACGGTAAAGTGATTTTTGGAACAACAATTGATTTATGTGATGAAGAAACCGGTGAAGAAATTACCTACCAGATTGTAGGTGAAGATGAAGCCGATATTAAAGCTAATATGATTTCTGTGAATTCACCGATAGCTCGTGCTCTGATTGGAAAAATAGAAGGTGATGTTGCTGAGGTTAAGACGCCTGGTGGGATTCGTGGATTAGAGATTGTTGAGGTTCATTATATATAATCAAGTATTTTTCTATTTTGGTTATGGTTGGTAAGGTGTTATGCGGTTGCTTATGCTTAAAGATTGCTACTTTATAGATGTATTATATAAAGCGATATTTAGGTGTGTGAAATGAGATCAGTCAAATTGTTAATTATTGGTACGCCATGGGGGTTTTTTTTTATTAAGTGACCAGTTGAAATTAAATAGTTAGTGCTTATACCTGCATTTATTCCTGCTTCTATATCGCTGTTTTTATCACCAATCAATATAGATTTTTTAAGATTGATATTAAACTCATTTTTTGCCTGGATGATCATTCCTGGTTTGGGTTTTCTGCAGCTGCATTCAGTTGAGAATTCTGGATGGTGTGGGCAATGATAGGTTTTAGATATTGTTATCCCTCTTTTATTAAAAGATTGTTGCATCCAGGTTGTCAAAATATCATATTGTTTTTCGGTGTATTTCTTACGTGCTATGCCTGATTGATTTGTGATAATGAAAATTAAATAATTTTTTTCTTGAAAGTGTTTGCAGGTTTCAAATACACCATCAATAAATTCAAAATCATCTATTTTATATAAATAATTTATTTCAGTGTTGATGACGCCGTCTCTATCAAAGAATATCGCTTTATTCATGGTTTTTATTGCTTAATAAATTCGTTGTATTTTTTTGAGACAAAGGTATTTATTTTTTCTTCAAAATTTTGTTTTGAAAACTTTGAAGCATAATTGGATATGTGTTCGTAGTCAAATGACATCTGCTCGAATTTATTAATCGATTCATTTATAGCTTGAGGTGTTTGATGTTTAAAGAATACTCCTGTGATATTTTCAATGATTGTGTCAGAGCAGCCACCTCTGAAAAAGGCAATTACGGGTGTTCCGCATGACATGGCTTCAACTGGGGTAATGCCGAAGTCTTCTTGTGATGCGAATACAAAAGCTTTTGCGCGTTGCATAAGATGTAGCATTTTAGAGTCACTTATTTCACCCAGGATTGTTATGTTATCAGTGGCGATGCTCTTGATTTCTTCTAGTTCACTTCCGGTTCCGGCAACTAGCAGTTGCTTGCCATTGCTAATAAATGCATCAACTATAATTTTCGTTTTTTTATAAGGGACTAGTCTAGAGGCAGTGAAATAAAATTCTTCTTTATTTGTATATAGCTTGAACCTGTTAGTGTCTACTGGTGGTGCAATTATCTCAGATTGTCTTCTATAGTATTTGAAAATTCTTTTTTTTACGAACGATGAATTGGCAATAAAGTAATCTACCCTATTGGATGATGCAGAATCCCATATCCTAATTTTATGGAGAATATATGATAATACTTTTTCTCTTATTCCTTTAATGTTATGGGTTTCTTTGTAGTCAAAATACATATCCCAGGCATATCTAATTGGCGTGTGGCTGTAGCATATATGTAGTTGATAAGGGCCAGTTAAGACTCCTTTTGCAACAGCGTGTGAAGAAGAAATTATAAGGTCATAATCTCTTATGTCTAGGCGTTCGATGGCCCAGGGAAATAAAAACAAGTAATGTTGAAAGAAGTGCTTAGCTAGAGGGAGTCTCTGTATGAATGTATAAGTGGATGTTTTGTCCTCAAGAATTTTTTTGCGATTTTCATCGCTGAAAAAGTCGACTAAAGCAAAAAAATCTGCATCTGGATATAATGTTAGCAGTGATGAAACTACGTTTTCTGCACCACCAACATCTTTAAACCAATCGTGGACTATTGCTACTTTCATGTCTTTTCGTCTTCGTGTTATTATAGTTAGATGAAAAATTTGATGTTATCATACCCCCTAATGCTTTTAAATAAGGATGAAGTAAAGTTATGTTAGATAACTATGAGAAAGATCGTAATGGCGTGATTAAACAAATAAATAAGGAAAGCTTCACATATAATAATGATTATGTCGAAACCAGATATAACAGATATGATACAGCTGAGGCAATGTCGTATTTAAGGTTTGGTTATTTATTAGGCGTTGTAGCTCCTTTTGCACCTAAAAAAATACTAGATATAGGTTATGGTAATGGTGACTTTCTTATTGCAGCAAGAAATGGAGTTGAAAGTTGTTTTGGATCTGATATACAGCCGGCGTACCCTCTTCCTGATGATGTTTCATTCGTGAATGACATATATGAAGACTCGTACGATGTAGTGTGCTTTTTTGACTCTTTAGAGCATTTTGAAGATATATATGAAATAGCATCCCTTAAAACTGAATATATCTATATTTCTGTGCCTCAGTGTCATTATGTAAGTGATGAGTGGTTTGAGGCGTGGAAGCATCGTAGAGTGGATGAGCATCTTTGGCATTTTAATCTGAGATCATTGAATAGTTTTTTTGAAGATATTGGGTATAAGTATATTTCGCACTCTAATGTTGAGGATGCTATTAGAAAGCCTGAAGGTGAATTACCTAATATACTTACAGCCGTTTATAAAAAAATACATAAATAATAATGTTAAAGCGGATATTACGTAGAGGTTTAGGGTTTATCTATTCAGTAGAGTATTTTCTTGATTTAATTATGTATATAAAATATGTAATGATCAGAAGAGATAGGTTGTCGAAGTTTTATAAGCCTTATAAAATAAACTTTACAGAGGATGTTGTTATAGCATTTTATTGTGGTGTTGGTGACTTTATTTATGGTATACCTCTTTATTGTGAGATAAAGAAACAGCTAAATTCGAGTGGCTCCGATGCCAAATTAATAGCATATGTTGGTGGTGCTAAAAACAGAATGAATAGTCCTCTTATTGCTAGTTTAATAAAAGAGTTAGGGCTTTTTGATGAAGTTAAAGTGTTTACTCCGCCTGTGCCTGCATACTGGAAAACATTAAAGCTTGAAGAGCTTTATTCAAAAGAAACAACAGATAATATTTTTTCGTTTGCTTATAAAACAAACAATAAAGTGCCCAATAGAATATCGTCTATATTTTCTCAGTACTCATTAAAAAATAGTAGTAATGACCCTTATGGTATACCACTTGTTAAGCGTGATAGTTGTGCTGCTATCAGTGATTTGATTGATGCGGTTTTGTCTACAAATAAGAAGGTCGTATTGTTGCATTTGGATGCAAGAAGTGGGAATTATAATTATGATGAAATAGTGAATTTGAGTTTGGCTTTAATTAAAATAGGTTATACGGTTTTATCATATACGCCAAAAATTGAATGTGTTGATGATAATTATCTTGAATTTGAAAGATTATTGGCTTCGCCATACTTTTTTACAGCACCTGCCCAATTAAGTATTTTTAATACATTGTACTTGTTAGATGAGCTTTCTCCTTTTGTGGTGGCGGTGAATTCAGTGTTTTGGCCTTTAACGCAAATAACTAAAACAAAAACACTTGCATTACATTATATTGACAGTGGAGATGGGTATCAGTTTTTTCATCCTGAAATGATTTTTGTAACAACAAATAAGTACTCATATAAGAAGCTTAAAAAAAATAAGATTTCAGAGAAATCTGTTATTTATGCATATCCAGAGTATTATGATGTGGATTCTAGGAACTATCGAAACTATCATTCTGATTATATAGTGCATTTAGTGGCGCTGTATTCTTAGTTTCATTTTTGTGTGTTTAAAAAAGAATTGTAATCATGGAACACTTCATTTGTTAAGCCGAATTTCATAATGTTGCCTTTATGTAGCCAAATAGTTTTATGGCAAAAACATTTTACTATCTCTTCCGAGTGAGAAGCTAGTGCGAGTATGTTGCTGTTTGAAATAAATGACTCTAGCCGAATGCGAGCTTTGTTTATAAAATTGGCATCGCCAGCTAATATACTTTCATCCATTAGCAATATTTCGGCATCAAATGCTGTGGAAACAGAAAATGATAGTCTTAGTTTCATGCCGTCAGAGTAAGTGTTTACTGGTAAGTGTATGTAAGAATCCAAGTCTGAAAATGCAATTATGGAGTCAATTTTTGTTATGATTTCATGCTTTTTATATCCCATAAACATACCGCGGAGAAATATATTTTCATAACCTGTTGCATCAAAATTCATTCCAAGGTGTATGTCAAATATAGGCGATATTTTTCCAGAATGTTTTATGATGCCTTCAGTGGGTTTGTATATATTGGCAAGAACTTTTAGTAGAGTGGATTTTCCTGAGCCATTTGAGCCTATAATTCCAATTCTGTCACCGTTGCTTAATGTGAGGCATATGTTGTTGAGGGCATTAGAGTATAGCGTTTTATTTTTTTTTCTGGATAGTAGGGCGCCTAACCCTTTATTTATAAATGTTTTTTTTAATGATTGTTCAGATGCGCCGAATACTGGGTAATTAATGCTTACATTTTTTAAGATAATGGAGCTCATTTTATAGCCAGTATGGTAAATTTTTTCTATTGTTTTGAAATATAGGTATTGATATAAGTAAACCTATGCAAGCCATAATTATTGTGAATTTCCATGTTAGTGGCTCAGGTGCGTGATTTAGTAAAGGCGATCTGATTAGGTCGATTAAATGGTAAAATGGGTTGATATCTGAAAGTATCGCTCGCTCATTTAGTTGGTCTTTATTCCATATGACAGGTGTGAAGTAAAATATAGGTAAAAGTATACTGGAAATTAGTGGAGGCATGTCTCGGAATCTGGCTGATAAAATAGATAAAATTAATACGATCCAAAATATATTTATTAAAAAAACAAAGGTGCCGGGTATTACATAAAGAATATTTATGCTTATGCTGTCATGGAATATGATTAATACAATGACTAAAATAACTAGATTATGTATTAAAAGAATTATGTTTCGCCAAAATATTTTAAATATGTATGTTAATTCATTCAGGTTAATTTGTTTGATATAACCTGTATGCTCTATAAATACTGAGGCGCCTTCTGTTATTACATTAGAAAGGAAGTTCCATAATATAATACCAGCGGTCAGGTATGGGATATAGTTGTTAAGTTCTTGCTTGAATAACATACCGTATAGTACCCCGAGTGTGAGTACGAGTATCGCCATGCTTAAAGTTGTCCATAGGGGACCTATGTATGAGCGACGGTATTTTTGTAAAATATCTATCCAGCCAAGAGAGAGCCATAATTGATTGTTAATAATCAGGTTATAAAAGGACCGAAAAAAATGTTTGTATGTGTCCACGTATAATTATTTAGCTTGCTTTGCTCAGTATGGTGTTAAAGTAGGTTAGGCATTTTACAGTGTTTAGTTGATACAAGCTATAAAATGCTTGCTTAATTGTCCGGTACGTAGCTATGTTTAAATTTGAAATTAAAGATTAAGCATTACTTAGATCATTTTTTGGATGAAATTCACTAAATTTGAAATTAAATTAGGCTAGACTGTGAGCATTGGAGAATGCTGGCTTGCCAGATTTAATGATTAATGTATTAATAGCAGGGAGACTCATGTTTTTTGTAAATTATATGGGTATTAAATTATATGATAAAAATATTAAGGAATAGTTCACCTAGGGTATTAGTTATAGGTGATTTGATGGTTGATCATTATCTCTGGGGAGGTTGTAGTCGTGTGTCTCCTGAGGCACCGGTTCAGGTTGTTGATGTTAATAGTGAGACATTTGTACCTGGTGGTGCGGGAAATGTAATAAGAAACCTTATCTCATACGGAGCGAATGTATCAGTAATTAGTGTTATTGGGGCTGATAAAACAGGCCAGGATCTCTTTAGTTACTTTGTAGATAATGATGTGGATTATAGTAAAGTCATCACTGATCAGGGGCGTAGGACTAGTCGAAAAACAAGGATTATATCTTCAAATCAGCAGGTTATTAGATACGATAATGAAGATAAGCATGAAATTACAATTGAGCAGCAGCGTTCTCTGCTGTGTTCCGTCACCGAGTTGATTAATGAAGTTGATATTGTAATTTTATCTGATTATAAAAAAGGTGTATTAACTGAACAAGTTGTATCTGGAATTATTAGCATTGCTAATAAAGCGGCAAAAAAAGTTTTGGTAGACCCTAAGTGTGATGATTTTTCTAAATATAAAGGTGCTTATTTATTGACGCCTAATAAAAAGGAGGCAATGTTAGCTACTAATATTAATATTCATGATGATGATTCACTGCTGCAAGCGCATATAAAATTAAAAAATATTGCAAATCTAGACTATTCTATAATTACTCTTGGGGATGAAGGGATTAGCTTTTATAGTGATCAGCTTGTTCAAATTAAGACAGTAGCAAAAGAGGTAAGTGATGTTACGGGAGCTGGAGATACGGTGATATCTTCAATTGCTTATGCATTGTGCTCAGGTTTTGAGTTGATGGATGCTTTAAAGTTTTCTAATTATGCTGCGGCTGTAGTCGTTAGTAAAATTGGTAGCTCAGTCGCATCCTTTGATGAGGTTGAGTCGTATATCAATTATTTAAATACAGTTGATAGTAAAGGTAATATAAAAAGTATTGATGAAATGTCATTGCTTGTTATTGATGCCAAGCAGCAGGGAAAGAAAGTTGTATTTACAAATGGTTGTTTTGATATTTTGCATGCGGGTCATGTGAGTTATTTAGAAGAGGCAAAAGGTTTTGGGGATATATTGGTGGTTGGTATTAATAGTGATAGCAGTATTACGAGGTTGAAAGGATTATCAAGACCTGTAAATAAGTGTGAAGATCGGGCAAGGGTGCTTGCTGCATTGACATCAGTGGATTATGTTGTTGAATTTGAGGATGATACGCCGTATAGGCTCATAGATGCAGTAAAGCCTGCCGTGTTAGTAAAGGGTGGGGATTACCATGGTGAAGTTGTGGTAGGTAGTGATATTGTAGATGACGTAAAAATTGTTGAGTTATTGGTAAATAAAAGTACAACAAACATTATAACAAAAATAAAAGGTTTGAGCTCTTGAAGTATATAATCCAGGAAGAAATTGAAAGACATAAGGAAATTATTGATGATCTTTTTGTGTCGCTTGCTGATGAGATTAACAAAGCTTCTAAAATGTGTGTTAATACATTGCATAGTAACAATAAGATTTTATTTTGTGGAAATGGTGGTAGCGCTGCTGATGCACAACATTTAGCAGCTGAATTGAGCGGAAGATATAAAGTTGAGAGAAAGGGGCTTCCAGGTATCTCTATTACTGCGGACACCTCTGTTCTAACATCTATTGGAAATGATTATGGGTTTGATAGGATATTTGATCGTCAAGTTGAAGCTCTGGCTGTTGAAGGGGATCTTTTGGTTGGGTTGAGTACATCAGGTAAAAGTATTAATGTTATTAATGCTTTTAGAAAAGCAAAATCATTAGGGTGTGCAACCATTGGATTAAGTGGTATGAAAGGAGGGGGGTTTACAGAGGCGTGCGACGTTAATGTTGTTGTTAATTCTGACGATGTGGCACGTATACAGGAGGTTCATATATTGATAGGTCATATTATGTGCAAGATTATTGATGAGGCTTTTAAGTGTTAACACTAATAGTTTTGTCTTTAAGCGGGGGTTGTTGTATTTAATATGTATTAAGTCGTTATTTTTTTGGTAATTCGATTTTAGGTTTTTTATTATTACGACGAAACAGGGTTAGAGTTTTGCCTATTTTTTGTATTGTTTCGGCAGCTGATGCATCAATTAGCTGTTCAATCACAGTTGCGCAACTCACCTTGTTTTCACCGGCAATTTTGATTTTTACCAGCTCATGAAAATCTAAAGCAGTTTCCAGCTCTTTTAATATGTTCTCTGTTACACCATTCTGACCAACCATAATTACAGGTTTTAGGTTGTGAGTAAGCGTTTTAAGAAATTTAAGCTGGGATTTTGAAAGGTGCATATAAAGTCTCTTTATTAATTAGTGAGGTATTGTATCATTTCATGTATATTTTTTAATATTTAATGTAGGCAATAAAACAAAGTGGCAAGAAGCAAATCAAGTGGTAACTGGCTCAAAGAGCATTTTGATGATGAATATGTCAAGCAGTCTCAGAAAGACGGCTACCGTTCCCGTGCGGTTTATAAGCTTAAGGAAATTGATGAAAAAGATTACCTGCTTAAGCCGGGTAGTGTGATTATTGACCTGGGTGCTGCCCCCGGTAGCTGGTGTGAATATGTGGTGCGTAAATTAAAAGGTAAAGGTCGTATTATTGCTCTGGATATACTGCCCATGGACCCTATGGAAGGTGTAGAGATTATTACAGGTGACTTTTTGCAGGATGAGGTATTTGATGAGCTGTTAAATACTCTGGGTTCTGATAAACCAGACCTTGTAATTTGTGATATGGCCCCCAATATGAGTGGACAGCAGGCAGTGGATATTCCGCGAGCTATGTATATGGCTGAGCTGGCGCTGGATTTATCTCAGCAAGTA
Organism: Gammaproteobacteria bacterium; assembly: GCA_016744065.1. Taxonomy (GTDB): domain Bacteria; phylum Pseudomonadota; class Gammaproteobacteria; order SZUA-229; family SZUA-229; genus SZUA-229. The sequence goes on from JADGFA010000005.1 coordinate 27,058, forward strand.
TTGAAACCGGGAGGTGGTTTGCTGGTCAAACTCTTTCAGGGTGAAGGATTTGATGTTTATGTTAAGCAGATGCGGGAGCAGTTTTCCCGTGTGGTGATGCGTAAACCTAAGGCTTCTCGTGCTCGAAGTAAGGAAGTTTATGGGCTGGCTACAGGATTTAAAGGATAGGCGTTAAATTCCTTTGTTTTTGTAAAATAGGTCCTGATAGGGATTGAGACTGGCTTTTATCCAGTCTGTGTAGTATTTTTGTAATATATAATGTATTTAATCTAACCGAGGTGTTGTCTTGAACGACCTGGTCAAAAATTTAATTCTATGGGGTGTAATAGCCCTTATTTTGCTATCTGTATTCAGTAATTTTTCTCAACGAGCAAATAAAGAGGCGGATTTTGCTTATTCTGATTTTACCTCTGAAGTTAAAAATGGCAATGTGGCTGAGGTTATTATTGCAGGGCGTAAAATTACGGGTAAGACCCGTGATTTAAAAGTATTTAGTACTTATAGTCCTGAAACAGATAACACGGCTATGTTAGGTGTTTTGCTTGATAATAATGTGACAATTATAGCTAAAGAGCCTGAGCAGCCTTCATTATTGATGAATATTTTCATTTCATGGTTCCCATTCCTGCTGTTAATTGGTATCTGGATCTTCTTTATGCGTCAGATGCAGGGCGGTGGCGGTGGCCGTGGTGCCATGTCATTTGGTAAGAGCAAAGCCCGTATGCTGGGTGAGGAAGAAATAAAAACCACATTTGCTGATGTGGCAGGTGTTGAGGAAGCTAAAGAAGAAGTGGGTGAGCTGGTAGAGTTTCTGCGTGATCCTGGTAAATTTCAGAAACTGGGTGGCCAGATTCCACGTGGTGTTTTAATGGTGGGTTCACCAGGTACGGGTAAAACCTTACTGGCTAAAGCAATTGCGGGCGAAGCAAAGGTACCCTTTTTTACTATTTCCGGTTCTGACTTTGTTGAAATGTTCGTTGGTGTTGGTGCGTCTCGTGTACGTGACATGTTTGAACAGGGTAAGAAGCATGCGCCTTGTATTATCTTTATAGATGAGATTGATGCGGTAGGTCGTCATCGAGGTGCTGGAGTAGGTGGTGGTCACGATGAGCGTGAACAGACTCTGAATCAACTATTAGTTGAAATGGACGGTTTTGAAGGTAATGAAGGCGTCATTGTTATTGCTGCAACTAACCGCCCTGATGTGCTGGATCCAGCATTATTACGTCCAGGTCGATTTGATCGTCAGGTCGTTGTGCCGCTGCCAGATGTGCGAGGCCGTGAACAGATTCTTAAGGTTCATATGCGTAAAGTACCTGCATCTGAGGATGTCAGGGCATCACTTATAGCGCGCGGGACACCAGGATTTTCCGGTGCTGATCTGGCGAACCTGGTAAATGAGGCGGCATTGTTTGCCGCACGAGAAAATGCCAAAGAAGTGTATATGACTCACTTTGAGCGAGCTAAAGACAAAATTATGATGGGTGCTGAGCGCAAATCTATGGTTATGTCTGAAGATGAGAAGAAGTTAACCGCGTATCATGAAGCAGGTCATGCAATAGTGGGGCGCCTGGTGCCAGATCATGATCCCGTTTATAAGGTGAGTATTATTCCCCGTGGTAGAGCGTTAGGTGTCACCATGTTTTTGCCAGAAGAAGATCGTTATAGTTATAGCAAGCGCCGTTTAGAGAGTTCTATTGCTAGCTTGTTTGGGGGTCGTCTTGCTGAAGAAATTATTTTTGGTCACGATAATGTAACGACGGGAGCATCGAATGATATTGAGCGGGCGACGGATATTGCACGTAATATGGTAACCAAGTGGGGTTTATCTGAGAAGCTAGGGCCATTGGCTTATTCTGAGGATGAGGGTGAGGTATTTTTAGGGCGATCAGTTACTCAGCATAAAAATATTGCAGATAATACAGCTCGTGTTATTGATGAAGAAATTCGTGATGTTATAGACCGAAACTATCAATGTGCAGAGAAAATGCTAAAAGATAATATGGATATTCTACATGCGATGTCAGATGCGCTTATGAAATATGAGACTATTGATTCGGGCCAGATAGATCAGCTAATGGAGCGTAAAGAAGTTAGCCCTCCAAAAGACTGGGATGATAATGATAAAACATCATCTACACCACCCTCGGCTTCCTCAAAAGAGGAGTCTAAAAAAGAGGATAAAGGTGATGGTTCTATAGGTGGCCCTGCCAGTCTTCATTAGATAATGTGTTGGTTTTGATAATGTAAGGGGCGCTCTATTATGGGTGCCCTTTTTTCTTTTAAAGTTAGTCTTTTTGTAAAAACTATTAACTTGATGCTTTTAATCATGATAATTCTAGTTTTTAGATTTATTATGCAGTGATTTTTATTGGTTAAAGCTATTAAGTCGTGTTTTATTTTAAATATCATGAATCGTTTTTTTTCTTTATTATCGTCTGATAAATCCCTGGTCATGGGGATAGTCAATACTACGCCTGATTCTTTTTCTGACGGGGGTAAGTTTAATTCTGTTGAGGGTGCATTAACACAGGCATTAGCAATGTGCCAGCAAGGAGCAGACATAATTGATGTAGGCGGAGAGTCGACTCGCCCTGGTGCAGAAGTGGTTTCTATTGATGATGAAATTAAACGTGTTATTCCAGTTATAGAGTCAATTCGGCAGAAAAGTGATGTGTTTGTGTCAATAGATACTAGCAAACCTGAAGTGATGAAAGCGGCTGTAAATGCGGGGGCAAATCTGGTAAATGATGTGAATGGTTTGCGTGCGCCAGGTGCCTTAGACGTTTGTGCTGAATTAGATGTGCCCGTTTGTATTATGCATATGCAGGGTGAGCCACGAATGATGCAGCTTAATCCGGTGTATAGTGATGTGGTTAAGGATATTCAGCTATTTTTTGAGCTGCGTATTCAATCCTGCGTTGATGCGGGTATTAAACGATCAAATATAATACTCGATCCGGGTTTTGGCTTTGGCAAAACTCTTGAGCATAATTTGCAGCTTTTAAAAAATCTTGATGAATTTAAATTATTTGACTTGCCCCTGTTGGTCGGGTTGTCTCGTAAAAGTATGTTAGGTACGATACTTGGTGGTGCGTCTGTCGATCAGAGAATGTATGCAGGTGTTGCGGCGGCTGTTCTTGCAAGAACAAAAGGTGCAAGCATTTTCAGGGTGCATGATGTTAAAGCAACTGTTGATGCGCTTAAGGTTTGTGATGCAATGAATGGTGTGTAATGATGATCTATAATGCATCTACCCGATATCGTTTCATGTGATTTTTTTGCAGGGCTGGAGTGTGTCGTTGGTGTTAGCGGCAATTATTAACGCGCATTATTTAGTGTGTGTTCGAAAAATAAAATAATGATTTTATGGAAAATTAAATGGCTAAAAAATATTTTGGAACAGATGGTATACGTGGGCGTGTAGGTGAGGGGCAGATGACTCCCCAGGCGGTAATGAAGCTGGGTTGGTCCGTAGGTAAGGTGTTGGCGGGTCATGGTAATAACCTGGTTGTTATCGGTAAAGATACGCGTATTTCAGGATATATGTTCGAAGCTTCGCTTGAGGCAGGGTTGTCTGCTGCAGGGGTAGATTCAAAAATTTTAGGGCCAATGCCAACACCAGGTATCGCCTATCTGACAAGAACATTGCGGGCTTCTGCTGGCATTGTTATATCTGCTTCGCATAATCCTTTTTATGATAATGGACTTAAGTTTTTCTCAGCAGAAGGTAGTAAGTTACCAGATGATATTGAGAATGAAATCGAAGAAATGTTTGAAAAGGAAATGGAGATAGTTGATTCAGCTGCGCTTGGTAAAGCGGAGCGTATAGAGGATGCTCAAGGGCGTTATATCGAATCGTGTAAGGCGACAATTCCTATTGGCACATCATTTAAAGGTATAAAAATTGTGCTCGATTGCGCTAACGGTGCAACTTATCATATTGCGCCAAATGTATTTGCCGAGCTAGGAGCTGAGGTGATTGCTATTGCTGATAAGCCTGACGGGATTAATATTAATGAAAATTGTGGCTCTACTCATCCAACCACATTAGCTGCTGCAGTATTGCAGAATCGGGCAGATATAGGTATTGCTTTTGATGGTGATGGTGATCGGTTAATGATGGTGGATAGTAAAGGCCAGATTATTGATGGAGATGAAATTCTTTATATTATTGCTAAAGCGAGGTTGGCTGTAGGTGAGTCACAGGGCGGTGTTGCAGGTACAATGATGAGTAATCTTGGGCTTGAGCTGGCTATTAAAAAATTAGGTCTGGAATTTGAGCGGACTAATGTGGGTGATCGTTATGTAATGGAATGCCTGAGGGATAAAGGATGGTCGTTGGGCGGTGAAAACTCAGGGCATATAATTTGTCTGGATCGAACAACAACCGGTGATGGCATTGTCTCGGCTTTACAGGTAATGGCTTATCTGGCTGATACAGGTGTTACGCTGGTAGAAGCGCTAGCGGATATGACGATGATGCCGCAAATTTTAATAAATGTACCCTTGCCGATTAAGACGAACCCAATTGGTGAGCCTAAGGTGCAGCAGGCTGTAGACGATGTAGAAAAACAGTTAAATAGCAAAGGGCGTGTTTTGTTGCGTGCATCGGGTACAGAGCCTTTGATTCGGGTTATGGTTGAAGGCGAAGATGAAAAACAGGTTACAGCTTATGCTCAGCAGATTGCAGATGCGGTAGCTGCTTCTGTAGCGCATGCTAATCCAAATTAAGCCATGATACCTAAAAAAGTGGCCTTTTTTCGGGAGGGTGAGAGGCTGTATATTTTACCCGCCTGGAGTTTAAATCTTAACGTGTTACTTCCAGCTTGCATCAAGACGTCCGGCCCTATAAAATGTGCACCCTTTAAAAATAAGAATTTGGAGTGGATCTATGCGTAAGCCAATGGTAGCTGGCAACTGGAAAATGAACGGTTCCTGTGAATCTGTAAAAGAGCTTGTTGCGGGTATCAAAGAAGGCATGGATTCGGTAAACGATGCGGTAGTTGTAGTTTGTCCCCCTGCTGTGTTTATCCCGCGTGTATCAGGTGCAGTTGATGGTTCTGATATTAAAATTGGTTCACAGAATATCTGCGATGAAGATAAAGGTGCGTTCACTGGTGAAGTTTCAGGTGAAATGTTGAAAGAAATTGGTTGTGAGTATGCCATTGTTGGTCATTCTGAGCGCCGTGCGCTTTATGGTGAAAGTGATGAGTTGGTTGCAAAACGTTTTGCTGCTGCACGTCGCAATGGTTTAAAGCCTATTTTCTGTATTGGTGAAACGTTGGAAGAGCGTGAATCTGGTGTTACAAATGATGTATGTTCACGTCAAATCGATGCAGTTATTGCCTTAGAAGGTGTTGCAGCGCTAGCAGATGGAGTGCTTGCATATGAGCCCGTCTGGGCGATTGGTACAGGTAAAACGGCCACACCTGAAGAGGCGCAGGAAGTACATGCGTTTATTCGTGGTAAAATTGCCGCGCTTAATGCGGATGTAGCTGAAGGGTTACAGATTTTATATGGTGGTTCAATGAATGCAGGTAATGCACAGGAATTAATTGGTCAGCCTGATATTGATGGCGGGCTGATTGGTGGTGCATCTTTAAAGCCTGCTGATTTTTTAGCAATCTGCCAGGCTGCAGGTTAAGGGTAACGTTAAGTGATTTCAATTCTTCTTGTAATTCATGTATTGCTGTCTCTGGCCATTATTGGTCTGATCATGTTACAGCGTGGTAAAGGCGCTGATGCCGGTGCCGCACTAGGTGGCGGTTCTTCAGGTTCAGTATTTGGTGCACGTGGTGCGGCTAATTTTTTGAGTCGTACAACGGCTGTACTTGCTGCAGCTTTTTTTTCAACCAGTTTGGGTCTGGCTTATTTTTCAGCTCAGATGGGAACTGAAAGTAGTGTAGACAGTGGTTCGGTTCTGCAGCAGTCAGCAGAGAAACCAGCAACTGAAATGCCAATGCCTTCTGATGTGCCCGCTGCTGAAATGCCTGTTCCTGTTGATTCAGTACCAGCCGGTGATGTGCCTTTGCCAGATGAGGCAGCACCTGCTAGCGATATACCGTCAGCTTCAGAATAAAAATACTTATCGTAGTCTTGAGTTTTTCTGGGTTTATTCCTTAAATGCAGGAATAGCTGTTAGATTGTGATTTTGTTTGTAATATATAAGTATGGGGTGTTGTGGGTGAATAGCGATTGAGTTATTCACGCCTGACAGGAAGTCAGACTGGGCACGCTTAGCGTGAAGAGAGGGCAGGATGCCTGAGCGCCCGTGAAGATAGTAAAGTATAGAACACGCCGATGTGGTGAAATTGGTAGACGCGCCACCTTGAGGGGGTGGTGGGGAGACCCGTGCCGGTTCGAGTCCGGCCATCGGCACCATATACAATATATGTCAGAATTATTTATAATTATTAAACAGGCATTAATTATATTAATATATCGATAAATTTTTTCCGTATTACCCTTCAGTGTTAAGTAGTTAGTGTTATAATACAGAACTGATTAGAACTCTGATCAGGATATAGCCTTGGTATTTTAAGGTTATGCTTAACAAATCGACCCATGATTTGTTTAAATAAAATAATAATATTCTAATAAGAATAAAGTGTTCTAAATTTAATTTAGAAAGATTTACTTAATAATTTAAAATAAATTTTACTTATTATGTTATACGCATAATATGTGATGACATTCGCAATTTTTTTGACTAAAGTCAGTGTTGCGAATAATTATAAGCACTTCCCTTATGCGTTATTAGTGGCTGTGAGAAAATTATAAAATGCTCGAAAATTATATACCTGTTTTAATATTTATCTGTGTCGGTTTGTTCGTTGGTGTTGCCATGATTGCACTAGGTGGATTTATTCTTGCGCCCAGCAAACCTGATGAAGTGAAAAACTCTCCCTATGAATGCGGTTTTTCTGCATTTGAAGATGCACGTTTGAAATTTGATGTGCGCTTCTACCTGGTTGCTATCCTGTTTATCATTTTTGATTTAGAAATTGCCTTTTTATTCCCCTGGGCTATTGTGCTTGAGGATGTTGGCTTGTTCGGCATACTCGCAATGGGAATTTTTCTGGGGATACTGGTGATTGGTTTTATATATGAGTGGAAAAAAGGGGCGCTAGAATGGGAATAGAAGGCATTCTGGAAAAAGGTTTTGTGACAACCTCGGTTGATTCAGTCGTTAACTGGGCGCGAACCGGTTCTATGTGGCCCATGACATTTGGTCTGGCCTGTTGTGCGGTTGAAATGATGCAGGCTGGAGCTTCGCGTTATGACCTTGATCGTTTCGGTATTATTTTTCGAGGTTCGCCTCGTCAATCTGATGTAATGATTGTTGCGGGTACCCTGACAAATAAAATGGCACCGGCATTGCGTAAAGTATATGATCAGATGCCTGAGCCTCGTTGGGTTATTTCAATGGGATCATGTGCGAATGGGGGTGGTTATTATCATTATTCCTATTCTGTGGTCAGGGGCTGTGATCGAATTATCCCTGTAGATATTTATGTGCCGGGTTGTCCTCCTACGGCAGAAGCTTTGATATACGGCATCATCCAGTTGCAAAATAAAATTAAGCGCACCTGTACCATTGCGCGTCAGGCTTAATGCATATGAGTAAGATTGAAACGTTACGAGAGCGGCTCGAACAAATATTTGGTAATCAGTTACAAAATACAGTATTAGAGCTGGGTGAAATCACCATTGAAGTGGCTGCGGAGCACTATTTAGACGTATGTGAAAAACTGCGTGATGATGATGTGTTTGCTTTTGAAATTCTAATTGATTTATGTGGTATTGATTACTCTGCATATGGTCAGGATGAATGGAAAACGGATGCATCTGCAAATGGTTTTAGTCGTGGTATAGATAGTGCACAACATGGTCGCTTAAAATTTGGTGATGAGCTACCTGAGAATCAATCTGAGCGTAAACGTTTTGCAGTTATTACTCATTTATTGTCAATAAAAAATAACCAGCGTTTACGTATTCGTGTATTTGCTGAAGATGATGCTTATCCAGTGGTTAAATCGGTTGTTGATATCTGGAATGGTGTTAACTGGTTCGAGCGTGAAGCATTTGATTTATTTGGTATTCATTTTGACGGGCACCCCGATTTACGTCGCATTCTTACTGATTATGGTTTTGTAGGGCATCCTTTTAGAAAAGATTTTCCTTTATCGGGTAATGTTGAAATGCGTTATGACGAGGAGCAGAAACGTGTTGTATATGAGCCGGTAAGTATTGAACCTCGTGTACTGGTTCCCCGCGTCATTAGAGAAAATAATAATCGACATAATATGCCAGCTAATGAACCGGAAAGTGAAGAATAAATATGCCTGAAATTCGCAACTACACACTGAATTTTGGCCCTCAGCATCCAGCGGCTCACGGCGTATTACGTCTAATACTGGAAATGGATGGGGAAGTCATTCAACGGGCTGATCCACATATTGGTTTATTGCACCGTGCTACTGAAAAACTGGCGGAATCAAAACCTTATAATCAGAGCATCGGTTATATGGATCGCCTTGATTATGTATCCATGATGTCAAACGAGCATGGTTATATTCTTGCGTTAGAAAAATTACTTGGTGTTGAAGTACCGGAACGCGCTCAATATATTCGAGTGATGTTTGATGAAATTACCCGCTTGTTAAATCATCTGTTATGGATTGGTGCTCACGGCCTTGATGTGGGGGCTATGACCATGTTCCTGTACGCCTTCCGTGAACGTGAAGATTTAATGGATGTTTATGAAGCGGTTTCCGGTGCACGTTTACATGCAACCTATTATCGTCCGGGTGGTGTAGCCCGTGATTTGCCCGATTCAATGCCCCAGTACAAAGCATCTAAATGGCATAGTCAAAAAGAAGTTAGTCGTTTAAATGATACTCGAAGTGGTTCATTGCTTGATTTCATAGAGGACTTTACCACGCGTTTCCCGGGTTATGTTGATGAATATGAAACACTGTTAACGGATAACCGGATCTGGAAACAGCGCCTGGTTGATATTGCCATTGTTTCTCCTGAGCGAGCCATGCAGTTAGGCTTTACCGGCCCCATGTTACGTGGTTCGGGTATCGAGTGGGATTTGCGGCGCAAGCAGCCTTATGCCGTTTACGATAAATTAGATTTTGATATTCCAGTGGGTACAAACGGTGACTCTTATGATCGCTATCTGGTGCGTATGGAAGAAATGCGTCAGTCAAATCATATTATCAAACAGTGTGTCGACTGGTTAAGAGCTAACCCCGGTATCGTTATGGCAGCGGATCATAAAGTCACACCACCCAGGCGTGAAGAAATGAAAGGTGATATGGAATCACTGATTCATCACTTTAAATTATTCACCGAAGGTTACTGTTTGCCAGAAGGTGAAGCCTATGGTGCAGTTGAGCATCCAAAGGGTGAATTTGGTGTTTATCTGGTATCGGATGGAGCTAATAAACCTTACCGTATGAAAATTCGTGCGCCGGGATTTGCGCATTTATCTGCACTAGATGAAATGACTCGTGGGCATATGTTATCAGATGTGGTTGCAGTTATCGGTACACAAGACATCGTATTTGGCGAGATAGATAGATAAAATTATGACAGACGAACAAATACTCTCAGCACATACTCTAGAAGAAATAGCCGAGTGGGAATCTCGTTATCCACCTGAGCATAAAAAGTCTGCATTGTTAGCAGCACTTAATGCGGCACAACATCAAAATAAAGGCTTTTTAACTGTAGCTTTAATGGATGCAGTCGCTGAAAAACTAGAGCTATCAAAAATAGAAGTATATGAAGTGGCCAGCTTTTATTCTATGTACGAATTAAACCCGGTTGGCAGAAATAATATTGCAGTTTGTACCAATGTTTGCTGCATGTTGATGGGTTCCGATACGATCGTTGATCACCTTGAGAAAAAGCTAGGTATTAAAATGGGTGAAAGCACGGAAGATGGTCGTATCTATTTAAAAGTTGAAGAAGAATGTCTTGCAGCCTGTGCCGGTGGCCCGATGATGCAGGTGAATCATAAATATTACACTGAACTCACCCCTGAAAAAGTGGATGAGATCATCGACGGGCTGGACTAGAATATGGTGATTGGGCATGGCTAACGAAGTTTGCTACGCAACGCTGCAATTTGAAAGCGAGCAATGGTCTTATGAAAACTATCTGAAAGTAGGTGGTTATCAGGCCTGGAATAAAATTCTGCAAGAAAAACTGTCTCCAGAAGATGTGATTGAAATTGTAAAAGCATCTGGTTTACGTGGTCGAGGTGGTGCAGGGTTTCCAACCGGATTGAAGTGGAGCTTTATGCCCCGCAATACACCGGTACAAAAATATATAGTCTGTAACTCGGATGAGTCTGAGCCAGGTACCTGTAAAGATCGCGATATTTTACGTTTTAATCCACATGCTTTAGTTGAAGGTATGTTGATTGCCGGTTACTGCATCGGTGCAACCGTCGGTTACAATTATATGCGCGGCGAGTTTATGGATGAAGTGTATGATCATTTCGCCGGGGCCGTAAAAGAGGCTTATGAAAAAGGTCACCTGGGGAAAAACATTAATGGTTCGGGTGTTGATTTTGATTTGTATCCAACACTCGGTGCAGGTGCTTATATCTGTGGTGAAGAGACCGCATTATTAGAATCGCTGGAGGGCAAAAAAGGTCAGCCAAGGTTCAAGCCGCCATTTCCTGCGAATGTGGGTTTATACGGTAAACCCACCACGATTAATAATACAGAATCATTAGCGTCCGTACCGAGTATTGTTCGAGAAGGGGCAGAATGGTTTAAAGCGTTCGGTGTTGAAAATTCCGGTGGCACTAAATGTTTTTCAGTTTCCGGTCATGTGCAAAACCCGGGTAACTTTGAAGTTAATATGGGCATGCCATTTAAAGAATTACTAGAGCTTGCTGGTGGCGTGACTGAAGGTCGAAAGTTAAAGGCCGTTATTCCCGGTGGGTCCTCGGTTCCTGTTGTGCCAGCTGAAATTATGCTTGAATCTACCATGGATTATGATGGTATTACTAAAGCGGGTTCAATGTTAGGTTCCGGTGCTTTAATCGTAATGGATGACAGCACCGATATGGTAAAAGTTTTGCAACGTTTATCTCGCTTCTATTTCTCAGAATCCTGTGGTCAATGTACGCCATGTCGTGAAGGTACCGGCTGGTTGTATCGTATGCTTAGTCGCATTGTAGAAGGGAAGGGCGAGCTAGAAGATTTAGATAGATTAGATGATGTTGCGGCAAAAATCGAAGGGCGTACCATTTGTGCGTTGGGCGATGCGGCTGCAATGCCAGTAAGAAGTTTTATCAAACATTACCGCGAAGAATTTGAATATTATATCGAGCATAAATGCTCCATGGTTGCCAATAATAATGAAACTGGCGGGGCGAGTAAGTAATGTCAGATGATCAAGTTACATTTACCGTTGATGATGTAGAGTTATCTGCACCAAAAGGTTCAATGTTAATTCAGGCAACGGATAAAGCAGGAATACATATTCCCCGTTTCTGTTATCACGATAAGTTATCTGTCGCAGCAAACTGCCGTATGTGTTTAGTTGATGTTGAAAAGGCACCTAAACCTATGCCTGCCTGTGCAACGCCCATAATGGAAGGGATGGTTGTTCACACTAAATCGGCTAAAGCGGTTGAAGCGCAAAAATCAGTAATGGAATTTTTGCTGATTAATCACCCCCTCGATTGCCCGATTTGTGATCAGGGTGGCGAATGTGAATTACAGGATTTATCGGTTGCTTATGGTGGTGATAAATCTCAGTACACAGATATTAAACGTGTTGTTTTTGATAAAGATATTGGTCCCCTGATTCAAACGGAATTAACCCGTTGTATTCAATGTACTCGTTGTGTGCGTTTTGGTGAAGAAATTGCCGGTATGCGTGAGCTGGGTATGACAGACCGTGGTGATCGTGCAGTTATAGGTACTTTCATTGCGAAGAGTGTTGATTCAGAAATGTCCGGTAATGTGATTGATATTTGCCCAGTAGGTGCGTTAACGGCCAAGCCTTCACGCTTTACGGGTCGCGCCTGGGAAATGCAGCAGCATGCTGCCGTATCCCCACATGATTCAGTTGGTTCAAATTTATATATCCATACTTTAGATGGAAAAGTAAATCGTGTTGTACCCCGTGCCAATGAATCGATAAATGAAGTCTGGATTTCAGATCGTGATCGTTTTAGTTATCAGGGTTTATATTCTGATGATCGCGCAACCAGGCCTATGATAAAATTAAAGGGTGAGTGGGTAGAAACCGACTGGAATACAGCATTGCAGTATGCGATTGATGGTTTGCAGTTAGTGATTAAAGAAAATTCTGTGAATGAACTGGCTTGCTGGATATCACCTAATGCAACGTTGGAAGAGCATTATCTAACACAGAAGTTGATTCGTGGTTTAGGCAGTAATAATATTGACCACCGTTTAAGACAAACTGATTTTACTGATCAGAGCTTTGCTCCGGTGATGCCCTGGATTGGTAAAGATATAGAATCGATTGAGCGTTTAGAAGCGATTTTATTAGTCGGCTCTCATGTTCGTAAAGAGCAGCCATTAATTGCTCACCGTTTTAGAAAAGCCTTCCGTCATCATCAGGTGAAAATTTCAGCGGTTAATCCACGTAAATTTAAATGGCGTTTTAAAACCAGTCATGAATTAATTTCATCGGCCGAAGGCATGGTTGAAAACCTGGCGGGCATTGCTAAAGCAGTGGGTGCTGATCAGGCGAATGTTTCTGCTCTTATAAGTGCTGCATCAGTTGATGAAGGGCATAAGGCCATTGCTGAGGAACTAACAACAGCGGGTGAAGCTGCGACAATATTTATGGGCAATATTGCAGCACAACATCCCCAGTTTTCTGTATTGCGAGCACTAAGCCATGCGATTGCTAAACAGACCGGTGCAACTTTAGCCTACTTACCAGAAGCTGCGAACACAGCGGGTGCCTGGTTGGCAGGTAGTGTACCTCATCGTTTTGCAGGAGGCTCGAAAGCCAATTCTACAGGTGCCAATATTAGTGAGATGCTGGCATCGCCAAAGAAAGCGTTAATTACATTTAATATTGAACCGGAGTTTGATGTGGCTAATCCCGCACAGGCAATGGATGCAATGGATGCGGCTGATTTTAAAATCGTTATTAATAATTACGCAACTGAAGCAATGAAAGAATATGCAGATGTGATTTTACCTCTGTCTGCTTTTTCAGAAACATCAGGTACGTATGTAAATGCAGAAGGTTTCTGGCAGAGCTTTAAAGGCGCTGTTTCTCCCTTAGGTGAATCGCGTCCGGGCTGGAAAATTATACGTGTGCTAGCCAACTTGATGAAAGTTGATGGCTTCGATTATATGTCGTCAGAAGATGTGCGTAATGAAGTGAAAGAGCAATGCCGTGAGTTACAGCTTGATAACAGTATTTCTGTAGATGCACCGATTGCAAATATTTCAAAAACTGATGGTTTACAGCGTGTTGGGGATGTTTCACTGTACTCAGTCGATTCGCTGGTTCGTCGCTCTACACCATTACAGTTGACTAAAGATGCTGACCATAACCATGCGGCTATTAATAGTACGTTAGCAGCTAAGTTAAAACTTGAAGATGGTGACAGAGTTTCAATTACACAGTCAGGTCATTGTGAACTGACCGATATACGAATCGATAATGCATTAGCTGATGATTGTGTCTGGCTACCTGCAGCTGAGGAGTTAAGTGTTCAAATGGGTACAACCTATTCACCGATTGAGTTGGAGAAAGCCTGATTATGGAATGGTTACTCTCATTAACCCCAGATTTTATACTTGAGTTTGCTCTAGAGTTTTGGGGCTGGTTACCCATGTGGTTGCAAGTATTAGCAGAAAACATGCTGTACATCGTGATGATTATGGTGCCATTGATGTTATGTGTTGCATACGTGACATACGCAGAAAGAAAAATTATCGGTTATATGCAGGTGCGATTAGGGCCCAATAGAGTTGGCCCAAAAGGCTGGTTACAGCCTATTGCTGACGCTGTAAAGTTGATGTTTAAAGAAGTTATTATTCCAACTAACTCGAATAAATTTCTATTTTTGTTTGCGCCTATTTTAACATTAGGGCCTGCGTTAGCAGCCTGGGCTGTTATACCGTTTTTTGATGGTGTGCAGTTATCAAATTTAAATGCAGGTCTGTTATATATTCTGGCGCTTACATCAATGGGTGTTTATGGTGTCATTATTGCGGGCTGGTCATCTAATTCTAAATACGCAATTCTAGGTGCGCTAAGATCTGCTGCTCAGGTTGTGGCATATGAAATTGCCATGGGCTTTGCGCTTGTCGGTGTATTAATGGCAGCTGGCAGTTTGAATCTGGGTGATATTATTGCACGTCAGGCAGGTGGTTTTACCAGCTGGTTCTGGTTGCCTTTATTTCCCTTATTAGCGGTTTATTTTATTTCAGGTGTTGCGGAAACAAATCGTGCACCATTTGATGTGGCGGAAGGTGAATCAGAAATTGTTGCGGGTTTCCATGTTGATTATTCAGGCATGGCTTTCGCGGTGTTTTTCCTTGCAGAGTACGCAAATATTATTCTTATTGCGGCACTGACGTCATTGATGTTTTTTGGTGGCTGGATGTCTCCCTTTGGTTCAATGGCCGATCATGCTTTATTAGGTGATGGAACTCACTGGTTTATTTTAAAAACCATGTTCTTTATTTATATGTTTCTCTGGTTCCGTGCAACCTTTCCTCGATATCGTTATGACCAGATTATGCGTTTGGGTTGGAAAGTGTTTATTCCGGTAACCATTGTCTGGATTTTTGTGGAAGCAGTAATGGTAGTAATGCAATGGGGGCCCTGGGCTGTTGAAACGGTAGCAGCTGTAGGTGGGGCATAGATCATGAGTATGAGAACAGTAAAGCATTATATAAAAAGTTTTCTCTTCCTTGAGTTAATACAGGGGATGATGGTAACGGGTAAGTATCTTTTCAAAAGAAAAATTACCTTGCAGTATCCTGAGCAGAAAACGCCCATTTCACCCCGGTTTAGAGGGCTGCATGCGCAACGTCGTTATGCTAATGGTGAGGAGCGTTGCATAGCCTGTAAACTGTGCGAAGCAGTTTGTCCTGCACTGGCTATTACCATTGATGTGGAAGAGCGAGATGACGGTACACGTCGTACTTCAAAATACGATATAGATTTATTTAAATGTATTTACTGTGGCTTTTGTGAAGAAGCCTGTCCTGTAGATGCAATAGTTGAAACAGATGTTTTTGAATATCATTTTGAAAATCGTGGTGAAAACATTATGACTAAAGATAAGTTGCTGGCTGTCGGTGATAAGTATGAAGACTCAATAGCTGCAAACCGTGCAGCTGATGCACCATACCGATAAATTGAAATAACGTAACCGGAATCAACACATGACATTTTTTGAAGTCGTCTTTTATGCTTTTTCTACCTTGATGGTAGTGGCTGCATTAGGCGTGGTTAGTGCGCGAAATCCAGTGCATTCAGTGCTCTTTTTAGTGCTTACATTCTTTGCTGGCTCGGCTATCTGGTTGTTACTGGAAGCAGAGTTTCTGGCAATTACCCTGGTGCTGGTTTATGTAGGTGCAGTAATGGTGTTGTTCCTGTTTGTAGTGATGATGCTTGATATTAATATTACTCGCATGCGTGAAGGTTTGATGCGTTATGCTCCATTTGGAATAGCCATAGCGATCTTGCTAATTGTTCAAATGATTATGGTGGTTGGTCCTGAAAATTTCGGTTTACAGGCTTTTGCCGCACCCGAGCTTCATGGTGCGGATTACAGCAACACTAAAGAATTGGGTCGGGTGCTTTATACCGACTATGTATATGCATTTGAATTAGCATCTGTAATTTTATTAGTCGCCATTGTAGCGGCAATTACATTAACCATGCGTCGACGTCCTAATACCCGTCATCAAATACCGGGTGAGCAAATGAAGGTTATGAAACAAGATCGTTTACGTATTGTGAACATGAAGTCAGAAACCATTGATTCGGAGGATAAGTAATGATCCCGTTATCCAGTTACCTTATTCTTGGTGCGATACTCTTTGCAATCAGTATTGCCGGAATATTTATTAATCGTAAAAATGTCATTGTACTTTTGATGTGTATCGAATTAATGCTATTGGCTGTTAATATTAATTTTATCGCTTTCTCACATTTTCTGGGTGATACAGCGGGTCAGGTCTTTGTTTTCTTTATTCTTACAGTTGCAGCGGCAGAAGCTGCAATTGGGCTTGCGATTCTTGTGGTCGTGTTCCGTAACCGACAGACTATTAATGTGTCTGAACTGAATACGATGAAGGGTTAGAACGAATGGATATGGAACTTATTTATTTAGCAATACCCCTGGCATCATTATTTGGTGCCATTATGGCGGGATTCTTTGGTAAAGCCATTGGCCGCTCCGGCGCGCATACGGTTACCATCGCAGGTGTGGCTACATCATTTATTCTATCATTAATGGCGTATAACCATATTGTTCTGGAAGCAGGTGATATTTATAATCAGACAGTTTATACCTGGATGGTGAGTGACGGTTTACGATTTGAAATTGGTTTTTTAATTGATCAACTGACTGTCATGATGTTGTGCGTTGTTACGGGTGTGTCATTAATGGTGCATTTGTATACCATTGGTTATATGCATGATGATCCAGGTTATCAGCGCTTCTTTAGTTATATTTCACTGTTTACCTTTGCCATGCTTATGCTGGTTATGTCGAATAATTTTTTACAGCTGTTCTTTGGCTGGGAAGCAGTGGGTTTAGTTTCATATCTGTTAATTGGTTTCTGGTACAAAAGAGAAACGGCTATATATGCTAACTTAAAAGCATTTCTGGTTAATCGTGTCGGCGACTTTGGTTTTATTCTGGGTATTGCTGCGGTGGTTATGTACGCGGGTAGCCTGGATTACAAAGAGGTGTTTAGTGCGGCTCCACAAATTGCAAATCAGACAATTAATTTAGTTGGTGATGAGCAATGGTCAGTAATGACCGTAATATGTATTTTGTTGTTTGTTGGTGCCATGGGTAAATCGGCACAATTTCCGTTACATGTCTGGTTGCCAGATTCAATGGAAGGTCCAACACCTATTTCTGCATTAATACATGCGGCGACGATGGTAACAGCGGGTATTTTTATGGTGGCGCGTATGTCACCATTATTTGAGTTTTCAGAAACAGCTCTGGCATTTGTTATGATTGCTGGTGCGATTACTGCGCTCTTTATGGGGCTGATCGGGATTGTTCAAAATGATATAAAACGGGTAGTAGCATACTCGACTCTCTCGCAACTTGGTTATATGACTGTTGCACTTGGCGTATCTGCATATTCAGCAGGTGTGTTTCACCTGATGACCCATGCATTTTTTAAAGCCCTGTTATTCCTGGCGGCAGGTTCCGTTATTATTGCCATGCACCATGAGCAGGATATGCGCAAGATGGGTGGTTTAAGAAAGTATATGCCGATTACCTGGATAACATCATTGATTGGTTCACTGGCATTAATCGGGTTCCCTGGTTTTTCAGGTTTCTTCTCTAAAGATTCAATTATTCTTGCGGTAGGTGAGTCTCATCTGCCGGGTGCAGATATAGTTTATCTGATGGTTTTAGCGGGTGTGTTTGTGACAGCCTTCTATTCATTCAGAATGTACTTCCTGGTATTTCATGGTGAAGAAAGAATGGATCAACATACCAAAGAGCATTTACATGAAACGCCCTGGGTAGTGACTGTGCCTTTAGTCGTTCTGGCCTTTTTCTCGGTGGTGATTGGCTGGGTGACAATTGAGCCCATGTTGTTTGGTGAGTATTTTAAAGATGTCATTTTTGTAAAAGAATCACATAACGTGCTTTCTCAGGTGGGCGAGCATTATCACGGGCAGTGGGCAATGATTCAGCATGGTATTGCTTCATGGCCATTTGCACTTGCTATGGCAGGTGTTGGTACGGCCTGGTATATCTATATGAAAAATCCGCAAATTGCGGTAACTGCCAGTCAGAAATTCTCCTTTATTTATAAAATGCTGGATAAAAAATACTGGATGGACGAGCTTTATGTAAAGGTATTTAGTGATGGTAGTCGTGGTCTGGGTAAAGGTTTCTGGAAGGGCGGAGACGTGGCAATCATAGATGGGCTTATTATTAATGGATCAGCTAAGTTAGTTGGCTGGTTTGCAAGTGTAGTTCGTCATATGCAGACAGGTATGCTCTACCACTATGCATTTGCAATGATTATTGGTCTGGTTGGTTTGCTGTATTTATTTGCAAGTCCAGTAAGTTAAAAACGGGTAATCTGGATTTTGCATTTTTATATTCAGGTGGCATAAGAATTAAGTGCAAGACTCTTTAAAAATATAAGAAATTTACAATGAAAAATAACATCAGGATTAAATCATAATGTTTGCAGATTGGCCCCTCCTTAGTCTGGTCGTTTGGCTGCCAATTATTGGTGGTGCAGCTGTGCTGTTATCTGGCGATAAAGGCGGTTCAGAAGGCGCACGTCGTCTGGCACTTATAATATCAGTTGCTACATTTGTATTGAGTCTAGGTTTATACACCAATTTCGATAGCTCAACTCCTGTTATGCAGTTTCAGGAACGCTTTGAGTGGATTGGTGATTTTAGTATTTTCTATCACCTGGGTGTAGATGGTTTATCTATGCCGTTAATTGTGCTTACCACATTTACCACTATTATCGTGGTACTGGCGGGTTGGGAAGTTATACAAAAAAGAGCATCACAATACCTGGCGGCATTTCTAATTATGGAAGGCTTGATGGTTGGTGTTTTCTCTGCACTTGATTCCATGCTTTTCTATGTGTTCTGGGAAGCGATGCTAATACCCATGTTTATTATTATCGGTGTGTGGGGTGGGCCAAATCGGGTTTATGCAACTATTAAGTTCTTTATTTATACGTTCTTCGGCTCGGTGTTTATGCTGGTGGCGATGATTTATATGTATTACCAGTCAGGCAGTTTTGCAATTTTAGATATGCATGCCATGAAACTGGATATGACAGAACAGACGTTGATCTTCTTCGCATTTCTAGCTGCTTTTGCGGTAAAAGTGCCTATGTGGCCAGTGCATACCTGGTTACCCGATGCGCACGTTGAAGCGCCAACCGGTGGCTCTGTCATACTGGCTGCTGTGATGCTGAAAATTGGTGGTTATGGTTTTATTCGTTTTACGCTACCCATTACGCCAGATGCCAGTGCATCATTAGACTGGTTGATTATTGGTTTATCACTTATTGCAGTGGTTTATATCGGTTTTGTTGCCCTGGTGCAGAGTGATATGAAAAAACTGGTAGCCTATTCCTCAATTGCACATATGGGTTTTGTAACTCTGGGTTTATTTGTTGTTTTCAGAATCTGGGGTAACCCGGCTAATGGTGATATTACTGGTGCTGCTCTGGCAGTAGAAGGTGCCATGGTGCAAATGATTTCACATGGCTTTATTTCCGGTGCCATGTTCCTGATGATTGGTGTGCTATATGACCGTATGCACAGCCGTGAAATTGCAGATTATGGTGGAGTGGTTAATACCATGCCGGTATTCGCTGCATTTGCCGTGTTTTTTGCTATGTCTAATGCGGGGCTACCAGGGACTTCAGGTTTTGTTGGGGAGTTCATGGTTATACTGGCAGCTTTTAAAGCCAGTTTCTGGATTGCCTTCCTTGCGGCTACCACTTTAATACTGGGTGCAGCTTATACATTGTGGATGGTTAAACGTGTGTTTTATGGTGAGATTAAAAATGACAATGTAAAAGCGTTGCAGGATTTAAATCAGCGTGAGTTATTTATTATGTCAATTTTAGCTGTAGCCGTTTTAGCTTTAGGTTTATATCCTGCGCCACTGGTAGATGTAATGCATGCTTCTGTAGATAATTTATTACACCATATTGCCCAGTCAAAACTGCCCTAACGCAGTGGATTTATAATTGACGATTTATTATTAGAGAATTAATGATGACACTAGAAATGCTTAATCTTTCAATTGCTATGCCAGAGATGTTTTTACTCGCTCTGGCGTGTACTGTGCTGGTGGTTGATGTTTATTTAAAAGATAGTCAACGCAATGTTACTTATATGCTATCACAGCTAGGTCTTATTATTACGCTGATATTGATTTCGCAACAAACTCCCCAGAATAACGAATGGACGCGTGAGCTCGCATTTAATGGCCTTTTTGTAAATGATCTGTTAGCGACTGTATTGAAATATGCAGTGGTATTATTAGTTGCTATTGTGTTTGTTTATTCTCGTCGATATTTGCAGGATCGTAATATCTTTAAAGGCGAGTTTTATGTTCTTGGTCTGTTTGGCCTGTTAGGTATGATGGTGATGATTTCGGCTAATCACTTTTTGTCTATGTACCTGGGTTTAGAGCTGCTTTCATTATCTCTTTATGCAATGGTTGCATTTGATCGTGAAAATCCAAATGCGGCTGAAGCAGCAATGAAGTATTTTGTACTGGGTGCCATAGCATCAGGTATGTTGTTATACGGTATGTCGATGGTGTATGGCATGACCGGCTCATTAAATATTGTAGAAGTTGCGGTAGCCTTAGATCAGATGGAGGGAGATAACATCGTACTGATTTTTGGTCTGGTTTTTATGGTTATCGGTATATCATTTAAGTTAGGCGCAGTGCCTTTTCATATGTGGATTCCAGATGTTTATCATGGTTCTCCAACTACCGTTACCAGTTATATTGCAACTGCGCCTAAAGTAGCCGGTTTTGCCATGGTGATTCGTTTACTTGCGGAAAGCATGGGAAGTTTTCAGGCCGATTGGCAGGGTATGATGATTATTCTGGCTGTGTTATCAATGGCTGTGGGTAATGTTATCGCAATTGCACAAACGAATCTAAAACGTTTATTAGCGTATTCAACGATATCTCATGTTGGTTTTATTATGCTGGGTTTATTGGCCGGTAATCAGGAAGGTTACTCTGCTGCTATGTTTTATACCCTGACTTATACATTAATGTCGTTAGGTGGTTTTGGTATTATTATTCTGCTAACACGTAAAGGTTTTGAAGCAGATAATATTAATGATTTAAAGGGTCTGAATCAACGTAGCCCCTGGTTTGCATTTATTATGCTGATTGTTGTTTTCTCTATGGCGGGTGTGCCACCAACCGTTGGTTTCTGGGCAAAGCTGGCGGTTCTTAAGGCTGTCGTTAATATTGATATGCTCTGGTTAGCATTGGTTGCGGTATTCTTTTCAATCATTGGTATTTTTTACTATCTTCGAATTATTAAATTGATGTACTTTGATGATGCAGAAGATAAAAGTGAAATTAACTGTACTCGTGATATGCAGATTGCTCTGAGTGCTAATGGTTTATCCGTCTTGATGTTAGGGCTATATCCGGCTGCATTAATGTCTATCTGTATTGCTGCGTTTTCATAAGTTTATCCTGGGGGGAGGATGCCCCCCTCCTTTCTAATCTTTATAGGTACTGGATGACCTTGTCTTTATAATAACGGGCGAATTATTTGTGCCTGTAAACAGTTTGCTGTTTTCGCTGGATTTTTTTCGTATAAACCACATATTGTTTTTCTCTGTTTGTTTCGCTGCCGGAAAAGATAGTGAATACTTTCTTTTATTAATTGAAGAAAAAAGTATCGTTTTATGGGGAGTTAAGCATTGAACATGTGATATTTGGCAGGCGTTTGCATATGAAAATGCCGGTTGAATAACTTCTTTAAATGGTGAAATAAAATCTATTATTTTAAGTCTTGCAATAAGCCTTTGATATCTGTACTATTCGCTCCAAGTTGATGCGGGGTGGAGCAGTCTGGCAGCTCGTCGGGCTCATAACCCGAAGGTCGTAGGTTCAAATCCTGCCCCCGCTACCAAATTTATATCAGGTTCATAATTCTTAGTTTCGCGAGGAACTTCGGATTATGAGCCCGATGAGTAGTCGGTCTCATGCGTGTTGATTACCCATGGGAAGGTTGCAGGTTTAAATCCTGCCCCGCTACTAATATTTATATCAGGTTCATAGTTTTCAGTTTTGCGAGAGGCTGTGGGTTATGGGCTCGATGAGTAGTCGGTCTCATGTATGTTGATTACTCATGGGATGGTTGCAGGTTTAAGTCCTGCGTCCGCTACCAGATTTGATCTGAATTACACTTAAATTCAGATTTTAGGAAGGCCCCGTATATCGGGGCCTTTTTTATGGTTCGATACGGGTGTAAAATCCCTGTGGTTTCAGTCATAACCAACATTAAAGAGTACTTATAAAACGTGAACGACATCTGGTCATTAATTGAGCCCGTAGTTGAAGGCATGGGATATGAGGTAGTGGATATAGATTATCGTCCACACCCCACAGATGGTTTATTACGTATATATATTGATGGTCCTGACGGTATTGTACTGGAAGACTGTACGGCTGTGAGTCATCAGATTAGCAGTGTACTGGATGTAGAAGACCCCATCCCGGGGCAGTTTAATCTAGAAATTTCATCCCCGGGTATGGATCGACCATTGCGTAAAGTGGCTGATTTTGAACGATTTACAGGATCAACCGTAAAAATTAAGTTAACCGTACCCACGCTTGAAGGGCAGCGGAATTTTACCGGCAAGTTAAAAGGCATAGAGAATGATGAAGTCATTCTTGAGATGGATGGTGAAACCCATTATCTAGCTTTAGATACAATTGATAAAGCGCGGATCGTTCCGCAATTCTAGGGTTTTCCCTGGTTTTTTTTAGATATTTACTGGAATATGGTTTTTGGAGCCAGACATGAATAAAGAAATTCTTTACGTAGTAGATGCGGTCTCAAATGAGAAAGCAGTTGAGAAGGAAATCATTTTTGAGGCGATTGAAGCCGCATTAGCTACGGCCAGTCGTAAGAAGCAGGGCAGGGATATTGAGGTTCGCGTGAGCATCGATCGTGAAACCGGAGCTTATGATACTTTCCGCCGCTGGGAAGTGGCTGAAGAACTGGAAGACGGTGGTCTGGAATTTCCATTAAAGCAAATTACTCTGGAAGCTGCACAAATCGATGAGCCCGAAATTGCATTGGGTGATTATGTTGAGGAAGAAATCGATTCGGTAGAGTTTGGCCGTATTGCTGCACAGACAGCGAAGCAGGTTATTGTACAGAAAGTACGGGAAGCTGAACGGGCTCGCGTCGTTGAGGCATTTCAGGATCGCGTTGGTGAGTTAATCATGGGTACGGTTAAACGTATTGAGCGTGGCAATATATACCTTGACCTGGGTGATAATGTTGAAGGTTTTATTCCCCGTGAAGATGTGATTCCCCGTGAAGCTGTTCGTCCCGGTGATCGATTACGTGGTTTTCTGAAAGAAGTTCGTTCTGAGGCTCGCGGCCCACAGCTTTTTATTAGTCGTACTGCACCCGAATTTCTGGTTGAGTTATTTAAACTAGAGGTACCGGAAGTTGGTCAGGATCTGATAGAAATTATAGCGGGTGCGCGTGATCCAGGGTCTCGTGCGAAAATTGCCGTTAAATCAAATGATCCTCGTATGGATCCTGTAGGCGCCTGCGTTGGTATGCGTGGTTCACGTGTTCAATCTGTTACTAATGAGTTAGCGGGTGAACGAGTGGATATTATTCTTTGGGATGATAATCCAGCTCAGTTTGTAATTAATGCCATGTCTCCGGCTGAAGTTTTATCAATTGTTGTTGATGAAGATGCCCATTCAATGGATGTGGCGGTTGAAGATGAAAAGCTGTCTCAGGCAATCGGTAAGGGTGGCCAGAACATTCGTATGGCCAGTCAGTTAACCGGTTGGAACCTGAATATCATGTCGACGGAAGACATGGAGGAAAAGTCTGAGAAAGAAGGTAGAGTTCTAGTTGAGTTGTTCATGGAGCAACTTGATGTTGATGAGGATGTTGCAATTATTCTGGCAGCAGAAGGTTTCTCCAGTATCGAAGAAGTAGCATATGTGCCTGAAAGTGAGTTCTTAAATATCGAAGAGTTTGATGCTGATATTGTTGAGGAACTCCGTGGTCGTGCCAGGGACGCACTACTAATGAAGGCGATTTCACAGGAAGAGTCAGTTGATGAGCCGCAGAAGGATTTATTGGAAATGGATGGTATGAATGATGAGCTGGCTAATGCGTTAGCTTCGAAAGGTGTTTGTACTATGGAAGACCTGGCCGAACTAGCAATAGATGAGTTACAGGAAATACAGGAAATGTCGGAAGAGAGTGCCAGTGCATTAATTATGACTGCGCGGGCACCCTGGTTTGAAACTGAAGAAGAGGCAAACCAGTAACCCTGGGGGAGTCAAAAAAAATGGCACAAGTTACAGTTAAACAGCTCTCTGAGGTCGTAGGCGCAACAGTTGAGCGATTATTAGAACAGTTAAAAGATGCGGGAATTATAGTTGCTGATGGTGATTCAGTTATTACTGATGAGCAAAAATTTAAATTGCTTGATCACTTGCGTAGTAGTCATGGGAAGTCGGCTGCTGCATCTACCGCTAGTAAGGGTAAAATTACGCTAAAACGCAGATCCACAGCATCGCTGAAAACCGGTGGTAGTAAAGCGGTTAATGTCGAAATTCGTAAAAAGCGCAGTATTTCAAAGCTCTCTGAAGTGGATACTGAGGACGATGCTAAAGAAAAAGAAAAAGCTGAAATTCAGCTTTTGATGGCTGAAAAGGAAGCGCGTGAAGCTTTACGAGCAGAAGCTGAAGTTGTTGCAATCGAAAAATCTAAAGAGGCTGCCAAGCAGCGTGAAGAAGATGCGGTTGCTAAAAAAGAAGCGGAAGTCAAAGCGCGCATTGAAGCAGATCAACAGGCAAAAGTCGTAGCAAATGCAAAAGCTCGCGACGCTGCAAAAGCTGAAGCATCGAAAACCACCGCTCCAGATGATCGTAATAAAGGAACACAGAAACCTGCTGCTAAAGGTAGCAGGGGTAAAGGTGATACTCGATACGGCAGAAAAGAACTGCATGTGGCATCGGGTAAAAAAGGCCGCAGCAAAAAAACAAGTCGTAAAGTATTGGCGGCACAAAATGCAGAAGCAAAGCATGCGTTTGAAAAGCCAGTAGAAAAGATTGTATATGACGTTGATGTGC
Organism: Gammaproteobacteria bacterium; assembly: GCA_016744065.1. Lineage (GTDB taxonomy): Bacteria > Pseudomonadota > Gammaproteobacteria > SZUA-229 > SZUA-229 > SZUA-229. The sequence goes on from JADGFA010000005.1 coordinate 52,166, forward strand.
CTGAAACGATTCAAGTTTCAGATCTGGCTGTGAAGATGTCCATGAAAGCCGGTGAAATGATCAAAACTATGATGACGATGGGGGTTATGGCAACCATTAATCAGGTGATAGATCAGGATACGGCTATTTTAATTGTTGAAGAGTTAGGCCATAAAGCGATAGCGTCTTCAGCAGATGATCGTGAAAATGCCCTGTTATCTTCAGCAGGTGATGAGTTACATGATGAGCAAGCGCGTCCACCCGTTGTAACAATTATGGGTCATGTTGATCATGGTAAAACCTCATTACTGGATCATATTCGTGAGGCTAAAGTTGCTTCAGGCGAAGCCGGTGGTATTACACAGCATATTGGTGCATACCATGTTGAAACTGACAAAGGCGTTATTACGTTTTTAGATACACCAGGTCACGCAGCGTTTACATCTATGCGTGCTCGTGGAGCACAGGCAACTGATATTGTTATCCTGGTTGTTGCAGCAGACGATGGTGTGATGCCGCAAACTATTGAGGCTATACAGCATTCTAAAGCGGCAGGTGTACCTTTAATTATTGCAGTAAATAAAATCGATTTAGAAGCAGCGGATCCCGATCGAGTAAAAACAGAGCTGGGTAGTCATGATGTTATTCCTGAAGACTGGGGTGGTGAAAACATTTTTGTTAATGTTTCGGCTAAAACAGGTGAAGGTATTGATGAGCTGCTAGAAGCTATTAACCTAACAGCTGAAATGCTGGAGTATACGGCGCCTGCTAAAGGCCCTGCACAGGGCCTGGTGGTTGAGGCAACGCTGGATAAGGGTCGTGGTGTAATGACAACAGTTCTGGTTCAGAAAGGTGGCCTGAAGAAAGGTGATATTCTGTTAGCCGGCCAGGAATATGGTCGTGTACGTGCCATGTTTGATGAGAATGGTAAGCAGATTGATGAAGCGGGGCCATCTATTCCTGCTGTTGTACTCGGTTTATCTGGTACACCTGCTGCAGGAGATCAGGTTCAGGTTATGACGGACGAAAAGACTGCTCGAGAGCTGGCAGAAAATCGTCATCATAAGGTACGTGATGTTAAGTTTGCTGCCCAGCAACAGGCCAAGCTTGATTCATTGTTTAATAATTTAGGTAAAGGTGAAGTTAAGTACCTTAATATCCTGCTTAAAGCAGATGTGCAAGGTAGCCTGGAAGCAATTAAAGATTCATTAATGAAGCTTGCTGCAGATAATGATGAAGTGGATGTTGCTATCGTTGGTTCTGGTGTTGGTGGTATTAACGATACGGATATTAGTCTGGCTGCTGCATCTAATGCAGTTGTCTTTGGTTTTAATGTTCGAGCCGATGCGGCAGCCAGAAAATCGGTTGCAGAACGTGGTGTGGATATGCGTTATTACAGTGTTATTTATGACCTGATAGGTGATGTTAAGTCGGCATTAACAGGAATGCTTTCTGCTAAATTCCGCGAAGAAATTATTGGTCTTGCTGAAGTTAAAGATATTTTCAAGTCTCCAAAATTTGGTTTGATTGCGGGTTCTATTGTTACTGAAGGTACTATTAAAAAGAGTCAGCCGATTCGTGTATTACGTGAAAATGTCGTTATTTATGAAGGTGAGCTTGAGTCATTACGCCGCTTCAAGGACATTGTTGAAGAAGTGAAGAGTGGTACAGAGTGCGGTATCGGCGTGAAGAACTACAATGATGTAAAAGTTGGTGATCAGATAGAAGTTTTCGAACGTGTTGAAATGGAACGCGTTTTATAACTTTAAAAGTATATAGAGTGCGAATGAACAAAAAATTGAAGTTCATTCGCCTGTACAAAGTTACCTCTTTAAATATTTTTGATTTTATTTGTGTTTATTCACGTTCGTTTGTGAGAAGCAGTTTTTGATTTCAAAATAACCAGAATGCAATTTAATGCCAAAAGAATATTCCCGATCACAACGTATGGCCGAACAGATTCGAAGAGAGCTGTCTGGTCTGGTGCGTGATGAAATTAAAGACCCTCGAGTTAACTGGGTGTCTTTTTCCGCGGTTAAAGTAAGTCGTGATTTAAGTAGTGCAGTGGTTTATTTTACTGTATTAAATAATGATGAGCGAGATTCGGCTGGGGAAGGTCTGAATAAAGCTAACGGTTTTATTCGCCGTGAGCTAGCCAAGCGTATACGTTCGCGTATCGTTCCATCTTTAAAATTCGTTTATGACGTTAGTATTGAGCGAGGTACTTCAATGGAGTCATTGATTGCTAAAGCGCGCTCTACAGATGCGGATTCTTCTGAAGATTAGTTGTTTGACACAAAGACGCAGAGATAAGTTGTTTTGTGTGTGATACAGGCAATAAATAAACTCTGCGTTAAAAGCTTTTAGGTTAAATTCATGGGTCGTAAAAAGAAAGGTCGTGCTGTCCACGGTGTAGTACTTCTAGATAAACCATTAAAAATTTCATCAAACCATGCATTGCAACGTGTGAAACGTTTATTCGATGCGAATAAAGCTGGGCATACGGGTAGTCTTGATCCTTTAGCAACGGGTATGTTGCCTATTTGTTTAGGTGAAGCGACTAAGGTGTCTGCGTTTTTGCTCGATGCAGATAAGACTTATCGGTTTAAATGTAAGCTGGGTGAAAAGACGGCCACCGGTGATGCGGAAGGTGAAGTGATTGAGAGTCGCCCTTTTGAGCATGTTCAATTAGCTGATATTGAAAAATATTTACCTGAGCTTACAGGTGATATTATGCAGGTTCCTCCCATGTATTCTGCGCTGAAAGTGGATGGTCAGCGCTTATATGATCTTGCACGTCAGGGTATAGAGGTAGAGCGTAAATCGCGCCCAGTCACTATTTATTCATTGCAGGTAATGTCATTTGAAAATGGAGAAGTGGAGTTAGAAGCGCGCTGCTCTAAAGGTACCTATGTGCGTACCCTGGCAGAAGACCTGGGAGAAAAACTGGGTTGTGGAGCCTATGTTACTGAATTACGGCGTACCTCGGTAGGGCCCTATCAGTCAGAGATGATTACACTCGATCAGCTTATGGAAATAGCTGAGAATGGTGTTGATGCTCTGGATGAGGTTATGATGGAGCTGGATAGTGGAATATCAGACTGGCCAGTGGTTGAGCTGGATGCGGATAGCGCTTATTACATGAAGTTGGGTCAGCCTGTTCAGGTGGCCAGAGCCCCAACAGAAGGACTGGTTCGGGTGTATGACGGAGAGCAGTTTATTGGTATAGGCAAGATTCAGGGCGATGGTCGGGTCGCACCTAAGCGTATGATGAATTTGCAGGATTAAGGCTTATCTCCATTGGGGACAGAGCGCGAAAAACGCGACCTTTCCCCGATGGAGATGGGGCCTGGCAGGGTAATTCGCTCTAACATGTTATATTTCACCCCAATCTACTGAATAATCAATGTTTTAGACACAAAAGCTTTTGTCATATCCCTAAATCATGATAAAATTTCGCTTCAATTTTTGAGGCAAATACAGTCAGGAGTTTTGACAATGTCAATGACAGCTACAGCTAAGGCTGAAGTAGTAACTAAATATGCACGCGCTGCAAGCGATACGGGTTCTCCAGAAGTACAGGTAGCCCTGCTAACTTCGCGCATCGTGCAACTTACAGAACACTTTAAAGAGCACAAGCAGGATCACCATTCTCGTCGTGGGCTTTTACGTATGGTAAACCAGCGTCGTAAGTTACTGGATTATCTGAAGTCAAAAAATACAGATCGTTATAAAGATCTGATTTCAAATCTTGGTCTGCGTCGTTAAGATAAACTAAATAAATCAGATAATTAGGGTATAACCTGTGACTGCAATTAAAAAATCGTTTCAATTTGGGGATCATAACGTAACTATCGAAACCGGTGAGATTGCTCGCCAGGCTTCAGGTGCTGTTATGGTAGATATGGATGGTACCGTAGTTCAGGTAACCGCCGTAGCTGTGAAAGGTGGAGAGCCTCGGGATTTTTTCCCGTTAACTGTAAATTATCAGGAGCGTTCATATGCTGCTGGTAAAATTCCAGGAAGCTTCTTCAAACGTGAAGGTCGTCCATCAGAAAAAGAAACGCTGACCAGTCGCCTCATCGATAGACCTATCCGTCCTTTATTCCCTAAAGGTTATACCTCTGAAGTTCAGGTTATCTGTACAGTTATGTCGCTTAACCCTGAAATTGATCCTGATATTGCAGCATTAATTGGTACCTCAGCAGCACTGGCTATTTCTGGTGCGCCATTTGCGGGTCCAGTTGGCGCATGTCGAGTTGGTTATATAGATGGTAGCTATGTATTAAACCCAACGTACAGTCAGTTGAAAGAATCGCAACTTGATCTGGTCGTTGCTGGTACATCTGATGCAGTTCTAATGGTTGAGTCAGAAGCAGACCAGTTATCTGAAGAAGTGATGTTAAATGCAGTTATGTTTGGTCATGATGCATCTCAGGTTGTAATTAATTCTATTGCTGAATTAGCAAAAGAAGTGGGTACGCCAGCAATGGAATGGGCGCCACCGGAAGTTAATGAAGATTTAATTAAACAGGTTACAGATGCAGTTACAACTGACTTAACGTCTGCTTACCAGGTTTCTGAAAAGTTAGATCGTTATGCAGCAATTGGTAAAGTACGTGATGCTGCTGTTGAAAAATTAGTATCAGATGATGGCTTCTCTAAAGACGAAGTTAAAGGTGCATTTGGTAAAGTTGAAAAATCAATCGTACGTGGTCGCATCATTGCCGGTGAGCCTCGTATTGATGGACGTAAACTGGATGATGTTCGTGCGATTTCTGTACGTACGGGTGTTCTTCCAAGAACGCACGGTTCAGCATTATTCACACGCGGTGAAACTCAGGCGTTGGTTGTTACAACATTAGGTACTTCACGCGATGCTCAAAAAATTGATGCTTTAGAAGGCCCAATGACAGACAGCTTTATGCTGCATTACAACTTCCCTCCATTCTCTGTTGGTGAAGCCGGTCGTGTTGGTACGCCAGGGCGTCGTGAAATTGGTCATGGTCGTTTAGCAAAGCGCGGTGTTTTAGCGTGTATGCCAGGCACAGATGATTTCCCGTATTCAATTCGTGTTGTTTCTGAAATTACAGAGTCAAATGGTTCCAGCTCTATGGCTTCTGTTTGCGGTACTTCACTTGCATTAATGGATGCAGGTGTGCCTGTTAAGACGCCAATTGCGGGTATCGCAATGGGTCTTGTTAAAGAAGGTGAAGAATACGCGGTATTAAGCGATATTTTAGGTGATGAAGACCATCTGGGTGATATGGACTTTAAAGTAGCCGGTACAGCAAACGGTGTTAACGCGCTGCAGATGGATATCAAGATTACAGGTATCACAAAAGAAATAATGGAAAAAGCATTAGAGCAGGCGAAAGCAGGTCGAATGTTTATTCTGGGTGAAATGAATAAGGTTATTTCAGAACCAAGTACTGAAATGTCTCATTACGCACCACGTTACTTAACAATGAAGATCAATCCTGAAAAAATTCGCGATGTTATCGGTAAAGGCGGTGCAGTAATTAAGTCAATTACTGAAGAAACTGGCGTAACGATTGATATTGATGATGACGGTAATGTGAAAATAGCTTCAAGTGATTTTGATAATGCAGAAGCTGCTAAGATTCGTATTGAGCAAATCACGGCTGAAGCTGAAGTAGGCAAAATCTACGAAGGCGAAGTTATCAAGATTATGGACTTCGGTGCCTTTGTTCGTATACTGCCAAATAAGGAAGGCCTGGTTCATATTTCTCAAATTTGTGAAGAGCGTGTTGAGAAGGTAAGTGATAAGCTTTCTGAAGGTGAGAAAATTCAGGTTAAAGTGCTGGAAATTGATCGTCAAGGTCGAATTCGTTTAAGCATGAAGGCTGTTAGTGAGGCGACCGCTGAAGCGTAAGCTTTTGCTTGTATTTATGTGAGAAAAGGGGCTTTTAGCCCCTTTTTTTTGTTTTAATTTTTGTGGTATGTTTATTCGTAAATGCGTTAAAAAATACCCGGCTTTATAGGCGTTTAAGTTTTTTGTTTCAGGCCGGATAACCCCGGTAAGGGCAATAGTTTATAAATATATTAGAATAATCATAACGAATAAGTCGCAAAAAATTTATAAGTGAGCTATAACTTCATAAGTGAAGCCTAATTTAGGTATCAAATATGAGATAACTTCTCAACAAAACAATATAAATACCTGATTCAAATATATAAAATCATAATGTATACTCAATAAAACTGCCTTAACTGTGAGTTAATTGGCGGAAACAGGAGTGGATATATGCTCAAATACAAAGTGATTAAGTGACGGATAAGTATTATGCGTAAAACAATATTAACTTTATTAACGATACTGATGCTGAATATAACCTCAGCAATAGCCGCCGATGTAACAAAAGAGCAAATCAAGGGTCTTGATGAGCAGGTGCAGGATATTAAAAAAGATGTTATCGACTTAACTGCTGGCCTGTTGCAGCTCGAAGAAAAATTACTATTCCCATCCAATAGCCAGTTTGCATTATTTGTATCACTTGCCGATCCAGAAGATTTACGTCTGGATGCAATACAGATCAAGCTGGAAAATAAAGTGCTGGCTCATCACCTGTATACCTTCCGGGAGCTGGAGGCTATGCAAAAAGGGGGGGTGCAAAAAATATATACAGGAAATATAAAAACGGGTGATCATAAGCTCGTGATCAGCTATACAGCAAAAGCAGTCAGTGGTGGTGAAATGAAACGCAGTAGCAGTTATACATTGAAGAAAGGGGTAGGTCCAAAGTTTGTTGAAATAAAAATAGGTGGGCCGGATGCGGGTGACCAGGGTTTAGAGTTTAAAGACTGGTAGGGCCAGGTTTCAAATTTCATGTTGCGATTCATTCAATCCATTTTGTTTTTACTGATTGCATTTAATGCAATGGCTGAAAATACTATAAACAAATCTCCTGAGCTCAAGGATATTTTTTATGGTGAGTCATTATTTTATGCTTTTCAAAATAAACATTTCGATGCTATTAGTAAGCTCGATGCTGAGTTAGGCCAGTTTTATGCTCTGGATAATCCTGCATTAGATCCATTTAATCAGCATATCAATCATGCAGAATTCTCTGTGGGTAGTTTTGAACTGGCCTATCGCATGCATCAACGTGCAGGCAGGGCAATCAAAGCGATTATGGAGTCCAGCTTAAATCAGGAAATTCGTAATGAAGCGGCTTATCGTCTGGCTCAAATCTATTATCGAAAAAATCAACCTGGTAATGCATTAGATATTTTAGAAAAAATACAGGGTGAAATGGCAGAAGATTTGCGTGTTGATGAAATTTATTTACGTGCACAGGTCTATATATCAACAGGTAAATTTGCTGAAGCAGTGACTTTATTAAAATCTATTGAAAATGAAGATAAATATAAAGGGTATATATTATATAACCTGGGTATTGCTTATATACAAAATGGTGAAGAGAAAAAAGGCATTGTTGCACTTGGAGAAATGGGCAAAATTAGCAGTGATGAGCGAGGTATTCTGGCTTTAAAAGACAAAGCTAATTTAACGCTCGCGAATCGAATGCTGGAAAATGGGTCACCTGATCAGGCTAAGCAATATTTTAGTCGCATACGCTTAAATGGGCCATTTGCAGATCGTGCATTATTAGGTCTGGGTTGGGTTAATGTTTCTCTAGGGCAGTTTAAAAAAGCGCTGGTACCATGGCGTATATTGCATAAGCGTGAAATTACTAATGAGTCTGTTCAGGAATCTATGCTGGCAGTACCCTATTCGTATAGTCAATTACATTATTATGGTCAGGCCGCTTTATCTTATGGTGAAGCGATGGATAATTTTGGTAGTGAAGTAGATCGCCTTCAGGTTTCAATTAAAAGTGTTCGAGAGGGTAAATTTTTAAATGCGATACTGGATAAGCAGGGTGAGCGTGACGAAAACTGGTTACATAATTTAAGGGATTTACAGGAAACACCTGAAACACGCTATATTTTATCTTTAATGGCATCGAATGATTTTCAACAATCTTTGCAGAATTACCATGATCTTGCAGAGCTTCGAATGCGGCTTTCATATTGGTTGGCAACACTTGATGTTTATGTTGAATTAATTGAAATACGACGAAAATATTATGAGCCTTTGTTACCTGTTGTTGAAAAACAATTTAAAAAACTGGATGCTCGAATACGCTTGCGATTATCTCAACGTGATCGTCTGGATCAACGTTTAAAATCACTGGTTATTTCGCGGCGTCCAGATTATCTGGCGACAGCAGAAGAGCGTGGAATACAGGATAAACTGGCAGGCATAGAACTTTATCTTTCATCAAACCCTCAACACTATTCAGATGAAGTCCGCCAACGAATTGCTCGACTTAAAGGGGTGTTGCACTGGAATATTAATGGCGCATATCATGAGCGATTAACCCATGCATATAAACAAATGAAAACACTGGACGTTTATATTAATACCTTAAATAAAGCATATAAGTCCTTTATACGAACACGTCAGGCAGCAACGCAAAGTTATGAAGGTTATGATATTCCTATTCGACAATTAAAAACAAAAATCCAGGCAACACAGGTTAAGGTCGATGGGATTATGGCACGTCAGGGACGATTAATTGAAGCTCTGGCAGTAAATGAATTAGAGCGTAGACGTAATTTATTAGAGGAATATCAGATTAAAGCTCGGTTTGCCCTGGCTGAGAGTTATGATCGTGCGACTAAAAAACAACAGAAAGCTCAGGAAGATAAATTTTTGCAGAGTAAAGCATTAAAGGAATCAGCAGAAAAAAATAAGCAGGATTTAAATGTTAAAGATACACAACAAGAACAGTTATTACAGGAGCAGCCAGTAGAGGCCCAACCTGCTCCAGAAAAAGAAGAGACTGTTCAGTGATGTGGCTTAATATGAAAAAAATATTTTTATATTTAGTGATGGTATTGATTCTTGCCAGTTGCGCCACCAGTGGCGATAAACAGACGCTGGCAAGTCTTGAAGATGTTGAGCTTGATTTAAAAGAGGCAGAAATTTTAGGTAGTTTAGAAAAAGCAATGGAAAGTTATCAGAAGTTTCTGGAGGAAACACCGGAAACAGCCATGACTCCTGAGGCATTACGCCGCCTTGCTGACTTAAAGATTGAAAAAGAATATGGCTCAATTAGTAGTGATGCATTAGATTCTGCTGTCACGTCTACAGATGTTGCTACAGGAAGCAATGCTACTGCTGGAGCTGCCTTGTCTCCTGATGATAAAAAGACAGAAATTTCAGATACAGATATTTCGTCTGAAAACCTCCAAAGCAAAGATAGATCAATTGCAAATACGGATGAATCACGCAAAGAATTTGAAAAGCGCACGACAGAAAAAGCAGACCTGGAAAAAGGAAAAAATAAAGCTGTTGTAACGACTGATACTGCGGTTGCTGACGACCTGGCTTCAGCGGGCGCTCAGGAAGCCATAGAGTTATACAAAGGCTTATTAGTTAAGTACCCCCATTATGAGCGAAATGACCAGGTGTTATACCAGCTTTCCCGTGCTTATGAAGAAGTAGGGAAAGTTGATGAGGCGATGTTAGTGTTGAATCGTCTGGTAAAAGAGTACCCAGGTTCAAGACATATTGATGAAGCGCAGTTTAGACGCGCCGAATACTTTTTTACACGTAAAAAATATCTTGATTCAGAGGAAGCATATCAGGCTGTGATTGAGTTTGGTGTAAGTTCTGCATTTTATGATCTTGCACTATATAAGCAGGGCTGGGCATTTTTTAAACAGGATTTATATGAGGAGGCTTTAAATGACTTCATAGGCTTACTCGATTATAAGATATCAATTGGTTATGACTTTGAGCAGATAGATGACAAGATTGAACGTAAGCGTATCGAGGATACATATCGTGTTATCAGTTTGAGTTTTTCATATCTGGGTGGGCCAGAAGAAGTTGTTAAGTACTTTGAAGTTCATGGCCCCAGATTATATGAAGCTAGTATATATAGTCACTTAGGCGAATATTATTTAACTAAACGACGTTATGCTGATGCAGCAGGTGCTTATAATGCATACGTTGAGCGAAATCCATTAAACAAAGTTTCACCTCATTTTCATATCAGGGTAATAGAAATTTATCTAAAGGGTGGTTTTCCAAAGCTGGTTGTTGATTCTAAAAAGAACTTTGCAACAACCTATGGTTTAAGGGCTAATTATTGGACATTTTTTGATATTAATACGTATCCAGATGTTATTGTTTTCCTGAAAGCAAATTTAACCGATCTGGCAAATCACTATCATGCATTGTATCAGAACAGACGATTACGAAAATTTAGAAAGGAAAATTTTCTGGAAGCCACTCGTTGGTATCGTGAATTCCTGGAGTCATTTCCAGAAGATCAGCAGGCGCCGGGTATTAATTTTCAGTTAGCTGAATTATTACTTGAGAATAAAGACTTCAGGGGGGCCGCATTAGAATATGAACGAACTTCATATAATTATGAAAAACATAAAAAATCGGCTGAAGCTGGTTATGCGGCTGTATTTGCATATAGAGAGTATTTAAAGAAAGCAGATCAGTCGCAACGTAATATAATTAAATATGAAATTATTCGTAGCTCTTTAAAGTTTGGTGAAACTTACCCTAAACATAAGAAAGCACCCGTTGTGTTAGTTGCTGCTACAGATGATCTTTATGCGATTAAAGATTTTGCTATGGCAATAAAAATAGGCCGTAGTGTAATTGAAAAATACCCTGATATTGAGATTAAATATATACGTTCCTCCTGGTTAATTGTAGCGCACTCATCATTTGACCTTACATTATACAGTGATGCAGAGTCTGCCTATAGCCAGGTGCTTGGCATGACGGCTAAAAATCATAAAGAGAGGAGTAAACTAATAGAGAATCTGGCCGCATCTATTTATAAGCAAGGTGAGCAGGCGCGTAAACTTCAGGATCATCGAACTGCGGCAAATCATTTTTTACGAATTGCTGTTGCGGCACCAACGGCAAAAATTCGTCCAACAGCAGAATATGATGCTGCAGCGGCTTTAATTAGTTTAAAGGACTGGTCCAAAGCGGCTGAGGTCTTAGAGAATTTTAGAAAGTATTATCCCAAAAATAAATTACAGGCGGATGTTACTAAAAAACTGGCTATTGTCTATAAAGAAGATGGCAAATTATTACAGGCAGCAGCAGAGTTCGAGAGAATTGAGAGAGAAACAAAAGACAAAGGGTTGCGACGTGAAGCATTACAGCAAGCGGCAGAGCTTTATGAAAAGGCTGGTGATAGAAGTAAAGCGCTTAATGTGTATGTTCGATATGTAAAGTACTTCCCTAAACCTGTTGAGAGCGCACTGGAAATGCGTAATAACATTGCAAATATCTATAAATTGAATAAAAGTAAAAAACTTTATATTAAACAATTACAGTGGATTGTTGCCATTGATTTAAAAGCTGGAAAAGAGCGCACAGATCGCACGCGATTTTTAGCGGCAAGTGCCTCACTTGTTCTTGCTCAGCCTGATATTAGACGATTTAAACTTGTTGAACTGAAAAAACCGTTTAAGAAAAATCTTAACTTAAAGAAAAAACGTATGAAAAAGGCAATTTCTACTTTAACCAGGCTGGTTGATTATGAAGTGGGTGTTGTGACAGCGGCGGCTACCTATGAAATTGCAGAAATATATTATCATTTTAGTCGTGCTTTAATGAACTCTGAACGGCCTGATAATTTAACTGAAGAGCAACTTGAGCAGTATGAGCTAGCGATTGAAGAACAGGTATATCCATTTGAAGAAAAATCAATTGATGTGCATGAAAAAAATATGGAGTTGCTTGATTTGGGTATTTATAACGAATGGATTGATAAAAGTATTGATAAGCTAGCTTTATTGTTACCTGCAAGGTATGCGAAGCCTGAAGAAGCTGCCCAGTATGTAGAAACAATTTTACCTGTTGTTCAGCAACTTGATCCTGAAAAACAACCTGTTCAAGTACCCGTTCCAGTTCAGCAAGATGAAAACCTGGAAGAAAAATCGGATACAGAAATAGAAAAACAAAGCGCCAGAAAACAAGATGTGATCGATAATAGTCAGGTTTTTTATACTGGGTTTAAAAATAATGAGGCGGCCTAAATGAAACTATTGAAGCTCTTATTGTTTTTTTTATTGCTTATGAATTTAGTGTCCTGTGTCACGGATTCGACAAAACCACCTAATGAGATGGAAAAGCATAAGATGGTTGAAATAGATTCTGATGTTGAAGATGATTTTAACTCTGCCCTTTCTCATTTGAAATCAGAGGAATATGATGAAGCTATTTTATTGCTGGAAAAAATCATAGCGGAAGAAGACAGAGTACCTGCACCTTTTATTAATTTAGGTATGGCATACAATAAGAAAGGCGATAGTGAAAATGCAGAAAAATACCTGTTAAAGGCTGTGAATATTGAATTAACGCATCCTGTTGCAAATAACCAATTAGGATTATTGTATAGAAAGAAGGGACGTTTTAATGATGCTAAAAAAGCTTATACTAATGCATTAACCGAGCACCCTGATTATTTACCAGTGGTTAAAAATCTGGGTATTCTCTGTGAATTATATATTCGTGATTTTCCTTGTGCGCTTCAGCAGTATGAGCATTATTTGAATTTAGAGCCAGAGAATAAAACAATGAAAATATGGGTGTCAGACCTTAGTCGGCGGGTAAAATAGGAGTGTATTATGTCTTTATTAAAAGCCATTAGCCTTGTTTTTGTCTTAATATTTTGTCTGCCTCTTGTTTATGCCGAAGATAAACCAAAGGTCGCGGGAAATAAAAAAAGTGGGGGTGTAAAAGAATTGTCTGGTATATCTATTATTGGTAATAAAGAAGCACCAAAATCACTTTATATTGTGCCGTGGAAAAATTCTGAGGTGGGTGTAAGGTCCAGTTTAACTTCTGGGTTATTAGATGACTCAATGCGCCCTATTGATAAAGAAGTATTTGTGCGTGAACTTGATTTTTATGAATTAAGTCACACAAAGTAATTGCTTTAGTTATTGTTGTTTGTCTTATAAAAGACAGTTCGTGAATACAGTGCTAAACTTGTTAGAAATTTCTGCATGTTTTTAACTAAACATGTAAACACTATGAGGAAAACATGATGGAAGTTATTGAAACCATGGTACGATTTTTCCAGACTGGTGGTACATTTATGTACCCGATTTTGATCGTATTTGCGATCGGTTTGGCAATAGCTACTGAACGATTTGTAAAGCTGGGCAGTGTTTCTCGAGCAAACCGTAAGGTTTGGGATGAAGTGCATCCAATGCTTGAAGAAGGTGACTTTGATAAGGCGCGAGAATTAATCGCTGATGATACATCTACTATAGCCAGTTTGCTGAATATGGGGCTTGCTCGTCAGGGTTCAGTACGTCGACGTGATGATATTGAGATAGCCATGGAAGAAAGCATGATGGAAATAATTCCACAGCTTGAAAAACGCACGCCTTATGTTGCGTTGTTTTCTAATATATCTACATTACTTGGTCTCCTGGGAACGATTATGGGACTGATTGAGGCATTTAATGCAGTTGCTAATGCTAACCCGGCTGAAAAAGCAGATCTTTTGTCTGCGAGTATTTCGGTTGCGATGAATACGACAGCATTTGGTTTAATGGCTGGCATCCCGCTATTGATTACACATGCCTTATTAACAGCACGAACAGGAGAGATTGTAGATAGTCTGGAAATGGTTTCTGTTAAAACGCTGAATATAATTTCTGAATTTGCCAAACGTCAAGCTGCTCTGGCTGCAAAATAATGGCCAGAAAAACGCGCTATCGTCGTACGGATAAAGAAGTTCCAGAAATGGATATCACTACTTTTCTTAATTTAATGGTAGTGTTAATTCCTTTTTTACTTATAACGGCGGTATTTTCACGTGTAACAATTCTGGAGTTGAATTTACCCACATCCAGTGGCGCGAGTGCGCCTACAAAAATAAAGCTCAATATTGAAGTGATTGTACGAGAAAAAGGCCTGGAAATTGGTAATGGCCGACGTGTAGTTGCTCGTTTTCCTAAAATAGATGATAAGTATGATTTTGCTGCTTTATCTAAGCATTTGCTTGAAATTAAAAAAAATTATCCAGATAAAACAGATGCGACTGTATTGATGGAAGCAGATATTCAGTATGAATTACTTGTGCATGTAATGGATGCGGTTCGATTAGTGGAAATGGAGCAGGGTGAAGGTGGTATATATGAGAAAGTGGCGTTATTTCCTGATATTTCAATTGGAGATGCGCCATGAGGCAGAACTCACGCCGAATGAAACGCATGGCGCGTTCCAAAAAGAAACTACCGGGCTTAAATCTTGTATCTTTGATGGATATTTTTACTATTCTGGTATTTTTTCTTTTGGTTAATTCCTCTTCTACGGAAGTTATGGAGCCACCTAAAGTTATTTCATTGCCTGACTCAGTGGTTGAGAAAAAACCACGTGAAACCGTAGTTGTCTTAGTGACGTCAGAAGCGATAATGATTATGGGCGAACCGGTAATAAAAACAGAAGAGGCGCTGGCTCTTAAAACTTCGGTTATTCCGGCTATTCAGGCAGAGCTGATTTTACAGCGTGAAAATGTAATTGGTGTAAGTACAAAAACAGTTTCAGAGAGTAAAGAAGTAACGGTATTGGCAGATAAAACAATTCCGTTTAAGTTGTTGAAAAAAGTTATGTCCAGTTGTACTGCTGCGGGCTATGGAAAAATTTCCCTGGCAGTTATTCAAAAAGCATCACAAACAGACTCATAAGGTTTTATTAAGTTGGTAGATATAGAAGTCTCCGAGCAAAAGGCTGACATCAATCAAAAGATTGATAAAGCGCAACACCGGATAGCAGAGCTGGAGGATCAACTGCGTCTGGTGGATATTGAGCTCGAAGATTTATTTCAGGATCGACAACAGTTTATCTTACTGAGTGAAATCAGTGATCGTCTCGATAAGTTGAATAAATTGGGCGGTGCCTGCCTCTTCTGGGGTGAAAATTGTGATATAGACGACTCAATGTCGCATTATCATCGTGTGCATAATCTGGTTATTAATTATGATGAGCAAGTTAAGGGAGTACAAAAACGTAGAGAGTTAATTAAAGAAGACATTCAAAGTGTCATTGCTCAAATTAATATTCTACATGAAGAAATTCTGGTTGTTCAGGAGCGAGCAGAAGAGCGTCTTACTGAGTTTGTAATTGAACGTGAGATGACGGTGCATCCTTATCGTCCTATGATCATGCCGTGGACGACACAGGGTGAGGATGAAAAACGCTTTAGAAAAATAATGTTAATCGCTTTGTTGATTACGATTGTTCTGGGTTACCTGATTCCTTTATGGGATTTACCCGTGAGAACGCGAGCTGAATTATCTGAGGTTCCTGAGCGTCTTGCTAAGTTAGTGGTGAAAAAAGAACCCCCACCACCGCCACCTAAAGTGCAGCCCAAGTTAGAGAAAAAAGATAAGAAGGATAAAAAGCCAAGAAAAGATGTGCCTAAGCCTAAGACTGAAAAGGCTAAAAAAGCACGTAAAGTGGCTGAGACTGCAGGTTTACTTGCGTTTAAAGAGAATTTCTCTGAATTAATGGATAGTTCTGTTGATCAGAAGTTAGGTTCACAGGCTCGACTAAGTAATAAAGGTCAAAAGGCACGTAAGGTTAGTCGCTCCCTGGTAACGGCTCAGGCAGAAGGTGCCTCAGGTGGCATTAGTACATCTTCTTTGAGTCGGAATACAGGTAGTGGCGGTAAGAGTATTGGTGGTGTAGGTTTTTCACGGGTTGAAAGTGCGATTGGCAGTGATTTCTTCGGTGAAGAAAGACCGCTTAGTGATGGCCCTGGGCCATCAAGAACGGATGAAGAAATTCAAATTGTATTTGATCGATATAAAGCTGCGCTTTATAGAATATATAACCGTGAATTGCGTAAAAATCCGACCCTACAGGGCAAGTTAGTGCTTAAACTGACGATAAAACCAGATGGTAAAGTCTCAGCCTGTTCCATGGAATCGAGTGATATGGATGCGCCTGCACTTGAAAAGAAAATTGTTGATCGTGTGAAGAAATTTAACTTTGGAGCAAAAGAAGATGTTCCAGCGATTACGATTCTATATCCAATTGATTTCTTACCGGCTACTTAATTAAGGTGTAAGAGTTTACTGTATAAGTCAATCGAATATATGTGCAGAATAGTCGTTATGTTTTATTTATGCTTAACGTCTGCTTTATATATTTAAATGCACATTAAGTCTGAATATAATTGTTTTACCAGAGGCTGGGTGGTTGATTGTTTAGTGCTCTATATATGTGAATACTATATTTATTCACCATTAATCAGATAAATATTCAAAAGCCTCTAAATAAAACTGGTTTCTATTGAATATATATATTAAACTTCCTTAAAAACAACAACTTATATGATTTACTTAAAATAAATATTAATATTGTTTTTTGAGTGTGTTTTCACAAAACCGAGGAATCTAAGCATGTATAATTGGCGCCGTAACTAACTGATAAAAGAGGAAAAACTGGATTTAGCAATTATGAAAGAAGCGTAGATGTTTTTAGTAGGGATAAAGAAAATTCTAAAATCTGTATCGATTGCAAGTGTAATCACCGGTGCGGTTTTTTTATTGTCTGTAGAAAATGCAAATGCGGTTGCTAATTTAAATGCTTCCACCTCTTTTACTTCGGCTGATCCGGCTCGAGCTAATGCATCAATGGATGCTGCAGGTACCTGGAATGGTGCCACAGATGTAACTAATTCTACTGGTGACAGGTTTACATTAACTATTCAAAATACAGCTGGTGGTGCAGTTGGTGTTGACTCTGCCTTCGATATAGATATTAGCGCCAGTGTACCCGCAGGTTTCAGGTTACCTCAGTCGCCTATAGCCATATCAGTAACTGATTCTCCTGGTGTATGTACCAATATTAATGGTGTTACTGCTACGCAGCCGGGCGGAGCAGGCAATAATATTATTTTCAATATAGCAAACAATACAAATATCGCACCGGGCTGTACATATAATTTTAACTTACCTTTAACAACAGATGATGCAGCGCCTTTTGCTCCTACAGGGCTACGCTCTGTATCCTTTGATTTTTCATATAACGCTATAAATAACAACGGTGGTACACAGGTAAATGTGCCGTCGACTCAAAATATTCAAGTTAATCCAGGTAATGTTGCTTTAACTAAAAATTCATTAACACCGATTGCGGCGAATGGTCAGATTGTTGATTTCAGGGTTGATATTTTAAGCGCGGGTAGTGGGGGGATTTTTGATGTTGTTTTTACCGATACCCTAAGTGCAAATCTAACTAGTTTATCGTTCATATCACTGGCGGCCTTCGATAACACTACAAATAATCCAGTGGCGGTTCCTGTTAATTCGGCTGGCCCCTTGTCTAACCAGATTACCTTTGAATATATTCCAGCCAATATACGTGTAGAAGTAGGTGTTCGTTCCATAGCGACAGTAAATCCAACAGATACCAACTGTCCCGATATGACGAATGATGGAACAGCCGTTGAGAGAACAGGTATAAGTGCCAGTGACTTTGCTACGGTTGACTTTAATCTGGCGAACTCTCTCCAGTTAACCCATGACCTTGCCAATAGTTTCTGTGAGTTATGTGGTACAGGCACTATTCGCCTGATGGCTCAAAATGCAGGTGGGATTTCATTAACTAATATAAACCTTACAGAAGATTTATTAGCCACTGGTCTGACCTATGTTCCAGGCAGCACACAAATTTCAATTAATGGTGCACCTGCTGTTGCTGCAGGTAACCCCATTGTCTCTGGTGCGAATAATCAGATATTAAACTGGACACCAGCACAAATACCTCAACTTGCTCAACTAGACAGCCCATTTGCTATTCCTGCACCGCCAAACCCAATCAGTATTGAGTTTATTTTTCAGGTTGAACGTGCACCAGGTTTTAATGAAGAAGGTTTAAATACAGCGCTAAGAAATATTCGACCTGATGCAACTTATGATTTAATTTGTGGTGGTATTTCACAAAATACAACAGGTACATTAGTTGAGTTGCCTATACGTCAGCCGGTTCCACAGGTAACAAAACTGGGTAG
Source organism: Gammaproteobacteria bacterium (assembly GCA_016744065.1). Lineage (GTDB taxonomy): Bacteria > Pseudomonadota > Gammaproteobacteria > SZUA-229 > SZUA-229 > SZUA-229. The sequence goes on from JADGFA010000005.1 coordinate 70,252, forward strand.
AAATATTGATGCAGCACAGGCAGCCGGCTCATATGCCAATATTGTTTTTGGGCATATAGAAGACAGTATTATCTGGCGTGTGCAGGTTCAGAATACAGGTTTGGCTAATTTAGAAGATTTGTTAATTGATGATACGATCGGTGGAAATTTTGATATTAACTGGATTTGTATTTCTGAAGCAGCAGCAACAGCATCTGCTGCCTCTACAGGTGGTGCGCCACCTGCAGGTTGTGTTAGTGCTGGAGGAGGCGTTCGTACCAGTGTCTTAAATTTTGCCGTTGATGATCCATTTGGTAATCCGGGCAATGATGAGAATACTGCATTTGTCGATGTTACAGCAGCCACAAGTGGTTTTGTATACTACGTAGGGCGTATTCGTGCATCCTGTACGAATCAGACTAACAATGCCGATATTGAATGGGGCTGTGAAGCGGACTCACCACCGGATGGTGGGCTGGTTACGCCGGCTACAACAGGTGGCGTATCTCCCGGTTTTAGTATTGCAAGTTTTTCTGATTTAAGTACACAGGTTGTCACCAGTGGTTTAGATATTCAGCAGGCAGTGACCGGGGTTAATGTTGCTCAACCTGTGGGTAGTTCTGGTTTAGTGACGATAACGGTAACGAATTTAACCGGTGCCACAGTTCGTAATTTAGATTTAACTGATACCCTGCCTGTGCAGTACGTAGTTGATTCGACATTTGCTGCTACGGCTGTGGTTACACCTTTTTATGGTGCTAATTATCCCGGCATGATTGATGTCATTACCTGGGATAATCAGGATGTAGGTAACCCTCTTAATAATATTGCACCTCACTTTGTTTTAACCAGTAGTACAAGCCGTCCGGTATCAACGATTGCTGGGGATGATATAAATTTATTACGTCACGGTGATGTGTTAACGATTCAATTTGCAATCGTCGTGATTGATGCAACACGCTATGATCTGGTTGCTGATTTAGATGTAACAACGGAAAATCAGGGTAATAGTACAGACCCGGATAGTGATTTTACTGTTAATAATAATGTGCATATTAATTTTGATAATATTTGTGGGCAGACCGGGTTAACCGTACCTGACAGCAATCAAAATTTCCCGGCAGATATTGAAGATTTAGACGTTAATACGTCAGATGCTTTATTTATTTTAACCAATGATCCAGGTACACCGTTAAATTTAAATACGCTGGTTACAAATAATGGTGGGCATGATGCAAGCAACTATACTGTTTATATAACGCTTGGTCAGGCCATGACGGTACAGACTGTTCCAGCTGGTTGTGCCTTATCAACTAATCCACCACCACACCCTCACTGGAATCAACCTGCACCTATTCCTGCAACCGCTTCTGTTTATGCCTGTAATCGCCCACCAATTGGCCCTGGCGTAACAGATACTATTACTTTTACAGTTATAAAAGCAGCGAGTCCCGCGGTTGATGATGACTTAACCTTCCGTGCAGATGTAGTAGGTGAAGTGACATTAAATGATGGAACGCCGCTTACCTTTCCGGCTCCAGCATCGATTGCCAACACAACTCCCAGTTTACAGTTGGCAAACAATTACACATTAGATGCGGTACGTGCGCGGGTCATGGGTTTTAACTTAACCAAGAGTGTCTGGTACTGTACTGAAAGTGGCGGAGTAGAACCTGCGCCTTCTGTTCCACCACCAGCTACCCCTTCAGAGTTGAATACTCAGATTGGAGAGGACTGTAATTATTTTATTGAATCAGGTGGCTGGTTCGGTTTCCTGACACCTGGTTTTACACTAATTGCAGTAGAAAATGTTGCAGTAACAGATGATCTTCCCGATGGTCAGGGTTTTATTCCTTTTGGAGGCACGCCTTTTAATTTTACCAATACTGCATTTATATCTTTGACCGGTGTCAATGGAGGGGCAGGAACAACACCACTGAATGAATCAGATATTGTCTGGAGTTTTAATGCTACAGGTACGGGTATTGTCATTAAAGATGAGTTTTTCCGTGTCGATTTCAAAACACGTTTATTAAATGATCCAGTAGATCGTGATTATGCAGTAGCTGGTGCTCCGCCAAATTTACATGCCAATATTAGTTTAAATACGGCAAGAACATCTTTTGATGCCATCTTCAATAGTGCATTGGGTAATGTCACTATCAGTGTAAATGATGGGGCGGGGATACCCGGTTATCCAGTGCCTGCAGTGCGGCAGGTAAGCCTGACTGAAATTGAACCAAACTTGATTGTGACAAAAGAAGTATGTAATGAGACATTAAGTATTAGTTTGGGTCAGGGGTCAGGGGTTAACTGTAATCTGGGTAACTTTTCAACTTCAATAGCATCAACTGATACTGATGCGGGTGATACAGATAATAATTATGTTTATAGAATTACAGTTACAAATGAAGCAACTTCAGGTGGTGTTGCAAGAGCGCCTGCGTTTAATGTGATACTCACAGATATACTTGATCCAAGTGATTTAATGTTAATAGCACCAGGAGGAGCTGTTCCATTTAATACAGACGGACTGGATAATGATGGAGATGGTTTAATTGACGGGGCAGATGTTGACGGTGAGTTTTTTAGCTTAACGGAAAATGTCGCTAACGGCGGTGTTGCTGCTACATTTGTTATTTCCCATGATCACAGTAATGCATTAGATCAGATAAATGCGGGGCAAACCGTTACTTATTATTACAGAATAGACCCTGATCAAAATGTAGCGCCATTACAGACATTAATTAATACGGTGGCTACACAGTACGATAGTTTAGATGGTGATTTTGGCAACCAGAATATTCCGCAATTACAGAACACAGAAAATACAGCTCCAAATAACTCAGGCCGTGCGAGAATTTATACAGCGGTAGAAACCGGCACATCTATTCAAATGTTGCCATTATTAACCAACCCAAAACAGATTATTCAGCTTTCAAATACAGGTGTTGGTGGCCCACCACAGAATGTCTCAGTTGGAGAAGAAATTCTGTATGAATTATATGCACAGATACCGGTTTCTCGATTAGGTAGTTTTGTTATTCGTGATGAATTGCCTCCTGGTTTGAGGTGTGTTGATGCACAAACAGTTGATTTAAATGCAGCACCTTATAGTGCTGCTCAGTTTAGAAAAAACGGTGCGCTTAATGTCGCTACCTTTTCTGGCTCCTGTGATCCAACTGGCGTTTCAAATGTCGTGCAATGGAATTTTGGTGACCAGGAATTGACAGCGGGTGCGCCTGGTACTTTATTTGATTTTAGAGTGCGCTTTATTGCACGAGTTGAAAATACAGCAACAACGATTGAAGGCTGTAATATTCGAAACGGGGGTACTGCATCAGGTGTGCCGTCAGCGTGTACGACAAATCCTTCCGTTGCACGTTTAACTTATGTAGATGAATCATCTTCAACTGTCACCCTGACTTATGGTGAAGTAGATGTACTGGTGCGTGAACCCGTTATTAATATAACAAAATCTTTTGCTCCTGTTACTGAAGCCGATGCCGATGATATTTTAGATGTGACGGTAAGTATTACAAATACAGGTGATGCAACCAACAATACAACAAGTGCATATAATTTACAGGTGCTGGATGACTTAACGGCAAACAATATGACGTTCCTGAATGTGGTAGGGGGAACTGATCCACCGGACAATATTGACGTGGCCACACTGGGTGCTAACCAGCCTATTTTTAGCTGGAATCCTGCGAATCCTGACTTTGCCATAGCACCAGCAGAAGTGAAAACATTTACCTTCCGTGTGCAGGTGGATGATATTGTTCAGCCCCATGAAATTTTAGATAACACAATAGAAGCTCGCTGGACTTCGTTACCTGATAATGTTGCCATTAACGATATCAATACCAATGCACCAAGAATCATTGGTGTAGATGGTGATGCATTAGGCATGCGTAACGGGCAGTTAACCGGTGTCGGTGTTGCGTCAGCGAATCCGCCAAATGATTATAATGATACGGCAACCGCATCCGTGGTGGTGCCTGAATTAACCATTACGAAAGATGAGTTAAACCCTACTGTTGTGCCACCAGCGTTACCGGTAACACCCGAAATTGGCGCACAAAAACAATTTAGAATTACTGTTGATTTACCTGAAGGCGTGACAAATAACTTAACAATTGTTGATGACCTTGCCGCAGCAGCCGAAACATATTTTATTAAAAATAACGTAGATTTTGATATTACCTATACCTTTAATGACATTTTCAGTATTAATGGTACAGATATTACCGCTTTAGCACCTGCGGCCGTTGAGGCACTATTTAATTCATTCCCTGCTGATGGTGGTTCTGGCTCAACAGATGCTACCTGGAATATTGGTACGGTTGATACCGTTTCAGAAAATGATTCAGCAACGGCGGCGATTAATCCTCAAATTACGATTACTTATTTTGCACGCATTAATAATGATGTAAATACAGATGTAGGCGATACACTGCAAAATGGTGTGACATTAAATTACAGCAATGGTGAAGATGCCAGTGTTGAAATTAGAACCGATAACACACCACAAATTATTGTTACAGAGTCACTGTTAACCTTAGCAAAAACGGTTAGTAATATTACTCAGCCGGGTTTAGATCCAGATGGTGGGGATGTACTTGAGTATGTCGTTACTATAAATAATGTAGGTGATGCGACGGCTTACGATACAAATATTGTTGATGCAATTCCAGCAGGTGTTTCTTTAATTTCGGCGGTAACGTTTACACCAACAGCAAGTATAAATGCCGGTGCAGTTGTTAGTTTTATTAGTGCGCCAACCGGCGGTCCAAATGGGCCATTAATATGGGGTCGAGGTAATGCAGATGAAAATCTGGATATCCCGGCAGCAGGGCAGTTAATTTTAACGTATCGGGTTGTTGTGGATGATACGGTAGAGCCGTTACAGAATTTAGATAACAGTGTTGTTATTGACTGGACATCACTTGATGGCTCATCTGTACAAATTGATGCACGTGAAAGAACCGGTGGAGCGGATTGTAGTGCAATTGTTTTACCTGATGATTATTGTGCGGGTCCGGTTGTAGCCAGTCAGACTGTTTCTAACTTAAATAATATAACCAAACTTTATAATAGTGATACTTTCCTGCCGGCAAATGATGCGGAGTTAAGAGTTGGTGACAGAGTGCGGTATACACTCACACTAAATATTCAGGAAGGTACAACGCCCAATGCAGCTATTATAGATACAATTCCAAATGGTATGGAATTTGTTGAAGTGGTTTCTATTAATGGTGTAATCGGCCCAGCACCTTATTTAAATGTAGCACCATTTACTCATGCAGGTATTGTTGCCCCAGTCGTTACTACAGGAGTGGGTGTTAATACGATTACCTGGACATTGGGTGATCTTGTTAATGTTGCAGATAATAATGCTGCAAATAATGATTTTGTTATTATTTATATAACACAGGTTGTAAATGATGAGCTGCCTCTTCCTCAGAATACCAGTACTGCGCTATTAAATACGGCTAATTTTAACTATGACGATGTTAATAATGCGCCTGTTAGTCAGACCGACTCACAAACAGTTACTGCACTAGAGCCACAGATATTATTATCGGATATTTCTAAGGTGCGGCGTAATGGAATTTTAAGTGGTTCGCCCGTTACAGCAGGTCCTTCAGCAGATGCAGGTGGCCTGGGTGATATTATGGACTTTGAATTAAGTGCCTGTAATTCTGGTTTAGCACCCGCATATGATCTAATTATTGAAGATGTGCTTTCTGTTCAGATGAATGAAACCACTATTCGCGCGCCAGGAGGAGGTCTACCTTCTGTTACTGGGCCGCTTGTTATATTAAATGGTATTGCGGCAACAGCCGGTGTTGAATATGCATACACACCACCGGCTGGCCCGGCTGGTACCATGCGATTTACCTTTAATGATATAGCTAATCCTTTATTGCCTGGTCAATGTGCAGTTGTTCAATTTAATATCGATAATAATGTTGTTGGAATAAATCAATCCTGGGATAACCGTTTTCAGGTTGTTGAATATCACTCTCTGGATACAACAGATATTAATGCAGCAGAGCGTGAAGATTACACGACATTAATTGGCCCTGTATTGTTTAATATGAATACGGTTGCGCCTATATTCCCACCGACCAAAACACTGCTCAGTCCACTTGCACCTGCAGAAGCAACCATTGGTGAGTTGGTGACCTATCAGGTTCTGGTGCCCAATGCGACTATGACAGGTACCTTATTTGATTTAACATTAACCGATACCATGTCTACCAGTCTGGAGTATGTAAGCTCATCTGTTGATATAACAGCAGGTAATGCTTATTCTGGAACGATCACTGATACAGGCTCTACTGGTAATCAGGTTAATATTGTTTTAGATAATGATTTGTTAGGTGGTGAGCAGGCAACGATTACCATAGTTGCTCGTGTTGCAAATAATATTGTAACGAATAATGCAACGCCTGCTTTTGCCAATACAGTTAACTATTCTTTTGCAGCAACCTCAGGTGGTTCACCGATTATTGGTGGTGGTGATCAGACTGATTTGCTAAATAATATTTCTATTATTGAACCAGATCTTATTTTACAAAGTAAAACAGTTGCAAATATTACCCAGCCAGGTAATCCACCAGATGCAGGTGATATTTTACGTTACACATTAACTATTAATGCGAATGGTGGTGCACAATTTAGTGATGCTTTTGATATTAGTGTTATCGATACATTAAGTTTAGGCCTGGTGTATAGCGCTAATTCAACTATCAGTGGGGGTGTGGGAACAATTGCTGACCCGGGCACAGTGGGAGACGGTATAACTGTTCCTCAGGTAATGACATGGAACCTGGCGAATACCAGTAATATTGATATTCCAGAAGGCACAGCCGGCGTAACAATAACTTACGATGTTCTGGTTTTAGATGGCATTTTAGCTAATCAGGCTCTGACCAACTTGGCGGTAATACAATGGACAAGTCTTAACGGTGTTGATGCTAATGAGCGTGATGGTTCAGGTGGCATAAATGATTATATTAGTGGGCCACAAACTACAACGGTAACCACAACGGATAATAATGCAGTAACCAAGGCGCGTTCAAATGATACTTCACCTGCACTGGGTGGTGTCAATGATGTTCGAATTGGCGATATAGTTGACTATCAAATTTCACTCAGTTTACAGGAAGGCACCAGTAACTCAGTTGTCCTGACAGATGTCATGCCACAGGGTTTGCGTTTTGAAGGTATTGTAAGCATTAATGCGGATACATTATCGCCGTACTCTAATGTTGCTCCGTTCACCCACAATGATATTGTCACTGCAAATGCTGTTGCCGTTGGTGATCCGTTAACGGGGCCGACTACGGTTACCTGGACATTAGGGAATATTACCAATGCAGGTGCTAATAATGGTAATAATAATTTTGTAATTGTTTATCGTGCGCGCGTACTTAACCTTGTTCAAACGCCGTTGAATAACCCGGCAAGCAATATTGCATTATTAAATAATCTGAGCTTTGATTATTTAATTGCCACGGGTGCGGCAACAACAGAAACTGATAATGAAACCATTACCATTCAGCAGCCTAATCTCACGGTTAGCAAAACAGTTTCAACCCAGTTCGGGGATTTAATTTTAGTTGCAGGTGAAGAGATAACCTACACGGTTGATATTACTAATAGTGGCCAGTCTCCAGCCTATGATGTTCGTCTTGAAGATATTATTCCAGCAGGTATACGGCAAAGTGGTATTACCGTTATTAGTACGCAGGTGCCTGTTGGTAATGCGGTTGTTAATATTGTGCCTGTTTATAATGCAGCAACCGGTGCTGCTGTTTGGGAATTTGATACAGGTGTAGTTAATGCTTACACCATTCCAGTAGGGCAAGCACTGCGTATTCAATATAGAGTACTGGCTGATCCGGGTATTGGTGCGGGTTTAAGTAATTTAATTAATACAGCTAATGTGCCGGTATACCATTCATTTGATAATCAGGCTGTTCCTGTCGTGGGGGGTGTAGTGGGTGTGCGTGAAATTTACGGGCCTACGAATACAGCATCTGCGCCAGGTTTAAGTACACCCGCTCCTAGTCCATTAAATAAAGCTAATCCAGCAAACTTAAATGTTTCAATAGGTATTCCATTTACCTACCGAATTACTGTGCCGGAGACACCGCAGGCGACTGCGCTTTATGATATTCGTATTTTAGATGATCTGAGTAATTTAGCGCCCAATGTTGACTTAATATTTGTTGATGTTCAAAAAATATCAGTGCCCGGTGCATGGGTTCCGGTTAATACCGGAACCCCCATTAATCTGGTTATTGAAGATGCCATTAATGGCATCGATATAGCGCCAGGTGAACAGGCTGTCATTGATTTAACGGTTGTACTAAGAAACAGCTCTAATAATGTTGATGGTGATACGTTTATAAATCAGGCGAGTTATACGTTTAATTCTGTCGATGGGGATAATACATCCCAGGGTATTGGCGGTCCGGATACGGATGTAGCCTTAACTATTGTAGAACCTCTGGCAATGACACTGCAAAAATCAGGTCCAGCGGTAATGAGCTTTGGTGTGCCGAGTACGTTTACTATGAATGTACAGAATATTGGTTCTGGTCCGGCATTTGATCTGAGTATAACGGATGTATTACCTAATCCGCTGGCAGGTGGAATGTGTGATACGCCGCCTAATAATTTTACTGCTCGTGTATTTCAGGCCGATGGTGTAACACCTGTGAGTATTCCATTAATTGAGAATACACATTTCACTACAGTATTTGTTGGTGCACCAACCTGTGTATTAATGATTACTATGACGGCACCCGAAGCTGAAATTATTCCGCTTAATCGTTTAATTGTTAACTATGATACAACGCTTGATTTAGATAATGTAAATAATGCGAATTTATCAAATATTGCTGCGACAACACAGTGGTTCAGTGGTGATACACCTGCGGGTGTGGTTGTTGGTGAAATCAGGCAGTATAACGAAGTTATTAGTGCTGCTACACCAGGTACACCAGGCACGCTTGATCATGAAGATATATTTACGACTACTGTTGCATCACCTGAGCTGATTATTATAAAAAATGTATTTAATCCGGTTACAGGTGCTCCGGCTTTCACTGCGGAACCAGGAGAAGATGTACGTTATGAAATTACTATTGCTAATGTAGGCCCGGTTGCAGCAACTAATTTTAGTTTGACAGATGAACCTGATCGGTTAAATGGTACGGGTTTATTTGTATCCGGTACTATGAGCAATATTAATGTTTCCCAGGGTACTGCTGATACAAGTAATACAAATATTAATGCGGGTAATAATGCAGCGGGCATTCTCGATATACGTAATTTAACCCTGACAGAATTAACAGGTGCAAATAACAGTTTAACAATTGATTTTGTTATGACACTTCAGGGTGTTATTGATAGTGGCACACTCGTAACAAATCAGGCAGAAGTAGCATTAGCAGGGTTTACTTCTTTGTTATCCGATGACCCTAATTTACCGGGCGTTACTGATCCAACACAAACTATTATTGGTTCAATACCAACTTTCCAGTTATTAAAAACATCGCAGGATGTTAGTGGTTCGGTGACAGTTTTAGACGCAGGTGATATTTTACGCTATACCATTACGGCGCAAAATATTGGAGCAGAAAATTCAATAAATACGCTACTACGTGATCAGGTTCCGGCAAACACAAGTTATGTGCCTAATACGACTACGTTGAATGGTTTGGCTATAGCCGATCCGGCAACCGGTGTTTCACCATTACAGACGGGCATTTTAATTAATGCACCAGAAGATACAACACCCGGTGCAATGCGCGCAAATAGCACGGCTGCGGGAAATATTGCAACAATTAATTTTGATGTGCAGATAAATGAAAATGTGGTTAATAGCACCGTGATTTCTAATCAGGCACTTGTGGGCGGAGACGGTGTAGGTAGTGGTGCATTCTCGGAACAGGTATCAGATGATCCCGATACTGAAATTATTGGTGATCCAACACGTGATGTTGTTGGTAATGTCGCCATAATAGATATGCAAAATACAGTTGAACTGGTGGTTGATAATGGAACGCCAGGGCAGGTTGATCCGAATGATACCTTACGTTATACAATAACGATTAATAACTCGGGTACGGTTCCAGCAAGTAATGTTCAGTTATTTGATAATGTAGATTTCTCAGCAGGTGTGCCTGCTCTGGTAAATGGTGTTCCAGCAAACACAACTTATGTTACTAATAGTACATTCTTAAATGGTATTTTATTATCAGATATAGGCATAAGTTCACCGCTAATCATACCTGCTGGCATTGATATAAGTTCTTCAGATTTAGCACCACCAGTACAGGGTGTTGGAGAGGGTAGTGTTACTCCAGGGCAGTCGGCCGTTCTTATCTATGATGTGGTCGTGGATGGAGCAACTCCACTAGGTTCTGTCATTATTAATCAACTTGAAGTGCTCAGTGCTGAATTCCCAGATGAGTTTTCCGATGACGATGGAAATGACCTGAATGGTGATCAGGCAACTGAAATAATTGTCGGTAACACGCAGCAGTTAAGTATCAGTAAAGATGTTTTTGTTGTTGGTGGTGGCACTGCACAGCCTGGTGCAATTTTAGAATATTTTATAAATGTAGAAAATACGGGTGCCAGTGCCATTGATTTATCAAATACGAGTACAGAAGTTTTAAAAATATTTGATGATATTGACCAAACTAACTTACTGACTTATGTTCCTGGCTCAGCTCGTTTAAATGGTGTAGATGACCCGAATATTGTTTTTAGTTCACCGCGACTCATTGTAAATTATGACATAACAAAACGAGCATCAAGCCCAACCTTTATGTTTGAATCGGGCGATAAATTTACCGTGAGGTATCTTGCACAAATAGATGCAACAGCTCAGCAGGGTTTAAATATCAGTAATACGGTTGCTATTGACTGGGGTGTGCAACAGATTCCTGCGAATAATTCAACAGCAATAAACTGTACGGGTATAGCTCAAAATGTAGACGCCTGTTCTATAGTCGATCTTGCTGTAGGAGGTGCGCCAGGTGTGGCAACACTGAGTGGTAGTTTGTGGCATGACGCAAATCTTGATGAGCTACAGGATAATAATGAACGTATATTAGCCGGTTGGGAAATAGAAATTTATTTTGGAGCAGGTTCTATTAATCCAGGTGATTACCTTGATTCGGTATTTAGTGATACTAATGGAAATTATTCAGTTCAGGGCTTAGTGCCCAATGATGGTGATGCATTAAAGTATGCTTTACGGTTCCGTCCTCCTGGCGCTAATGCTAATACAGCATCATTAGGAACAACCATATCGCCCTTCTTTAGTGGTAATGGTCCGCAGACGCTAAGCTTCTTTGAAGTGCAGCAAGGCTCCCATACACCATCTATTAGCCTGCCGATACAACCTAATGGTGTGGCATATGATTCAGTATTAAGAATCCCTGTAACCGGTACAACTATGGAGCTTGTTAATAGTGGGGGTATAACCCTGCCTGCAAGTTGTTTTGTTGACCCAGCACAGCAAAATCAGATCACAGCAAATGATGGATATTATAAGTTTGAATTAAACTTTAGTCAGGCCGAATGTGTTGCAGGAGCAGAATATACAATTAATGTATTCCCGCCTTCAGGTTATTTTGATACGGATGCTGACCCAACAACACCTAATATCTCAGCGATTATTCCGCCTGCGACACCTTTAACCGATCCTGGATTTGATGCGGTAAACTGTAATAATGACCCTCTTCCAACATTTGAGTGTGAAGTCCAGGTATCTGCATTTGCTCCACCCACTACAGTTACCCCACGAACATCTGAAACAGATTATTTCCAGAAGTTTATATTTAGTAATGGGGCAGGTGATGATCAGATTTATAATAATCACATAGCGCTTGACCCTGAGCTTGATAATGCTATTTCAATTTCTAAAACATCAGCATTAGTTAATGTCACAAGAGGGCAACTGGTTCCTTATACTATTACCCTGAGTAATACTTTAGCGGCTCCTTTGTATGATCTTGATATCGTCGATTTATTTCCACCAGGTTTTAAATATATAACGGGGTCGGGTCGAATTCAGCGAGGCAGCGGTTCATGGGTAAAAACTGAACCAGTTTCAACCCAGGGTACAACCGGCATACCTGATAGTACTTTAAATCAGGGAATCGATTTAAATCAGATTACCGGTGTTGATGATCTGGCCGAGTTTAATAATATTGCTCGCCTGTTAACCTGGCAGAATATTGGAACTATTGGTGCTAACTCAACTGTTAAAATTAAATTATTACTGGTTGTTGGTTCGGGTGTTGGTGAAGGCGAGTATATAAACAGGGCGGTTGCATCTAATATACAAACGACAGGTGCGGCTTCAGGTTTAGCTTCGGCTACCGTAAGAGTTGTACCCGACCCAACCTTCGATTGTTCGGATGTAATTGGTAAAGTATTTGATGATAAAAACTTAAATGCTTATCAGGATGAAGGCGAAGAAGGTATTCCAGGGGTACGTGTACTCACGGCGAAAGGACTGGAAATTACCGGTGATGCGGATGGCCGCTTCCACTTAACCTGTGCTGTTGTGCCAAACCCGGATCGTGGGTCTAACTTTATTATTAAACTGGATGAGCGTAGTTTACCCAGTGGTTATCGGTTAACCACTGAAAACCCACGTGTGGTACGTGCTACCCGCGGTAAAATGGTTAAGTTTAATTTTGGTGCGGCAATACATCGTGTTGTTCGCCTTGATATGGCCGATGCCGTATTTGAAAAAGACAGTACGCAAATGCGTCCTCAGTGGTTGCCCCGTTTAGACCTGTTAATGACAGAGCTAGCCAAAGACCCTTCATTATTACGTTTATCTTATCTGGCTGAAAATGAAAGTGAATCGGATGTTAACGATCGTCTGGATGCGGTTAAAAAAGAGATCAAAAATCGCTGGAAAGAACTCAACTGTTGCTACCAGCTTATGATAGAAACAGAAGTATTCTGGCGTAAAGGCGGGCCGGTAGATAGGGGGGAGTTCGATGAATAAGCTGACTCTTTATCTACGTTATTTATTTTGTCTGACTATGTATATCTCTACATCAGCTTATGCTGAAACGAGCTGGCAGGATTTACTGGAATTTAATCAGACGCCCGAGGGGAGCATAGAAGAACCTGCTGTTACGCTGGAATCACATGATATTGGTGAAAATACAGAGCAACACCTGCCGCCTTCCGCTGTCTTTAATTTATGGATTCAGGATGAGACCTTTTTTCGCCCGAAAGAAGAAGATCGAATTGAAATTCAAAAAGTGTTAGAAAAAGATGCGGAAACATTTAAACTGGAAAATGTAGTTAAACCTATTGCTTTTGGTTCAGGGCAGGAAGTGATTCCCGAGCAGTTTGTAACCAAATTAAAACAGCTCCTTGATACCATGAAAAATAGAGCCAATGTACGGATTCACTTTATTGGTCACAGTGATAATGATGGTTTGAGTGGTGCGTCCAGAGCAAAATATGGTGACAATATTGGTCTTTCACGAGCCCGCGCAGAAACCGCGGCTGAGTTTTTTCAAAGAGCACTAGATTTACCTGCAGAATCCGTATCTTATGATGGTGTTGGTGCATCCCAGCCCGTTGCAAGTAACAATACAGCAGTTGGTAAAGCAAAAAACAGGCGTGTAGAAGTACAGATCTGGTACGATGAAATTACTGAAAATGTAGTTGAAAAAGAAGTTGTTGTTGCCGCGGCTAAACTTAACCGCATTAAAGTTTGCCGTAAAGAAACGGTTTGTAAATTACGTTATAAAGAAGGTAATGCTAAACGTGCTCGGTTACGTAATTTAATATCTCCCTTACGCTTAGAAGAAGGCCAGGCTGAAATTCCTGCGGAGTTTATTCGTGAAATAAAAGAAGTTTTATCTAATTTAAGTGATAAAAAAAATGTACTGGTTCGCTTTGTCGGGCATACAGATAATCTGCCTTTAACAGACAGGCAATTGCGTATTTATGGAAAACATATTGCATTATCTAAAGCACGGGCAAGGCGGGTTGCTTTAGGTGTTGCTGATGTATTGGGTTTGCCAAATACATCAGTGGGCAGTGATGGTAAAGGTGAAACTCGACCGGTTACATCAAATGATACGGAAAAAGGACGTTCATTAAATCGACGTATAGAAGTTGAATTTTGGCACGATGATCCATTTCAGGATTTCACAGCACAGGCACAGGCTTGCCCAGAAAAAGCTGCGGCTGAAACAATTACCCTGAATTATGATCCACCGACCGGCCCTATAAAATCGATTCGTTTGCAACAGGGTCAGCCTGTTATTTCACCAGGCTATACAAAACGCCTGAGAACATTAATTGATGAAATATCCGATCGTTCAAATGTACGTTTAAGTTTCATTGGTTATACCGATAATAAGCGCTTGAATCGACGTACAGCAATGGTGTATGGAGATGATATTGGTTTATCAACCGCCCGTGCACAGAAAGTAATGGATGTGATCAAAACAGAATTAAGCTTAACAGATAAACAGGCTGAGTTTGAAGGCAGGGGATTTGTGCATTCAAATGATGTAGCGAACACAGGCTTTGTACAGTTTGAAGGTTCGCGAGTAGATGTTCATATTGTTTATGATGAACTTGCAATACTTGAAGAAGATGAAGGACTGGATATAACTCGAATAACACGTGAGGCCATTGCACAGACACCCTATGCATTAAACCTGATGCGTATTTCAGTTGATGGTGAACCGATTCATGATCCATATAAAAATATTGCAGATTTGCAGCGCTGTACAGATGTCGCATTAGAAGATGCAAAAATTCAGTTTAAATTTGATAATTTAAAACTACAGCCCCGGTTAAATATAACCGCCTGGCCTAATAGTGTGCGTTATGCAGATATTGCAGAAACAGAAGAGCAGGAAAATAAAGTTTATTTCAAATCCTATAGTAACTATCAGGATTATATTACAAAGGCTGAAATTAGAGTCTTTGAAGAAGAACAGTCAACCCGTGATAAAGCATTGGCAGTTATTCCCGTTGATAAGCAGGGTAATGCACAATGGCTGGCATCGTTTGATGGATTTGAAGGGCCAACTAAAAAATTAAAATATTTATTACGTGTTTATGACAGTAAAAATAATTTTGATGAAACCCGAGCATTACCATTATGGTTGCTGGAAAATTTACATGTAAATCTTTCGGAAAGTAACGTCGAGCCTGTTGATATCGAAAAAGAGTTACTTGTTGGTTACGGTGAAACGCACTTGCACAGACAAACCATTCCATTGCAGGGTGGCATGGTTACTGTTAATGGTGAAAATATCCCTCAAGGTCATTCAGTCTGGTTGGCTGGTCGCAAATTACCCGTTAATGATGAAGGCCACTTTGTTAATGATGAAATTTTTCGTCCAGGTCTACACACAATTGAAGTTGCCGTACTTGATAAAGAGGGGAATGGTGAATTATTTTTACGTGAGCTTGAGTTAAAGAAAAGTGACTGGTTTTATGTTGGTATTGCGGATATAACTGTTGCGAAAGACAATACAACAGGGCCGGCAAATATTGTTACACAGGATTCAACACATTATGAAAATGAATTCAATACCGACGGGTATCTGGCGTTTTATGTCGATGGTAAATTTGGTGAAGGCTGGCAGTTAACCGCCAGTGCCGATACCGGAGAAGGCCCAATTGATGAAATTTTTAGTAACTTTATGGAAAAATCTGCTGATGCACTGTTTCGCCGTTTAGATCCAGATTATTTTTATCCTACTTTTGGTGATGATAGTTCAGTTGTTGAAAATGCACCCACGTCTGGAAAGTTTTTTGTAAAAATACAACGTCAATCTGATTATGCCTTATGGGGTAATTTTTTAGCCGAATACGTTGATACTGATCTGGCGCATATTGATCGAGGTCTGTACGGTGCGAATGCACATTATGAAAGTAAGGGTGTAACGTCTTTTGGTGAAAAAACATTTATTGTTGATGGGTTTGGTGCGGAGCCCGGTACCATTAGCGGACGTGATGAATTTAGAGGAACCGGGGGATCGTTGTATTTCTTACGCCACCTTGATGTTTTAGGTGGTTCGGATCGAATTCGTATTGAGGTGCGTGATAAAGATTCAGGCATTGTGCTGGGTGTAAAAGATTTGTTACCCGCTCTGGATTACGATATTGATTATATCCAGGGGCGTATTCTATTAAGCGAGCCATTATCATCAACGGCCAGCGATAACCTGATTGTTGATAATGGTTCATTGAGTGGTAATCCGGTATTTCTAGTTGTGCGTTATGAATATACGCCAGGTTTTCAGAGTCTTGAAGATGTAGCTATAGGGGGTCGAGCACATTACTGGATTAATGACAATATCAAAGTAGGTACAACCATTAGCTCTCAGGAAGAGGAAGCCAATGAGAGCAAACTTGCTGCAGTTGATATAACGTTACGTAAAAATGCCGGTACCTGGATTAAAATTGAAGCGGCACAGACTGAAGGGACAGGTAGCGAGACACTGGGCTCAAACGATGGTGGTTTTAATTTTTCCGAACTGGATTCAGGCCTGGCAGCAGATACTAAGGCAGGTGCATTCCGTGTTGATTCTAATTTGCGTTTAACAGATGCTATAGAAGGTGTCAGGGGTAACGTTAATTTTTATGTTCAGGACAGGGAAGCGGGTTATTCTGCACCAGGTCAGCTAACAGCAAATGATATTTTACAGTTTGGTGGCACATTAAATATGCCACTAACTGAGCGAATAAACTTAAATGCAAAAACAGATGTTAAAGATCAGGACTTATCTCTTAAAACAGAAAATGCAGATGTAAATGTGAGTTACCGATTAGATACTAACTGGGAATTAAGCAGTGGTGTGCGTATTGATACACGGGAAGATAATTCAAGCAGCATTGCCGCAACGCAAAAACAGGGGGGGCGAACCGATATTGCCTTTGATGTTCGATATAACTCCCTGGATAGCTGGACTATGTATGGTTTCTTACAGGGAACAGCAAATACCACAGGTAATCGTGATGACAATAACCGTGTAGGTACAGGTGCAACTATGCGAGTGACCGAACGGTTTAATATTGAAGGTGAGTTATCGGCCGGTGATACAGGAACGGGTGCTCTGCTGGGTACAGATTATCTGGTGAGTGATCGAACGAATATTTACATGAGTTATGCTCTGGATAATGAACGCTCTGACACTGGTGTGCGTGCACGAAAAGGAAATATGGCAACGGGGCTGCGCAGTCGTTATAGTGATACAACCAGCGTATATGCGGAAGAGCGTTATACACATGGTGATGTACCAACAGGTTTAACCCATGCAATGGGTGTTGATATTGCTCCGAATGATAGCTGGACATATGGTATGAGTGCAGAAGCGGGCACATTGCAGGACCAGCAAACAGCGGCTGAAACAGACCGGCTGGCGCTTGGTTTTGTGCTTGGCTATGAATATGATGCTATTAAATATACCGGTGCGATAGAGTATCGTAATGATACGATAGAGAGTAATGTCGATACAGGTATCAGGCAAACAGAACAGGAAACCTGGTTATGGAAAAATACCTTCCGCTACCAGATTAACCCGGACTGGCGTTTTATCGGTAAGTTGAATTATGCAGATAGTGAAAGCTCAGAAGGTGATTTTTATGATGGCGAGTTTAAAGAGTACATAGTTGGTTATGGTTATCGTCCGATAAAAAATGATCGCTGGAATACATTATTTAAATATACTTATTTCTTTAATGTACCTTCTTCTAGCCAGGTATCAGTAGATGGTACCGCAGCAGACTTTTTACAGAAATCCAGTATTTTTGCTATTGATACTATATATGACCTGAATCAGCGCTGGAGTTTAGGCGGTAAACTGGCTTATCGTTTAGGTCAGGTTGCACAGGAACGTGATAATCCAGAGTTCTTCGATAGTCGTGCAAGCCTTTATGTATTACGAGCCGACTGGCATTTTGTGCATCGCTGGGATGCATTGATGGAATATCGGTTACTGGATTTGCCGGATGCACAGGATAGTAAGGAAGGGGCATTGTTAGGTATTTATCGTCATGTTGGCAAAAATGTAAAATTTGGTGTAGGTTATAACTTCACTGATTTTTCAGATGATTTAACAGATCTTGATTTTGACAGTAAAGGCTTTTTTGTTAATCTGATTGCAAAAATCTAAAAATAACATATGTCACTAACGGAATTGTTTTACAAACAATTGATTATTCTGGAATAAAAATGAAAAAAATAATTTCTATATTCTTTATGGTATTTGTATCGGCTAATGTAAGTGCTGAAAACCTCTTTGATAATAGTATCGTTGGTATTGCATTTATAAATCAGGATGTTGATATTAAAGTAAGTGGCGCTGGCTCTTCTGTAACGGGTTCAGATAGTGGTAGTGGCCTGGGCCTGTATCTTGATAAATACTATAAAAAGAAATATCGCCTGAATGGTACTCTGAGTTATATAAGCTATGATGATTTTGACATTATACAGTTCATGACGTCTGCCGATTACCTGATTCCATTCAATCCCCAACTTAGTTTTTTCAGCGGTGTGGCAATAGGTGGTGCCTTACAAAAGTACAGTGATGCAAGCATTGGTGATGCGGCACTTGGTGTTGTATATGGGGTGCAGGCAGGGGGGATTGTTTTTATTAATGATAGCCTGATGCTTGAGTTGGGGTATCGTATGCGTCCAACGAATATAGAAACAGATATTAGTACATTGCCTGGCACTGTTACAACAATAGATGATTTAAGCGAAACCTATATCAGCCTTTTATTAATGTTTTAGTTAAGAAGTGGTTGCAGTGTTTAATGTTTCTGCGGTTCAATATAATTGATTTGAAGCTCTTTTCAGCGATATAGTCGTGATATGGTTTTTTACAGAATCATCAAATCTTCTTTTTAAGTAAATCCTCAATTGCTTTTGCTACGGCAACAAAACCAAATGTTGCTGTCACCTGGGTGGCAGAACCAAAACCCAGGGCACAATCCAGATGTACTCCCTTAACGCCTGGTTTAGCATAATCAACACTCCCATCATCTTTTGGGTACTGTTGTTGTTGAGTTGAATATACACACTTGATACCAAACAGGCGTTTGGGGTTTCTTGTGTAGTTATAATGATAACGTAATTCAGAGCGTACTTTTGCCGCGAGTGGATCATTCCAGGTTTTTGATAAATCAGAAACAGTAATCATTGTCGGGTCAGTTAAGCCACCGGCACCACCAGTAGTGATAACTGGAATTTTATTACGCTTGCAATAATAGATGATGGCACACTTAAATGTGATGCTGTCTATAGCATCAATAACATAATCATAATTTTGTTGCAGGTACTTTTGACAATTTTTTTTGGTAATAAAATCATCAATGGCATTGATTTTACATTCAGGGTTAATTTGTCTAATTCTTGAAGCCATTGTGTCAACTTTAGACTGATCAATCGTGTCACTTAATGAGTGTATCTGGCGGTTAATGTTACTGGCCGCAATATCATCATGATCAATCAGCGTTATTTCTCCAATACCGGTACGTGCAAGTGATTCAGCTACCCAGGAGCCAACACCACCAATTCCTATGACACAGAAATGTGAATTTTTGAGAATATTAAATGCCTGTTGGCCGTAAAGACGTGATATGCCGCCGAATCGTTTTTCGTAATCGTTCATTGTTGATTTGTAAGTTATAAATCATGATTATAAGACTTTTAGTGGAAATAATCTGGTTAACCACATCCTTTTTATCTATTAATAAGCTTACCTACCGTCGAAAATTATATGGCTTGACTCCTGAAAATAATTTAATTCATTTTTAACGCAACACCTGAAAAAACTAGTGAGCTGGTATTAGGCCATTCAGTTGATACTCCGGTTACGTTTAATAACCGGAGTAAAATTGAAAACAGTACTAGTGATTTTGCACAAGCAAGAAATGACAGAGTAGAAATGATAGATGCCCTGTCTACGGATAATGGCTACATTTCATGGCTTTAAATGTGTGTTAAAAAAAGTGTATGTCATTTAATATGTTCAGGCTCATCGTTTTCAAGATAAGCTTCTTCTTCTGTTGTTAGTTCTACTTCGTCAAAACCATTAACCATCGGCATCACATGTTCTTTAAATGAATGTCCAGTTGTTAACAGGTAAACGTGTATGATGACAAATATTAAAATGGCAAAAGCGATAGCGGTATGAAACATGGCGACCCATGTGAGTGCTTCGCCCGAAGTTGCGCCGCCCCAGAAAGAATATAATAAATAATATATACCGCTAATCCATATTGCCGGGAACAGAAAAAGTTTCAGTGCCAGATAAGACAGGGCCTGGAGTGGATTATGCTTGCGCCAGTAGGCCTTGCGGTAAGGGTGTCGTTCACCTTTGAAAATGCCATAAGCATAGAATTTCGTTACCTTCCATAAGCCGTTAGTTGTTGGAACATAATGGCGCCAGGTGCCAGTCGTTAGGTGCCAGAATATTGCAAAGACCCATAATAGCAGGAGTATTAGCGCGCTTGCCGTATGCAGAGTGACAGATATTTTAAAACTCAGAAATGCATGGAAGCCATGAATGCCAAAACCAGTGAAGAGTAATATCATTATTAATAACATCTGACTCCAGTGCCAGAAACGTTCAAAGCGGGTAAAAAGCATAATGCGACGTAAGCTCATGATTGATTCCTCACTTTATTAGAAAACAGCCTGATCAGTCCATGCATCAAAACACCAAGAAGCGTGCCTGCAATGGCCAATAGTCCGGTAATGTCTAACCAGTTGTAACTGTCACGTCCCGGTAAGTAGAAACCCTGCAGGTCTTTTAATCGACCTTCTTTACTGTGGCATTCGGCACATGTTAAAGCATCTTCTTTTGGCGCAACCATATGTGTGGTAGGCCAGTAAGAATAGGTATCAATAAAACTGTACTCACCACTATAGGGTCGGTTATTTTTTTCCATACCCGCTTTAATGGCCTTACCGAAATCATAATTACCCCAATAGGCATTTTCATCATTACCCCATAGGTGCATGTAAACCAGTGTATTATTACCTTTGTCGTAAGGTTGAACTGTATGCATTTGTTTAAAAGGCCAGATGCGTGAATTAACATCATTTGCGGAACCTGTGTAGCTGTTTATATTTATGAATCCATTAGTCGGATCAAATTGTGTATCGATAGTGGTATAAATCATTTGTCCATTGAACCAGCCGTAATGGGGAACCAGATTTTCACCATAAATGAAGTCACCTTTTATTGATTTGTATGTGGCTCGATGTTCTCCATTACCCTGAGTGTAATTTTTCTCTTTGTAACCCTCACCATTTCTGGTTTTCCCCGCAGTTCGCCAGTCCCAGTTTGTTTTGGTTGCAACACCACCACGCGCTATAGTCGGAATGTGACATGTCTGGCAGGCAACCCTGTCTACGTGATTATTTAGTTTGATATTCGCCAGGCTGTCATTTGGGTGGGGTTTAGTGCCATGACAGGATTCACAACTGGCAACATCACGACGTTGCCCAGGTTTTCCAGTGCCTTCAGTATCTTTAGCTATTACGTTATAACGGCTACCCGCCCAGATATGTTTTTTAGTAATGTGGCATTGAGTACAGGCAAAATTAGCGCCAGCCTCATTCATGTGCACATCCAGTTTTTTATCGGGGTGAATCAGTGATGAATCCAGGTCACCGTGTTTTACGCCGTCTCCACCACCACCATAGAAATGACAGCCACCACAGTTTTCACGGGCAGGTAAGCCGACACTCTGTGCTACTTCTGACCATTGAATGGCCTGTTTATTTTCAAACATAATTGAGCAGGATTTATTGCCTTTAGTCGGTGGTGTTTTGTAGTAACTACCTGTGCGGTCGTGACAGACTACGCAATCAATATTATTCTGATTACTAAAATCAAAGTTCTTATCCTTCCAGCCATAACCTGCATGGCATTGGGCGCACATTCCTTCATTACCTCGAGCATTAGTACAGAAGTTATTGATTAAATGTTTTTTACCCAGAAGCTGGCCGGTTTTTTTATTCTTATACGTCCAGGTCCAGTGTATATTCTTCATAAACTGGTGACCTGCCTCCGTATGGCATTTCAGGCAGGCTTTGGTCACTTCACTGCCATTTGAAAAAGGTACTTTCAGGTCTTCAAATTTACTATGGTCGGCAGTAGAGTTTGAATCGGTGCGTTTGGTCGGGTGCTCCACTGCATTATCCTGACGAAAGTTCATGTCAGCATCTAACTTTTGTTTTGTCTGGGCAGGGTTAGCAAGGATTTGTGTTGTAAATATTATGCAAAAGAGCATTAAACCAGAAGCCAGATTAAATGACTTTCTCATTAAAGCTTGTTGATGTTTGATGGACATATACTTTGACACCATAAAGGTCATAAGAATAAAACGAACAAAGGTTTCCCCTCTGTTACGTCACCCATTAAATGATATTTGTGAGAATTTTTTATAGCTGTTATTCCCATGAGCTCAATTTTAAGTGTTTTTTTTTGTGACATATTGATAAGTAGCAATAAGCAGGAATATAATATTATTAATATTTACTAATGTTTCTGTTCTGATTTATATTTTCATGTTTAGTAAGCAAGCTTGGCATCTATCCTGCTTTCCAGTTATTAATAGTTAATTTTTGTCAAAAAAACGACAGGAGCAGATATGACGCAGGATATGGTAATGCAGCTGGCAAGCCAGACTTTATGGGTTGCTATCAGTCTGGCGGCGCCTTTGTTGCTATCGGCTTTAGCTGTAGGTTTACTGGTCGGCATGTTTCAGGCCGCTACTCAAATTAATGAAATGACGCTGAGTTTTATTCCAAAACTGGGTATTTTAGTTGTGGCGTTATTAATTTTTGGGCCTTATATGCTAAGTACCATTGTTGATTTTACCCATACCCTGATCAGTGAAATTCCGTCAAAATTAGGCTAGTTGATGTTAGCGCTGACAACTGAACAAATTACACTCTGGTTAGGCAGTTTTTTCTGGCCTTTTGTGCGTATTGGCTCAATGATGATGGCAGCACCTGTATTTGGTGCGCGCATGATGCCGGTGCGCATTCGTATTACAATGGCCATGGCTGTGAGCCTGTTAACCGTTCCATTATTACCCCCCGTTCCCGCAATAGAGCTGATTTCATTTTCAGCTGCAGGTATTTTATTTCATCAGATTTTAATTGGTGTGGCCACAGGCTTAATTATTCAAATGGTATTTCAATCGCTGGTTATTGCCGGTGAAGCGATTGCAAACGGTATGGGTTTAGGTTTTGCGCGTATGGTTGATCCGGCTAATGGAGTTCAGGTACCCGTCATCTCCCAGTTCTTTGTGGTTATGGCGACCCTGCTCTTCGTTATTTTAAATGGCCACCTTCTACTTATTCAGCTAATGATACATAGCTTTGAAGTTTTGCCTATTGCAGAAACAGGTTTGTCTTTACCTGCTGTTAAAGCGGTAGTGAGCTGGGCCAGTCAAATGTTTGTGGGTGGTTTAATGGTTGCTTTACCCGCAGTAACTGCATTGCTGGTCGTTAATATTTCTATGGGCGTTATTACCCGTGCAGCACCCCAGCTAAATATTTTTGCTGTGGGCTTCCCTCTAATGATCCTGCTGGGGTTTATCTTTCTTGCGGCAACCCTGCCAAGTATTTTTGCGCAATTTACTCAGATGTTGATGAACAGTTTTGAGTCTATTGCTGAAATTATGGAGATGCGCTAGTGGCTGAATCAGAGTCAGGGCAGGAACGCTCAGAAGAACCTACCGCCAAAAAACTTGAAGACGCGCGGAAAAAAGGCCAGATAGCTCGTTCACGTGATTTTAATACCATGGTGATTATTGCCTTAGCGGCGACGGCATTAATTATGATAGGCCATGTAATGGTGTCAGACCTGAGCGAGATAATGAGTCGAAATTTTCAGCCAACGCGTGAAGATATTTATGACCCCCGAGGTGTGGTGCGCTGGTTTTATGCTGCAATACTTGACGGTGTCTGGTTGCTTGTACCGTTTCTTGCATTAATGCTGGCAGGGGCTTTATTTGCACCCATTAGTATTGGTGGCTGGGCTTTTAGTGTGGAAACCATTACACCTAAATTGAGCAAGCTTGATCCCATTAAGGGTTTGAAAAAAATATTTTCAGTTAAGGGTTTAGTGGAATTAGTTAAAGCAATGGCCAAATTTTTTCTGGTTGCTGCGGTGGCACTTGTCGTTATCTGGGTCAATATGAGTGATTATTTGCAGTTAGGTGATATGCCAATGAGGCCTGCGCTGGTTAAAGCGGGTGAACTGGTTAGTTGGGCATTTTTACTGGTGACCATTGCGTTAATGATTATTTCAGCCATTGATGTGCCATTTCAAATGTGGGACCACAAAAAACAGATGAAGATGACCTTACAGGAAGTTAAGGATGAGATGAAAGATACGGAAGGTAAACCGGAAGTTAAAGCAAAAATTCGTCAGACCCAACGAGAGATGGCAGAAGCTCGCATGATGGATGCGGTACCAGATGCAGATGTGGTTATTACTAACCCAACTCACTTTGCTGTTGCACTGAAATATGATCCTGAAAATATGAAAGCGCCTCTTGTGTTAGCTAAAGGGGCTGATCTTGTGGCGAGTAATATTCGTCGGGTAGCCAGTGCAAATGAAATTTTATTACTGGAATCGCCACCTTTGGCACGGGCCTTGTATCACACTACAGACATAGGAAGGGAAATACCCCATGGTCTCTATGTAGCGGTCGCTCAGGTACTGGCATATGTATTCCAGTTACGCGATGTACAAAAAAATGGCGGCGAAAAACCGACACGACCTGAGCCAGAGATACCAGAAGCATTTGAAAAATTTGTAAATATGCCTGGAGATGCCCCGCTTGAGCCGTAAGTAAGACGTTATAAATCAAAGTGGTATGTTGCAGGTGTGTTTTTTGATCTTGTTTTAAGGTTGTTAATAATTTAAAAGTAGTGAGAGAAAAATGGAAGCAGTAGTCAGTAATATTCAAAATATATGGCGTCAGGGGCTGATGGCGCCGGTTGCTGTGATTGCCTTGCTCGGTATGTTAATTCTGCCATTACCGCCTATTGCTCTGGATTTATTTTTTACACTTAATATCTGTCTTTCTATTGTGATTGTGCTGGTTAGTGTTTATGCACAACGGCCTTTAGATTTTGTTATTTTTCCTACCATTATTCTTATTTCAACTCTGTTTCGTCTGGCCCTTAATGTGGCATCAACACGCGTTGTTTTACTTGAAGGGCATACCGGTACCGGTGCGGCTGGTCAGGTAATAGAATCTTTTGGCGAATTTGTTATTGGTGGTAACTATGCAGTGGGTCTGGTGGTGTTTGCCATATTAGTTATTATCAACTTTGTTGTGGTGACTAAAGGTGCGGGTCGTGTTTCAGAAGTGAGCGCACGTTTTACTCTGGATGCCATGCCAGGCAAGCAGATGTCTATAGATGCCGATTTAAACTCTGGCATTATTGATCAGGATCAGGCCAAAGTTCGTCGTGAAGAAATTGCTGCAGAAGCTGATTTTTATGGTTCTATGGATGGTGCCAGTAAGTTTGTTCGTGGAGACGCGGTAGCCGGTATTTTAATTCTAATTATAAATATTGTGGGTGGTTTTGCAATCGGTGTAGGGCAACACGATATGGTACTTTCAGATGCGGTTAGAAATTATACGTTACTAACAATTGGTGATGGGCTGGTGGCACAAATTCCATCGTTATTACTCTCTAGTGCAACAGCCATTATTATTACGCGTGATTCCAATCGCCAGGATTTAGGTGAAAAAGTTAAACAGCAAATGTTTTCCAATACTAAAGTGTTATGGGTAACGGCGGGTATTGTAGGCATTATGGGTGCAGTTCCTGGCATGCCAAACTTTGCTTTTTTAAGTATAGCAGGTGTGTTGGTGATGTCTGCAAAGTGGATGGACAAACAACAACAGGAAGAAGAATTACAGCAACGTGTTCAGGTAGAAGAAGCCCCCGTTATTGCGCCAGAACAAAAAGAACTGTCATGGGATGATGTTCAGCCTGTTGATTTAATTGGTCTTGAAGTGGGCTATGGGTTAATTCCTATGGTGGACAGTAATCAAAACGGGCAGTTGTTAAATCGTATTAAAGGGGTAAGAAAAAAACTATCACAGGAGCTGGGATTTTTAATTCACTCTGTGCATATCCGTGATAATTTAGATTTAAGCCCAAATGCATATCGTATTACATTAAATGGCGTTCCTGTAGGGGAAAGTTCAGTGCACCCGGATCGTGAAATGGCAATTAATCCGGGCCAGGTTTATGGTGAATTACAGGGTATACCTGGAAAAGATCCGGCTTATGGTTTAGATGCGGTATGGATAGAGCAGGGTATGCGTGACCATGCCCAAACATTGGGTTATACCGTTGTGGATGCGACTACTGTTGTGGCAACACATTTAAATCAGATACTTCATGATAATGCACAGGAATTATTAGGGCATGAAGAAGTTCAGCAATTATTAGATAACCTGGCTGTTAAATCGCCTAAGCTGGTAGAAGATCTGGTACCCAAATTATTGCCGCTCAGTGTAGTTGTTAAGGTGATGCAAAATTTATTAAGTGAAGGTGTTTCTGTGCGTGACATTCGTACTATTGCTGAAGTATTAGCTGAAAATGGAAGCTTTACACAAAACCCAATTGAACTGACATCGATCGTTAGAATTGCATTAGGTCGATCAATTGTTCAGAAAATAAATGGTATGGAGCATGACCTTCCCGTTATTACGTTAGAGCCATCATTAGAGCAGTTGTTATTGCAGTCAGCACAAAATGCATCAGAAGGTTCTATTGGTGTAGAGCCAGGTTTAACTGAAAGAATGTTTAAATCGTTAGAGCAGGTATCTGAACAACAGGAAATGGCAAACCAGCCGGCAATTTTAGTTGTTGCACCACCATTACGATTATGGCTGTCACAACTGGTAAAACATTCTATTTCAGGATTGAATGTTTTGTCATATAGCGAAATACCTGACAATAAAAATATTAAAGTAGTTGCTTCTGTTGGCGCTGAATAATAAATGTTTCAGGGCAAGATAATAATTGAAATTATGTTATTAAAAAATAATAAAATAGCTGGAGAATTAACATGCAGGTAAAACGATTTGTAGCAGATGATATGCGTACTGCAATGCGATTAGTAAAAACGGAAATTGGGGCAGATGCCGTTATATTATCTAACAGGGTAGTTGATGGGAAAATCGAAATACTGGCAGCACGTGATTATGATGAAAGTCTAATTAATAAAGCACTGGATAAAACGTTGATTGAAAGTAAACCGCATGGTGCAGCGGCATACTATGAACGGGCAGCGGCTGAACGTGAAATACAACAGAATAAAAAAACAGCGGCAGATGTGCCGGGTATGGCTAATCACGTTAATGAACAACAACCTGATCAGAAAGAAATGCCCCAGGAAGTGCCTTCTAATGATGCGCCTTCTCAGGAAGCGTTTTCCCGGGATGAACTCTCTCAGGATGAATTATCCCGGGATAAACTCTCCCAGGATAAGCTCTCCCAGAGTGAATTCTCTCAGAGAAAGCTTTTCCAGAGAAAACTCTTTCAGAGCAGGGCCTCTCAGAACAGGGGTTCCACCGTGTCGGAAGCAGAAGCACTCGATACACCTGCATCTGAGCCAGTCGACACAACAGAAAATACCACGCATCAGGCTGCGGGTTTATACCCACCATCAGTTCAAATACAGGCTCCTTTTACGGATAGCATGGTTGAAATGCGCGATGAATTAAAGTCATTACGTGCGATGATTGAAAATCAAAATGTATTAGGTGAATGGAATGAAATGGTTAACAGGCATCCATTGCGTGTTTCGTTATATAAACGATTAACTGAAATGGGTCTGAGTCAGGATGTATGTAAATACCTGGCGAAAGGTCTGGATAATTCGGCAGATATAGAACAGGCCATGCAGGCCGCATTGAAGCAGTTAGTTTACCAGGTACCTGTTGCTAAGGATGATATTCTGAACCAGGGAGGGGTATTTGCTATGGTGGGGCCAACCGGTGTGGGTAAAACCACCACCATTGCAAAGCTGGCAGCACGCTTTGCCATGCAGCATGGGCAAAGGCATGTGGCATTAATTAGCACGGATACCTATCGTATAGGCGCGCATGAACAGCTAGTCACTTATGGTCGTTTACTGGGTGTATCGGTGCATGCCGCTAATGATGCGCAGGAGCTACAACGGTTAATATATAAGTTGCATGATAAAAAATTAATACTGATTGATACGGCGGGAATGAGTCAACGTGATATTGATATTAGTCAGCAACTGGCGCATTTAAATCATCCATCATCTATGATTAAGCCTTATCTGGTGTTATCAGCAAATGCACAGATCTCTACACTAAATGAAGTGATTAGTGCATTTAAAAAAGCCAGTCCAGCAGGGTGTATATTAACTAAACTGGATGAAGCGGCCAGCTTGGGAGGAGTGTTAAGTGCGATTATTCAACACCGGCTTCCTGTTGCTTATGTCAGTAATGGGCAAAAAGTGCCAGAAGATATACAGCCGGCACGTGCTCGTGAACTGGTTGATGATACATTGGCTCATGCTAAACGCTACAAACAAAATATTGATGATGAGTTTATGGCGGTTGCGTTTACCACAGGTATGAGCCATGCTCCTTTATAGCATTGTCGTTGGCTTTCAATTGTTAGTCATGGGTCAACGGTGTTAAATTTTGATGCTGATTAATAAGCAGAAATAAACGATTAATAATGAGTTTTTAATGATAGATCAGGCAGCAGGCATAAGACGAATGGCGTCAACAAAACCAGTACAGGTCATTGCCGTAAGCAGTGGTAAGGGCGGGGTTGGAAAAACGAACGTTTCGGTGAATTTGTCACTGGCTTTAGTTGCTGCAGGAAAAAATGTATTACTGATGGATGCGGATTTAGGTCTGGCAAATGTAGACTTACTGTTGGGGTTACGTGCTGAGTATAATTTATCTCATGTTATTTCTGGTGAACGAACACTTGAAGAAGTTGTTGTGAAAGGTCCAGAAGGCTTAAGTATTATCCCTGCTGCTTCAGGAATGCAAAAGATGTCTGAGTTATCCTCGGGTCAGCATGCCGGTGTGATTAGAGCATTTAGTGATTTAAATATGCCAGTGGATGTTTTGGTTGTTGATACCGCTGCGGGTATTTCCGACGGTGTGGTGAGTTTTGTTAAAGCGGCAAATGAAGTGATTGTTGTGGTGTGTAATGAACCCACCTCTCTGACGGATGCTTATGCATTGATTAAAGTTATGTCGGAAGATCATGATATACACAAATTTAATATTCTGGCTAATTCTGTACGTGACCCACAGGAAGGTATAAAGCTGTTTAAAAAATTAATTCGGGTAACAGATTATTATCTTGATGTTACTTTAAATTTCATGGGTGCAGTCCCTTATGATGAATATCTGGTTAAAGCGGTTAAAAAGCAAAAAGCGGTTATGCAGTCCTATCCCCAGAGTCCTTCTTCTCTCGCGTTTAGAAAACTGGCCAAAACGGCAATAACCTGGCCAGTACCTGAAAGTGCTTCTGGCCATCTGGAATTCTTTGTAGAAAGACTGATTAAATTTAGTGCAGCCGGTTAGCAGGAGTTGACTATACTTTGTTCATGAATGCGCCAAATAGCATGTATACAGAAGTTGAAAAAGATCAGCGTGATCAGCGGATTATTGAACATATTAGCCTGGTAAAACGTATTGCCTATCATCTGGTTACCCGATTGCCCTCTAATGTTCAGATAGATGATTTAATACAGTCCGGTATGATTGGCCTGATTGAAGCGGCAAAAAATTATGATCCTTCCCAGGGAGCCAGTTTTGAAACCTATGCTGGTATTCGTGTGCGTGGGGCCATGTTAGATGATGTGCGTCATGCAGACTGGTCACCTCGTTCGTTATACAGGAAAATGCGTCAGGTGCGAGAGGCCATTCGCGATATTGAAAATGCAACCGGTCGTGATGCAAAAGATCAGGAAGTGGCAGACAGGCTGGATATTACATTAGATGATTATCATATGATCCGCCGTGATAGTGCGAATGCACAAATATTTAGTCTGGATCAGGCTGAAGATGATCCAGGGCAGCAAAGCCGGCTTAAATCATCGCAAAGTGAGCCATTGGAGCTATTACAGAACAGCCATTTTAAGGCAAGTCTGGCTGAAAAGATTAGAACGCTTTCTGAACGTGAGCAAATGGTTATGTCGTTATATTATAACGAAGAATTAAATTTAAAAGAAATAGGACTGGTGCTGGAGATATCTGAGTCAAGGGTATGCCAGATCCATAGTCAGGCGCTTAAAAATATTCGCAGTAAAATGAGCGACTGGATAGCGTGACAGTAAGTGACAGTACAGCTTAACTTATTTAACGTGTTTTAAAGGAATGCACTAATTATTAAATTAAGTCTTTGGTTGCAGTGAGTTTTTTACGATTCAGACTGGAAAAAACTCAAATGTCTGCCAGAATCCATATAAACATATTAACTATAGAGACTGAGGGTATCCGCCTTGGATAAAAACATGAAAATCCTTATTGTGGACGATTTTTCCACAATGCGGCGAATAATTAAAAATTTGCTGAGAGATCTGGGCTTTAATAATACTGAAGAAGCAGATGATGGCAATACTGGACTTCCCAAGCTTCAGGCAGGTAATTTTGATTTCCTGGTGACTGACTGGAATATGCCAGGCATGACAGGTATTGACCTGTTACGTGCTGTGCGTGCTGATGATAAATTAAAAACACTACCGGTATTGATGGTGACAGCAGAAGCGAAAAAGGAGCAGATTGTGATGGCTGCGCAGGAGGGTGTAAATGGCTATATTGTAAAACCGTTTACTGCGCAAACGCTTAAGGAAAAAATAGATAAAATATTCGAACGTATAGAAAACGCGTAGGGGTAGGAATTTTATGGAAGCAGTGCCTATTAATCGAGATCTTTTACTGGAAAAAGCCCAGGAGCTGGTAGCCAGTCTTGAGTCACCTGAAACCAGTGACGATCAACTGGAATCTTATATTGATGAGATAAACAGTTTTAAAGATAATCAGTTGTTTCAGGAACTGGGCAAAATGACCCGGGAGATACATGACTCTATTATGAAGTTTCGCATGGATTCGCGTATTTCAAATCTTGCAGAAACTGATATTCCTGATGCTAAAGATCGACTTGAATATGTCATTACTATGACAGAAAAGGCGGCCAATACGGCAATGGCTGTTATTGAAGAAGGCAGTCCGGTTGCAGAAAAACTGGGCGCTGAAGCCAGTGTGCTAAAAGCGCAGTGGCAAAAGTTTCGTAAGCGTGAATTATCAGCCGATGAGCTTCGTTCTATGGGACATGATGTAGAAGCTTTTTTTGATGAGTCTGAGCTGATGATGTCCAAGTTACTATCTGGTTTTACTGAAATTTTAATGGCCCAGGATTTCCAGGATTTAACCGGACAGATTATTCGTCAGGTTATTAATCTGGTAGATGAAATTGAAACTAATCTGGTTGAATTAGTAAAAATACAGGGAGAGACTCAGGCGAAGGAAGAGCCGGTGAAAAAAGATGAAGAAGAAACGGTACTTGCTGGTCCTCAGGTTCCAGGAAAAGAAACATCAGATGATGTAATGAAAGGTCAGGATGACGTTGATGACCTGCTAGCAAGCCTGGGTTTCTAGTCCGGTAATGATTTAGCTCACTCCTGTAAGGTTCTTATTGGTGTTGAAAAATGTTTATTTAGATTTATCAACTTTACATTTATCACCTTGATCTGCAACCTTACAGGAGATATCTGAAAATTACTCTACATTATTAATGGTAAGAATGACAAACATTAGCAAAGGCTATAAATGGCAATTGATCTAGATGATGAAATACTTCAGGACTTTCTGGTTGAAGCTGGTGAGATTCTTGAGTTATTAAGTGAACAACTAGTCGATCTGGAGGGGGCTCCAGAGGATGCTGATTTACTTAATGCTGTATTTCGAGGGTTTCATACGGTAAAAGGTGGTGCGGGCTTTTTAGCACTGGATCCAATGGTCGATTGTTGTCATGTGTGTGAAGATGTTTTTAATGTATTGCGTAATGGCGAGCGCAAAGTTAGCCCTGGCTTAATGGATTGTGTATTACAGGCACTGGATGCTGTAACCATTATGTTTGCTGAAATACAGGAAGGTACAGATCCAACGCCTGCATCAGCAGAGTTGCTTGCAGACTTAAAAGTATATTCTGTTCCCGGTGATAGTGAACCTGATGATGGAGCGGCGGCTGTATCTGCACCACCTGTTGAAGAAGTTAAGGCTGAAGAGCCTGCACCTGCTCAGAATGAAGCAGAACAGGATATTACAGATGATGAATTTGATGCTTTGCTGGATGCAATGGATGAAAAGAAAAAATCAGATGTAGCGCCGGCTGTTAGTTCAGATAGTAATGATATTACTGATGATGAGTTTGAATCTTTATTAGATGACCTTCATGGTAAAGGTAAACACGGTGGTGGAAAACCAGAAGATGCTCCAGAAGATTCTAAAGAACCAGAGAAAACCGTTAATGACGAGTTAATGACCGATGATGAGTTTGATTCGATTCTGGATCAGATGCATGGTAAAGGCAAAGGCCCGACAGCTGATTCCGATGTAACTACATCAGACGGTAAAGGAGAAAAAGAAAAAGCAGGAAAAGATGCAGCAGGTAATGAAATCATTACGGATAATGAGTTTGATGACATTCTTGATCAGATGCACGGTAAAGGTAAAGGTCCAACTGCCGGTGCATCCACAACAAAAGCAGCCGCTGAAAAAGTAGAGCCTGCACCTAATAAAAAAGAGCCAGCCAAAGCAAAATCCCCAGCTAAAGCACCAAAAGCGCCGGCAAAACCTGCAGTAGAAGCTTCGGTTCGTGTCGATACTGAACGCCTTGATGAGATGATGAACCTGGTGGGTGAGCTGGTACTGGTGCGTAACCGTCTGCAAACATTACGTGCAACCATGTCAGAGGGTAAATTGACCCATGCGATAACTAATCTGGATATGGTGACAGCCGATTTACAGACATCGGTTATGAAAACACGGATGCAGCCAATTAAAAAAGTATTTGGTCGTTTCCCACGGGTGGTTCGAGACCTGTCTCGTTCTATTAATAAAGAAATAAAGCTTGAGATGATAGGTGAAGATACAGACCTGGATAAAAACCTGGTTGAAGCGCTGGCTGATCCACTGGTTCATCTGGTGCGAAATGCGGTAGATCATGGTGTTGAGTTACCCGGTGATCGTGAGAAGAAAGGCAAGCCACGGGTCGGTACTGTTATATTAAGTGCGACTCAGGAAGGCGATCATATTCTACTGGCAATTGAAGATGATGGTGCTGGTATGGACCCGGAAGTACTCAGGGGCAAAGTAGTAGAAAAAGGTCTGATGGATGAAGAGGCCGCGGCTCGCATGGACGATAAAGAATGTTTTAATTTAATCTTTATGGCAGGTTTTTCAACCAAAGAAGAAATATCAGATATTTCAGGCCGGGGCGTGGGTATGGACGTGGTTAAAACACGTATATCCCAGTTAAACGGTACGTTAGACATTGATTCTGTATTGGGTAAAGGTACGACATTAAGTATTAAAGTGCCTTTGACATTAGCTATTTTGCCGACACTTATGATTGCCATGGGTGAGCATACATTTGCTTTATCACTGGCCAATGTAAATGAAATATTTGAGCTGGAAACACGCAAAACAAATGTGGTTGATGGACAGTTGATGGTCATGGTGCGTGAAAAAGCCGTGCCGGTATTTTATTTATCTGAGTGGTTACTTAAGCCTGGCGAAGAGTGTGTTTCGGGGGATGGTAAAGGGCAGGTGATTATTGTGTCAGTAGGTAATCGTC
This sequence comes from Gammaproteobacteria bacterium, assembly GCA_016744065.1. Lineage (GTDB taxonomy): Bacteria > Pseudomonadota > Gammaproteobacteria > SZUA-229 > SZUA-229 > SZUA-229. The sequence continues at coordinate 104,186 of JADGFA010000005.1, forward strand.
TGGTGGGCCTGGTAACTGATTCAGTTATTGGTCAGGAAGAAGTTGTGATAAAACCATTAGGTAAAATGTTACAGAACCTGGCAGAATTTGCAGGTTCAACTATTACCGGTGATGGTGGTATTGCATTGATTATTGATGTTCCGAGTTTATTGAAAGCACGGGCAAATTATTAAATATATTATCTTAAGTGATAGAGGGACGGATTTAGACTTTTTATAAATATTTCATAAACATCATTCATCAAATGAGTTAAAACTATCATTATTTAGATACCGAGGTGCAGAGACATGGAGTTTCTCAGGTGTGATGATTCAAACTACGGCCATGCAGGCAGGGTATACTCGTATTAAGTTTATTCCAGCTTTGTTGCTTCTGTATCACAGTTTTTTTACACATTTATCTATTGTAGTGTTTTAATATATTCAGGTGGATGTGATTTTTTCTGTAACAACATAGTTACAATATTTTCAGGAAACTTAAATGGCAATACGTGTGCTGATCGTTGATGATTCCGGCTTTTTTCGTCGTCGATTAACAGAAATTTTAAATTCTGATCCACAGATCGAAGTTGTTGAAACTGCTGTAGATGGTAAAGATGCAATAGATAAAGCCAGAACTTGTCGGCCTGATGTTATTACTATGGACATAGAGATGCCAGTAATGAACGGTATCGATGCAACCCGTGAAATTATGAAACAACGGGCTGTACCTATTATCATGTTTTCATCGTTAACCTATGACGGTGCCAAGGCAACCTTAGATGCACTGGAAGCAGGGGCGACGGATTTTTTACCTAAGCGCTTTGATGATATCTCAAGTGATAAAGCAGAAGCTCGAAATATATTATGCTCGCGTGTTAAGTCGCTGGTATCGCCTTCTAAACTAAAACCTACGGGTACAGCGCCTGTATCTTCACAATCTACAGTTGCTCCAACTCATCCACAGAGGCAGCCACTTGCCCCGAAAGCTCCACCACCACGGCGTGTGGGTAATAAAGCATTTAAACCATCGGACTATGATCTGGTGGCAATTGGTACCTCAACAGGTGGGCCGGTTGCCCTGCAAGAAGTGTTATCCCAGTTACCAGCCGGTTTCCCCTTACCTCTTTTGCTCGTTCAACACATGCCCGCAACGTTTACTGAGGCTTTTGCAGCACGCCTTAACCAACAATGTGAAATTGAAGTTTATGAGGCGAAAAATGGTGACCTGCTTAAACCAGGTGTTGCCCTGCTAGCCCCTGGGGGCAAACAAATGAAGCTGGAAAAGCGCGCCGGACGCATGCTGGTGAGAATTGAAGAAGAAACCGATCCGATGCAAAACTACAAACCCTGCGTTGATGTTACCTTTGCAACTGTTGGCAGTGCTGTGGGTGATCGTATGTTAGGGATTATTCTTACCGGTATGGGGGCTGATGGAAGTGTGAGCTGTAAAGCCCTGCAAGCCCGGGGTGCAACTATCTGGGCTCAGGATGAAGCCAGCAGTGTTATTTATGGTATGCCGGCGGCTGTGGCAGAAATTGCGGAACAAATTCTGCCGATGAAAGAAATCGGCAAGAAACTTGCTTCCAGTACTTAATATGGACATCTTAAGTATTATTGGTCTCGTCATCGCTTTTGTTGCTATTTTAAGTGGCAGCGTGCTAGAAGGCGGTCATCTTGAGCATTTATTTCAGTTAACTGCATTTATTATCGTAATAGGCGGCACGATTGGTGCTGTCCTGCTACAGACTACGCTTCCAACTTTTTGGCGTTCTATGGTCATTATGCGTTGGGTTTTTGTCACGCCTAAAGTCGATTTACATGAAACCATTGATAAAATAGTTAACTGGAGTCAGTTATCTCGTAGAGAAGGATTGTTAGCATTAGAAAATGCATCAGAAAGTGAAACTGATTTTTTTTCTCGTAAAGGCTTACAGATGTTAGTTGATGGAAATGAGCCCGAAACGATTCGAGATGTGATGGAAACAGAAATAAATACCATTGAACACGATGATATGCTGGCGGCCAAAGTATTTGAATCAATGGGAGGGTATAGTCCAACTATTGGTATTTTAGGCGCGGTGCTGGGTTTAATTCATGTTATGAATAATCTGGCGGATCCCGAGAAACTGGGTAGTGGAATAGCGACTGCATTTGTAGCCACTATTTATGGTGTTGGTTTTGCAAACTTAATTTTACTTCCAATGGCGGGTAAATTAAAAAACCAGATCAGGCACCAGTCGGTACAGTTTGAAATGACGCTAGAAGGTATTGTCAGTATTGCGGAAGGAGAGAATCCCAGGAGTCTACAGGCTAAATTGCAGAGTTATATAGGTAGAACATGATTATGCTATTAACGAGTGGAATAAAACCAGAGTAAAGTTGATGAGACGTAGAGGCATAGTAGAGACAGAATCTTCTGATTCAGCCGATCGTTGGCTGGTATCCTATGCTGATTTTATAACCTTACTATTTGCCTTCTTTGTTGTGATGTATTCAATTTCAAATGTAAATATGGGTAAATACAGAGTGTTATCTGATTCAGTCATGACGGCGTTTAGCGCACAGTCAAACTCTCCCTTTCCTGTGGGTTCACAATTAGGTATTTCTGTTCAACGTGCACCTATTGCCGTGGGTTTAATGGGGCAAACCGGTTGGGTGTCTATGCAGGAAACAGCAGCAGCATTAGATAAACGCCTGCAGAAGTGGATAAAAAAAGGCATGATTGCGGTTAAAGGAAATGAGAAATGGTTAGAGATAGAAATTAAATCCAGTTTATTATTTAATTCTGGTGATGCCGTATTATCTGCTACTGCAGCAAATATATTATCTGAGCTTACCGCGGTAGTTGGAGAGACAAAAAATCCATTATATGTTTCGGGTTACACTGATGATGTGCCGATTAGTACAGGGCGCTACCCAAGCAACTGGGAATTATCGACAGCACGCTCTGCAAGTGTGGTGAGGTTACTGGCACAAAATGGTATTAACCCGGCGCGTATGGGGGCTATTGGTTATGGAGAGTTCAGGCCGATAGTGGCAAATGATTCAGTTATTAACAGGCAAAGAAATCGTCGTGTGGTGATTCGTGTTATGACGGGTGAAGATATGTTTGCTGGTTCGAGCCCATTTGCAGATAGTGAGGTGAATTCGGCTACCTCATCTGAATCAGCACCTGTAGCACCGGTTACTATTTTGCAGGCCCCTGAGCCTGTACGTTCAATCTTTGGAGCGCCCTGATATGAAAATCTGGGCAACGGCGAATCAAAAAGGCGGTGTAGGTAAAACGACGTCAGCAGTCAACCTGGCTGGCGTTATGCAAAAACGTGGGCATAAGGTTTTATTAATTGATCTTGATCCCCATGGTTCATTGACCAGTTATTTTGGCCTTGACCCGGATGCCATTCAGGATAGCGCATATGATTTATTTCAACAGTCATTAAAGAAAACATTAAATACCGGAATAACCATTCATAAAACACGTTTTAAGGGACTGGATTTTATTCCTGCCTCATCTGCCCTGGCTACATTAGATCGTCAGTTAGGTGCCAAAGACGGCATGGGTCTGGTGATTAAAAAATCATTGCTACAGGTGACAGAACGTTATGACCTGGCCATTATTGACTGTCCACCCATGTTAGGTTTGCTAATGGTTAATGCCCTGGCTGCATGTGAGCGTTTACTTATTCCCGTACAAACAGAATTTCTTGCATTAAAGGGCCTGGAACGCATGGTGCACACTTTATCTATGATCCAGAAAGCACGAAAACAGGAAGTGTGTTACAGCATTGTGCCGACCTTTTATGATCAACGTTTAAATGCCTCAATAGAAACATTAGGCACCTTAAAAAAACAGTATAAGGAAACGATCTGGGATGGTGTTATTCCGGTTGATACTCAGTTTCGTGAAGCCAGCCAGAAAGGTATACCGCTTACTATTGAACGTATTAGTAGTAAAGGTGGCAGAGCTTATTCACACCTGCTGGATTATCTGTTTGAGCTGGATGAAGAGTCCAGTATACCGGTAGCAGGAAACATTAATGTATGAGTGATCTCAGTAAAAAAAATACACAGCAGGATCAGGCGATTCATGAATATCTTCAGTCCTTATTACTGGAAGTGCCTGATGATTCAGAGGTATCAACAGAAGTAGAGCTTTCAGAGGTTGATCTGGCACCCGTTGCTAAAGTTGAAGCCAGGCGTCCCCATGAAGAGCCCGAAGCTAGCCCAATTGTTGTTGGTCTGGATCAACTGGTTGCTGAAGTCCCAGATGGACTAACACAAACGGTAGTAGAGACTACACTTGAAGTTAAGACGGAAGTACAGCCTGAAATAAAAACTGAAACTGAAATCGAGTTACAGACTGAGATAGAGAAACCGATAGAGCAGGTATCCGAAACAGGCGTACCCGAATGGGCTGAAACACGTTTTCAGTGCCTGTTGTTTAATGTTTCAGGTTTAAATATGGCCGTGCCTTTAGTTAAACTAAACAGTGTGATTCCATGGGATAAAAATATTACAGAAACACCTAATCAGACCGACTGGTATCTGGGACTGGTACAACATTTGCAAAATCAGGTCAAAATTATTGATACGGCATTGCTGGTTATGCCAGAAAACCGTCACAAAATTCTTGAAAATGAGTCAGAAGATCGTTTAGGCCACATTTTACTGGTGGACGATTATAAGTGGGGACTGGCCTGCACCAGTATTGGAGATGTGATCTGGCTGGATAAAGAAGAAGTAAAATGGCGTAAAAGCAAAAACAGCAGAGCATGGTTGTCAGGAACGTCACTGGAACATCTATGTGCAATTATGGATACAGAAGTTTTTGCGAAAATGTTAACAAAATCGAATTAAAGTGCAGTACATGAGCCTGTTAGCCGAAGGCTTAACTTTAACGATATATTCTATAGAGTAAAAATCCAGAATAAGAGTATGAATTTAATGCAAATCAATGGCTTAAAAGTCCTTTACTTGCTGGCGTTTATGACGATCTGGTCTAGAATAAAATTAGGATAAAATACTTTTCCGGGTATTAAATTAAATACCACAGGAATTAAGTATCTCTGAGCGAATAAAGCTGGCATATAAACTGCAGTAAATAAATTAAGTGGAGCACTTGATATGAGTGATAATAACGAGAATGTTGACCACAGACAATGTGTGACATTCCGGCTGGATTATGAGATTTATGGCATCAATGTGATGTTGGTGCAGGAAGTTCTCAGGGTAACTGATATTGCACCCGTACCTGGCGCTCCGAGTTATGTAATTGGAATTATCAACTTACGTGGAAATGTGGTTACAGTTATAGACACACGTATGCGATTTGGATTGCAGTCTAAAGAAATGGATGATTCCACACGTATTGTTATTATCGAAGCAGAAAACCAGACGGTGGGTATTGTTGTTGATGGTGTTTCCGAAGTCGTTGACATCTATGCAAATGAAATTGAAACCGCACCGAATGTAGGTAATGACGAAACAGCCCGATATATTGAAGGGGTTGTAAGCCGAAATGAAGAGCTGTTAATTCTTGTTGATTTAAACAAGCTTCTTACTGATGATGAATGGTCGGATATGTCTGGCTTTTAAATCAGGGTTTACTCTCCATCAGGCATCGTGCCCATATGAGCAGCGGAGAGTAGAAATGAATGCACTTATTATTCTGTTATCAAGTTTAATGTTTTTAATGTCATTGGCACTGTTTGTTTATACAAAAAAACAGTTGTCATCTTTTCAGCAATACATTCAATCAACAATTCAGACCAGTCAGGTTACGCGTGAGCTTACGGCATTAAATGCAGGCTCTTTTGGCCTGGGTGAGCGTTTTGTAAAGCTTGAAAAGCAGATGCAAGACATGGCTTCAAAAATAGATGAAGTTTCAAGTGAGGTTAATAGTAACTCGCCCTATGCCTACGCAATTGAATTAGCTCAAAAAGCAACACCAGCCGAGAGTATTTCGGAGTTATGTAATATCAGTCTTACAGAAGCACAGTTATTAGTCATGATGCATAATCAGCAGGCTGCGTAGTACTCATTATTAGTATGTTAAGGTAATGTGTTAATTTGTATACAGAGTATTGAGTAATCACTTATTAATAATGTTTGATGTCAGTGCTTCCACATAAAATCACTAAAAAATTATAATGTAATATGTCATGGAAGTACTCACGGAAAATGACAGACTCGTAATTGGCATTAAATAATATCAGTTTAAAATGCTTATTTTTCATAAGCGTATCTATTTCGAACGATCATAAAAAATAATACAGCATGCTATAAAATGGCAGCGGGAAATAAACAGTTGTAACGAATATGCTTTCCAGTACTGTTATTGTCGGGTAATAACTGCCTATAGAGGGGAAAATGTAAAGAACCAGAAAGGCAAGGAAAATAAAGCGGCGATTAAAAAAACAGTCAGATTTTGTGATGCCTGCTTTTAAAAAATATAAAAATACAATAAGCAGGGTGGTTATATCAGAAGACCCTATAGGCCATGCACCTGTGTCGCTACCATTAATTATCTGAGTAAAAAACACAATAAGAGTAGCCCTCACCCCAAAAAAATAACCCATGAGAAAGCATGTGGAGTGATTTTTTCATTTAAAGTTGAAGCAATATAAGGGGAAAATTTATAAACGTAACAGTTTAAATATAATATTTTTTTTCTTTTCTCATATTACCAGGGGTATTGCCATACTGCTGCCGAAAAACTTTTATAAAACTGCTAACATTTTCATAACCGGCATTATGAGCAATTTCAGAAATACTCATATCATTGCGCTTAAGCTGCTGCATTGCCTGGCGCATGCGATAGGCAGTGAGTGTTTTAAATACAGTATTATTAAATAAGTACCTGAAACCCTTTTTTAATTTATCTTCATTCAGGGCAACTTTTCTGGCAAGTTCACTAATGGTTGGTGGATTACTTAAATTTGATGTCAATATGCGCCTGGCTTCAAATAGTTGTTCTTTATCCCGTTCTGTCAGATTGATAATAAAAGGTTTTTTTGAACATAACTCAGTTAAGGATGAAAACATTAATTCGCTGGAAGTGTATTCCATATGTAAATACTGCATGTCCCCATGATAGGGGCTATCAAAAAACTGTGATGCAATATGCATTTGACGTTGTGATATTTTAATTTGACTGAAGAGTTGTGATTGTTGTGCATTGCATATAGCGTTGACCAGTAATGGGTTATCAAAATTAATGGCATAATTAATTAACTGCTCCTGAGTCAGAAATATGGTCAGAGCATGTATATTTAAACGATCTTTAAAAAAGGTTTTGTAACTATCAAATTTTTGTGCATAACCCAAATAGGTATTGCCAGACTCAAATGCAAAGTGTTTACTGTTACTGCCGAACATATCGAATGTTATTGAGCCATGCATACAAAAAGTAATAAAATAAGTATCCTCAAATGGATGTTCAGTTAACTCTATATCTCTGTTAGATAAAAACTTTAGCTCGCCGACCAGAGTATTGCTTATTTTTATAATATTATAACCACCCTGGCCCAATGCCGGAGGCAATAGTAAATGGTCATGCGGTATATCTGAAGAATTTGTGTGTGCAAAATAGGTTTCGTAAAATATTTCTGAAAGCTCATTAATTGTAACCTGATATGTCATTGTTCCCCTTCCGCTTTGTTTCTTGTCCCCATTCTTTAGTTGTCCAGTTTATTTATGTTAAACCCATTACCTTACTACAAATGAAAATAATTATCATTTACCTTTTAGCGTATAAGCTTATTTTTTGTTGTTATAGGCCGGTTTAAGTAATAAGTAACAGGTTATTTAGCAATGGCATGTATCGCTTCATTAACCTTCATTGACAGGATTTACAACTTCGGATTGCAGCATTTATTCTTCCTTTTCCGTTACCTTACAAAAAATAATCCTAATATAATCCTTTTCTTAAATACAAATGATTCGTATTGGCTTTCTTCGGGGAGGACATAAATAAATAAAAAAAGGGTTATAAATGTTTGTTTTTAATAGTTATTTTATGTTTTTGGTGGTCTCTTTATTTGTCGTGTCTACAGGGGCATTGGCAGAGCAGACTGAAAAAGAAGATAAAGAAGATCTTGGGGCCATCACAATTGAAGATGAAAGTGAGTCAATAGAGCTTTTGCATTCTCCCATGCCGGTGTCAATTATTGATGCCGAACGATTTCATGGTCGTAATATCAGTTTAAATGAGGTCTTAAAGCGTGTTGCCGGAGTCAAAATTGCACAGGAAGGAGGGCTGGGGAGCCGTTCAACCATTGCAATTAATGGGCTTGAAGGCCGTCGGGTTAAAGTCTTTATTGATGGCAACCCACTGAATGCACCGGATGGCAGCCTGGGTATTAATGATATTCCAATTCAGCTAGTGGAGCGTATAGAAGTCTATAAAGGTGTAGTGCCTGCTAAATTTGGCGGTGATGCATTAGGCGGAGCGGTTAATGTTGTTGTCCGTGATTTTGAAGAGAACCTGGTTGATTTGAATTTATCACTGGGGTCTTATGATACTCAGCGTGGTTCAGTGATATTAAAAAAGCGTTTTGATAAACAAAAAATTGAACTGGGTATTGGTGGTTTTTATAACCATGCGGCAAATGATTACATCATGAACTCTCCCTATCTGGATGGCTTAAAAATTAAACGGGATCATGATGAATACACATCTGTATTAGGTGGTATTTCAGTCTCTGTTGATGACAGGTGGTTTGATAGCATTGATATGGAACTGATCAGTTTTAGTTCAGAAAAAGAAATTCAGGGAATTCAATATAATATTCGTGAAGCAAAGAACAAAAGTGAAGCCAATATTTTTGTTATAGCGTTTGAGAAAAAACAGTTTTTTTCAGACCAACTTGAATTCAAATATATATTTGTCCGGCCTGAAATGACTAACTATTATATTGATAAAGCCACTACCTGTTATAATTTTTATGGTAGTACACGGAGCTGCCCAGGGTTGAGAGGTGAAATTACGGGTGTTCCCCATGACTCTGCTGATAGCCAAAATGAAATGCGTCATGATTTAAATTTACATTACTCCATTAATCGCAATCATGCATTTAATTTTCATCTTAATAGCCAGGCATCCCGTTATAAACCAAATGACCCTTTGGCCAGTGATGCGCTGGGTTATGATATTGGAAGCTTCCCATCTGAGCGTATTAATGCAGTCAGTTCCCTGAGTTATGAATCATCTTTTATCAATGACAAAATTGTTAATGATATGGGGGTAAAACAATATGACTATGACTACACAGTAACACCCGACGAAGGTAGCTTAGGTACTCCTGAACAAACCCATACTAAAAGTTCAGAAACTGGTTTTTATGAATCCATACGTTACTCTCCGTTAAAAGGGCTTTTCTTTAAAGCATCTTATGAACATGCTTATCGTTTACCTGATTCAGAAGAAATATTTGGTAATGGTTCTACTATTATTTCAGCGCCTGAATTAAAACCAGAAGAAGCTGATAATTTTAATTTGGGTGTATTATTTGATCGCTTTGACTTTGCCGGTATGCCCTGGGTTAAAGCAGAAGCAACCTATTTTTCCCGTGATCTTATTAATATGATTAAACTGGTTTCGCAAAACCGAAAGTCACAATATTCTAATTTAAGTGAAGTCAGCGTGCGTGGTTTTGAATTTGAAGTTAAAGCTGACTTGAGTGATGCCTGGTATATGTATGTTAACTATACCCACCAGGAACTAAAAGACAGGCAACGATTTGTCACCGGCACAATTAACACACCCAACCCGACATATGGTCTGGATGTTCCCAATGTTCCCAAACAGTTTGCCAATTTTGGTATTGAGCATAAAACACTGGCTGTATTCCGGGGTGACGATATGCTTAAATTTTTCTGGGAAAGTGCCTGGGTCGATGAATATTATTATGGCTATGAATTAAGCCAGTTTCAGGATAAAAAAATCAAGGCACAAACATCACATGCCACAGGTCTGGAATATTCCTTTAATGATGATCAAATTATTATTGGTTTTGAAATTCATAATCTGACAGATGAAGAAATTACCGATGTCTTCAAATATCCACTTATGGGCCGCAGCTATAACCTTAATTTACGTTACAACTGGTTTGGCTAATGTAACTGATTGCAGGCTATTAAATTAAGCATATTTACTGTATTTGTAAAAATTAATAACAAGAGGTTTAACTATGAATATTTATTTTAAATATTTTTCATTGATGCTGATAGCATCAATATTTATATCGGGCTGTGGTAGTGATTCTGGCCCAGGTGCATCGGCTGAGTTAAAAGATGCTGATCTAATGATGATTACCCGCATTGATAATAGCACGGGATTTCTGGTAGCCGTTGATACCAGGAATGATACCCTGATTAAAAATTCTTCAGGTGTTGAAGTTGCGCCCGAAACCGGTTTATTTACCCATAATGGTTTTATTTATACAACGGGTTCGCTGGCGGGTGATAAAATTATTAAGTATTCCTTTAATGGTATAAAGTTTACTAAAGAAGCTGAATTAATTACCGGCGAAAATACATTACCGTCTTCACTAATTTTTGTTGATAATGAAAAAGCCTATCTGACTCTGGTAACAGGTGGTGAATTACTGGAACTAAATCTTTCAAACCTGACAATAACAAATCGAATAGATTTATCGGCTTATGCACTGGGTACCGATGATACCAGCCCTGAGCCTTCCAGTGGTGTGATTCGGGGCGATAAATTATTTTTAGCCCTGGCCCAGGTTGATAGCGTACAAACATTTCAATGTCAGGCAGGTGCCAGTTTATTAATTATTGATATTGCAAGCAATACAATTGAAAAACACCTTCAGGATAACCGTACCTGCTCCAGTGGTGATATGACCCCAAATAAAGGCCTGTATCTGGATTCCAATGGTGATGTATATATAAGAAATACAGCGGGTTATGGTTTTCACCCAGGTAAAATTTCTGGTTATCTGCGTATCCTTAATGGTGAAGAAGACTTTGACCCAACATATTTTTTCAGTATTCCGGCCTTAAATATTCCTGATGTTCCAGGTAATGAGGCGGCTTATTCCTACCGTGATTCCTATGCTGAAAATGGCATTGCTTACAGCAACCTGTTTATTCCAGGTTTAAGCAGTAACCCAGTGGATTATGCAAATGATAAAAACTATCTTGCCTATATACTGGATTTACGCAATCAGACAGCAACAGCATTACAGGTAGGTGCAACAGCGGGCTGGTCTGCTGATACGGTTGCTTTTAATGGCACGGGTGGTGGCGCTTATTTTGGTCGGGTAACTGCTGCGGGAGTGGGGTTATATTATTATGATCTGGCCCTGGGTACAACGCTGACAGATAGCCCTAATATCAATGTTGAAGGTGGCCCAGTATGGGTTGTTAATTACAACCGTTGATTTAAATGGTATCTGTTCGGGGCATTTTATGCCCCGAATATCTATTAATATTTTGCTGATAATGGTTTAAACCTATGACTACTTTTTTACAATTAACCTGTGTTAAAGCAAAGCGGTTTATTTGCTCACTGACACTGTTATTTTTAATTTTACCAATGGCACAGGCAGACTCTTTGCAACAAAGCCGGCAGATAATTAACCAGACGCATAAACAGCTAAAACAAACACAGCAAAAAATTAATAAACTGAACGATAACACCAATACAATGGTGGATGACTATAAAACAACCTTACGGGAAACAGAAACTTATAAAACCTACAATCGTCAATTGGCTGATATAGTCAAGTCGCAAAAAAATGAACTGCTATCAATAAAAAAACAAATTGAAGATATTGCCATGACCAGCCAGCAGATTATGCCATTAATGGATCGCATGATTCAGATGCTGGAACAGTTTATCGCCCAGGACCTGCCCTTTTTGGAAAAAGAACGCAGCCAGCGCATAGCCAGTTTATACAGCGGTATGAAACGTGCAGATTTAAGTGTGGCAGAAAAATACCGAAAGGTTCTGGAAGCCTATCAAATTGAAATTGAATACGGAAAAACCCTGGAAACCTATAAGGCCAAACTAAAAGATAAAAAAGTTAACTATCTTAAAGTTGGCCGTAGTGCATTTTTTTATCAGACACTGGATAAGAAAACAAGTGCTGTCTGGAATAAACAAAAAAAGCTCTGGCAGCTTATAGATGATGGTGATGTAGAACACTCGATTAATGTGGCTATTAAAATGGCAGGCAAACAACAATCACCAGAACTATTAATTGTATTAGCAGAAAAAGCAGAGGCCATGCAATGAAAATAATAATTTTTTTAGTCGGTATGGCGTTCTATTCACAAGCGACCGGTAATACATTTGATGATTTATTAAACCATATAAAACAGCAATCCAGAGAAGACATAATAAAAGAAAAAAAGCGCCTGAATACATTTATCAGCCAACAGGAAAACCAGCAGCATTTGTTGACACAGGCAAAAACAGAGCTACAGGTACTACGACAAGAAAGCCAACGGCTTAATGCAGAAATAGACCTCAATGAACAAAAACTGGCAGATGAAGAACAGGCATTGCAGCGAAAAGTTGGTGATCTTGGGGAATTATTCGGCGCAGTACGTCAGGTCTCGGGTGAATTAAAAGCAGAATTTGAAAACTCCGTTATTTCAGTACAGTTTCCTGATCGCCAGTTATTTCTGGATGAACTGGCACAAAGTAAAGCCTTGCCTAATATACATAAACTAGAGAAACTCTGGTTTTTAATGCTACAGGAAATCGGTGAAACAGGCGCAACACGACGCTTTAATGCAGACATTGTTTACCTAGATGGCACAACACATAAACAGGATGTAGTACGCATTGGAGCATTTGTTGCTGTATCCGATGGTGAATTTTTGCAACACGCAACAGAAACAAACAGTTTATTAGTGCTATCCCGGCAACCCCCTTTTCGCTATGCATCAACCGCCGATAATATCGCTAATACCGATGATGAAATGATTAAAATCATGATTGATCCCACACGGGGGCAATTACTAAATATGCTTACCATGAAACCCGATTTATGGGAGCGCATACAACAGGGCGGTATTATTGGCTATATTATTCTGACACTGGGAGTTGCAGGTTTACTGATTGCCTTATATCGCTATGTAGACCTGACCCGGGTATCTGCAAAAATGGCAACTCAATTACAACAACTTTCAAAACCGGGAAATGATAACCCTTTGGGTCGTGTTGCACGGGTCTACCATGAAAACAAAAATAAACCACTGGATGAACGTGAAGTAGCCATAGAAGAAGCCATGTTAAAAGAAGCACCGGCAATAGAGCGTTACACCGGCCTAATTAAACTACTGGCTGCGATCTCACCATTACTGGGATTATTAGGCACAGTCACCGGTATGATTGTCACCTTTCAGACAATCACCTTATTTGGTACCAGTGATCCAAAACTAATGGCCGGAGGTATTTCAACCGCGCTGGTAACAACCGTACTGGGTCTTAGCGTAGCAATACCCCTATTATTTGCACATACATTTATCAGCTCAAAATCAAAACGCATGCTTGAATTTATTGAACACCAAAGCATTGGCTTAATCGCAAGAGATGCATCATGAGTGACTTGCCTGTTTATTATATTATTATAGATTTTCTTAATAGAGGCGGCACGGTTCTGTATATTATTGTTATTGCCTCAATACTGCTCTGGTTTCTGGTTTTTGAACGGCTGATTTATATTTACTTTCGTGCCAGCCGGGACGGTAATGAACTATCAAAAACATGGCTGCAATATACTCACAATAAAGACGCACTGCATATTCGTTCATCTTTACAATATGACTTTAAACAGCGCATATTATTAACACTGCCTTTAATTAAAATTCTGGTGCGCATTACCCCCATGTTGGGACTATTTGGCACCGTATACGGCATGATTGAAACCTTTGATGTTATTGCCCATCAGGGAACCGGTGATGCACGGGCAATGGCAAATGGTATTTCCATGGCAACCCTGCCAACTATGACCGGCATGGCTGTAGCAATTATTGGTTTATTTTTTCAGCGCCATATAGAAGTCACCGCCAGGCATAAAATAAACTGTTTTAATGAAGGGTTGCAGGCATCATGAAGCGTATTGCTAAAGGCGATGAAAATCATGATATAGATCTTACGCCCATGTTGGATGTGGTATTTATTTTATTAATATTTTTTATTGTGACTACATCCTTTGTAAAAGAAACCGGTATTGATGTAAATCGCCCCAGTGCCAGTACAGCAGAAAAAAAAGCCATGGGAAATATTTTAATTGCCATTAAACCAAATGGTGAAATCTGGATTGATAACCGTAGTATTGATGTACGTGCGGTGCGTGCCAATATACAAAAACTTAAGGCACGTTTTCCACAAAGCTCAGTAATTATACAGTCTGATCAGGAAGCCAAAACCGGTATACTGGTAAAAGTAATGGACCAGATTCGTATGGCAGGCGTACAAAACATTTCAATAGCAGCATCTATTGACTCATGATATCGCGTACACTCATAAGCCTGATGGGGGCAGTGCTATTTTCGGTGTTTTTTTTACTGCTGCTTAATATGTCTATTGCTGTACGCAATACAAATACGAGTGCAGATAATAATCTAAAGTTTATTGACTTTGTTCGCTTAAAAAAAGAACAGCAGCTACAAAAAAAAGAAAGAGTTAAACCAAAAAAACCAAAGCCAAAGAAAAAACCACCCCGACCCAAAATTAAAGTGCCTAAACCTGAACAGAAAACGGTACAAAAAAAATTAATAGAACCTTTAAATCTTAATATGCCAATGGACTTGTCATCTATTAATGGGCTAGGGGATGCCATGGTCTCAGGGTTTGGTCAGCGTGCAGTTAATTCCAGTGTTATACCTCTGGTGCGCATTAATCCGGTATACCCTAAGCGTGCCAGATTAATGAAAAAAGAAGGTTATGTAAAAATGGAATTTACCATTACAAAATTTGGCAGTGTTAAAAATATTGAAGTGATGGCATCTGAACCGCCCGGCATGTTTGATAGTGCTGCTAAACGTGCATTATTAAAGTGGAAATTTCGACCCAAAAAAGATAATAATAAAGCCCTGGCTCAACAGGCAATGGTTAAGCTTGATTTCAGGCTGGATCGATGAAAACCATACAATATATTTTACTGATCAGCGTTTTTTTATATGCCGCCTTATTACCTGAAGCATGGGCGGGTGAAGCAGGTGATGCAATATCAATGTCTACCTTTAAACGGTTGACGATTGTTGAGCGCCTTCTAAGTCAGCAGAAATACACAGAGGCACAGAGCAAAATTACCGATATACTGAATAATCTTCCCTCAAAATTAGCTGACCGCGCCTATATTTATCAAACCCAGGCCATGCTCTACCTTTATCAGGAACAATATGATCTGGCTAAAAAATATTTACTACTAAGTTATCAGCAGCATGCGCTAACTGAAAAATCTAATGTATCGGTTGTGCAGATACTGGCTGATTTATCTATGCACAGTGGTGACTATAAGCAGGCTATAACTTATTTAAAAGAATATTTAAAAATAGCTGAAAAACCAACGCGCAGAATCTATTTGTCTTTAGGTGTTGCTTATTACCAGCTTAAAGAATTTAAAAATGCTATATCACCTTTAAAAACAGCAATGCAAAATTTTGAAGAAGATAAAGCCGTGCATACAACATTATTTTCCGTATATTATGAATTAAAGCAGCTTGATAATGCCGCTGCGGTGCTGGAAGGCATGATAAAAATATGGTCTGGTGAAAGCAAATACTGGATTCAACTTGCGTCTATCTATTTACAGCAAAAAAAATATGACCAATCTCTTGAAGTGATGCAACTGGCTTTTACTCAGAATATGCTTATTAAAGAAAATGAAGTGCTACAGTTTGTATATACTTTATATGAAAAAGGTTTGCCATATAAAGGTGCTTTAATTCTTAATGAGGCTTTTCAGCATAAACGGGTAGAGGAAAACCATAAAAATTTAACATTGCTGGCAACATTATATATAGATGCCAGAGAAAATAAAAAAGCACTGGATAGTTTTAAGAAAAGTGCAGATTATTCAAAAGATGGAAAAGACAACCTGTATATTGCGCAGATTTATTATGACCGTGAAGAATTTCAGCATACCATTGATTATGCACAACGGGCACTGGATAAAGGCATAAGAAAACTGGCGGATGCCTATATGTTAATGGCTGTTTCATTTTATGATCTGAATAATAAAAAAAAGGCAAAGGATTACCTGCTAAAAGCCTCCCGATTTGATAAAACACGGCAAATATCTTTGCAATGGCTTGAGTTGATAGAAAGATCAGATGGTTAGCTGTTAACAGATCTGTGGTTTTTGTCAAACTTGTTTTTTTAAATGAACCTATGTCATTTAATTTTTCAGTCGATTTCTGTGGCTAACATCATTTGCCATAATAAAGTTCGTTTTATTTAAGCTCTTGTTGCGCTAGATTAATAAAAGTTTTATTTGTTTCGTTATACGTGTTTTTTTATGCGGCTAATTGTCACACCTTTATTC
>JADGFA010000054.1 GCA_016744065.1 Gammaproteobacteria bacterium
ATCTAAATAATAAAAGTGAAATTATTGATACTTTAAATTCATCCGAAAACCAAAAGAAAAGGAGAAGTATCGAATCCATCATGATCGATAATTATGACAAAAATTTAACCGTCGCAGACTTTGCCAATCTCAGTGGTCGAAGCCAGTCTACGTTTAATCGGGATTTCAAAAGAAAACATGGACAAACACCAAAACAATGGCTCATAAAGAAAAAAATGGAAAAAGCTGAAAAATTATTGTCTGAAGGAATCAATGTGACAAATTGTGCTATTGAAATAGGGTATAGCAATGTTTCTAACTTCATCAAGGCGTACAAATTAATTCATGGAAAAACACCCAAAGCAATAACAAAAAACAGTCTTTGAACGTAAATGACTACTTTTGACAGTTTGTGAGTAGCAGCCTTCTCAGGCAGTTAATATCATGATGATGCTTGATTATGAATATTAACTACAAGAGAGGTACATGATGAAAAAACAAGGTTTAGTTCTATTGTTTTGGTGTATGAGTGTGGCGAATGTGTCAGCTCAAAATATTGAAGAAGTGCTCAAGGAATATATGGCTGCATGGGGTGAGCATAACATTTCAAAAATCAGCACTTTTTATGCTAACGATGTTATCTGGTACGATCTATCGTCTGATACGACAACAAAGGGAAAAGAAAAAGTAAGCAAAGCAATTACCGATGCATTTATGGGATATGTTCCCAATATGTACTGGGTTAAAAGTGGGGATGCTTTCGTTAGCAAAAATACAATTATTTATGAATGGACTTACGGTGGTACATTTGATGGTAAGTGGGGTGATAAGAGTGTTAAAAACAAAAAATTTTCCATCAAAGGAATTAGCACCACAACTATAAATAAGAGCGGTAAAATTATTTCTCAAAAAGATTATTACGATACCGATAGTTTTAAGCGAGCATTGGGGATAGTCAAATGAGCGTCATTGTTATTTTAGAAGCTGATGTAAAGAAGGGGAAAAAAGAGGAGTTGCACAAGTTATTATCTCAATACCTGCCAGAAACCAGAAAATATAAAGGTTTCATTGATATTTCCATTCATACAGAACAAAAGAAAAGCCACGTACTTTTTTACGAAAAGTGGGAAAGTGTTGAAGATTATGAGACCTATTTACAATGGAGAACCGAAACAGGTGTTATGAATATATTGGGCGCAACATTTAGCTCGCCGCCTTTAATTCGATATTTTAATATAGAAGATGTGCAGGGAGATATTTAATGTCTAATAAAATACTTGTTACAGGTGCTAATGGTGAGTTCGGAAAACTTACCGTAAAAAAACTGCTGAGTGATGGACACACAGTTGTCGGATCAATAAGAGATCCAGAAGGTAGGAATAAGTCTTCTGCTAATGAGTTACAAGTAGCGGGGGCACATATTGTAGAAATTGATGTGACTGATAATAATAGTGTCATGCAAGGTGTAAAGAGTGCCACAGAAATAGCAGGTGGCATTGATGTAGTAGTCAATAATGCAGGCGTTGGCGCTTTTGGTATTCAAGAGACTTTTACCGATAAAGACTGGCAGAAACTATTTGATGTTAATGTCTTTGGTGTACAAAGAGTTAATCGGGCGATACTTCCTCATTTGCGAGAGAATAAAACTGGTTTATTAATCCATGTCTCTAGTCTAATTGGACGCATGGTATTACCTTTTTGGGGGGTATACAGTGCTTCAAAATGGGCGCTTGAGGCCTTGGCTGAAACTTACCGTATTGAGCTATCTAAATATGGCATTGATTCATGTATTATTGAGCCTGGAGCTTATCCGACAGCCTTTTTTGAAGGATTAATGGAGCCCGGTGATTTCTCTCGCAAGCTTGGTTATGGAGGTTTTGATCAAGTTGCTAATGAATTTTTTACCGATTTTGGTGCTGCTGTAGATTCAAATAAGGAACAAAATTCACAAAATGTTGCAGATGCTATTTCAATATTGATTAACAGACCTGCTGGTCAAAGAAAATTTAGAACTGTAATTGATAAAATGGGAATGGGTGAGCATATTGAAAAATATAATGATCAGCATGAACAGCTTTCTTCCAATATATTTAATACGTTTGGTATAGAAAATATGCTTAAATTATCAATACAGAAAGATGTTGAGGTTCCGTATGTTGAAAAAGTGGCAAGTAAAAAACTTAGTTTATGAATCTGGTGAAGTTAACGAATAAGGCACCGATAACGGCTATGAGTTCCAAATTAAGTTTCATTGGCATATCGACGACTTAGGCCTGGAGCATATTTACATAAAACCAGCAACACCTCGATTGAATGGCAAGGTAGAACGTTCATACTTAACCGATAAACGTGAATTTTATCAAGTTCTGAATTACTACGAAGATGTTGATCTGCGTAAAAAACTCGCTCAGTGGGAAGATTGCTATAATTTCCTAGGGCCACGCTCTGCACACATGAGGAAAACACCTTATGAAAAACTTAAGCAACATATGTTAAGGTGAAGTTCTACTATCAGTCTAAGTTGAATAAAAGAAAATGAATTATGAGGTTCTTAATGATAATTGTTATATGCGAACGACATGTCTAGTACTCAATGAGAAATTGGTATAATTTCTTTATGTCTGCGACAAAATGACGCGCGACATTTTGTAACATTGAAACAGCGCCGTTTTACGTCCACTATGTTTTTTTCAAAACACTATAACCACCTCGATAGAGCGAATTCAATAGCATTTGTCAGGGAGAGTACATGTTTACTGAATGCAAAATATCTGCTTGTAATTGCCATGCTGGGCACCGGCATATCCATAGATCGCTACTTGCCCATCCACAGTTATTGGTCGGATGCATGACGCATAAAAACTAGACAAGTATTGTAGCGCATTGAATCTTAAAGATAGAAAATTAACGCACTTGTTGGCATCGTTTTTTATAAAGTCTGAGCTATGTCACTTGATAATTTAAATGTAATAATATAAATGAGGTAACATAATGAAATTAATAAAATTAGCAGTCGCTGTTGGAACAATCTCCCTGCTTGCCAGTATTCAAATGGCGCAAGCAGCTCTTTATAATGTAACGGGGATTTTTGATGAGCCACAAACAATGATTGGAACTACGACTTTTACTGGCACATTTGACTGGGACGCTGTCACTAATACCTTATCTGGTCTACAGGGCACCATGAATGCAACCATGTATCCAAACACGATGACGGGTGCAGTACCAGATTATAACCTCACTAATCAACTTGCTTTCTCATATGATGATGCTACGGGTGATGTGGTTGCGACTGTTTTCAAGGAAAACAGCACGGACATGTTTTTTGGTGGTGGCTATACAACAGGTGACACAATTAAACTAGGTGCTTCACTTCTGGGTGGTGATGGATTCACATCAAATGAAAACGTTTATTTTACCCTGGCATTTAATGCAAATACGATGCTGGGTAACGTTGATCAAATGATTTACGGTGATTGTGCTCCAACAGGATTAATGGGACCTATGATGACAGGTAACACATGTATGACAGGACATAGTGTAGCGTTAGTTGGCTTTGCTGGTTCTATGGGTGGAACGCCGGTATCACTTAACATCTCTGCTGTTCCAGTGCCTGCCGCAGTTTGGCTTTTTGGTTCTGGTTTAGTGGGTCTTATTGGTATTGCTCGTCATCGCAAACCTGCTTAGTTAAAAACAAAATTTTTATAGCTAGAACCGGCAAAGGTGCTGATATTCTTTGCCGGTTTTTTTAGTTTTTAAAATGGCATGTAAAACAGTCTAGTTAAAAATGATAAATGTAAAAAAATCATGATTGTCCCTACTGATATAATCATGAAGCACCCTTTGAAATTACTGGTTACATTACTTGCTATCGTTCCTTTTGCGGCAAGCTCTCAAGAGGTGACGCTTGACACGGTAGTCGTCACGGGTACACAGGAAATAGAGTCCACCAACTCGTCTCTGGGCTCGTCTGGCCTTGCTGAGGAAGATCTGGCACCGCAGCGAGCAACGACCAGCGACACCACACGCCTTTTGCAAGACATTCCTGGTATGAGCACCTCTGGTGCGGGGGGCATATCCAGCCTTCCGATCATCCGAGGTCTGTCAGATGACCGCATTCGTATCCAGGTGGATGGAGCGAATCTGATGCCTGCTTGCCCGAATCATATGAATTCACCACTTTCTTATATTGATCCAACAAAGGTTGGTAGCATTACAGTATTTGCCGGCATCACGCCGGTCAGCGTTGGCGGCGACAGCATCGGTGGCACGATACAGGTGAAATCTGTACCACCCGAATTTGCGCACGCCGATGAGGGTGCCTACGCAAAGGGCGAACTCGGTACTTTTTTCCGCAGTAACGGTAATGCCCGTGGTTACAATCTTGGCGCTACCTGGGTTGGCCACGACGTGAATATATCGTACAGCGAGTCAAGCGCGCAATCCGACAATTATAACGCCGGCGGCGACTTCAAGGATGCTGAGCCAGGCACAGAGGGTGGGTCGGTGATTCCCGGAGATGAAGTGGGGTCAAGCGCGTACGACGGAGTAAAAAATCGGAGCCTTGGTATAGCGCTGCGACACGAAAACCATCTGCTCCAACTGGATATAAGTCGACAGAACGTTGGCTTTGAGGGTTTCCCTAACCAGCGCATGGATATGACCTTCAATGAAAACACAGTGTTCAGCTTGCGTTATATGGGGCAATACGAATGGGGTGATCTGGAAACCAACATCTACAATCAGGAGACCCTCCATAAAATGAATATGGGGCCAGATCGATACACCTTCGGAACTGGCATGCCAATGGATTCAGAATCAACAAACCAGGGGGCGCTGCTCCAGGCAAATATCATACTGTCGGATAGAGATATTTTACGCATCGGAGCCGAATACCAGTTTTATACCCTGAACGACTACTGGCCACCAGTTGGTGGTACGATGGGGCCCAATACGTTCTGGAACATTGACTACGGCCAACGCGACAAATTTGATATTTTTGTCGAATGGGAAGCAAGCTGGAATTCAAGGTGGCTTAGCCAGTTTGGCGTTCGAAGCAATACTGTTAAAACTAACGCAGCAGCCGTACAGGGTTATGACAACAGTCTGGTGGGTCTGTGGGGCAACGATGTAGCTGCTTTTAACGTGAGCAATCGCAAACATACGGATCAAAACTGGGATCTAACAGCTTTGGCACGCTATACCCCGGATAGCTCGCAAGCCTACGAGTGGGGATATGCACGCAAATCCCGCTCGGCAAACCTCTACCAGCGCTACCCCTGGTCAACCAATGCGATGGCAGCGTTGATGAATAATCTCGTGGGTGATGGCAATGGTTATATTGGTAATGCTGATCTGAGTCCAGAAGTCGCCCACACCCTCAGTATCAGCGGTGACTGGTCTAATGCGGACAACAAGCCATGGTCGTTCAATGCATCCGCTTATTACACTTATATCCAGGGTTACATTGATGCAAAACGTTGCGATTTTAGCCAGTGCAGTGATGACAATGTAAATACCACAACAGATTTTGTGCTTCTCCAGTATGTGAATCAATCTGCCCAGCTCTATGGAGTTGACTTGTCTGCCGATAAGCTGCTGGCTACTACCGATGATTACGGTAGTTTTACCGGAACAGGGATGGTGAATTATATACGAGGAAAAAATCGGACCACGGGCAATAGTCTCTACAATATGATGCCACTTAACGTGAAGTTGGCAGCCGTTCAACGTCTGGGAAGCTGGACCAGCATCGCAGAAGTTCAGGTGGTTGCAGACAAGGATCGGGTATCACAAGTCAGGAATGAAGTATCAACCGATAGCTATGAGCTGTTTAATCTACGCAGCAGCTATAAGTGGAAAAATGTCCGGCTTGACTTTGCTATTGAGAATGTCTTCGACCGTTTATACGCGATGCCACTGGGGGGGAGCTATGTCGGTCAGGGGCCATCAATGACAATTAACGGTATCCCATGGGGTGTATCCGTACCTGGCATGGGTCGCTCAATCAATGTTTCGTTGAACATGCAGTTTTAATTAGAGGGTATATGAAAATAAAAGATAACTTTTGCAATAATCTCCACTTCGCCGTAGTTATGATGGCATTGACATCTTTGTTGTTAATCGGCTGCGAGGAAATGGATGGTCCGGCTATTGAAGCACGACCACAAACCATTAGTTTTGGTACGGTGCCTGCATTAAATTTATCTGACACAACTACTGTCACGGCTCGTGCCAGCTCTGAGCTTGAGGTTATTTATAGCAGCACTACGCCGGAGGTTTGTTCTGTCGATAGCAGTAGCGGCCTTATTACCGCGCTTACGCCAGATACCTGTATTATTGCTGCCAACCAGTTTGGTAACACGATGTTTGCCCCCGCACCTCAAGTAACACAAAATATTCCTGTTCTTTTTGATCCCAGCCAGACTATCAGCTTTGCTGCTGCGCCCGAGCTGACCTTATTCAGCACTGCAACGGTCTCAGCCACGGCTAGCTCTGGCCTTGCGGTTGATTACAGCAGCACTACGCCAAGTGTCTGCTCCGTTGATAATAACAGTGGTCTTGTCATCGATCTTACGATAGGTGATTGTATTATTGCCGCTAATCAGTCGGGTAGTAATAAATACACCCCAGCGGCAGAAGTAACACAAAACATTATGGTTACTGTGCCATCCGGGGTTACAGTTCCTGGAGTGCCAACCGAGGTAACGGCGACTGCGGGAGATATCTCAAACACCGTCATGGTAAGTTTCGGTGCGACTGTCAGTGGGGGGGCTCCCATTACCGGCTACACCATCCAGTCAAGTCCACCCGGTATTGCAGGAGCAGGAACAGGAACAGTGTCACCCATCACCGTCACCTGCCCATCCAGTTGTACAGGTTATGCCTTTTTCGTAATCGCGAGTAATGCCATTGGTGATAGCACACAGTCTGCGTTGGCAGATGTCATCACCACCTACAATGTTTTAGAAACTTTTCTTGAACCGCTCACCCAGCCGAAAGACTCGATATTCATTGGCACATTTACTTTCAATTCTACAAACAGCACGGTATCGAATCTTCACGGCATACTCAGTGAATCGATGACCGGTGATTCGGTTGCCTACCCGAACGATAATATGACCTGGCTAACATTAGATAATCAATTATCATCCGTATACGATCCGGTGTTGGGTGGCTTGCTAGTAACGACCTTTTTAAACCCTGTTACCGACACTCTTCTCGTCTCAAATGGTAGCGATGGGTGGTCCCCGGGTACAGGGTTTGGACTGTACTTCGGTTTTGCTTTCACCAACCCGGACCCTAACCCTGGCAATGCTTACGCCATGATTTTCGTCAATACGCTGGACCCAACCACTGCGTTGACGCTAGATCAGATAGACAAACTGGCTTATGCTGATTGCGCTCCCGGTGGAATGATGGGGGCAGCCTGTATGACGGGGACAACGGAGGTGGGCTACGGAACAGTGGGGACGATGGATGGGTACCCCGTATCACAAATAATAACCAGATTGCCCTGATAAAAGTAAAGTGATTATGAGCACGGCAATACTACATTACATGGTACTGAACTATTTAGCACTGGCTGGCATATCCATATTTTAAGTCATAATGTTGTTGATGTTATTTATTGGCATCTGGAAGATGAGCACATCTATTTTTTACCCTGTTTAAAAATAGGTGATGCAATAAAAGGTGCCGAATTTTGATAGGAAAGCATGCTGACTTATCCTGGCTAAACAGATTTAGGCTATTTTATTTGTGTCTTTTTTAACATGTATCAATTTTTTACAGGCGGTCTGAAAAGAAATTTCTTTACTCCTGTTCGGTTTTAAAAAGAGAGATTACGTCACATTTTCTTTTTACAGTATTTTCTATACTTTTGTTTTCATTGTAAACGAGGGTATTAATGTTGGGTATTAATTTATCATATAAATGATTCATCATCATTTCAGAAATTTTAATACAGGAACCCAGGTCTGAGCCTGATTGTGCTCGTTTCATATTAATTTGAAATTGTAATCCAGATAACTTAGAGCGTTTAGATGAATTCGCTTTACTAATTTCGTACTCAATAAACTGTTTTCGAAGTGACTCAAAAAGATCAGGGTCTTCACGTGCTAATCGAGACCATAATTCAAAATCAAATTCTTTCATGAATGCGCCCTTAAGTTTTTTAAATATTTTTTTGGTCAATAAAAAAATTGATTTATATAACATAAAACATTTTTTAATTCTTGTGTACTAATATTAAAATCACTGTATTTCGTCAGCCCGATTTTTAGCGTGACTAATTATGTATTAATGTTTGTTGCCTATAAAGTTCTATATTTCAAGTGGGTTTTTAGTGAACCTGTTTTTACATGCTTTTTATTACGGCCAGCTATTTATTTCATTTCTTGGTCAAGTATAGACTGAAATAGTAAGTGTATGGGAGTAGGTGTTCATCGTCTTTAAACCGTCTATGAGACCCGAAAGTGTTTATAAAGAATCAAGAATCGAATAGGCTTATGGAGCGTTACTCACTGGTGTGTATGTTAAATCTATAGTTATTTTAGTAAGTATGTTTTTATAAATTTTAATGGTCTGTTTTAATGATATGAAAAGCGCTGCGCTTTATCTCCGCATCTATATTGCGGTCGGCCTGTAAGTCTTTCTCTCTTTTTTCCCGTTTTTGTTGCGCTGTTGGAATCAGCTTTGCGCGTGACAGTGTGTGAATGATTGCTATAATAAGTTCATGATAGTCCAGCACCAATGGGTTGCTAATCTCTCTATAAGCATTATTGATATTGTAGACCTGACACCATCCCTGGATGGGATGGTGTACATATAAAAAAGCGCGGTTTAAATTATGTTTATTTTTAAAGGTGATGTAAGCCATATTTAACCGGCTTTTAAGCTGGCTGTTATCAGACCAGAATGTAATCGGTTCAAGATCGTTAAGGGTTAGTTGGAACTTGTTCATTTTATAAGTATTAAATTTTAATTGTGAGTGTTAAATTAAATATCTGTTTGTATTTCATCACCGGTTACCTGTTTGAAAAACTCATCGTCCTCTTCATCCGTGTAACCGTCTTCAAAGTGCTGGTCTCTGGGTAATAAGACAGGTGATTCTGAAACCACATAATGACGAATATCGGTGAAAATAGCAGGGTCTATATCCAGCAGGTTTTCAACTTCAGTGAGTGTTAAACCATTAATGGCACTGAGTATACTGAACGAGGTGAACTGTAAAATAGATTCATCGTGTATGTCATCAGGTGCAGGTGCTGGATCAACATAAATGGGGTTAAGGCTGGCTCGCATTATAAGCTCAACCTTACCCGAAATATCCAGTACCAGTGGTCTTTGAATCGTACCCAGTGTTCCCTTGAAACCAATAGCCCGTAAGTTGGTGGCGGTAATATCCGGGTTATTAATATCGGCATCACCCGTGCCCAGAAAGCTGCCATCAGAGGTAAACAGGTTTACGGTGCCGGTGCTGCCATTATTAAAAAAGTCTTCAATGAGGTTTTGCTGTAATACAATACGACTGATAAACACATCATCAGTTGATTCAAAATTAAAATTACCTGTATCCGTTGCGCCATTAAAGATCGTATTCAGTGTTATATCGCCCCCAATATTTTTAATATTAATGTCACCACTTGTGCTGTTGTTCGCATCAAGCAGTACAACTTGAGTATCAATGCTCGATCCCATGCCGATACCATTAGCCGCATTGAGTATGGCGGTGTTGGTTATGATGTTGGGAGCATTGTCACCATTTGCATCGACTATTGCATCGGTTGCTGTCAGGTTAATATTATTTGTTGCTGTCAATTGGTTAATGGAAAGGTTGCCGTTATTTGTTGTGACCGTTAATGAATCGGTCAGGGTCGAATTGTTCAGTGTTAATGCCTGATCATTTACGATGATCGCCTGGTTGGCGGTTAAACCTAATGCGCTAAATAAATTATTCTCAGTCAATGTAATGTTCGAGCTACCCGCATCAAGGCTGGCATCGCGTGAAGAAGTCACACGGGTTCCGGCGAGTTGTGTGATATTACCGTCGGTGGTGAGCGCAAAGTCGCGGGCATTAATATCCTGTAAAATAATTGCATTGACATCATTAATATTTACATCCTGTGCATTAATAATTTCCAGCCTGTTAAAATTATTCCCGGTATTGTTCAGGGTAATATCTGAACTGGCCGCATCTAAAAGGGTATTGCCTGATACACTCAAAGCGCCCGTGCCATTTTGTATACCGCCGGTAGTGGTTGCTGCATTCAGGTTAGCCAGAGTACCCGAGAGGGTAATGGCATTATTGGTATTAATATTTAAGCTGCTTATTGTGCCATTAACTGAAACCGGGCCGGATGCAGTGATGTCCATTGTAGTATTTACATTTGCATTCGTTATGTTCAGGTTGTCTGTGTCATTAATTTGTACATTATTGGCCTGCGTAATCGTTACATTTTCTAAATCAACGGGGTTAGTCTGAAAATCCACATTACCCGTGCCGCCCACATTCAGTGTTGTGCTACCAGTTACCAGCAATGCAGCGGTACTTTGAACATCGTTTGAGATCGCCGTAATATTTAAATCAGATAGTTCACCTTCAATACCAACAGCTCCCGTAGCGGTTAAAGTTAAATCAATGGTGTTGCTGGCATTGGTGTTTGCGGCAATGATATTAATGCCGCCAGCATTGTCATTAAGTTGGACGATATTGCTATCGGTAAGGGTGACAGCGCCAATAAAACTATTATTCTGCATCAGCGTAATATTATTAGCCTGTAACGCCGTGGTGCCATTTACAATCAGATTACCCGTTTGCAAAATATTACCGCTGCTATCCAACGTTAAATTATTGTTTAAGTTGAGAGAACCCAACTGAATATCGGATGTATTGCGAATGCGGGTATCGTTAACCGTGCCAGTCGACGCCGTAATATTAATAATGCCTTGTAAGTCATTACGCAGTGCGCCAGTGAAATTAGTTAATTCGACTGAGCCACCATTTTGCAGTGTCAGGTTAGTCGTACCGGTTACAGTTAAAGGTGCATCGATTACATTGGTAATGGTACTGCTGCCGCCGCCCATGCCAGAGGTCACATTCAGGCTTGCCATGTTGCCAGAAATATTAATGTCATCGGTTTCATTTATTTGTACATTGCTTGCCGCAGTGACCTGCACATTATTAAAATTATGTGTGTTGTTATCTAATGCCAATGCGTTTGTACCCGCATCAAAGGTGGCGGTATTTGTCACAGTGAGGGTACTGGTTTCTGTTATGCCGCCCTGGGCAATGATGCTTAAATCACCTGTATTGTTAACCCCATTAAGCACAATTGCATTGCTGCCATTATTAATATTGGCTGTAGTGGCGTTATTAATTTGTACATTGGCTAGATTATTGACTGGGTTATTGGTAACGACTGGATCAAAAATATTACCCGATGCGGAGAGTATTGTGGCACCGGCATGATTAATGGCTGCGTTTTGAACGATGTTACCGTTATCAGCGGTTAAGGTGAGGGCGGCAGTGCTGCCTAATGTGAAATTATTGAGTGTAATATTTTGTGCTTGAAGGTTTAAATCGCCATCAACGTTTAAGTCATTTTGTAAATTAAAACCAGCCGGTATGTCATTTCTGAATGTTAAATTATTTAAGTTACCTGGTGCGCCATTAATTAAAAAGTTAACAGTGCCTGTTAGTAAATTTGCATTGTTTAAAATGATATTACTACCAGCCGGTGCACGAAATGTAGATGTGCCATTTACATTGATGATGCCACCATTACTTATATTGCCTTGAGTAGTAATATCCAGATTGCCGCCAACGGTCATGGCATTAAGTTGAGTGCCAGCAGGATCAATATCTGTAATGGTCGAACTGCCAACGGTATTGGTAGCAATACTGGAAACGGAACTATTATTAATATTAACCGTTAAATCATTAGTGTCTGATAAAATAACGGACGTGCCGCCAGCAATGGTAACGGTGTTCTGAAAATCAATCAGGGCTGTATTTAAGTTTATACTACCGCCCGTTAGTTGTGATGTGCCAGCAATGTTTATAATATCGGAGCTACCCGCAACGGCATCTGTAATTTCACCGCTGGCTGATAGAGTTAGATTGCCACCAATGGTCATGCCGTCTCTTAGGGAAATACTGTTACCGACACCCGCTGTAATCTCTAAATCGCCATCGGTGAAGGTATTTCCTAATATTACATTACCGGTCATATTAATTGTTACGTCACCACCGGGATTTGAGGTAGCTGAAAAACTACCGGGGAGTCGTGTATCTATATCATAGTAGTCAGTGCCATCACTGCTATTAACCGTGAAGTTAACGCCGGTTGCATTAAAATCCCCGCCCTGTAAATTTATATCATTAAAAATATTTACATTACCAGCGCCTTGAGGACTGATGCCCACTGTGCCATCACCTCCCCAGTCAGCGGTTAACGTCAGGTTGAGAATATCCTCCACGCCATTGGCTGTATCTGAATCAAAAATACTGCCATAGATATTAATATCTCGATGTGCCCTTAAGGTTAATGAGGATGCGCTATCAGAACCAACTGTTGCACCAGAACCGTTGTAGTCAAGATTAACCGGGACAGTGGCTGTACCTAAACTGATGTTGCCACCAGCGGAATACCCACCTGCGGTATAAGGGGAGGTTTCAGATTGAGGGTCAGCCGTTATACAATTTACACCCGGTGTACAGCCGGTAGGTAGTGGCAGCTCAATGGTTTCTACACTGGTCTGAATGGTTATGTTTGCGCCAGCAATTAGGGCGTTTTGGAGTGTGGAGATATTAAGTTCAGATGAGTTATCAGTAGATGTGAATACGGGGCCAGATAGTAAGCCGCTAATATTAGTGTCAGTGTTATTTATTAATATATTTGAAGGGTCGATTAACCACTCACCATGTTGCCCATTTTCAGCATGCACATCTATTTGAGGGTTTAAGTCAACATAGCCATGACTCGATGTTTCAATTTGTCCGCCATTGCCATTTTCTGATCCACCTGTTGCACTTAAACTTCCATAAACACGGCTGGCTTTATCAGACCAGACGACAACTTGCCCACCATTACCACTTTCTGTGGCATTGGCTTTAATGCTTGTGTTTTCACCCAGATAGACAGCGTCAGCATTTTTTATAGTTGGGTCAACACCTTGATAACCGCCGCCGATATAGACCTTACCACCCCCGCCGGTACCAGATGCATCAATGTTTGCGTTATTGGTTAAACCAACATGGCTTCCTAGCACTTTTACTTCACCGCCTGTCCCGTTCTGATGTGATTGGGCAGAGATGGCGCTGTTACCCGTGAGCAGTGTTGTATCATTGGCGTCAAAGGTAATATTGCCGCCATTACCGTTTTGACTGTCAGCATTTATTGCGCCATTGTGTTGAATGTTTTCAGCGTTATAAGTTACCTGTCCCGCATCACCCGATTCGTTTGAAACATCAATACCCCCCAGATCACTAATTCGTCCATCATTACCGGTTAAATAAACCACGCCATCTTGCACAACAAACTGAGTGGCATGAAGGCTTTCATCTGTGGGGGTAATACTGGATTTTATATCACTGGCCTGTTGTGCGGTTAATACCACTCGACCACCGTGGGCCTGAATTAAGCCCTCGTTAAATATTTCAACAGAATCCAGTTCAAGAATATCCGCCAGTGTTTCGCTATCAATGCCAATACTGACATTATCGTAATCTTCAAAGGTGACAGAAATCTTACTGCCCGCAATAAGATTAACCATACCAAAGTTAGCCACCAGTAATCCTGAGTTACGCACTTGTTGGCCCATGAGCGCCAGTGTGCCACCGTCAATTACTTTTAACGTGCCTTCATTGGCCACAATACCGGTTGTGTTTTCCAGTGCGCTAAAATCAAGTTTCCCATTCATAAAGTCAGCAGGGGAAATATCCAGTGCGGCGGCGAATAATCCACCGACATTAACATTAGCTGTCGGACCAAAAAAAACACCATTTGGGTTGGCGATAATAACCTGCCCGTTGGCATTGATCGCACCTTGAATATTTGAAGGATTAACGTCCATTATCCGATTTAATACAATGGATGATCGACCCGGTTGGTTGAAGTTGACCGTTTCGTTTTGCTGTACGTTAAAGCTATCCCATTGAATAGCCAGATTAGCGCTGTTTTGCTGGATGTTAGTAACCACTCCGCTGTGTCCGATTGAACCAGAACCACCAACGACATTTCCCCCAGCAGGGTTACTAAAAGCAGAAGTTGAAACAACGGACTGAACTAAAAAAACAGAGTACGCATAAGTGCTGATGTGTGAGCGAATATGCTGCGTGATTTTTTTTAGGCAGTGAGTTGTTTTCATTATTAACTATCCGTGTTTAGTTTTTGGTTAAAACAACACCGCGACCTTTTGTTCCATCAGCAAACATAAGTATCAATGTGCCATCAGTATCACCTTCTGTCCAAGCTAAACCAGTATAAGTTCCTGCAGTCATTGAGCAGTTAATAGCTGTACCTCCATCGCTACTAATTGCTACATTGTATACATTAATACTCGTATCTTCGGGTGTAATGCTTCCAGAAAATACACAATCTAATGGGGATTGATCACCACCAGCAGTAATTGTACCAGTTGCATCAATGGTTAAATCCATTGTTCCAAAGAATCCAGAACCAAAAGAACCAGTCCATGTGCCTTGTAGTTTATTGGCTGCTGAACCTTTGGCTAAAAGTGCTGTAGATGCCGTTAAATTCATTGTGCCGGGAACTAAACCCGGGTTGCCAGTAGTGCCTGTTGTTACACCAAAACTAATGGTTGCAGATACAGTCTCTGAAAATGAACCATTATAAGTAACAGAATTTTGTAAGGATATGTTGTCATATCTTTCTCCTGTTCCTGTTAATGAAGTATCAATTGTTGTAAAGGTGGCATCGAAAAATTGTTGTATACCGTCAGCTTTCAATGATACAACTAATAGCCTGCCATTATAGATAATACCTTTCTCTTCAATACCGTTGACTGCGGTGTGCCCATCAGAAATTGTGCCAGAATATATGCCATTAGCTGAAGGAGGGGTTCCTCCACCGCTACTACTGCTGCATCCATAACCTATTGCCGAGGCGAGTGTAATAATGAGTAAATTGTTTAATAATTTCATTTTAATATGGTTTCCATATATATGTTTAAGGTTGCTAAAATTTGTTTTTATCAGTATCACTTAAATCAACGTGTTTCGTTTCTATTCATAAAAAACCATTAAATTACAGGCCGGGTGGTAGTGTTCGCATTTCTTCTATTAACTCATCAAATTGTTTATCGTTAAGTTCTTGATCTGAATATGGATAGCCAGAATCATGGATTTTAAAAGTAAAATTATTTCTGGAAATATCAATTTCAGGATATGTATATTCAATTAATCGAATAGTTATAGATGAGTCTGGGTTCGGACATTGGTTTTCGTTCATAAACTTATGTAAAGCTGACGATGGAGCCAGTTTATCTTTTATTACCCATTCCTTATAATTATCAAAAGATTCTTTCGGTATATTATCAAGGTGTGTGTTTGATATTGAAATCAGGTTGGATTCATCATTCATAAATTTGGCCTTAAATCTTGTTTTCTCTTACACCAATGAGATTTGGCTTCTTTCCATTTTCCTTTTGGGTGTCCCGTGTCAAATGCTTCAACATGCTGATAGCCTAAATTTTCCATCATTCCTTTAGACCATGCTTTTTCAATGTCCTGAATTGTCTTCCCTGATTTAAGTCCAAGTTGTAAGCGTAATAAATTGTCATTGATATATGAATTAAATATATTACTCACGCCATATTCACTTTCCATTGATAAGATGAGGCTTCTAATTTCTTGGTGGGCATAAAAACCTTGTACGTAGGTACGAATGGCTGCATTATTTGGAAGGTTTGCATATGATCTTACATCCCACCACATATATGGCCATCCCAAGATAGGGTGCTTTGCTTTATAGTAGCCTCGAATATAAGCGGCTCTCGTGCCTTGAAACTCGACGATATACTCTTTTTCAGAGGGGTTGAAACTGGAGGAGCTAAAGCCGTCTTTAGCTCTTTTGGCTGAAATAACTAATCTATTTTCTTTTATTTGTACAGCTTTAAAATTGAGTGTAAACCAGTTCCCGTCAGCCTCAATTTTAACTGATTTAGTCGGATCGTGGCTTTCAGCCATATTATTTAAAGGTTCAACAAAGTCCTTAAATCCATCCTGTTTGTCTTTTTCAATTAATTCTAATTTTTTCTTTATAAAATCTTTGTTTGACACGTTATTTATCCTCCATGTAACTTGTATTTAACTTTAATTGTTGTCATTCAAATGACTTGAATCCTATCAAATCTTACGGTATAAGGCCATAAAGTGTGTTGGTTTTAGCCTGAATTGAGAAGGATTCCTATGATTTTGCATATTATATTGGTATACCTGTCATTTTAGATGGCCTTTCTTTAAGTTTTCCCAGATATTTTTGGTTATATTTTTCCATAATAAGGCAATTACTCCACGTAGAACTTAACATCTAAAAAAAGTAACAGAGTTAAAGGAATTAAGATTAAAATAATTACAAAAATATTCCATTTAAATAGAGGCTTTATAAAGTTTGCAAAGCCTAAGAAAAAAAGTGAAAAAGTAATACTAAAAATTAATATCATTGAAGCGAATGTACCCATACTAAGATGTTGAAAAATGGATTCATTCTGAGTCATAACGATATAAAGTGTATTGAAAAATACAATAATAGCGCTTATACAGTAAAATGTTTTAGCAAATACCAGGCGTTTTTTCATACTACCTCACACCTAGTTTATAAAGTTGTTCAGCTAATTGTCTTCGGCGTTTTTTGCCTTCACTTGATGAGGGTGCATAATAAAAATGCCCTGTATTTTTTTCCATTTGGTTGGCTAGTTTAAATGCAGATAGGGCGACTTTGTAATACGGCATTCCTGCGTATAAGGGATCACCATGTTCAGTTAAGTCGATGATGATGACTTTTTTAATATTGGGTAATTTTTTTAGTGTCTGTAAAAAACGTTGGCTTATAGGTGAAGCAATTAACACTAAATGATCTACAACGGTGTGACGACGGGCATAAACTGCAGCCAATTGAGCTGCAGCAAGAGAGCCAAAAGAGTAACCGATGAGATTGAATTGACAGCCAAAGCCTTTTAATTTTCTAAGTCGCATGGGAAAACGAGGCATTTCTTCACTTAACGCTCTAACGCCTAAAATTGCATCCGTCATTTCGCCGGATGACCATTTTTTAGAGTCTACATATTGGGCGCTTCTTATTCCTTTTTCTCTAAATGCCATAATCATGTCTTTTATGTATGAGCCTTCTAACCCCGCACCGCCAAAGAATACGGTTCCTCTAATTACAGATCCCGGTAAAAAACAGCAAGCGTCTTTGATTGGGCCTAAAGAAATGCTTTCAGTAGGTTTAAGCTTTTCGATTTCACACGCTAACGGCATAATTGCTTCCCTGTTTTATATTGTTTTTCCTGTTTATGAATCCTACCAAACACAGTCGTATAAGGCTATGTTGTGAAGGGTATTTGTTTTGAACTGTGTTGTGCTTTGTGTATCGGGTTTTCATAGCGTTATACCAAACATATCGGGCAGTATTTCTTCTGCCTTGCCCAGATATTCTTCAGCAAAGGCCGCGTTAGGCGGGAGCATGGGATCAAGGTTGATGTAGATGGTTCTCGCGCCCGCGTAATCTGCAAAGCGAACCAGATGGGCTGCCGGGTATACACTGCCCGATGTACCAATGGCTAAAAATAGATCGCATTGGCGAAGTGACAGTCTAACAAGCAAGTCTTTATTATCGGGTACTATTTCACCAAACAGAACAATATCCGGGCGCAGTGGGTGAGAGCATTCAGGACATGAGGGGGCTTTATTTAGATGGGCATTATTATCGGGGTAGGTTTTTAAATCACAATCCGGGTTAGCGCATTTAGTCTGGTGAATGGTGCCGTGTAATTCGATGACATTCTTACTGCCTGCCTGTTGATGCAGACCATCTATGTTTTGTGTGATCAGCGTGAATGCCTGCGATGTGCCCAGGCTTTTTTCCAGTTCGGCCAGTGCATAATGCGCGGCATTGGGTTGGGCTGTTTCAAGCTCATTGCGCAAGGGGCCAAATAATTGCCAAATTTTTTCAGGGTGATCTGTTAGCCGGTCAACATGGCCCTGTTCCTCAATTTCATATTTTTCCCAGAGACCATTTTGTCCGCGGTAGGTGTGCAGTCCGGATGCGGCTGAAACCCCCGCGCCGGTTAAGATAACAATGTGTTTGTATTGTGAAATATCAATTTTCATCGGTCAGTCCATTTATTTATTTATTTATTTATGTATGTTCTCTTAACGTCTAAAGTCGATACTGAAAATCAAATACAATTTTTACACTATCGTCGGGTACCGTAATGTCGGTATTAAATTTATCTTTAAGCGGGAATGCAAACTGTAAATTGCCGCTGATATTTTTACCGAAGCCATATTGGAACCCAAAACCGGAATCGATAAGTGAGCCTTCTACATCGTCTGTTTCTGTGGTGGTATTTTGAACGCCTTTAGCCACATCAATAAAAAACAGGGGCTGAATTTTCTGAGAAATATTATGTGTTTTGAGCCAGTCTGATTTAAAAAATGTTGGGGTATTAAAAACCCACTCAATGCCTAAATATGCCGATGTGTCCGTTGAGAACTGATTTACCGGATAGGCGCGTACTTTTGTGGGCGAGGCGAGTGCATTTTGTTCAGCCGAGGGCAGGGCGTTATCTGAAAACTGTAATTCGGATTTAATTAACAAACGAGTGGTGGTGTTAAACCAGCTAAGGGGCAGGAATGTCATGAGCGTATAATCTGCATTTAATTTGCTGTAGTCTGAATCACGCACCCCTGCGCCTTCCAGAAACTCACCGTGGGTGAGTGTGGCCGAACCCAGATGCAGTAATTTGCTTTTGCTGTTTAATAAATCAAAGCGCATGGAAAGGCGCAGATTTTTAATATCATCATCCAGCCCTAAATTTCCAAATACATCACTGTCCAGTAGGGTGCGCGTGGAATCGTTAATGAGGCTTACCCAGATTGAGGCTTCTCGACTTCTTTTTAAGGTGTAACTGACGTCAATACTGGTTTGTTCTGTTTTACCGGTGATGCCTAACTGACTCACGGTACCGGATGCATCCTGTGTCTGGTCTAATATAAACTGATTGGTTGATGTGGAAAGTGATAAATGCCAGCGTGGGCTAAACAGGGGCAGGCGATAACCTAACTGACCGTAAGTGGAATTATCAGGTGAGGTGGACTGTAAAAGCGAGAGGTTAAGCTGGTCTGCAATACCCACTGGATTGTTCCAGTAAAATTCGGCAAAGCCCCTGATTTCTCCGGTTAATTCAGAACCGTGATTATCGAGTCTTAATGTACCTTCAAATGCCTTTTCATAAATGGCGGTTAAGGATAGTTTTGAATCACCCACCTGATAACCCTGCTCTAAATTTCCCGTAACAGCGAGTCCTGGAAAATCATTGATTAAGTAGCTGCGCTCACTAATGCGCTTGAAGGTGACAGGTTCGGTGAGTATGTCGTCAAATACACGGGTGATAACTGCGCTTTTGTATAACTGGTTATCAATAATTTCAACCGCACCTAACTTGCTTGGGCTGATGATGATGGTAATAAGGCCACCGCGCATGGCCTGTCGAGGAATATAGGCTTCGGCGAGTTGCAGGCCGCGGCTGCGGTAATAATCTTTTACTTTTTCTGCAATGCCTTCAATTTCACCAATAGACAGTCCGCGTTTTTCTTTTTGTTCACGCACCAGCCAGATAAATTTTTGTAAATCCGGTGTACTCACATGTTCGTAGTTTCTCTCGGTATCAATTTTATTAAGCAGGTTGGCAATTTCAGCCAGTTCTTTTTTACTGTAACCGTATTCTTCAATTTCACTTTCACGCATTAAGCCAAAGCGCAGGCGTTCAATATAGGCTTCCACTTCAAGGGTGCGAATACCTAACTCGGGGAAATCATCTACCCCCTGAATGCTTATTTTTTTAACCCAAAGGCGAGGCCCGTCTACCTGATCTGGGTTGCGGTTATTGATGCTGGGAATATTATAGTTTTCATAGATGGATGTGCCATGCAGCGTGGGAGCCTCAACGATGACGGGCATTTCAATAATACCCGCCTGAGCAGTGCAGAGGCATAGCATCCATAAAAAAACAAAAAATAATCGCTGAAAAAGCATATTAAAACGTCCTGTCTTTATTCCATGCTTTCCCAGCATGCTCAATGTTCTGTTCTTTATGTTCTACTGTAATATTATTACGTTTTAATACCCAGATTAAAACAGCAAAACCGGCTAACATAAATAGCAGGCTGAATCCTAATACTGACATCCCTTTTCCCTGTATAATTCTTTATATGTATACTTGTTATTATTTTTGTTACAAATACATGTTTAATTTTTTACACTACCCTGTTTTTTTTAAAATGGCCATAGGCGAATTTCGTTTATGTGTTGTCTTTCAAAAATAGAGTGCTGTATTTTATATTCTGATCGTATGTCTGTAGTGCATCTTCATGTACGCGATAGACCCCTCTTCGTATTCGAAACATAAACTTTGTATGACTCATGGTAATCTGACCCGGTTCCAGGGTTGCCGCCGGTAAAAAAGATGAGACATAATCAGATGTAACATCATTGAAATAGTCTTTAAATTCATCCAGTGTAATAATGATACCCTTGTCATCAATTGCACCCAGTTCACCGTTATTAACCGCTTTAAGAAAACGCGTCTTAAGATAACGCTCTTTATTTTTCATAATTCACTCCCTGTCGAATAATGCATTGCATTTAAGAAAAATTAAATTAATTTATGTTATTTATTTTTACTGGAATATTAGATTTTCAGATGTGTAGACGAAGTGTCTGGTTTTTATAATCAGATAAAAATAGTGAAGCCTGTGACGAGAACAGGCAGGTTTATATCCAAATGCTGACATATTTATATATCCTATATAATATTATATCAAACACATCCATGTTTTAGTCGGCTGAATGGTGAGTTCGATTTATCTCTTTTTCGTATTTTTTGGCTTAGTTAACAAAGTAGCCACTTCTTCCTCAATCATTTTTTCAAGCGTTGCCGCATGTTTTGAATAATCTCGAATGCGTGACAAAGTTACTGCCATGTGCTTTTGCAGGGTCTCCAGTGAAGGTTTACCTTTTAATTCCTCTTGGCGTAATCCTTCTACGCTTTTCCAAAGTTCGTCCACCATAACTTTTTGGCCTGTGCTCCCTATTGATTTAGCCTTCGCTTCTACTAAATCGTTCAGTAGTTTTGGTCTCCTGAAAGTGCTGCGAATAATTTCATCTGTGGCGTGTTTTTGGTTTTGTTGAGTCATAGCCGTGATTATCCTGCTTAACCGGTTCCGAAACAACGCACCAATATTGGCACCAAAATATTTATAACATTTTGTTTTGTTAATTGCAATAAAACTTATAAATATTGACTTATTTTTAGTTATGATTATAAATGGTGACATTATAGGCACCATTTATATGTGTTTATATTGTGAAGTAAATGAGTGTTGATTGTTCAAAATATGGGCTGTTGGCCTGTAAAAAGCAGCAGGGGATAAAAAGTAGCCTGTTAAATTAAGCAAGGAAAAAGGAAAAAAGATGGGAACATTACAAAATCAGTCTGAAAATAGACAGAAAGAGGGTGTGTCACGGGATAATGTAGAGAAGAAGGGTAACGACCCGGCGATGTATATGGATGACATTAACTGGGATGGCGTGAATACGGGCCGTGTAAGTGAAGACCTTGATCAGGGACGATTATTGGCAATAGAAACGTTCAGACATATTGACTGGGTTGATTTAGCCAGTACCGGTATTTCTGTTTCGATATTAAGTGGGATATTAAAAAAAGTGCCAGAGGGGCGAAAATATGAGCGACTGGTTCAGGGCTTTACGGATGAGGTTACGCGTAAATTATTAAAAGCGGTTATGGAAAAGGGATAAGGTCATATCCTGCAATGGCATTATGGATTAGTCTGCCTACTCGGCAGGCCATTTCTATTTTATTATTGGTTTTTAATTAATAAATTCTGTCGTTCATCAGGCAGGTAGTTGATTAAGCCAGGAAAAAAATGAAGTGGCAAAGAATGTATAGATGTAGTATGGCCTGTAGATTTGGTTGGGTGTTTGTTGTCTTAACGGGGGTTATGTATTATATAACCTGTGATTAACGTTATTATTTATTGTTAAATAAGGATGTTATGCATGCAAAATCAAGTAGAAGTGAAAGTTACTATCGCAAAATTATTAGAAGTTGCCTATTCTAAGAACAAAGGTGTGACAACAAAAATTATCAGGAAAAAAGGACGTTTCAAGCTGACGGTTGATGCTCAGGGAAATGCAACATTGTCTGGTAGTGTGGGTATGATGACATTTAAAGCTGATTCGGCCCTGCAAGCTTTAGGTGCAAAAGTTAGAAATATATCAATCACTTTTGCCAAAGGAGAGGGGAGTGAAGTTAAGTATACAGCCATGGTTAGTTTTATGAAAATGGCTTCTGTATCGGTGTCCGGGGAGTTTAATGTTGAGGAATTAATTCTGTCTTGTTCGGGACTGCTTTGTAAAGCAGCAAGATTGTTGAAGGGACGTCATAATGCGTATGAGCAGGAATTACAAAAAATAATGGGGCGTTAAAATGAAATTAATATCACTGATGGTTGTTACAATGCTTTTTTTATCCTGTGCTGAGCTTGATAAAGATGTGTCGGTTTCTCCTTATGATATATATCACCGTTATTTTACCGTATTATTAAATAACGATTACGATACGGCGGTTGATATGATGTCTCTGAATAATAAGCATAGGTATATTGATCAGAAAGGGCAGGACAGTTTCGATAGTTTTTTCCCTTTTTTCTCATCTATTGATTCAGTTGTGGTGAATGAATTTAGCTATTTTCAAATGCACTTAAAAGATAAGGCTTGCTTAACGGTTAATGGTGTAGATGAAAAAGGTGAGCCCACGACTCTTAATTTTGAAATGTTATATGAAAACCATACATGGAAGCTTAACTATGTACAAATGATGTATCATGATACGCAGCAACAGTTTCCTAAAGTGGCAACCTGTCCAGCTAAACCATAGGGATAATAATTTAATGAGTTTTTGAATTATACAGAGATAATAGTGAGTGCGTTTACATAGCTATATTTTTCTATAATAAAAAATAAACAGGTTTTGTTATACATAAAAGTCTATCTTAATGATATTTAAAATCAATGTCTGGTTGTAAACAAAAAGACACTGATACAAAAATATAATGTTTTATTTTTACATGTGGTGTTTGATATTAAAAATACAACGGGTGCATGTAGTTGTAAATCAGCCGCAGTATCATATGATGTTTATGAAGGTCAGAATAAGGCACTGTTATCTCATGGTGTTTTTTCATCTATAAATAAAAAAGAGTTTTATTTTGTCATTAATTCTGATACGTCTATATATAAAAAATATAATTATATACTGGTTCTAAGTTGTTCTAGTTGAGTGTGTGGAATTAAAAATTATATATGAAAGTTCAATATTCTGGAGCTGGAAACCCCAAAGATCTATTGACAGTTGCAATACACGAAATAGGTCACAGTTTAGGGCTTCGTCATAGTGATGTTCCCGGCTCTGTTATGGAGGCAGTGTGTGGAGGGTCAAGAAGAACTTTATCTCAAGATGATATTAATGGTATTCGTTCTTTCTATCCAAGCAACAACATTATAGCCGTAGGGCTTGATGCGGGGTTTTATTTCAGTAATATGCCGAGCTGAGAGCCGCATTTGGGGCAAGCTACCAAGCAGCACAGATCCATTGGCTTAATAGTGGTATACAGGAAGGAAGACGAGCATCCAGGGGGGTGTTAACTTTTATCTTGCTCTGCATTTAGACTTGAAATCAGCGTTTGGGAATAACTATCAAGCTGCATTGAATCATTGGATTAATACTGGTATAGCAGAAGGGCGCTGCAAACTGAATTTATAATAATCAAAAAATTTAATGCAAAGGTAAAATATTAATTGATGCTTAGTTTATAT
>JADGFA010000055.1 GCA_016744065.1 Gammaproteobacteria bacterium
GATATTATTGCTTCCGGTCGTTTTACTTGCTGCATGTAGCAGTGATGATGTAAGTAGTGATGATCCGATACCAACAGGTATTTCTGTCGCTTTTAAGGAGTCAGGCGGTGATGAGCCTGAATACGTGGTAACACAGGAAAGTGTTATGAATGGCACTGTTTCTGCGCAGGGGGTTGGTTATGAGCAACTTGGCTGGAACTTTTTTTATGCAGTTGGTAAAACGCTCTTTGTTTCTGGTTATGTAAACTATGAAACAAAATCCTATGCGGTTGATGAAAATGGTGACATAGCACAACTGGCAACATTCTTTTTTGATCAACCCCTGGAAGTGTTTGGTGCTGTAGGTGATGAAGTGTTACTTGCATCAGATGAACCCAGAGATGGAACGCATACAACGCGCAAACTTTATACGATAGATGCTGTAACGGGTTTCATCATCAATAAAGTCGACTATACCATACATGATTTAGATACGGGTACGCCGGGTGATGGTACAGTTGCCTGGGCAACGGCATTAAAAGTGCGTGGTAATGAGCTTTTTATACCGTTTCAAAAACTGGATGATCAGGGTAATTATACTACACCCGATGCAGATACAGCATATGTTGCAATATACGATTATCCGCTCCAGCAGGATGCTTCGCCGAGTAAAATTATAAGTGATACAAGAACCAGTAACATTGGTGTTAATGGTTCGACCACAGGCCTGATCGAAGCGGAAAATGGTGATTTGTATTCGTTCTCGGCGGGTGCTTTATCGGCAGGTTTCAGTCCAGCATCAACTAAGCCATCAGGGATATTGCGTATAAAAAATGGTGAAACAGAATTTGACAGCAGCTATTTCTTTGATATTGAAGCAGCAACTAACGGTAGTAAATTATTCTGGTTTGACTATATAGGCAATAATAAAGCAATTGCTCGGCTTATTGTTGATGAGGCAGGCGCTTATGCATGGTCTGCTTATTCAAAAGATTTTTTTACACAGAAACTGGTTATTATTGATCTTGAGTCTGAAACAGTGACAGATGTTGCCGGTGTGCCTTTGCACCAGAAGCGTTATACATCTCCGGTTACTGTTGTTGATGGTAAGGTTTACATTAGCATTGAAACGGCCACTGATGCATTTGTTTATGAGGTTGATATAGCAACAGCAACAGGCACAAAGGGTGCTGAAATCCAGGGTAAAACAATTAAAGGTTTTTTTAATCTCTATTAATAAAACGTAATCTATCTGGCAAGGAGGCCAGACAGATTTATTTTACTAAAATATAATGAATCATTAATTTTATTATGCGTAAAAAACTTTTTCTAATTCATAGTTATCTAGCATTATTTATAATGGTGCCATTGTTGCTAATAACACTAACAGGTACTCTGCTTGTTTTTAAGTTTGAAATTGATGCTTTGCTCATGCCGCAGGTCGCCAGTCTTGATCAACATGAAAATAATCGCATTGAATTAAATGCATTGATTAAGTCGATAAATCAGAAATTCCCTGAGTATGAGTTAGGTAGTTGGGAGCTATTTGATGATGGCTATGAGGCTGATCGGGTCTACCTGATTAAAAAAGGTACTCACCTCTGGTACAAAATTTTTCTTGATCCATACTCGGGTGTTATTTTAAGCCAGCCGGTTCATTTAAATCATTACATGACAGACTGGTTACTTGAGCTGCATTATACTTTACTGCTTAATGATACGTTTAAAAAATCGCCATTATTAGGTCTATGGATTGGATTAATAACGGCGTTGGCTTTATGTGTGACAGGTATTACTGGATTGATACTGTATAAGAGATTCTGGTTAAGGTTTTTTACTCTGAAATGGGATAAAAAACTGATGGTTATGATGCACAGGTTGCATCGATTTATTGGTATCTGGACTTCGCCGGTATTAATTTTAGTTGGACTAACTGGTTTTTACTTTAATTTGATGGCCTACCTGGAAGAATCTAAAGAGCAAGAGGAAGGCGAATATGTGATGCAGGAGCGCCTATATAATGAAAAAATTAATTTTGATCATTTATTAGATAATAGCCGTCAGGAAATTAAAGGTTTTCGTCCGACCTATCTACTTTTCCCCTATAATCCAAAAGGCGCTATTGTTATCTATGGTGAGGTTCCAGGTATGAACCCATTGGCAAGTGTTTACGGATCAACAGTTAGTTATAATCGTTCTGATGGGAAGCATATTGATAATTATGACATTCGGGAAGCTGATTTTTTAATGCAGTTGGTTGATAGTTTTCGGGAATTGCATTTTGGTAATTTTGCAGGGCTTACCAGTAAAATTATCTGGTTTGTTTCTGGCTTAGGTTTGCTGTTGCTGGGTATTACTGGGCCATATATGTGGTTCCGCAGGAAAAGTAAATATTCAGGTATAAAATAATAGCTATATCGATCAGGTCGATGCCATCGTCGGCTTCGATTTCTCCTTGAAATTATCAGATCTAAATTTAAGCTCCTAACATTTTCCATTCTTTATGATATTTTCCTGTTTAATTGTTAATTAAATGAGTATATAACGGCTAGTCTCCCGGTCAGGGCCCCTGCAAATTTAGGCCGGCAATAAGTAAAATTCCGTAAATCTCTGTAAAGATAAAAGAACTTGTATAACATTTGTGTCAAAATTCATGAATAAAATAAAACAACACAGGCTTATGGCGCATATATTAATTATTGATGATGATGTTGAATTATCAGCCATGTTAGGTGAATACCTGCAAGCCGAAGATTTTAGTACTGAACGTGTTTTCAGTGGAGAGGCAGGTGTGCAACAGGCGCTGACAAAAAAATTTGATGCTGTCATACTCGATGTAATGATGCCGGGGCTGGATGGCTTTGAAGTGTTACGACGTATCCGTAGCCATTCCAGTGTGCCTGTATTGATGCTGACGGCTAAAGGAGATGATGTGGATCGTATTGTTGGGCTGGAAATTGGTGCGGATGATTACTTGCCCAAGCCTTTTAACCCGCGCGAATTACTGGCACGTTTACGTGCTGTTTTGCGGCGAACCCAGAGTGCTCACTCACACCAGGGGCATGATAATAAAGTTTTACGCATTGGCTTACTGGAAGTGCACCCATCTTCGCGTACCGCGATAAGTGATGGGAAGCAACTTGATCTGACCAGCACAGAATATAATTTACTATACACATTAGTGAAGCAGGTGGGACATGTTGTTAGCAAGGAAGTGTTATCAGAGCATGCGCTGGGTCGTACACTGCGTAAGTATGATCGAAGTATAGATATGCATATGAGTAATTTGCGTAAAAAAATGACTGAACATAATCTGGGATCAATGATTCTTACTGTACGGGGCCTGGGTTATCAGCTTTCAGATGAAACCCAACTTGAGTGTGATTAAGTATGGGGCGTTTATTCTGGAAAATTTTCTCTGGCTTCTGGTTAACGTTGTTACTTATTGCTTCAGCCGTAGGCATGTTGATATGGCAGCATAATAAAGAGCGTATTGAACAGCTGGAAGCGCTTGTAGATAGCCCTCGAGCTAATATGAGTGTTAATTCCGCCGCTAGAATTTTGCGTAATGGAGGCACTTTCGCATTAGAGGACCGCCTTGAAAGGCGGCGGATACGCCATCAGCGCCCTTTACGTATGCTTATTGTTGATGATGAAGGTGAAGACCTGTTGCACAGGCCCGTGCCTGACATTATGTTGCGTAAGGCGCGTGAAGCTTTAATTAATCAGCAACAAACGGCTGTTCAGCAGGTAGTTACCCCAGAGGGTGAACCTTTCTTACTGTTTATTCCCCGGCGGGATCATCCTGCCATGCAGCAGCAGGGAATCTTTCCGCGGCATTTACCCATGTTTCCTTTATTAATTGTTTTTATTGGTAGTCTGCTTTTTAGTGCCGGTCTGGCCTGGTATATAACACGCCCCATTCGTTTTTTACGCGAGGCAACTAACTATTTTGCAGAAGGTAAATTAAATACTCGTGTTATGCAGAATATAGGAACACGACGTGATGAAATTACCGATTTGGCCAGAGATTTTGATTATATGGCAGAGCAGGTGCAACAACTGGTAACAGCGCAAAAACGGTTGCTAAATGATGTGTCCCATGAGTTACGTTCACCCCTTGCGCGTATTCAGGTGGCGATTGAAATGGGACGTCAACAACCGGAAAAAATAAATGACCTGGTACAGCGTATTGAAAAAGAAACACAACGACTGGATGAACTGGTTGGTGAGCTATTGACCCTGTCAAGGTTAGAGTCTGGTATCAATGAAGATCATAATACAAATGATTATTTTGATATTAGCGGTCTTGTGGAATCTATTGCTAATGATGCACGCTTTGAAGCAGAAAGTCAGAATAAGCAGGTTATTTTTCATAATGAAAATGA
The DNA here is from genome assembly GCA_016744065.1 of Gammaproteobacteria bacterium. Classification (GTDB taxonomy): domain Bacteria; phylum Pseudomonadota; class Gammaproteobacteria; order SZUA-229; family SZUA-229; genus SZUA-229. The sequence goes on from JADGFA010000055.1 coordinate 4,368, forward strand.
AATTTTAATTCATGGCAGCATAGAGTTGTTACGTAGAGCAATTGAAAATGTGATTCGTAATGCTATTTTTTATACAGCAGAAATTAGTCAGGTAGAAATCACATTACAATATGAAAATGATTATGTAGAAATTACAGTTTGTGATAAAGGCAAGGGAGTATCAGAAGAAAAGCTAACACAATTATTTATGCCATTTGTGCGTGTTAATGATAACAGGCAGAATGTAAAAAAACCTGGTTATGGTTTAGGTTTGGCGATAGCATTTCGTGCTATAGAAGTTCATAAAGGCAGTATTGTGGCATTTAATCGAAAGCAGGGAAAAGGACTTTGCATTGCAATATGCTTGCCCGTGTAACTTTAATTTTTTAGTTTAAAGCCACACCTTGTGCAGCTTATTATTTTTTTCGTATAGGTTAGTTTTAAAAATAGTTAAAGCGATTAAAATATTAAATAGCCCAACTTAACTTTTGTTTAATGGTCTGCTTAACCTCATTTAAGGATTCATTTTTTTCACCAATAATGGCGATGCTGCCACTGCCTGTCGGTATGATAGAGCCATGAAAACGATTGTCAGAAACCATTTTCTCCTTATTTATACTTACATCAGGAAGCATTAATACCGTAATCGAGCCATGTGTACCGGCTAAAATAACATGTATACCTTTTTTATTTGCAATATCACAACTGCCGAGATAATTTATTTTTCCAATGTCACCGATAAATTCGCCGCCATGCTGAGCTAGCGCCTGATTAATATCTAAAGTTTTTTTATCCTGCTGTTCAATTAAGTGATCGAGTTCTTCGTATATGTGGGCCAGCACTTCATGCTCTAAATTAACCTCTGATATGGGCTGGAAAATATAAAAAAATACACCCAGTACTAATAGCACGCTTGCTGCAATAGAAAATATAAAGCGTTGTTGTTCCATTCGTGAATGAGTCTGTAGCGCCTGGTTTAATATAATACGTTCAGCGAGTCCCTTTGGTGGTTCTATATCCATCGCCCGTTTTAGTTTTTTATCAAACTGCTGAAGCTCATCCACAAACAGGTGATTTTCTTCAGTCTCATTTTTCTTGCTAAGAAATTCAGTATTCTGGCATTTAGGGTCAGCATAAACGTGACGGCGAAATTCTAAGTCATCCATTGTGCTTACCTCGTGTGTCAGCTTTACGTTCTGTATATGTTTGTTTTAGTTTGTTGCGTGCACGAAATAAACGGGTTAATACCGTGTTTTTATTTAGTTCTAAAATATCGGCAATTTCGCTAGTGCTGAAGCCACCTATAACCTGTAAAGCAATGGGTTCGCGAAACTCGACTTCCAGCCTGGCAATGGCTTTTTGCAGTAACTGGTTTTCCACTATCTGCCCTGGTGCAGAGGTTTTGTCTTCCAGGTTTAAGTCTTCAATATCTAATAGCTCAGGTCTATAGCGCTCATATAAGCGTGCATTTTCTCTTCTGAGAATAGTGATTAACCAGGCTTTTGCGGCTTTATCATCTTTCAGGCTTGCAAATGATTTCCAGGCTCTTAAGTAGGTTTCCTGTACCAGGTCTTCTGCAACAGAGGGGTTTTTACAGAGCCAGAAGGCATACCTGTATAAATCGCTATACAGCGCATTAACCAGTGCATCAAATCGACTTTGCTTATTTCTCATAATTTAGTAGACAGGCATAGCGGGAATTATATTCCCAGAAAAATATTAATTTTTAATGAAATATAAGTATCAGGTTTCAGGTCATATAAGGTGGCAGTGCCAGGTAGGCACCTGTTATCTGTAAATTAAATATATTAAATTATTTTAACCTCTAATGGAGAAAATTATGAAAGATCTTAAAAAAACAACAGCAAATGCAGCTTTAGCGGGTGTAATGGCTATGGGCCTGGGCGTGATGTCTGCTGATGCGGTGGCTGCAAAACCAGGTTTTGAAAAATGTGCGGGTATTGTAAAAGCAGGCATGAATGATTGTGGTACCAGTAAGCATAGTTGCTCAGGCATGGCAAAAACAAACAGTGCAAAGGATGAATGGATTTATGTACCTGCGGGAACGTGCAGCAAAATAGCCGGTTCTACTTTAAAGCAGAAAGCCAGCTAGTAAATCAGGACTAATGATAATGAAAGCCACACAACAGATAAGTGGTGCCGGTATTGGGCTGCGCACACAACATTATCAAACTATTCTGGAGAGCAGGCCTGATGTGCCCTGGTTTGAAGTTCTCACGGATAATTATATGGGGGCGGGTGGCTTGCCTCTGTATCATTTGGAGCAGGTCAGGGATATTTACCCGATATCATTTCACGGGGTGGGGCTTTCTTTGGGGTCTGCTGATCCTGTTAATCTGAAATACCTTACTAAATTAAAGCAACTAATCGAACGTTATCAGCCCGAGCATGTTTCTGATCATCTGGCCTGGGTGTCGCTAAACAATCATTATGCCCATGAGCTATTACCGTTTCCCTATACTCAGGAAGCATTAAGCCTAATATCTGAAAAAATAAATACAGTACAGGATTATCTGGGCAGGGCATTAATTGTGGAAAACCCGTCTACCTATCTGGATTTCAATTATTCTGAAATGCCTGAATGGCAGTTTATTCAGGAAATTGTAAATAAAACGGGCTGTGATTTATTAATGGATATAAATAATATTTATGTCAGTGCGATGAATCATAATTTTAATCCGCTTGAATATATTGCCAATATCCCGTGCCAACATGTGAAAGAAATTCACCTGGCAGGATATGAAGATAAAGGCACGCACTTATATGATACACACGGCTATCGTATACATAAAGAAGTCTGGAGCCTGTATGAAAAGGCCCTGACCTATTTTAAAGCCACGCCAACCTTAATCGAATGGGATACCGATATTCCTGATTTCAGTGTGTTGCTGGAGGAAGCCGATAAAGCTCAGCTTTATCTCAATAAATATGAACAGCAGGAGCAATATGCATGATTAGTATTCAATCAATGCAAACATTGTTTATGAATGCCATATTTGAAAATTTAGAAAAACCTGTGGCAACAAATGAGCTGGGAAAACACTTAACTTATAATGAGCGTTTAAGTGTCGATGAGCAGATTAGTATTTATCGAGACAGTGTTTTTGGTGGTTTAATAATGGCGCTACAGGAAATATACCCTGTATGTCATAAACTGGTCGGCCAGGATTTTTTTGATTTTATGGCGACACAATATATTAATAAACATCAATCTTTATCGCCAGATCTGACGGATTATGGGGAGCACCTGGCAAACTTTATCAGTCATTTTAAACAGGCAGATTCATTGCTATATTTATCTGATGTTGCATGCCTTGAATGGGCATGGCATCGTGCGTTTCATGCGCGGGATCATAGTGGGTTAAATATAAATAAACTTAATTTTCTAAGTGAAGAGCAACAGGAAAACCTGGTGTTTAAATTGCCACCGGGGAGCGCATTAATTTCATCTGATTATCCGATACATAAAATATGGAATGCTAATCAGCAGGGTAATGAAAATGACGATGTAATTGATCTGGATGAGGGCTCGGTAAAGCTACTGGTATGGCGAAAAAAATTTGATATGCACATTGATTTGTTACAGGAAGATGAGTGGGCGTTTTTAAATAAAATAAACCAGCAGGAAAAATTTAACTACATTTGTGAAACTGATGAGCAGAGTCTGGATATAGCGTTATTGCTGCCTCAATGCGTAAAGCAGGGCTGGATTGCTGATTTTTATATTTTTGAATGAATGTAGAGGTCTGTTTTAGTCTGTGCGCTTTGCATTCTTCAATGGTTATTTCGCTCAGATCAAGACTAAAAAAACTTGAGTCGTTAATAATGCATTTGTAAAAACTAAAAGGGGAGCATAAAGATAAATTGAGGAAGCTTGCTTTTGCCCAGTTTATGCCGATATCCTTGCATTCGTTAAAATTAATGTTTGTAAATTTACTTTTATTTATTCTAATGTTACTTAAGTTACATTTTAAAAAGTCACATTCAATAAGCCTGCATTTTTTTGTCACTTATTTTCGGAATTTACATTCCGTGTACCCACCCCAGCGAGAGTAGGGGGCAGGCAAGCAGGGTCTGTGTCCGAATTTAGTGGCATGGGTATCTTTCCACCATCAGGATAAAGTTTGACCGGTTAAAAACTAACTGTTTTGTTTTTTGAAACTTAGGAAGGTGTTGCTGGTGAGTGAAGAATGTATCTATTACGGCCTTGTGTTTTGGCCTGGTACATTGCGCCATCAGCCAGCTTGATCAGTTCGTTAAAGTCCTGGCTGTGATCAGGAAATATTGAAATACCAATACTGGCACCAATGTTCGCGCTTTGTTTAGAATTCAGCTCTATTTTTGTAATTAATCGATCCAGAATTCGTTGGGCTGATAGTTCCAGATTGAGTTTACGGTTTTTTTCCGCGGTTACGATTACAAATTCATCACCTCCCCAACGTATAACAAGATCATCATTTCTCACACAATTAAGTAAGCGTATTGCGACTTCTTTTAATACATGGTCGCCTGCTTCGTGGCCTATGGTATCATTTACCGGTTTAAAGTGATCCAGGTCAATTAAAAACACACCAATTTTATAATTTTCCTGTTCGGCAGTATTTAGAATTTTCTGAATATTTTTCTTGCAGGCACGGCGATTTAATAACCCGGTAAGAGGGTCGTGTTCAGCATCTATACGTGCCTGAATTTCACGTTGAGCACGTTCTGAAACGTCATATAAAATGCATTCAATTAATATTTGTTCGGCCGCATCTGATACGGGTGAAAATAATCCGTGTAGCCAGCGTGCGCCTGATCCGTCAATGTCGCGTAACTTAATATCCAGTGCAAGCCCTGGTGTTTTTATGCATTCTTGTAGTGCGTTGAGAACAACAGAAGGGTTTGAAAAAAAATCAGTTAAATTTTTTCCTTTGTTGCTTTTTGCTTCATTTATATCGGTTGTGTTAGTCAGGCGCATGAATGAAGGATTAAACATTTTAATCTGGCCCTGCTGGTCTGTTAATACAATTCCACCACTTGCCTTTTCAAAAATAAGGCGGAATTGCTTTTCCAGTAGTTCTATTTCAATACGTAAGTTACGCTCAGTTTCAAGGGTTGTCTGTGCAGAGTTTAATAGTCGATTCGTATCATTAACTAAAAGGCCTATTTCATCACGGTAATGATTCTGGATGACCTTTATTCTTTGTGGGCTACCCGGCTGTATTTTATGCAGTGCACCTGAAAGATATTTTAAAGGCTTTGCTAATTGGCAATGAGCTAAAAAGATAGCTAATGCCACTAGAGCGAGTGAGAGAATAGATAATATAAATACGTTAAATAGAGCCGCTTTACGAGCCGTGTTTTCAATAAGTTCCTGGTTGGGGTGTATGGTAATTTCTCCAACCTGTTCTGTTTCGATAAAGGGTGACATTAATGGAAAGTTTTTACTTGATGTTTGTGTTGTAGAGAGTATCTTTCCGCTGGTTACGTGCATGCCATTCAGGCTACTGATGGCCAGGGCAGAAACAATATCGTTACTGATTAAGCCACGGCCAATTTCTTTCGCCAGTTCCCTGTTATCAAGATAGGTGGCAATTGCTGTGCTGTATTCTACGGTTTTTACTAATTGTGTAATACGTGTGTCGGCTGCTAGTAGTTCGGCGTTATAAGTACGATAAAAAAAAGTGGAAGAGAGTGCCACAGAAAGAATGGTTGATCCCAGGGCGATAGAGGTTCCTGCACGAACGGCTAATTTTGTCTGAATGCTATTCCACACGCATAATAACCTTAACTGAATTGTCGAGCTGATCTGCTGTTATGTAACCAATAGTATTGCGGTTTTCACTTACGGTTTTGATGACTAATTTGTCATCGGTAACAACAACGGGCGGGGATGCGCGTCCGGTAAATAACAGGCGTGCCCAATAGGCATTTACCTGGGTTACACTTTTATCAACTAATGATCGGTAAAATGCTTCGCGAATTTTTGAGTCTGGTAGTTGATCAATTCTGATGACATAGCGACCATTTGGAAATTGCTGGGAACGTCCCATATAGAGATCGATAAGTTCTCGTTGTGATAACTCTGTTATCTGATTGTCTTTATTAACGATAACGAGGATTTCTTCGCTGGCATGAGATAATGCGGCTATTGCGAACAGGATAGCGATTAATGTGATTTGTAGTAGCCTGGCCATTAGAATATAAAGTCCAGGTTAATGGATAGCGTGTTAAGTTCCTGTTTAGAGGGGTATGGTGTTTTCTGATAAAAAAGACCGCCGCCATATTTATCTACCCAGGTGTGATCCCATTGTGTTTTTAAAGCCATGTTGTGGCGTACATCCCAGCGTACACCAAGTGATAAAGTGTGTTGTTTAATACGATTTAGATCGTAACTGATCTGTACCTGTTGTTGTAATAGTTGCAGGTCAGGTATGGGGGGAGCGGAAGACAGTTGTTGCTGAGAGGTGGTGTTTTTTGCTATAGCACCTACAGCAAACAGTGTTGTTGATCCAATTTTATAACCTGTACTGAAATAGGCAGAAGCAAGTGAGGTAAATTGCTCAAGATCTGTATTTATATAACCTAACTCTGACTGTAATACCCAGGTATCGTTTTCATAAGCCGCTCCTCCCGAAATATAGCGTAGATGTCGTCCTCTGGTTTCGAGAGTTTTAGTAATATCATTTACTTCCGGCCATAAAAATTCGACCTGTTGCAGAGCGCTAGCAAGTTGCTCGTTGGACTCAAGAGATGAATCAATTTTCAGATAGGCAGCACCTAACTGAGTGCGCCAATGATTATTTTCCCAGGATAAATTTCCACTTAGTACAGGTGTTATATCAATTTCGGTAACGCTACCGGTAGCGCCTGATTCGAAGTGATTTTTTGTCACTCCAGCAAGAATTTTTGTGCGTAGGGTACCAGTACCGAGTGGTGTTGAGTGGATCATGTCAATGCCATCAACATAGTCAAAGGCTAAAGCACCATAGAACTCAATAGGTGGTCTAACCCAAAGATAAGCAAAGCCCAGGTTGCGATACTCTGAAAGTAAAAACACATCAAATCCCATGCGTCCGGCACGAAGGGTAATGCCGGGGCTAGCCTGGAAACGCACATATGCCCACTCAACACTATCACTCAGAGAGTTATTTGTACGATCTTTAGCGACTAGCTGGATAGCGCCACTCAAATGCTCTGTTAATCGTAGATCCAGTTGTAACCCCAGTAGCGAGTCTGTTCCAAATTCCCATTTGTCTTTTGATGCGCCTTTTCTGGATAAATCACGGCGAAAACCCTGAAGGTCATTATCGCTACGTGTTATACCAGCAGTACCAAAGCCACTTAAGCGAATATCAAATGAACTATCAGGGTTGTTTGCAGCCCATAACCCGGAAGGAAAGGCTGTCAGGGTTACAAGAAATATTGCCCAAAGCTGGTATTTGATCATTAGCATTTCTTTAGTGTTAAAACTGGAGAACAGTGCTTTTATCATATGTGTTAGAGCAGAATAGAAAAATATTCCTGGGTATATAGTTAGTGTTTAAAGCTGGAAGTAAGGTTTTTATAAGAAAAAAATAGAGTAATGCTGTCTTATTTAAGTGTGATTGTTTATCATTTTTTAACATCGTTTTATCCTGATGTATGAATATATAATTTATAAAAGCAGCGGTTGCCTCATTACCTGATGCTGTTTTTACTATGAAGTATGTACAGGGCACCTGTTATTGGATGCGCTGGACTTTTGTCCTGATTGTGTTTCTGGGAGTGTAAGCCCGGATATATACTCAATTCCCGATTACATTAATGCCTGTAAACTCCAGCTTGTCAGGTTATATGATTGCAGCTGGTTGGCCTGAGATTGTTTGTCTCTACACCCATCGTGATTAAAGTATAGCTAAATCTTTATAAAAGACCACTTTATATGCAATGTCTATGTTTAAATATTTTCTATGGAGGCTATTGTACTGATTTGGTTATTAATGTGATTTTATACAATGGGTTATTTGCAAAGTCGTTAGAAGTATAAAAAGTGTAAATTATTTTTTTGTTTAGGTCGTATTATTTAAAATTGTTAATTTACGGATGAGTTTATATTGTTATCGGGTATTTATATTTTAAGCTAAAAATCAAAAAGAACAGTTGGATAAAGGAATGCATTAAATATCATATAATTATTATAAATAATTACTGGGTCTATTTAACCTGCACCAGAATCTGAGCTCATTGGTATCGTGCCAAAGTAAAACTTATACTCGTCTGGTTATTTTGAAAGTTGATTATGAAAAAAATTCAAAGAATACATTAAGTAAAAACATATATGAGTAATTGTCATCTGCGAATAAATATCATCCTGAGTGAATGCGAAGGGTCTTAAATTCCCGGGTAGTTAGGTCCTTCGCATTCGCTCAGGATGAGCGTTCCAGGGAGGGTAAAGCGCAGTGGATTTACTTGTTTTTCAGATTGTTTCAATAGTTGTGGCTCGGAATTTATGGCTATTTAACGGGTGGTTAATCCGCATTTTTTTATCCACGCTATTAGTGTATTTGAATAAGGTTGTGACTTTTGCCAGAAAGGGAATGTGTAATGATTGCGTTATATGGAAAGAGCTTGATTTCCTGTGTTAAAAATTAATCTATGTATTCAAGCAGTTATGATGTGTTTTATATTAACTGCTCTTTGTCTCAATAGTTCTTCCTTAATAAATATTTTTTATGTTTATAAGGTGCTGTAGAAATATAATTAATGGCTTCATTTATTGTTGAGCGTTTTAATGTTAAGGCGAACATCAATATAACCTTCTGTATTTCCAGTTAGTTTTTATTGGCTTTAAAATTAGGGAAATATTCCTGAGGTGTAATCAAGTATTTTTAAAATGTATAACTATAATGTTTTGTCTGGCTCTGTCGAGCGATTTTGGAATAAGGAGGTGACATTACTTTTATTTATCATCAGTGGATAAAAATTAAAAAAATGTATTGATTTAATGATGTGAGTGCCCGAATTCGGGAAAAATAAACTCTCATTTTGACTTGTTTGATAACCAAAATTAAACCTGAAAAATCAGCGTATTAAGAGAGGTTTAAGTCCATTTGGTGTGTTTTTTATGGGCTGAAAAAAGTTTTCAGGTAAATGAAAAATATAAGGAATATAATTATGAATGCCAATACTAAAATAGCTTCAGAATTTGCTCTTAAAAAATCTCAGTTTGAATTCAAAACGCCAGCAGAAATTGAAGATTTTTCTAATGATCCTGCTTTGCAGGAGAAAATGAATACTCTTTGGAATCAAAATTTAAATAGTTTTACTCAGCAGGGCATGCTAAATAACCGTTGGAACACGATTAATACACCATCTACAACAAACTACTATAATCCAGAAGACAATAACCCAATCAGTAGTGCAGCACAAATTACCTGGTCCCCATTTCCAGGAAGGCTGTCTTATAATTTCCCTACTGCAAGTCAGAGTGCATTAAACCAGATGGCTGATACTGGCGTTATGCCAGGAGAAATATCCGATGACCCATGTGATACTTCTCAGGGAGAAAATGTTGCCTATTATCCTTATGGCCCCAGAGGCTGGCAGGACGAATATTGTGAATGGGCTGTTACCCGAGGTGCTAATAATAAAATTACCAAAGTACAGTTTACCTGTGAAAACCCGGAGTACTGGAATAGCCTCTGGCAAATAGATCCTGATAAAGTGCTTGAGTTATACAAGGAGTTAACCGGAAATACGTCTATTACATTAGATGATTTAAGTATTCCTGGTACTGTTAATCCTGTTACCTCGCTTCCCGAATATAACCCTCTAAACAAATGGAATGCTGGTACAGAAGCGAGTTCATCTGGAGGGGGAGCAATTCATTTGACGAGTACACCGAATACGTTGCAAACAGAAATTGGTTTAGCAACCGCATCGTCAATATTAAGGAATAATCCTGATGGTACAACTGTCTGGCCATCGAGCGAATATAATGCGCTATTATGTGATGCGCAATTTGGTCAGAAACACAGAAATTCAGATCCCAATATTGGTGGAGCTGTTAATGGCTTTGTTAATAAAGCGCTTAATGTCACGTTGGCAAATCCACCAGGGCTATATATTCAGGCCCCTGATTTTAGTAATTATGTTACCCCGGATAATACGCCAGCAGAAAATTTCTGGACTATCGTAAGAGGAACAAGCAGTGTAAACGATGATAATGGGAAACCGTTACCGGGTAACTTTATTTTGCATGCAGTTTTTGAAGTGCCTGCTGATAAAGATTACACCGTGGGTGATATTAAGATTAGTGGTGAGTTGATTGACTGGGGTTCTCAAATAACTAATACGTTTAAAATGCAAATTGTAGCCAGTGCCTATGATGGAACAAAGCCTGATGGGTATAATGCTGTTGAAAGTACTGAGCCAGCAAATACTCATGCAATGCCGTTGCAGTTATTCAATGAATCGAAGTTTACCGCCATGTACAATATTCAGGTACCCAATCCTGTTGATACGCCTATTTCTCTTTTAAGTAATAGTACCTATATTCCGCCACAATTATTTGTTGGATGCAGTGAAGCTAAAATGGTGATTACCTCTGATACTTGCACAGCTAAGGAAAATGACCCGGCAACCTACCCGAGCATCTCATTTACAGACTCTTCTATTACGGCACAGGTAACAGGTGTACAAGATGTATATTACGCAGTTCCTGGTAATAGTATGCCGAACAATAATACGGCAATTTTTATTTCCGTAAAAGTGGATCAAAATACACTTCCGGGAGTTAAGGGAGGGTTAGTTACTAATGCCGGGCAAAGTGCTGAAACGGCTTTGCCAGCTATGCTCGTTATTACACCTGTAACGGTAGAGGCAAATATTGCCTGGCAAAATACAGGTATTAATATCTCAGCAGATGAAACAGGCACTATAAGCTATCTGGATGGGTTATGGACGGCAAACCCTAATGATAATGGAGGAAAATTATATAATGCCGCTGGTAACCCAACTTATATTAATGCGAAACCAGGGTATACCTTGCCCAATGTAAATGAAGGTGCATTAATTGGGAAAGTTGGTAGTAATGTTTTCTTAATAGGTGAAAAAGCAAGCATTCCGGCTGGGGTGAGCGGCGTGATTGAATTGTGCATTAATGATGATTTAACTGGAGAGTATGGTGCGGGGTTAACGGATAATCAGGGTAGTATCACCGTCACTATTAATATCACATAGTTACACTATCAGAATGCCAGGACATGACAGCCAGAATTAATTTTCAGGCTGTCATTCTTCTCACTCTTATAAAGAAAAAATAAAATGATTATAAAACCCATAATATTATTAACCGCCTTAAGTATCGTGTCAGCGTGCTCAATCAATGAAAATAAAAATTCAAATGTAGCAGCAGGCGTTAAGCTTGATAAATCAGTGTCAGCGACACCTGATACGACCCCCTGTTACTCAGATTCGGTTTTGTACAATGTGCCGATTACCTTTAACAATGTGGTTCCAGGTGATCTTTCTGAATTTAATAATCAGTCACAGGTTGATTGCTTTGCCTGGCAATCTTTTATATCTTTAAATTGGCCAGAGGATACGAGTGATAGTTTTGGTGAGCCAGGCAATTTATCTTTTGTACAATGGGAAACCTATATCCCAATTGATGTTCTGTTTCCGCCAGAAGGCGCAGCACCTCCAGCCTGGGGAAGCCTGGTTTCAGATAAATACGCAAAGAAATTTAATACACAAAATTTTATTGTAGAAAAAAATAATACAAAGTTACTAACCTTTATCAGTAAGGTAACAACGTCAGATACCCTGTTTGATTTTGGCACGGGGCAGGCTGCACCGGCAAATGCACCAAGCTGGCTAGGTGCGCAAAACTCGACCAATGTCTGGTATGAAATAAAATTAAATAAAGATTATTATGATTATGTGGTTAGTAATAAATATTACAATGCAAAGAATCAACATACGGCAGCACAAAATAATATTCCAATGGTTTTTCCTAAAGGGAATACCAAAGGAACTGTTGGTGCAATTGAATTGAAAGCCGCCTGGATGGAAGTGACCGATACCAGTTTAGCGAAGTGGAGTCGTTACAAGCTCTCAAAAGCAACGGTGCTTGATCCGCTAACGGACAAACTCAGAAATACGACCGTTGCACTGGTGGGCTTGCACATATTACATAAAACTGAAAATCAGCCTACCTGGGTCTGGGCAACATTTGAACAGGTTGATAATGTTTCTGGATCTGGAACACATCCATATGGATATAATTTTGAAAATAAAACATGCACAACCCAGACGGTTACATTAGCCGATGGAAAAAAGGTGACGGTAAGCTGTGTTGATAATACTTCACCGCCTTATGAATTAAGTGAAGCCGCTCCAGTTCCCGTTCAATTGAGCAGGGTTAATGCAATAGATACTGTTTATGCTGTTCCAATTAATACACAAATGCAAACAGCCATTAAATCATTTTATGGGAATTCGGTATGGCAGTATTATGAGCTGGTTGATGTAATCTGGTCGCAATCGTTACAGCCAGATCCGAGCACGCCGATTCAGGCCCCGCGCTCAATTAATGTATCCAGTATGCAAAGTGGTGCAAACATTGTGGCTAATACGACTCTGGAAAGTTATGTGCAAGGTACACTTACCTGTTATCAATGTCATGTTTACAGTCATATAGCCGATTATCCTCCTGATTCTAAGAATAACAATATTTTTGGTGATTTTAGTTTTGCAATTAAGGCAGCTAAATATAATTTACAGGAATAAAAATAACTTATGAATATTAAACCCTGTTCTAAATAAACAGAGGTATTTTTTATTGTGTTTTATTAAAAGGCCAATGGAATGGCATTTTTAAAAAAGGGTATTAAGGATCAGCTTTTTTATTATGCCTGGTTTAAAAGCATTATTTTTTTGTTACAGGTGAGCCAAGGCATTCAATTAGTCGTTCTATTTGTTTAGTGCAGCAACCACTCCCCATTGTAGCGTAGGTTTGTTTTTTAACTTCAGTCACTGTTGTCGCCCCATTGATAATGGCATTAATGATATCTATTTTAAGAACTTCATTACACACGCATAAATTTTGATTTAAGTTCTTTTTAAGAATAGGTGGAAGTTTATCCAGAGGGTTTTCGGGAGAATTTATTTTCAAAGCATTATAAGTATAAGCTTCTTTTCTAATTGCAGTCAAACCAAAACAATAATCCGTGATGTTTATGCAAGGCGATATGCTTATTAAATTTATCTGCTTCACAAGGTAGTTGATCGGCCTGGCAAACAGCCCCAGCAGGAAAAGCCTTAATTAAATATACAGCAGATGGAGCTGAGGTAGTAGAGAAAGGCTTACCCAGCGGCGTGAGAGTGGTATATAGGCATAAATGGTTGCCAGAGCGGCTCGTTTGCTTTGCTTAATTCCCGCTATTATTAAATGATGCTTTTTGAAGAAAAATATCTGTTTATATTGGTCTATAATCAACAGGGATGATGGGTTAAATTTTAATTTTTTGTGTTTATTGGTTTTGAATACGGGCTATTTTAATAAGTTATTGTTATATATCGATAGATATGTTGTGTGCTTTTAGGTAACCAGGGTGCAGCAGGCATATAGTTGTTCTCGTTTTATATGACTAAAGTCTTAGTACAATCAACTTAAATTACAGCATCCACAGAATTAAGTTCATCTATACTATCTTTTCAGCGGAGATTAAATTTGAATAGCATTGTTGGTAAGTTAAGCGTAAGTCAGAAGTTGTGGGTCATTATTATTATTGCTTTGGTGTGTATGGGGCTTGTTGTATCCAGCGGCTTGTTTGGGCTTAAGCATAGCCTTCTTGAAGACAGGAAAATAAAAACCCGAAATTTGGTTGAAGTCGCATATAGCCTGGTTGAGCTTTATGGCGAGAAAGCGCAGAGTGGTGATTTAACAGAGCAGGAAGCTAAAGCACGCGCAATTACGGCGGTAAAGTCACTCAGATATAATGAAAAGGAGTATTTCTGGATTAATGATATGTATCCCACCATGGTGATGCATCCCTATAAGCCAACGCTTGATGGAAAAGATATTTCTGGTGTTAAAGACCCTGATGGAAAAGCCCTGTTTGTGGCTTTTGCAGATAAAGTTAGAGAAAAGGGTTCAGGGTACGTTCATTACATGTGGCCAAAACCTGGTGCATCAACCCCCTTAAAAAAACTATCGTTTGTACGTGGGTATGAGCCCTGGGGCTGGGTGATTGGTTCGGGTATTTATATAGATGATATTGATAATGAATTTTACGAAAAGCTCATGGAGCAAAGTGTCTATATCGTAATCAGTGCCGTTGTTTTAATCCTGCTGTCTCTTGTTGTCGTTGGTAATATCAATAAGCCATTACAAAAACTTCATCTGGTTATGTCAGATGTGCAGCGTAATGGTAACCTTTCTTTGAGGGTCGATGTTAATCAGCAAGATGAAATAGGCTCAATGGCGCAGTCATTTAATAATATGTTGAGTAGCTTGCAGCAGGTTATGAATGAAATTAAGGGTGTGGCCTCTAAAGTTGATGAGTCTTCCATATCTTTATCAGCAATAACTGAGCAGACAAGAGAGGGCATGTATCAGCAAAAACAGCAGACTGAGCAGGCGGCTACCGCGATGCACCAGATGTCTGCAACCGTTCAGGAGGTTGCACAGAATACGACGCTTGCAGCAAATGCTGCACAATCGGCAAATAATGAAAGTATTAATGGTAAACATGTAGTTAGTGCGACTATTGATTCCATTAGTCAGTTAGCTTCAGAGGTGGAGAAGGCCGCGGGCGTGATTCACAGTCTGGAAGGTGATGCTAAGAATATTAGTAACGTGATAGATGTTATTCACGGCATATCGGAACAGACTAATTTGCTCGCGTTAAATGCGGCGATTGAGGCTGCCCGAGCAGGTGAGCAGGGAAGAGGCTTTGCTGTGGTAGCGGATGAAGTCCGTACTCTTGCACAACGTACACAGGGTGCAACACAGGAGATTCATGAAATGATTGAGAATCTTCAGAAGGCAGCTGTAAATGCGGTAGAGGTAATGAATGCAGGGCGAGCTCAGGCAGATGCCAGTGTTGAACAGGCGGCACTGGCGGGCTCTTCATTAGAGAGTATTGCTGTAGCCGTGTCGCAGATAACGGATATGAGTATTCAGGTTGCGAGTTCACTTGAAGAGCAAAGTAGCGTGGCAGAAGAAATCAACAGGAATGTAATCAGCATTCGTGATGTTGCAGATCAGACAAGTGAATCTTCGACCTATATGCAGGAGACGGGAGATAGTTTAAATCAGTTATCGAATCAGTTGTTGGTGCTGCTGGGTCGTTACAAGGTTTAGTGCCTGATAAAAGGGCGCGGTGACAGACTAAATATTAATTATTTTTAGCTGTCACCTACTACATCGCCCTCCTTTCCCCGTTATTCTGTTGTCTTTAATAACAGCAACTATTGTGCCCCATATTTGTATTGTAAATATTTACCTGCTGATTTTAAAACCAGCTCAGTCATTGATGATGTATTATATGTTTGCTGAAAAAAGTAGATCAACATTAAAAGTATTGCTATAACTACTCTGCCAATGTTCCATTTCTGTTCGACATCAACCGATGTTATAACAATACCAGATATGTTTTTTGAGAAACGATTAAAGCTGTTAATTAAGGTACTGGTAGGCGTCTATGTAACGCTTTATCAGAGGCATGATTATGCATGGAAGGATATCGTTAAATATTTTAAATCATATCATCTGGTTAAGTGAAAATGTCATTGTAAGGTAGTTTCCAGGTACAGCACATCCACCAGCGTTTAAAATGAATTTAGTACCCCATGCAGAAGACCAGTATAATTTTAATCTCGGTGCTACGATATTGCTACAGGTGTACCTGATGATGTTAATGGAAAATTTGTCGTTGTTGATTTTGCACATAGATATTATCAGTCATCAATTCTGAAAAGAACCTTCAGTTGGAAGGGTTTTAATTTAGGTGTTTCCAGTATGGGAATTAATATTCAAATGAGACAGGTTCAGCCACAAAACAATAGCAGCGCAGCTAATAGAATTTAAATATGAATTTAAAGTATATTTTGCTACTAATACCGTTACTACTCATTGGTTGTGATAATCAAATTCCTGCATTATCAGAACAATTAAATAATAAAATTCAGACAGAAACTGGAATACTAAATAAACTCATTTCTATTCCAGCTAAAGCATTATCTGTGAAGTGGCAGATAAGTGAATCAAAAGAAAAAGGCACCGCTAGCTTACGTGTATTACTTGAGTTTAATGAGCAGGATAAACAGGATATTCTTAAAAAGAGTAATGCGTTTGAGAGTAAACCGAATGATAGAATCAGTGCTGATTTTTATGAAACCCGGCTACCTGCTTAATCTAAAGAAGGTATAAAAGCAGAGTTAGTGAGTGGTTCATATGAGCTTAAAGACGTTTTTGCATTACAGCCAGATGTATTTACACAAACAGAATTTTCACCTTATGTAAATGGAAGCATTACACCACTCAGTGGTGGTTATATATTAGTTTCACTATATTCTATGTAGTTTACGAATAGCTGGCATATTCAGTTTTTTAGTTAGCCTCTCAAGCAAAATATGTGGGGTGGGTCATGTTTTTGGTCTTTCTGAAAATAAACGAGTAAAGGCGTCAGTAAAAGAATACGGGTTTTTTATGGATATCTCCCAATAAACATTGCCAATGTCGTTTACTCTCAGTTATATTGACCTAACCGTAAAAACGAACCCATATAAGCCCTGACACCCATCCATGATCCAACTAAATCAAGCCCTCAAGCACTTGCCTGAAAACAAAGTTCAGGAGCTGGACGCGATTATCCAGCGCATTGTCGAAACCGGAAAAGCCGAGATCATTATTCTCTTCGGCTCTTATGCCCGTGGTACCTGGCGTGAGCATCGTGGTGAGGAGCGGGGTAAAAAGAGTGATTACGATATTCTGGCAATTACCAATGGCAGTAAAAATATTTCACCTTTGCGGCTGGAGCTGCGAGGTGTGTTTAGTGATTACTGCACCCCGGTACAATTGATTGTTGAGAACATCCAGTTTGTGAATCATAAACTGGAAGAAGCGCAGTACTTTTTCAGTGATATTAAGCGAGAAGGGATAGTGCTTTATAGCGCCGGTAATTACGTACTGGCAGATGCCAAAACACTCTCGGCAACGCGACGCAGGGAAATTGCGGAAGAGGATTATGATCGTTGGTATCAGCAGGCTGAAGATTTTTTTGTCGGTTATGACAGTTATCGAGAAAAAAATATATTAAACCTGTCTGCGTTTAGTCTGCAACAAACCGTAGAGATGTGTTACACCACTATCGAAATGGTTTTTGCCCATTACAACCCACACGAACATAACCTCGAAGTGTTACGTGACCGAGTGAATATTTATCACAGTGCTATCCATGATATTTATCCCATCAAGGAAGATGCCTTAGGCCAAAGTTTCGAAAAACTTAATTTCGCCTATATAGGTGGTCGCTACCGCAGCAAAACTGAATTCCCCATCAGTTTAAAAGAGCTTGACTACTGGGCCAACGAAGCCACAAAATTACTGGAACTCGCAAAAGGCATGTGTGAAGAACGCATTGCGCATTTGAAAGAGCTTGAATCATAAGTTAGTCAGTAGAGAGGTTCTATTAGATTTTGGAAAATAATGAGGCTACTCCAGATAACATGGGCTTTGTTCAAGATCCGGATAATTCAGAACATTGTTTACTGTGTGTTATGCAGAGAATGCATTTGAGTGAGCTCGTTTCTTAATTAAATTTTAGTGCACAGAGAATGTTCATGCATGGGTCAAATGGACCGAACGGTAAATGGTTTGTTGTTTCTGAAATATTTGCAACACGTTGGCATGGCGGGGAATTAGCGTGCAGGTTAATAACAGAACAAAAATAAATAATAAATTTTTAATGGAGTCATAATGTTCGAACAAATAGGATTCAGGTACAGCGATATAGACTTCTCTTCAGCCAGGAGCAAAAGAACACCAGATGGAGCATGCTTTCGTTTAAAGCAATACTTCCCAAACTATATTTTTAGCGATGTATCCATGGATGGAATGGCGGCTACACTGCCAGATATAAAAACCATACTAGATGGTGTTACATTAGGCGGTAGTAGAGTATCAGATGAAATAGAAGTGCGAAACTTAAAAGATAGTCTCGATGAGCTAATCAGCCTGGTAAAGTCTTCTCGGTTTAAACTTGATAAAGACACCTTCTGTAATCTACATAATATTGCGGCTCAGGAAGAGGCGTTAGTCTGGGGACAGTTTCGAAATGGAGGTGTCAGCATAGCCGGTACATCATTCAAACCGCCTGCGGCTGAAAGTTTACCAGTTAAATTTATTACAGGTATCGAATATATAAATAACATCAAAAACCCAGTAGAAAGAGCTATAGTGTTCTTTCTATTTGGTGCGCTTAACCAGTTTTTCTTCGATGCAAATAAGCGGGTGTCGAGACTTATGATGAATGGTGAGCTTATGAGCCATGGATATGATGCGATTGTCATACCGGTAAAAAAAAACAGGAGTTCAACTTGAAAATGGTGGATTTTTATACCACAAGAAACGCAGTTGGTATTATGCGTTACCTGTTAAAGTGTTACAATTTAGGTAATGCTAATTTAAGCTAACTTAAAGTATATGAGTAAAAATATAATTAACTTCGAATGGGACTTTAATGCTGAATCTATCAAAGATTTATCGGTAGGTAAAGATGTGGCTTATTTCAGACTGAAAAAGTTAATGCCTGAATTTATCTGGGATATCACGCACCTGGAAGATAACCCCTATTCATTTGTAGAAGTACAAACACTTATCAGTGGCACAACGGTGGGAGGGCACTCATTGTCAGATCAATCTCAGGTGCTAAACCAGTATGAGTCACTTAAATACCTGATGTCAGTGATAAAGAAAAATGAATTTATATTCGATAAAGAAGATATTTGTAGGGCGCACAATATAATTGCAAAAAATGAAGCGCTTAAGTGGGGTAGCCTAAGAGACGGAGAAGTCAGTATCAGCGGAACCAGCCATAAGCCACCAACAGCCGATAAACTAAATGATATATTACATAGTGGAATAGGCGTTATTCGAGTAATTGAAAATCCATTTGAACGGGCTCTTGCATACTATTGCTTCGGTTCACTCAACCAGTTTTTTTACGATGGCAATAAACGCACTTCGCGTTGGGTGATGAATGCAATTTTAATGAGCCATGGTTTTAATTATCTGACCGTTCCCGCAGATAAAAAATTGGAATTCAATAAAGTCATGGTTGATTTTTATAATACCAAAAATGCAACAAAAGCTATGCGCTTTATGATTGAGTGCTATCAAAAGGATTAGGCAGTTGGTTTTAGGTAAAGCTGATGTGGCATAGAAAGACCTAACCCTCGTTTTTACAGGCATGTTCAGCCACATTCAACCTACAAGTGCACCACTAGCTATCCTAAATGTTTCGTAGGGTGTTTGGTAATTTAAACATTTTCTGGGTCGATTGTTAATCCATTTT
>JADGFA010000056.1 GCA_016744065.1 Gammaproteobacteria bacterium
AGCCTATCGTTCATCGAACTACTGCATAAGAAGGCTTTAGTTGCTGCTAAAGCCTGGGCCTCACTTTACCCGGTTTCATGTGGGATTAAACCATACAAGGCGTTGCAGTTGACCAGTGGTCTCCCCCCATTAAGGTGGACGCTTTTTCCTAACTAAGGAGGTGTTCTGTGCCCAAATACAAAAATCATAAGAAAACACTTAAGTACTCAGATGAGTTTAAAGGTAAAGCTGTTGTTTTAACGCATCAGAAAGATGCACGTGTTAAAGTCATAGCTGAAATGTTAGATATACATCCTTTTATGCTATTTAGATGGAGTAAAGAATATGCCGAAGGGATAATACCTGAGTAATCGGGAGTCAGATCATAATTTCAGGCTTTGTTGCCGAGACTTAAAACGATTCCACTTTTGCTGGTGATGTATTACCGCAGTGCGCGTGAATACACGTAAATGAAATTTTTTAGTCTTTTATTAAGCTCGGCCTTTTAAGAAGTCCTGCCTTGTATCTTCATCTAATTTTTCAATAGCATAACGTAGCATGGTTCGGGGCATTTTTTTATAATGTTGCTGTAAAAATTGCATCAGTGTCTGCAGGTCTTTTTTGCCAATTTCTCTTAACATCCAGCCTACGGCTTTATGAATTAGATCGTGTTCGTCATTGAGTAATATTTTGCTAATGCGCAATGTGTAGTCAAATTGATATTCACGAATAAATTGCCAGGTACAGACAATCGCGATGCGCTTTTCCCATAGGTGGTCTGACTTTGATAAACGGATTAATATGTCTTTTTGTTTTTTGGGTTTATTTAATAGAAAGCCGCCAATAATATCACGGCAGGTGACATCAACGAGATCCCAGTTATTTATATGATCGACCTGGGAGAGGTAGTAGTTATAGATGTGCTTTTGCTGGTTTGTGTCATTGTGTTTTTTTGCGAGATTGAACTGAAACATGAGGATAAGCAGTGCGAGCATGCGTTCTTCATGAACTTTAGAGTGCAACAGGTTTTCAATATGCCTGAGTTTAAGCAGAATGAAATCTTTTGCAAGTTGCCTGAGTGATGGCATGGTGGCACCAATAAACTTGTCACCCTCGCCATACTCCCCTTTGCCTGTTTTAAAAAAGCGTAAAGAGTGTATGGCTCTTACTGGATCAGATTGTTGTTTTAATGCTTTTCTTACCTGGCTCGCTGTCATGGTTTCAGGTGTAAATAGGTGTTTCAATATAACGTGCAATTAATCCCAGCTCAGCCATGTTTTTATCGAGTTGAATACGTACTTTATATCCGCCGCCTTTGGCTACATCCATTGGGTTTCCCTGCATGTCTTCCATGCTGCCTAAAATAATATCTTCATTACCTGATGGTTTAATTAATTCCAGTTTGTCACCAACGGCCATTTTATTTTTTACATCAATATCAGCCATACCGGTTTCTTTGTCGTAAGCGACGACTTCACCAACAAACTGTTGTTGTCGGTTAATTGAGTTTCCCTGCATATAATTTTGATATTCATGTGTGTGATGTCGTTTATAAAAACCATCGGTGTACCCCCGGTTGGCCAGGTTTTCCAATACACCCAATAATTCAGGGTTAAACTCTTTTCCCTGGGAGGCGTCTAAAATAGCTTCTTTATAACTTTGTGCCGTACGTGCTACGTAATAGTGTGATTTTGTTCGACCTTCAATTTTTAAACTGTCAATACCAATATCCACGAGTTGTTTAACATGCTCTACAGCACGCAGGTCTTTTGAGTTCATTATGTATGTGCCGTGCTCGTCTTCTTCTACTGGCATCATTTCTCCGGGGCGATTTGCTTCTTCTAAAAACATGACTTCATCGGCCTGTGGATGACGAGCATCACCCATATCAGAGAACTGAACTGTCTGTTCAGGGATTTCTTTTGGCTTGTAAACACCTTCGGCGTTCTTTTCTGAGTCGCTAGCTTTGTAGTCCCAGCGGCAGGCATTGGTGCAGCTTCCCTGATTGGGGTCACGGTGGTTAAAGTAGCCTGATAATAAGCAACGCCCTGAATAAGCAATGCAAAGTGCGCCGTGAACAAAAACTTCCAGTTCCATTTCTGGGCATTCCTGTCTGATTTCTTTTATTTCGTCCAGTGATAATTCACGAGATAAAATAATGCGTTCTATACCTACTGATTTCCAGAATTTAACCGCAGCAAAGTTAACCGTATTGGCCTGTACTGATAAATGCACAGGCACTTCAGGCCAGCGTTCTCTTACCATCATAATAAGGCCTGGATCAGCCATAATTAACGCATCCGGGCCCATTTGAATAATGGGTTCCATGTCTTTTACATAAGATTTTATCTTACTGTTATGTGGCATTAAGTTGGATGTAAGGTAAAACTTCTTGTTCTGGTCATGTGCCTCTTTAATGCCAATGGCCAGGTTGTCTTCCATAAAATCATTATTGCGTACACGCAGGCTATAGCGGGGCTGCCCGGCGTAAACGGCGTCTGCGCCATAGGCAAACGCGTAACGCATGTTTTTCAGGGTGCCGGCGGGTGAAAGTAATTCAGTCTGTTTCATATCTATCTGGTCTTTAAAGTGCTAAATATAGTGGATAACTTTGCATTTTACCTTATTTAAGGGGGGCGGTTACACTGTTAACTATGGGTGAATTATTTCAACAACTTGGACAGAATATCTGGGCAGTTTATCTGGATACGGCAATCTGGTTATTAGTGGGTTTAATGGCGGCAGGATTAGTGAAGGTTTATATACCTGAAGATGCTATGAAAAAATGGCTGGGAGGTTCGGGTTTTTCCGCTGTAGGCCGTGCAGCCCTGTTTGGAGCGCCCGTACCGTTGTGCTCCTGTAGTGTTTTACCTGCGGCCATTGGTTTGCACCGGGCAGGTGCATCAAAAGAGGCAACGGTTTCTTTTTTGATCTCCACACCGGAAACCAGTATAGATTCTGTTGCGGTGACCTATGCTCTAATGGGGCCGGTAATGGCTGTGTACAGGCCTGTCTGTGCTTTATTCAGTGCTATTGTGACGGGCATGATGGTGGCATTTGTTAATGATGAAACCGATAGTTCATCCAGAGGTGTTATCGATATTGTCCAAAATGATGATTGTGAGCCTGAAGTAGCCTCCTGCTGTGCATCTGCTAAAAAACAGGTTAGTAGCTGTTGTGAATCGGTAATAGAGAAAAAAACAGGGGGTAAACCTGGCTTAGCAGTGCGTTACGCAGGCACTGATTTACTGGATGATATATCCAGGTGGATGGCTTTTGGTATTGTATTTGCCGGTATTATGATGACAGTTATTCCCGATGGCTGGTTAGCGCAATGGGGCAGTGGTTTGACTGCGATGCTGGTTATGTTGCTGGTGGGGATTCCTATGTATATCTGTGCAGTGGCTTCCACGCCAGTTGCTGCGGGCTTATTAGTTGCAGGTGTTTCTCCTGGAGCGGTGCTGGTGTTTTTATTGGTAGGGCCTGCTACGAATATTGCCGGAATTATGCTGGTTAAAAAGGAGTTGGGAAGCAGGGTGACACTGATTTATTTATTGGGAATATCCATGGTGAGTCTGTTTATGGGGCTGTTATTGGAGTGGGGCATTTCAAATTATAATTTACAGATAGATACTGATCTACAACACCAGCATAATTTTGTGCCATATGAGCTGAGTCTGGCAGGTGCTATTTTATTACTTGTGCTGGCTGTGCCGCGGATTCGAAATAAGCTAATTCCCTTTTTTGCAAAATAATAAATTTTATCTGAGTAGAGTTCTTTACAAGTGTTTTTTAACTGGTATAAATAAGGCCATGAATTCTGGGGTATATATGTTTAACGTTAAAATCCTGAAAAACACAAAGCAATTAAGTGGGCATTTGGTTTTATTTGCATCGCTTCTGTTTTCATTGGCTTTTGCACAGGCGGTATTTGCAGATGGTGTGTTCGCGGAAAGAAAAAAAGAAAAGTATCAGTTAAAAGGTGCAGGCCTTAATCGTATTAAAGCCGAGCATCAGCTTAAGTTTGGTCAGGCAGCATCATCTGCATATAAATCAAATAATCCCTGGGGCAGGGAAAAGCGCAAAACGCTGCCGTCTGCTATTAAATCAGGCTGGGGTGAGTGCCGGGATTATGCGCTGCATAAGCGTAATCGCTGTTATCGTGAAGGTCGTGAAGCATATAGTTGTGAGCAAGTGTATGATGCTCGTTCAAAGCTTTGTGATAGCCGTTTTAATTAAGCTGATTTGTTGATGGTAGTGAGAGATCGCTGCTCAGGATTAAGCACTATATTGAGAACGCTAAAATTCCTTCGGTTAAATTTACAGGGCCTGTCTTATTAAGTATTGAGATAACTCGAGGGCGTTTGACTGTTCCTCTGTTAATTCATTGTCTCTTTCGGTTGCTGCCGTGTTCTCTTTGCTTAGTAGTGTTTCCAGTACCGCCGATAAAGCATGAATTCTTTCCTGAGCAATAATCATTTCCAGCATACGGCAATAAGGTTTTATTAAGTCGATAAAATGAACCGCATCAAGAAGTTTAAGGCTGCAGTGCTCATTATTATCAGATGTGTAGAACAGGGCGAGGCTTTTGTCGCATTGAAACTCACCGGGATTAAAATCTACCAGTTCCTGCTTTGTCTGTTGCAGGCAGTTCAGCAGGCTATTGAGGCAGCATTCAATTTCCATTCGTTCGTTATAGCTGGTGCGCTGTATAAACTGGTTACGATTAGCGGTGATGGTTAAAAATTGAATTGCCAGAGTGTCAATCGCATTAACCAGTGTTTTAACCGTATATTCCTGCTCTGCACCTAAAGTCAGGCTGGTATTGAACCCTAGCTGTTGAAGCTTTATCAGAAGTGAGCTGTTTACGGTTTTTAATCCAACTAACAGTGAATTAATTGAAACGATGGACTTTGCCATTTAAGTTTTGATCCTTCAGTTGTCGCTTATGGAGTCAGTTTTCTGTAATTCTGAAGCTTTAGGTCACGCAGAGATCACAATCTATTTTTAGACGCGCTCTGAGTCGTTTTTATCTGTTAAAAACGTGTATTCAAGCAGAATGACGTCCATTCAAGCTGTGGATAACTTATTTAACTGAATTTCCATATAGAATGCTTAAATTAGTGCGCCCACTATATATTGTGGAAAAATTATGGTCAATAACTATCTGCTGTGGATAAGCTTGTTAATAAAAAATGTTTAAACTGTGGATAAGTCTATGCTTTGCCCACTGGTAAGGGCTGGAGTGCTGTCTAATAAATCAGCGAAAATATAAGCGGGCTTATTTTCTGACCAGCGGTAGGTGTGATTAATAATTAATGTATTTGAGAGTATATTAATTATTAAGGGCTAATAGATAAACAGCATATCCTGCACCTGTAAACTGACAGAGGTGAAGCAGGTTTTGTAAATGAGAAAAGGATTGATACTTGCGATTGTTGATGACTTCAAATTGCTCATTACAGGCTTTTAACTGACCTTTTAAAATATGGGCATGATTAAAAATGTAACTTACAGAGAGAATGATTAACATTAGAGTGGCTGTGTGATCCTTTATTAATGCTGAGCACAGGCCGGCAAGTAAGCAAAGTATAAAATTTAGCCGATAAAAACGACGATAAATATACTGGCTATTGTTTATGTTTTTCTGGTTTTTTAAATGTGTATTGTGGAGTAGCGTTATCAGCAAAAAACTGCCCATACTGGCGCCGGTAAAAGTGGCTGCAACGAGAGTAAATAAATTATAGATATCCATTCGTAGAGTGTATCACTGAATGGGTTTTGATTATTGCAAGCGTGTTTTTAGAGTCTATATATTTCTAAGCGGGGTATTGGGAGAGAACTAATGAGTTACTGTACGGTATGCTGCGTTATTTTTTGTTAATGAAGGTTAGCGTAAATAATTTTATCACAGAGGGTAAGCCTTAAAAATAAGGCTTACCCTCTGTGATATTAGTTCATTATATTAATTAATAATTTTCAAGTGATCGTAATTTTGATGGTAATAATTTAAAATCAACAAGTGAGCTTGTAAAAGCTTTGATAAATGTTGCATCATCTTCATGAACAATACGGTAATACTGAATTTTCATTGTCAGTGCGCTACCAAATATAATAGAACATAGCGCCAGGATAGAGCCAATAGATAAAGTCGATACACCTGTGACGCCTTGCCCAATAGTGCAGCCCATAGCCAGTACACCGCCTATCCCCATTAATGAAGCACCTATAAGATGCTGGATCATATCTGAAATTGAGGTAAACCATTCAAAGCGAAAGCTACGGCTGATAATGGCATAAAAGAAAGAACCCGCTATTACGCCAACTAAAGCAGCCATACCAAAGCTAATTAATGATGTATTGCCAGGTGACATGGCATAGAAAAATGTTTCACCCATCGGGTTAATAAATGTAAGTGACTGAGTTGCTATGCCAACAGGAACCTCATCCATAAATTCTGCCGTTTCTTTCCATTCATCGCCTATGGCGCCTCCGGTGAAATACCAGGCGGTAATAACAGCGCTGCCAACAATAAAACCACTGAAAATATGCTCATGCTGTTTTCTAAACTCAGCAGATTTAAAAATAATACCTAATAAAATGGTCGCAAAAATAGCACCTGTAAAACTACGGCTTACGTCAACTTCTTTACCTGTTGCAGCCGCAACGATGGAACCCAGATCTTGTCCGGCTATGTTATAGGCGCTGAGGTCAATTGTGGTAGCAACAACCCAGGGATAAAACAGGATTTCATAGAATGATGTTTTGGACATGAAGTAAGCAAACATACCCGCCACAGCCAATACGACAATAGATTTGAAATTACCAGCACCAATACGAATCAGCGTTTTATTTCCACAGCCAGAGGCTAGTGTCATACCAATACCAAATGCCAGGCCACCAATAATAAAGCGTAACCAGGCAAAGCCTTCAGCGCGGTAGGGTGGCAGGGTTGATTCTATGCTGGCCAGGCCGCTACCTTCCAGAATAAGAACACCTGCTAATGCCACGGCCATTGCCAGCATCCATGAGCGTAAACGATTTTTATCACCCATGTTTACCCAGTCTGAGACTGCGCCCATGGTGCAAAAATTAGTTTTATTGACAATTGCGCCCATAACAAAGGCAATGCCAAAAGCAATAAGTAGCATATAAGTGGTGATTTCCATCATTGTTCCTCATGTAAATGTACAGATAATCCGGATAATTGTGGAATTGATAGCGCCCGCTATCCACACGCAATGTAAGTACGGATTCAAATTTAGGCAAACATGCTGATGATGAATTAATTACGGCCGGATAATGGAGGTTGTGTAAACCTCAATATGTGAGGCTTTATGTAATTAGAAACAGGTTAATCTTCGCTAACTCTGCACTGTGAGTGAATGATAACCGTTATAATTACCTGAATGCAAGTGTATCACTGCATATCCTGTTAATTTTTTATTGTTTAATGCATTAAACAAGAATAAAAAAATCATTGTTATTTCATTAATCAGGTGGGTTCTGATGTTGCTATTTTATAACATAATTTATAACAGAAAAATTTTTATTCTTATTCTCAAGTGGCAGGCATATGAATAACAGTACTATTGTATCTGCTGTTCTACAGCCGATACAATATACCTCTGTGAGCCTCCAGGGATAATTGAGTCGAATGGATAACAGGTTGCAAGATGAATGTATGCGCTGCTCTGATCATCAATGAAACGAGCATCATCCATATCGATAATTTTTGTCGAGATAACATTAAATATTTTATTTTCTGACTGAGCCGTTTCTATAAATATTTTGTCTTTCGGTTTCAGGTATTGCAAAAAATTAAAATGCGTATCACGATGTGCGCTAATCAGGCTGTTGCCATTATTTCCGGGAATCGCTGAAGCAAAATTATGGCCGGGTCCAAAAGCCATGGTTCTGCCGCTGTCGCCGGCTAATATAATTAAATCGATATTAAGCCGTGGTACTCTCAGGCGGGCAACAGGCCAGGTGTCGGCCCAGGGCCAGGGTTTGCTTTGTTGTTTACCGGCTTTAACATTGACCCATGCCTGTTCAAGTAATTGTTGGGCTACCAGCGCTTTTGCGTGAATATATGTTCCCTGGCCGATAAACCAGCAGCCGGGAATAAATAAAAATATAATAATATAAGTTTTTTTTGATTTGGTTTTCATTTTATCTTACTGCCTCTGGTGCAGAATGTGTAAATGTTTTTCTTCTGTCACGTAATAAATATTTAAGCATTAAGGCGAGTACTAATAAGGTTAAACCACATATTAAATTTAATTCAGCAGCGGTTGCTGTTTGCGGTAGTCTACCGAATATTTTCTGCATGCTCTGTCCACGGGGAAGGTTAACGGGCACATGCTGTTTGTGAAGTTTTGTTTCATCAGGGCGTGAAGGTGTTTTATCAACAGCAACAAGGCTGGTATGCTTGCTAACCAGATGATGAGTAAGGGCGACATCAATAATGTCGGATCGCACCTGTTGCTTATTGGCCCCATCATGAAGGCTATCTGATAGCGCACTGATTTTTTTACCAGCCCAGAAGGTGGCTATGCCTTTTTCTGATTTACCATTAATTAAATCAAGCTTTGCTGACCATGGAGTAAGAGCTCGGGTTCCTGTTATTTCAATTTCATGTAAGGGTTTATCAGATCTGATAGCCAGAATAATGGGTTCTCCATGGTATAGGTCAGGAATGCGTTGAGGCCAGATTTCAGCTGTTGTGTTTTTATCAAGCTGTATTTTAATGTCTGTCATTAATGGACTTTCTAATTTAGAGAACAGCTCAGTCATCCTTTCTTTAACCTCATTAACGTCACTGATATAAGTGAAGCTTCCCCGGCCAAATTTAGCCGCTTTTTTCATAAAGTAGCTATTAGGTGCGGAACCAATACCAACAGTAAACAGGCGGCTGTTACCCAGATTTTTATGAATAATATCGAAAAGGGCTGATTCATTACCAACACTACCGTCGGTAAGAAAAATGACTTGGTGCACGTAATGATTTTCATTTGAATGTTTAAGCGCCAGCTTTAATGCCGGCGCCATTTCTGTACCGCCATCAGCATGAAGATTATTGACATAATGTTTGGCAATTAGAATATTTTCAAAACTGGCTATTTTTGCATGGGTGAAAAGTTGATCAGTTACAGAGTTAAATTGAATGATATTAAATTTATCGTGTAATCGTAATCTGTCCAGTGCTATTAATAAAGACTGTCTGGCCTGTTGCATTGAGGTGCCATGCATTGAACCAGAGGTATCAATAATATAGGTCACTTCTCTGGCTAATGGCTGACCACTAAAGCCGCCATTGCCGGGAGGGACAAGCATTACCATTTGATAGCTTTGATTGTTAATTTCTTCTTTAAAAACAGCCGCTTTAGGCGCCTTGTTTATTTCGGGTATCCATACAAGCTCAAAGTCATGATCAGAGGGTGCAACATTATTGGCAAGTGAAATGTGGGTGATATTATTTTTCTGCTGCTGGGTGATTTTATGGTAACGACTGGTTAAGTTTTGTAATGGAAAGCCTGCGTTTAATTCGACAGTAATGGATACGGGGTTAATTTTTTTACGACTATTATGTACCGGTGGTGTTATACGTGAGGCATCAGGTACCTGATGCGTGTTTTGGCTCCAGCCTGAATTTGAGAGAAGAACCGTTTCTTCTATTGCTTTTCCTGGAATATAGCGAGGAGTAATGGCCATTGGGAAACGCAGGCTAAATTTTCCCTGCTCATACTGCAGTGTTTGCTGGTACTCAATTTCAACAATAATAGTTTCACCTGGGCCAATATTGGCGACATTATTGGTGAACAGATTTGGCCGTTCCTGCTCAATTAGAGCTGCTTTTTTCCCTTGATGGAGGGCAGTTTCGTATATGCGCTTAGCTTCCTGTTTTTCTTTTATTTCACCTTCGATAAGGCGTTCCCCAATGAGTAAACGCATATGGTCGACAGCTGCATTATCTGGTAAAGGAAAAACATAAACAGCTTCAATCCAGTTATTACTGGTGTTTTTAAACCGTTGCTTAATATGGCTACGTACTATCATGCCCGACACGTGCATATTTACATCTGTATGTAATAAAGGAATTTGTTGGTAGAGATCAGAATGGTCGGTTTTAATTAATAAGCTACCTTCACTTACTTTATTAAATGAAATCTGTGGTAGTTCTGAGAATTGCGTATCTGCATAAACCTGGTTGGTTAGCAGCAATAAAAAAACACTTAATGTAACTAAAAATATAATTATAATGAATCGCTGTAACCAGGTTATCATCCCTGATTTGCGGGGTTTATATTTGTCGTCCAGATATTCACGGCGGGGGCGGCGTTTAAAAAAATGTTTATTGATGGTTAACATGCTTGTCTCCTTATAACCTGTCATATTGCGTAGTAGGTATTTAAAGCTATAAGAATGACATTTCAGAGGGGGATATCTGGCAGATTAAAGATGAAATATGATGAATTATGACAGTTGCAATAAAGATATAAATACAACTCAGTTAATGTGTTAGGGTGAGGCGCATTCATTAGTGTCGGCGCCTATAGATTATGAGAGCAAAGGAATAAAAATGTCACAGCATATAGCAATAGTAGAAGATGAACCGTCTATTCGGGCAAATTATGCAGATGCATTTAAGCAGCTTGGATATGATGTTTCTCTGTTTGCAAATCGAGATGATGCAATTAAAGCATTTGATAGCCGGTTACCTGATCTGGCATTGCTGGATATTGGCCTTGAAGATGATGCAGAAGGTGGTTTTGAGGTTTGTCGAATTCTACGCAGTAAATCAGAAACAGTGCCTATTATATTTTTAACAGCACGAGACAGTGACCTGGATATTATTTCTGGTCTGAGATTAGGTGCAGATGATTATCTGACCAAGGATATAAGCCTGCCAAATTTATGCGCGCGGGTTGCGGCTCTTTTTCGACGTATTAGTGCTATTACAGCTACACCTGCTACAGAGGATATACTCGAGCGTGGGCCATTAAGAATGGATATGAATAGATTTACGATTGACTGGAATCAACAGCGAGTAGAGCTGACATTAACAGAATTATGGGTTGTGTATACCCTGGCAAGACACCCTGGCCATGTTAAAAACCGAGATCAGCTAATGGAAGACGCACGTATTGTTGTAGATGATGCGACCATAACATCTCATATAAAACGCATAAGAAATAAATTTATAAAAGTAGATGCCAGTTTTGATTGTATTGAAACAGTCTATGGAATGGGTTATCGCTGGCTTGAAAATTAGAATTTCAATTCGTAGTAAATTATTACTTATATCAGCCGTATTATTTGTAGTGCCCTGGATAGGTGTGCAATACATTCAGGACATGGAGAATTTTTTACGAGTTAATCAGGAAAAAAACTTATTAGGTAAAGCGCAAATTGTTGCTGCCGTGTTACAGGGGCAGGCTGAAGTTTTTCAATCAGGTATAAATCTGCTTGCTAATGATACGGCGTCTGAAAAAAACTTTAACACTTCTTCTCATATATATGTGCGACCATTAAAAAGATCGATACAGCTTGATGGCTATATAGATGACTGGTTAGACTATGAAGAAAAATCAAAACAGTTGAAATCAGATGATCCACTCTCATTTCAATATAAATATTATCTGGCAAGTTATAAAAAGTATCTTTATATTGTGCTGAAGGTAAAAGATGATCGTCTGGTATACAGAAAAGCCAATAGTTTAAGCCTAAATAAAAGTGACCATGTAATAATAAAACTAAGAAATAGAGAGTCTGAGTTAAAAACTTATTTTATAGCAACCCAGTCCCCTGGTTGGGTCAATGCGCATCGTATGGAGCAGCACCAGGATGAATGGGTAAGTGTAGCGCCTGAGTTACGCATTAAAGGCGAATGGCAGGAAACATCTGATGGTTACAATATTGAAATCAGGTTGCCACTGGCGTTGATCGGAGATGGCTTCTCATTTTTTGTTGTGGATGTTGATGATGAGAAAAAAAGGGATGTTGTAAGTGTGCTAGGTGAAGGTGAAAATATAGATGATTTAGGTTCAATCATAATTCCTTCAAAAAAAGTAGAAACAATGTTAACGCGTATAGTCAGGCCGGCATCTCGTACCTGGGTCATTGATCAAAACTACAGGGTATTAGCTGTTGCCGGTGACATAAAGGAAGGGGAAAGCCTGTCGGAATATGATGTGGATGAAAATGAACCCGGGGCTATCAGTAAAGTTGTCAGTGTGTTTTATAACTTACTGCTTAATCAGCCACCACGTGATTTTAAAGATGAACTGTCAAGCGTTTCGTATTTGCGAGGGCAGGTAGTGCAATCTGCTTTAGCTGGGGAGCCATCAACCAGCTGGCGAGATACACCCGATAAACGAGTAAAAATCTTAACTGCAAGCTACCCGGTAAAAGTGAAGGGCGTACCTGTCGGTGCTATTGCTATAGAGGAAACAAGTAATTCGATTTTGATTTTACAGAATCGTGCCATGGAAATTTTAATTAATTTGAGTGTGCTTACATTTTTCATAACCGTTTTTGTTTTATTAAGTTATGCAACCCGACTCTCTGTGAGAATCAGGCGGTTAAGGGATGAAACTGAGCATGCAATATCAAATGATGGGCGTATTGAGAATGATTTTAAGCTAACAAGATCAACGGATGAAATAGGTGATTTGTCCAGAAGTTTTTCTGACATGTTATTGCGTCTGGCGGAATATAATCGTTATCTTGAGACCATGGCTGGAAAACTATCCCATGAACTGCGAACCCCCGTAACGGTTGTGCGCAGTTCGTTGGAAAATTTACAGATAGCGGATTCTGATGATGCTAGAAAAATCTATATTGAACGAGCCAGTGAAGGTATGGCGCGTTTAAGTCATATCCTTACAAGAATGAGTGAGGCCACTCGACTTGAGCAAACGCTTCAATCTGAAACATTACAGGATGTGAAATTCAGTGAATTAATTGATAGTTGTGTTGCAGGGTATCGTCTGGTTTACCCTGATGTTTATTTTAAAATTGATAATAAAAATAGAAGTTGCGCTAGTATTTCAGGGGTGCCAGAGTTGTTTGCGCAAATGATGGATAAGTTGATTTCGAATGCAGTAGACTTTCATACTGAATTGACGCCCGTTATTATAAAAATACGTGAACAAAAAAACAGATTGCAATTAAGTGTGATTAATCAAGGTGATATTTTACCTGAATCTATGCGAGATAATTTGTTTGAGTCAATGGTTTCAGTGAGAAGTAAAAGAGGCAATCAGCCTCATCTTGGCTTAGGTTTATATATTGTTCGAATGATTGCTGAATTTCATAAAGGCGATGTGCGAGCAGAGAACCTGGAGGATGGTTCTGGCGTTGAAGTTGTATTAAATATCCCCTTTAAATAATGTTTTGTGGTGTCGCTATCCGTTTTCCAGGAAAGTTATATGATGTGTCATAATTCATAATAATTGCCCCGTAGATATCCATATTTCAGTCATTAAAAAAACACATCAGCCATTCATACTTATCCTCAAGTTAACAACAAAACATGTTGCTGACATTAAATCTTAATAAAAACGAGGAAAGTAATATGAAGGCTTTAAACAAAACAGTATATCCAGTGATTATTGCTATAAGCATTCCGCTACTGATATTAGGGGGATGTGCCGGGGATGAAAGAGTTAAACTGGCACCGGATACGCAATGGCCTGTAAGTGAAGTAATTGAGCAAAGTGATGATTTTAACCAGCAGCAGGCTATTGATGGCCTGGTTGCTGAGCTACCAGAGCAGAGCCATATAGAAGTTGTTGAGTCAGCTATTGATGTTGCAATAGAAGAAAATGAGGCAGATAAAACAGTAATAGCTAAACCAGATGATAGTGTTATTAGTTTTGCATTTGATCGTTCAGATATTGACGCTCAATATGGTGAATTACTTTGGCAACACGCACAATATCTTAAAGAGAATAAGAATTTAATTTTAAATATAAGTGGTCATACAGATGACTCTGGTGCGCGTGTTTATAATGAGATATTAAGTAAAAAGCGTGCGGAGCAGGTGGCGAGTATTTTGATCGAATTTGGCGTGCCAGTAGATCGTATTAAAATTTCTGGATATGCAAATGATTTGCCATTAGCAGAAGCGGCGCATCACAGGGAGCACCGTAGAGTTGAGCTGGATTATCATGACCAACAAATGGTTAGTAGCCAATGATTAGCGATCCATTGATTAGTAATCAATTATTAGTAACCCATTATTAGTAACCAAGGGAGGTGCTAAACTAAGGTTCATTAATTCGGGTTGGGTTAATGAGCCTTTTTGCGTTTATATCTTTTATTCTTTATTTATGCCTGTGTTAGTATCCATAATAATTAACTTTTAATGGTTTACTGTACTAAAGAGATCCAGATGAAAAAGCTCCTCGATATTATGGCGGCGTTACGAAACCCTGAAACTGGCTGTCCATGGGATATTAAGCAGACTTTTAAAAGTGTTGTTCCTTATACCTTGGAAGAAGCATATGAAGTAGCGGACGCGATAGAAAATGGCGATATGGATGAGCTTAAATCTGAGTTGGGTGACCTGTTATTTCAGATTGTGTTTTATGCCCAGATGGCTAAAGAGCAGAATGAATTTGATTTTGATGACGTGGTTAATGCCGTTAGTGAAAAATTAATTAATCGACATCCACATGTTTTTGCTGGTGTTGAAAGTGGTGATGAGCGTGCGTTGCATGAGGCCTGGGAGCAGGTAAAGGCGGGGGAGAGGAATGAGCAGGCAAGTACTGAAAAAGCCTCTATACTCGACGGCGTTGCGCAGGCGCTACCCGCATTAAAGCGAGCTCAGAAACTTCAAAAACGTGCAGCACGGGAAGGCTTTGACTGGCCTGATGTTGAACCGGTGCTGGCAAAAATAGAAGAAGAAATACAGGAGCTGCGTGATGCCATGCAACAAAACAATCAGGCGTCCATTATGGAAGAAACCGGCGACCTGTTATTTAGTTGTGTTAATTTAGCCAGGCACCTGAATGTGGATGCGGAAGAATCTTTAAGGGC
Source organism: Gammaproteobacteria bacterium (assembly GCA_016744065.1). Taxonomy (GTDB): domain Bacteria; phylum Pseudomonadota; class Gammaproteobacteria; order SZUA-229; family SZUA-229; genus SZUA-229. The sequence goes on from JADGFA010000056.1 coordinate 15,025, forward strand.
GTGTAATCAGAAGTTTGAGTTACGTTTTTCCTATATTGAAAGCGTGTTAAATAAGTCAGGTAAATCCTTCCAGAGTTGCTCTTTAAATGAGCTGGAAGCTTTATGGTTAGAAGCCAAAGCGGTAAAGACTGAGCAGGCATGAGAGCAGTTTCTCTGCTTAGGAAGAAGCCGATGCTCCCTGATCTGGGCTATAGAGCAGATAAGTAAAAACGTTATTTAAAGTAATAATTGTTCTGATATTGTTTTATGAAATGGCCTGTTTGTGTTCAGGCTCTTTAAAGCCTAAAAGGGTTATGGCTTATTCTCCGGTTAACCTCAGGTATGCTCTATAGCGATCATGGATTTCTCTTACATAATTAACCGGCTCTTTTCCACGAACATAACCATGACGAGCCTGATTGTAATATTTTTTTCTGGATAAAAGCAGTATGGCTTTTTCCACATTATCAAACCAGCGATTGGGGTTTAAGCCCAGCTTCTCTGCCAGTCTCCGGGCGTCTTTTACATGCCCTTGCCCCGCATTGTAGGCAGCGAGTGTAAACCACATTCTGTCTTTTACGTTAAGTTCCGGTTCAAATCTGTTTCGTGCCCAGTCCAGATACTGTATGCCTGCTTTTATGCCTGCCTCAGGGTTTTTCAGGTTGCTTATTCCCATTTCTTTTGCTGTTCTGGGCATGACCTGCATTAAGCCCTGGGCACCTGCCCAGGATTTTGCCTGAGGATTGAATCTGCTTTCCTGGTACATCTGTGCAATGATCAGGCGCCAGTCAAAGTCATATTTTGTTGCGTATTTTTTTACCAGGTTATCGTAAGGCGATAGCGTGCCATCTGGATTCAGGTCAATACGTTGTGAACGATACTTTTTTATTTTATGTTCATTCTTGAAGTATTTTTTATAAGTTACATTATAAAAGAGGGAACGGTACTGCTTCTTTATAAATTGATTAACCGCGTCAATAAGTTCAGGGTTGTTTTTTCGCATGGCCCATGCATTATTACGTACATCACCTAAAATGAGTGCGGCGCGAATATCTTCTCGCCAGGTGAGTTCTATGTCCAGTAGGTGACTGTCGGCCAATGTCAGATCAAAATTGCCACTGGCAACCTGAGCAATAATTTCTTCGGTTTCCATATCTTCTGGTGCGGCAAGTAAATTGAATTTTAAACCGCTATCCTGTAATGACTGTAGTGTTTCCCAGTAAGCACTGGATTTTCGTACATAAATACTGCGTCCTGTTAAGTCATTAGTTGCTTCAATGGTTGCATCATTTGCACGACTGACAATGACCTCTGATGTTTTATGGTGTGGTTGGCTAAAAATTACGTCGCGTTCTTTACGTTTATCTGTAATGGTTAAAAAGCTGGCAATGATATCGCCTTTGCCTTCGAGTAACATAGGAATTTGAGATTCATGATCAGGGGCACTAATGATTTCCAGGCGTAATTTATGTTGCTTGGCAAAAGCATTAATTAATTCGTATTCGAAGCCTAATAGTTCACCTCGCCAGAGGAAATAGGAGGCTGCATTATTACGTGTGATAACACGCAGTGTTTTACGTTTTTTTATATTACTCAAGTCATCTGTAAATACACTTTCATGTTTTCTTATTAGTTGTTGGTGGGTTAAGAACTGGTTAGTTGCCTTAAGCAGTTCTGGATTATTTTTGCGTATTGCCCAGGCAAGTGCGCGCTCACCCGTTAATGCGAGGCTGGTTTTGAAGTCATGCCTGTAGCCAGCCAGTATGTCCAGAATATTACTATCAACAACGGTCAGGTCTATTTGTCTGTTAACAAGCTGATCAAGAATCTGGTCTGTTGTAAGGTGTCCAGGCAGAATCTTTGTTTTAATACCAGGTTGTTTTTGTATAAGTTTTTCAACTGTTTCCTGATGAGAGGTTTTTTCACGAAAAGCAATACTTCTGCCATTGAGATTTTTGTGGCTATTTATATTATTGTCATCAATGCGAGTTACAATTCTTTCAATGCTGTGCGCCAGGGGTACGGTGAATTGCGCGCTTTCCTTGCGTGTAGATGTAATGGTCAGATTAGCGGCAATGATATCGCCGTGGCCTTTATTTAATTCAGGAATCAGGTCTTCAAAGTTTTTTACATATATGAATGCCGCTTCCAGGCCAAGTTGTTTAGCCAGTTTGGCAGCCAGCTGCTGTTCATCATTAAAGGAATGGCCTTTTCTGGGGAGCCATCTGTCATCCATAGGCATAATTAATATACGTAATTTACCGTGTTTTTTTATGGCCTCAAGGTCGCCTGTTTCTATATAGCTTTTTGCAGCTGGTTGAGCATTGGAGGGGGTGTCAGGCGTCTGATCAGAGCAGCTGATGAGCAAGATAGTGATAAAAAATATTAGAAAATAGCGTAATCGCGAACAAAAGGTCATATTTATCAATTTTATGGAGATATTGTTTTAATGGGTTAGCAGCATAACTAAAAATTTACCTGTTCGATACATCTTATAAATATTTAATGGGTGTCCTATAAGGAATAAGTTTATAATGGCGCCATGTACCTGGACCACTTTGGGCTTCTGGAAGCTCCTTTTTCTATAGCACCTGATCCGCGTTATCTCTATATGAGTGAGCGGCATCGCGAGGCATTAGCGCATCTTTTGTATGGGCTGGGATCAGATGGCGCTTTTATTTTACTTACTGGTGATGTGGGAACAGGTAAAACAACAGTAAGTCGGTGTTTGTTGGAGCAGGTACCGGATGATACTAATCTGGCGCTGGTGCTTAATCCCAAGTTAAATTCAGTCGAGTTGCTGCAGGTTATATGTGATGAATTATGTATTACATATGAAAAGTCTGATTTATCAGTTAAATCGCTGGTTGACCATATTAATCGTTATTTACTGAGTGCGCATGCACAGGGTAAAAAAACCGTTGTACTCATTGAAGAGGCTCAGAACCTTGATCTTGATGTATTAGAACAACTTCGCCTGTTAACAAATCTTGAAACTAATGAGCGTAAACTTTTGCAGGTGATACTGCTGGGGCAGCCTGAGTTTTTAGAGGTGCTTGATCGCCCTGAACTGTCACAGTTATCTCAGCGTATAACAGCACGATTTCACCTTACGCCATTAAAATTAAATGAAGTTGAAGAATATGTATCACACAGGTTGGCCGTAGCAGGTTGTCGGCGTCCTGTTTTTGCACAGGGCGTAATTAAGCAGTTATATAATTATAGTTGTGGTGTGCCTCGCCTGATTAATGTCATTTGTGACCGGGCTTTGCTGGGCTGTTATGTGCAGAATCGGTATCAGGTAGATAAATTAACGCTGGTAAGTGCCGCCAGAGAAGTGCTGGGTGATAATAAAGCAGCAGCGATCAGGTCGAAAACTAAATCACGTATTTACCGGTGGTTTGCCATGATTGCAATAGTGATTCTTTTTGCTGTTGCAATAAATTATTTTTTTGATATTAAGTTAAAACAGGTCTCTATTGTTAACCTGGTAATAAATAAAATAGATAGTCAAAAAGAACAACAGGTAGCAATAGCGCCTTTAAAAGATGATTCCCTAAAAAAAGATCAGATAGAAAGTGTTCAGATAGAAAATGAAGTGAAAATAACAGAGGACATTCCAGCCTTTAATAAGCAAGCTGAAGTGCAGGCCTTTATTAAATGGCCAGATAGTAATCAGCGACTGCGTAGTAATTTGCAGTCATATCAGTTTTTATTTGCAAGCTGGGAATTAAATTATAATATATTGAGTGATGCAACACCCTGTTTTTATGCGAGGACACAGGGTTTATCCTGTCTGCATGAACAGTCGAATATACAGGCGCTTTGGCAATTAAATCGGCCGGCGGTTTTAACCCTTTATGATGATTTAAATAAACAGCAATATATAACATTGATTGGCCTGACTGAAACATCGGCAAAAATAGTTATAGGCGGTAAAGTGCAAATCATTCCACTGGAGCAGTTGAAATTTTACTGGAAAGGTGAATTTTCTTTATTGTGGCGTATGCCTCCAGGGTATCAGGGGTCAATTAAACCGGGCAATACAGGTAAGGCTGTTTTGTGGCTAAGTGAAAGGATGGGGGAGATTAACCAGAACCCGAGAAATGATCAACATAGCTATTATGATAAAGAAATGGTTGAACAGGTTAAAGCATTTCAGTTGCATCAGGGGCTTAACAATGATGGTGTAGTTGGTGTCAAGACGCTGATTCATATCAATCGGATTATCGGATTAAAAGCGCCATTGCTGGAGACAGGTTAATGTCATATATACTGGATGCACTTAAAAAATCAGATAGTGAGCGTAAGCAGGGCGATGTACCTGATTTACAGACGGTGCATATACCTGTAAATGTAAAACAGCAGACTCCCTGGGCATTATACGGTTTTATCTCTGTTTTATTATTGGTTCTGTTTTTTGTGGTTGGCCTGGTTATATCGGGTAAAGGGTCAATTACAGCTATTCAGGAAGCAGAAAAAAATAGACAGGAAGAAAGTATTGCGGATGTGCCCGTTGTTATAAGCGCAGAAGAGCGTAATGTTATTAAGGCCGTAGCACCTGTGAAAACGTCACAGCAAGTTATAGAGAAGCCCGAGGTAGTGCAGGTAAAAAATAAAGCGCTTATACCTGAGTTGCAGCGCTCAAGTGTAGCGTCGGTAGTATCAAGCACGAGTTTACTGGATATAAACAATATACCTTATTTGCATGAAATGCCTGATTATCAGCAGCAGTCTGTTCCTGAAATGCATTTTGCAGGTCATGTTTATTCTGTAAACCCGGTGAGTCGTTCAGTTATCATTAATGATTATGCTATGTCTGAAGGTGATACGCTTGTTCAGGGGATAAATGTGGTTGAAATTACCCTGGAAGGTGTGATTTTTAGTCTGCATAATGATTATTTCAGGGTAGATATATTACAGGACTGGTCATTTGAGTGAAATTTGCAGGGCTTTATTGGCTGAGCTTAAAAGGAAGTAGCTTCTTCATAGATTGTATTGAAAATGCTATTAAAAGTGCATGGTCCTTTATTTTTTATATATTTAGGCTAACCTTATAAGTAGTATATCCGTAAAGAATTCTATTAATATTAGAATTTGTTTAATCAGTTTAAGTGGAATAATACATGGCTAAAATATTAATTGTAGATGATTCACAGACACAAGTTCAGACACTTATAAAAATTCTTAGTAAAAATGGACATGAAACAATTACTGCTGAAGATGGTGATTCGGCGGTGGTTGTAGCGCGTGAAGAGTTGCCAGATTTAATATTAATGGATGTTGTTATGCCAGGTTTGAATGGATTCCAGGCGACCCGACATATTACAAAAACAGAAGGCACGCAACATATACCGGTTATTATTTTGAGTAGTAAAGATCAGGAAACGGATAAGGTCTGGGCTGAAAGACAGGGCGCGAGTGGCTATATTATTAAACCTGCTTCAGAAGATGAGTTAATATCAGCTATTGATAAATTACTATAAGATTTAAATAGCCGTATTAAGTTGGATCAGGCGAGAGGCTGAATCTTAATAGGTTTCTTTGGTAAGGGGGTATGAAGCATCTTGTTTGGTGGGGTATCAATTATCTGGCCTTAGTCGTAGGTTAATTATTAAATTCAATGAGGTTTATATGTCCACTGGTAGCATGATTGTTTCAGGTTTCGTTGTTGTGTTTATTATTTACCTGATCACCGTATATAACAACCTGGTTGCTTTCAGGAACAAATTTAAGAATGGGTTTGCGAATATAGATAATCAGTTGCAATTGCGTTATGACCTGATTCCTAACTTAATAAAAACAGCAAAAGCATATATGACTCATGAAAAAGAAACCCTGACTCGAGTGATTGAAGCAAGAAATAAAGCATCTGCAATTTCTAAAGAGGCAGCCTTACATCCTGATGATGCGGTAGCTATGAAAAAACTGGCAGCAGCAGAAACGGCCTTATCAGGTTCTATGTTGCAGTTTTTTGCATTAACCGAAAATTACCCCGATATAAAAGCAAATCAGACAATAGAAAAATTAATGGAAGAATTAAGTACAATGGAAAATAAGGTGGCTTTTTCACGTCAGAGATATAATGATGATGTCATGCAATATAATACTTATCGAGAGCAATTTCCAAATTTTATTATTGCAAATAATGGTGGTTTTAAAGAGGCAGCGTTATTTGAAATAGAAAATGAGGAATATAAAAAACCTGTAAGCGTTGATTTTGATAAATAAAACTCTAAAATTCTTTAATTTATAATTGTCACTTCCAATATTTTGAAATGTTAATAACTATCCTGTAACAACAGTAATCATCTATATTGCCGTACTCCTGTGTAGGGGGTTTCAGGCGTTAATTTTTGTGTGCAGGATTATTAGAGAGTGCCCGTGGATTTTTTTTCTCAACAGGAAAAAGCAAAGCGCTATACTAAAGTGCTTTTATTATATTTTTTAATGGCTATTGCACTCATTGTAGTAGCTGTCAATATCGTTATTTATTACTTCTTTATGTTTGTTGAGCTGTATCCGTATACGGCATCAGACTGGTTTTCTAATGGCATGGTTTATTATGTTTCTGCGGCAAGCTGTTTACTGGTTCTTTCGGGTAGTTTTTTTCGCTGGCTTAAGCTTAAGTCTGGTGGGCATTCAGTGGCAGCGATGGTAGGAGCGAAAAGGCTAAATTTACACACATCTGATGCCAGGCAGCGGCAGTTAATCAATGTGGTTGAAGAAATGTCGATTGCGTCGGGTGTGCCCGTTCCTGGCTTATATGTGTTAGAGAGTGAATCAGGTATAAATGCATTTGTTGCAGGCTATTTACCTACAGAAGCCGTGATGGTGGTAACAGCGGGTGCAATAGAACACTTTACAAGAGATGAAATGCAGGGTGTTGTTGCCCATGAATTTAGTCATATTTTAAATGGTGATATGCAAATTAATATCCGTTTAATGGCAATGCTTGCAGGTATATTAATGATTAGCTCTGTTGGCCGTTTATTGATGTCAGGTCGTAATCGGCAGCACAGGGGGCGTGAGTCGGGTGGCCTGGTTGTATTGGGTTTTTTGTTGTTGTCAGTTGGTTACATCGGTGTTTTTTTTGGAAGAATAATAAAGTCGGGAGTATCAAGGCAAAGGGAGTTTCTTGCTGATGCCGCATCTGTGCAGTTTACCCGCAACCCGAAAGGTATAGCATCAGCATTAAATAAAATACGTGAAGTTACTACAGGCTCTGTGTTAGATAATGTTTATACGGAAGATATGAGTCATATGTGTTTTGCGCAGGCCTTTAGTATGCGGCTAACTAAATGGATGGCCACACATCCGCCGCTGATGGATCGTATGAAACGAATTTCTCCTGAGTTTGTAGGGCGCGTTAAAGCCAGGGCATTAAATAAAAAAATAAATGATAAGTATAATAAAAAAACAGAATCGCCGATTAATAAAGGTATGGGTGAGGCAGTTAATTTATCAGCAGAATTAGTAATGAATTTTTCATCTGAAGCTGATCCTGTTCCTTCATTAGTTACAGCGCATGATTTTGCGCAAACCACAGGAAAAATTGATCAGGCACATATTGAATTTGCAACTAAAATTCATCAGTCATTTAGTAGTGAGTTAATGCAGGCTGTGCATCAGAGAGGCATGGCAAAAATGTTAGTGCTTGATATGATCCTGGTTAAAATGGATGTTGAGTCAGGGTTGAAATACCTGAAGCCCCGCCTTAGTAACGATGAATTTAATGCGCTTGTTCAGTTTAAAGGTGAGATAAAAAAACTTGAAAACTTTCAGCGATTACCTTTGTTTGAGCTGATGTTGCCAACGCTTAAATTAATGGATGAAAATGAAAAAAACACATATATAAATTTATGTGAGAAGTTTATTAAAAGTGACCGACGTTATACATTGTATGAGTTTGTTTTGTTAAGTCTGCTAAAGCAGCATCTGTCACCGCAATCAGGAGCAGATATTAAAATAAAATATTATTCGTTTAAACAGGTTAATAAAGAGTTGCAATTAGTTTTTTCTGTTATGGCGCACAGTAGTTCTTCTCATGAAGATATGCGTAATGCGTCATATGAAAAAATAAGTCAAAATTTTCCAATGAATAATGCTGGAGATCATTCAGGTAAGAAGCTAAAGTTGCTGGAGTATAAGGAAATAACACCCAATAAAATAACAGAAGCTTTAAAACGCCTGTCGCAGCTGTCGCCAATATTAAAACGCAGTGTACTGGAAGCAGGCGCTGATATTGCCATGTATGATGGCCAGTTAAAATACACTGAGGCTGAGCTATTACGTGCCATAGCTGATTTATTGAATTGTCCATTACCCCCGTTATTACCCTCTTAAATTATTCCGAACAGTTAATTAAATTAGAGACAGCTCTATGGCTATGGGAAAAGAGCTTGTTATGCTGGTGGCGTGCTAATAAACACCGTTGGTCGCATGTATTGTGACTTAATTCACAGTCAATAGTCTGTTGGCTATAAAAATATTAGAGGAGGGCGATAATAAACATACGATAAGATAATAAATATATAACCTTTAAGGGGGAGTAGTATATGCAGCTCGTACAATATATATTAATTGCAGCAACCTTTTTTGTACTGGTATTAGCCTATGCAGTAGGTAATCTATAAATTTGAAATAATCTTTTTTTGTGTGAAGAGTTTAAGGTTATTGTGCGAAGCTTATTTCGTTCATATAAAAAACATTAAGTAATGGCATGATGGTTTTTTTCTAATCCTTGTTGTGGCTTAATGAATCTGTACACCTAAATGGGATAAACTAACCCTGAAATAAAAGGTGAACCGATGAGTAAAAGAAGAAAGAATTTTTC
>JADGFA010000057.1 GCA_016744065.1 Gammaproteobacteria bacterium
AATATCACAGTCTTCAAATGAATTATTATTTATTTTATTGAAATTAGCATTATATATAAAAACACATTTTTTTGTTCCACCACTCACTCGGTTATCACTAATAACGGAGTAGTTTGTAAAATTAAAAAACAAGCCTCGCTCACTATCACCAATAGACTGATTACCGCTTGCTACTATTCGATCAGAAAACATTAATGCAAAACCAACATGATTATTAATTGATATATTATTGATTACTTTACTATCAAGGGTATACATGTAATGTATCGCAAAACGTAAATCTTCAAAACGATTTCCCTGAAAAGTATTTTTACGGCTGTAATTAACAAATATACCATCTCGACCATAACGAATATCATTATTTTTTATGATTGAGCCTGGCGTATTCCATAAATATATACCATTACCTCGATCATTCATCCTGTGAAAGGTGCTACCAATAATTACATTATTACTAACAACGGCCGAATCAGGGCCTTTTAAATATACACCTATCAAATTATTTTCAAAATAATTTTCATCGATAACACTTCGATCCCCTTTATCTGTAATAAAAATAGCACTATCTTCAGTCGTATAGTCATTCCCGGAGTGTTGAATATTTAAACCTTTAATAAATACATCAGGCGCTGAAACAATAATCACATGCGATGAACCTTCACCGTCAATAATACTTTTCCTGTTTCCCAGCAAAGATAATGTTTTTTTAATATGTATTGAACCAGTATACGTTCCCGAAGACAATCTAAGAACATCACCGGATTTTGCTAAATCAACCGCTTCCTGTAAAACACCATGACCTGGTTCCACCTGCCACTCTTTAGCCTGTGTTGAAAATGAAACAGAATATAAAACCAGTAATAACCCACCCATAAATTTATAAAAAAATTCAGGGCGGGTTAATACATTGCTACTCAGTCGTTTAAAAAAAACATTCATCAGCGTTCCAATATCCATTTTTTAAACCTGATAATAAACTTAAACGACAATGTTTTATACCTTAAGCAGGTTCAACTATCATACGACCACGCATTTCCATATGCAGTGCATGACAGAACCACTGACAATAAAACCAGTGAACACCTGGGCGATCAGCTGTAAAAGTAATCGATGATGTCTGCTGTGGCCCAATTTCCATCGCTACACCATAATTAGCCACGGTAAAGCCATGGGTCAGGTCATCAATAGCATCACTGTTACTGATATAAACCGTCACTTCATCACCCTGTTTAACCGTGAATTTTTCCATACTGAAGTTAGGCGCTATTGACCACATATAAACACGAACTTTTCTACCATCGCGTATTACCTTGGAGTCTATACCTAGTTCAACGCCATCTTTTTTAGCCTGGGCACTGGCTTCGGCCCACATTCGATCACCCTTAGTCCAGATAGAATCCGGGTTAATAATATCGGTACGCACAATAACAACATCATGTGGCTCCGCATAGGTAGGGCCATCATGTACTATTTTCATTTTTTTACCGGTGATATCAATCAGCTGTTCATTCTCCGGCTTTAACGGACCCACATTGATAAAACGATCTTTAGAAAACTTATTGAGTGATACCAGCCACTTTCCATCTGCTTCTTTGGTTTCACCCATAGAGGTATGATTATGTCCCGGCTGATAGTGCACATCGATTTTGTCAATAATGGGGTTCACTTTCTTTCCATTATAAGCATCAATCGCTTTTTGAATATTCCATTTAACGGCCTGACTATCAAGGAACAGGGTAGTAAATGCATTACCCTTACCATCAAATGCGGTATGCAAGGGACCTAAACCTAATTCAGGCTCTGCAACAACGGCATCACGAGGTTTGATTTTATCTTTAAATAAATCAGGTAAACGTCTAACATCAATAACGGTTACTGTTGGTGATAGCTTTCCATTAAATACAATATGTTTTCCATCCGGTGCAGTGTTACAACCATGAGGACCATTTGGAACAGGAATATAACGCGTATATTTAGAGCCTTTACGACCATCAATAACAGGCACACCACTAATTTTTTTAAAGTCGCCACTTTTAACGGCTTGTTCAATTGCCTTAATATCAAAAACAACAGCCCAGTCACGTTCATTGGCCATCATGCCGCCTGCGTTAACACCTTCTTCACTGTTATAACAAGTAGAGAAAGCATATAAGCCCTGATAATCTGCATCACAGTTATCAAGATTACCATCCACCATTACCTGCCACTTCACTTTCATTTCATCGCCATCTATAGCTGTAAAAATAGCGTGATATTTTTCAGGTTCATCAAGAATAGAGCCGTCATTAGGGATCGGTACACGATGTTCCCCATTAGCAAATATATAACCCGTGCGTGGGTATTTTTGTGGGCGCAAACCATGAATATCAGATGCATTAGGTATTTCAATAATCTTGTCACACTTCATAACATCACAGCGCACACGTGCAACACGCGTATTGGCTTTATCATTCATAAAGATATAACGACCATCATAGGTACCATCTGTAAATGACATATGTGGATGGTGTAAATCACCATTTAGCCAGATACCACCTCGATTACCTGAATCAAGAAATTTTTTGGTATGAGGTAACAGACCATCACGTAAAATTTTACGACTCTCGTTAGTTGCACCCCAGCCCGAAGAACTGCATCGATTAAATACAGGAATACGTATTAATTCACGCATTGAAGGCATGCCTAAAATACGTAATTCACCTGCCTGACCACTACTCCAGAGGCCATAATATTCATCCAGATCACCTGGACCAACATGCGCACTATTTTTTGCTGCTGCAATAGCTGTCTGAGGCGTCATTACTCCCACACCCGTCAGGCCCGCAACGCCTGCCAGCGCTGCAATTTTGACAGAGCCACTTAATAATTGACGTCGACTATTCCCCAGCTCTTCCAGTTGTTCAATCTCCGGATTATCTTTTTTATTACCCATTACTCTTCTCCTCATATGCCTTTGGTAAATCAGGCGAAAATTTCACTCTGCTTTACCAGAGCATGTGTTAAAGCTTTATTACTTTTCCAGTTCAATAGAAATGGCAGAGCCACCTTTTCCTTTAATTGATGCGGGATTAACACTTCGACGTTCTTTTTTCAAACGCTTCTGTATTACTACTGGGCAGGCATGGTCATCAGAATAAACCACCTGACAATGCAAACAGTAAAGACATTCGTTTACATTAATTTCACCCTCACGATGTATCGCCTGCACCATGCACTCATTACTACAACGCTGACACGGTGTACCACATTCTTTATATCGTTTAAGCCATGCAAACATGCGCATTCTGCCTGGTATAGCCAATGCCGCCCCCATAGGGCATAGATAACGACAATAAAAACGTTCAATAAATAATCCGGGGATTAATACCGCCAGTGCAAAAATGACATAAGGCCATTCGCGCACAAACTTCAGAATAATAGCGGTTTTAAAGGGTTCCACCTCTGCCAGACGCTCCGCCCATTCCAGTGAGTAAAGAGAGAACCCAAACAATAAAAGAAAAATTAAATATTTAAATGTCCAGACACGTTCGTGAATTGCCCAGGGCACGATAATCTGTTTAATTTTTAAAGCTTTGGCAATTTTATTAAGCAATTCCTGCAATGCACCAAAAGGACATAACCAGCCACAATAAGCACCCCTTCCCCAGAAGAGTAATGACGCAGCAACCGAAGCCCATAAAATGAATATCAACGGTTCCATAAGAAAATATGTCCAGTCAAAACCACTCACTAATGCATTAAACATGGCCAGAATATTAACTACGGATAACTGGGCATTAAAATACCAGCCAATGCCAAACAGGGTAAAAATTAAATAACCGATACGAACACGCTCAGTTAACACGGGGCGTTTAACTAACCAGTCCTGAAAAAAGAAAATCAATGTAAGAACAAATAATGCAATGCTTAAAACAATCACTTCACCTGTCTTTAACTGCCACATCTTCAACCATATTGATTGTGGCTTTTTCGATGCAGTTACATCAGTAACCACTGTTAAATTAGATGACGATTTACTTTCCGTAATGGTTAAATATTCTTCTGGCACTTTATAATTAAGGTCAAAAGTCAGAAAAACTTTTTTAATAGGTCCAATATTTCGGCCAACTAATAATTCTAACTTCCAGGGTTCTGCTGCATTAAATTTTAAATCTGCCGGTGTTCTAAATAAATCAATATCTTTAAATTCAGGTGCACCCTCAGCGGCAATTGAGCGCAGGCGCTTGTGATACCGGTCATGAAAACGTATAGACATATCACCCTGAATTATCTGAAACCGATCAAAAATACCACCGCGTACATAACCTGAACCTTTAAATGAAAAACGACCGCCTCCCACCAGTAAAATAGCCTGCTCACCAGGTTTTAATTTTTTCAGTAGATTTTTATATTCACTTTTACCCAATAAACTCTTACCAATACTAGGAATTGAAACAACTGCAGCATATAACTCAACAAAAATTTCCTCGCTATTACCTTCTTCCTCAAAATCAAGAACCAGTGGCTTGCCACTTTCTTTAAAGGCCTGATTAATTTGTCCAATCGTCAACATTAACCGAGTTATTGAACCTTCATCCAATAAACCTTGCCAGTTTTTAATAACATCTATATCTGAATTAACTGACGCAACAGGCCCTGTTTTCTTTATTTCAACCTCAAGCCCTGATAAACCATAATTCCTGGCGACTTTGATGGACGCCCTTAAAATATTGTCATCCATAACCATGACAGTAACCGTGGCGCCCGATACAATATCAATTTCCTGACTCTGCGTTCCACGCACCAACTTACCGACATCCAGGCCTTCATACTCCTTAAGCACTGCGGTAATACGGCTCTCAGGAATACCGATTAAAACAATCGGCTCGTGATGTTCAACCAGCAATACTTTTTGTATGACACCCTGCATATCTATCGCGATAAGCTGATGTATTGGTTTCCCTGAATACCCCGTTGTATTCACATAATCAGATGTTAAAAAAACAAAACCAAGTTGCTTACCATTCTTATACGCCGGTGCAACGAGTGGATCACCTATAGGCGAACCTATTTTATCGGCCAGGGGAAAGACATCCTGACTTTTAATAACATCGAGAAAGCGAGGTAATTCGGAACCTGGCAAGGCAACAGCAGATGCCGCCCACAGCAACAGTATAAATAGAAAAATAAAATGTGCAGCGCCACGAAAGCCCATAAATGGGGCCATATGTTTATTTAATATATGCAACAAACGAAGCCAACTCCTGAGTCATGCAAACTTAACTTATATAATTTAAAATACGCTTTTTAATGCGTGTTTATATACCCTGCTGATATTGTGCGTCATTTTGTCGCAGCTTAAATGACATAGGTCAAATCTATGTCAGAATTTAAGCGTAAATTAGAGCACTGGAGAAATGGTCTAATATTATGCTATCAACAAATGTAAAAACCACTGGTGACTTAATGAGTATTGCGCTTCAGGCTGAGCGTGAAGCTATTCGTCGTTATACTCAACTGGCAGACACCATGCGTAAGAGCAATAATGAGTCAACCGCCGAGCTATTTGAACGTATGGTAACTGAAGAGGTAGAGCATGAACGCCTGCTAATTCAATGGATGGCACAGGAAGGTATTGACGAAAACCCCAACATTCCACCTATTAGCTGGAAAGACCCTCAGGTTTCTACCGCCTATAATGATGAAGCCCACGATCCATACTACAGCACACCATATAAAGCACTGGCCTTTGCCGTGCATAATGAAGAAATTGCATTTCGTTTTTATACACATGTTGAAGCCAATTCAAAAAATGAAGCTGTACGTAAATATGCTGAAATTTTAGCCCGCGAAGAGCTGGGGCATGCCGCCCTGCTCCGAGCTGAACGCCGACTGGCTTTTCATAAAGAACGAAAAGCAGAAAAGGATGAGCCAAGGCTTGACCCTGAAACCATTCATAATGAAGCAGACCTGTTAACCGCTGCAATTCATATAGATCATTATTTAGAAACCCAGATGATTATGGTTACTGAAAATAAACCTGAAATAGATACATTAATAAAAGAAACCCAACAGCAAATAAGTACCAATGAAAAGGCTTTAAATAACCAGGCGCTACCCGGTAATGAAATCACCCAAAATCTTGAGTCACTTAAATCTGACAACTCAGACATAAATAAACGACTGGATAACCCAGAACTGGAATTACAACGATTATGGTCGTGTTGTGATCGGAGTTTTGCCTTCTATGATGCGGTTGTAGAAAAAGCAACAGATGAAGCTGTTATGTTGACAGCACAAAAATTAACATCAGATGCACTTGATCGAATTGGGGTCTTAAAAAAGATATTTGGTGAGTCGGGTATATAAAAAAGAAAATGTAAAAGTACTGCTTGTCTGCCTACGACAAACACATCTAAGTATTATTACTTTTATCTTCTTTATCTTTTTAGCCGCTACGTGCGCTTTCTTTTATTTTTTAAACTTAAAACTAACCTGTATCCAAGCAACACGCTCAATATTATCAACATAACACCTGGCACCAGAAAATCAGCCTTAACCATCATAAAATAATGCAATAATGCCAGTATAGATACGGGGTATACAAGCTTGTGTAAACGTCCCCAGTTTTTCTTAAGACGTCTCATCATACCTGTTGTTGAAGTTAACGCCAGGGGGACTAGTAGTAGGTAGCAGATAAAACCCACAGTGATGAACGGGCGCTTAATAATGTCTTTAACAATATCCTGCAAACTAAAAAACTGATCAAACCAGATATAGCTAAAAAAGTGTATGCTCACATAAAAAAAAGCAAAAAGACCTGTCATACGACGATATCGAGATAACCAGGATACGTTAAATACTTTACGTACAGGGCTAATCATTAAACCGATAAACAAAAAGTATATACCCCAGTCTCCCAGCGTTCGAATCATTTCCTCAACAGGGTTAGGACCAAGGTTGTTATTAATCGCATTTAATAGCAGAAAAAAAAATGGCATTAAACATAGAATAAAAACAACGGGCTTGAAAAAAATAACCCCTGGCACTTTTTCTTTTAACTGTGTATATACATTATTTTTTATAACAACTTCCAATTTTTTTCCTGAAAAACACTTCCTGAATAATAACCACAAACCTTATATCTGCTAATACTTGTATTTCGCTACACCTGGTACTGTGACTTACCGTTTTCTAGAAGTATTTTCTAAGATCCATTCCTTTATAAAGATGCGCAACCTGTTCACCATAACCATTAAATAAACGGGTTTTCGTTTTTGGCTCCCAGAAA
This sequence comes from Gammaproteobacteria bacterium, assembly GCA_016744065.1. GTDB lineage: Bacteria > Pseudomonadota > Gammaproteobacteria > SZUA-229 > SZUA-229 > SZUA-229. Next base: position 7,271 of record JADGFA010000057.1, read on the forward strand.
TTAGACCCTAATGCCCGCTCTGTTGCCTGGCTCCATCTCGGATGATCTACATCCGGATTCACATTGGAATAAAACCCATACTCTTTAGGGCCAGTCACATTCCAGGTACAGACAGGTTCATGTTCCATAAATTTAATTTTCACAATGGATTTGATATTTTTGAAGCCATATTTCCAGGGCACCACTAACCGTACTGGTGCGCCATTCTGGTTTGGCAACTCCTTGCCATACATGCCTGTTGCCATAAAGCTTAATGGGTTCATCGCTTCATCCATTCGCAAACCATCACGATATGGCCAGTCCAGAACCCTGCGCACCTGCCCGGGCATTTGTTTCGGATCATATAACGTTTCAAACTGAACATATTTAGCTTTAGACGTCGGTTCAAATCGTTTCAACATGTCTGCCAGTGAAAAACCAACCCAGGGCACTGTCATCGACCAGGCCTCTACACATCGAAAGCGATAAATGCGCTCTTCTATCTGTGCCTGTTTTAAAATGTCTTCTAAATAAAATGTTCCGGTTTTTTTAGCTTCGCCTTCAATGGTAATTGACCAGGGAGCTGTTTTAAAGTGAGTGGAATTTTTTGCGGGGTCTTTTTTGCCCGTACCAAATTCATAATAGTTGTTATATGTGGTTGCATCCTCAAATGAAGTGAGTTTTTCACCTTTACCATATGCTGTTTTTATTAAATTGGGGTAATCATTTCCGTAATCAGAGGGCCTTGCCAATGCCGGTATACTCAGACCACCTGCCCATGTTGCCCCTACCAGAATACCTGATTTTTTGATGAATTCCCGACGATTTAAATAATCGGTTTCTGTTGTAATTTCTGAAGGCTTAATATCCTGTTTAGACGCAGATCTAATAATCATATAACACTCTGAAGGTTACTCAATTTCTATATTGTAGAGACTGGAGTATAGGGCAGAAGTTCAGAAAGATAATCACAAACCAGAAACGCGTATTCTGAACAAATTTAAAAAATCAGCGATCTATATGCCTGTTTGTGCCTGAAGTTATATTAGATACTTAGCTTTCACTCAGGGTGATACCCAACTATGTTTTCGTCCAGATGCAATCATTTCCCAGCGCATCGAGCCGTTCCTGATGTATTTTCAGCTCATCAATATTTGCTCTAATCACATTTATCTGAGGGCGACTGCTATCTACACGTTTAACTGGACTCACATTTCCCTGCGATGAAGACCCCGAAATAGCCCCCCCTAAAGCCAGCATTTCCTGACCACCGGTCATTCTTAAATAAACTTCTGCCAGTAACTCAGCATCAAGCAATGCTCCGTGTAATTCACGACGCGCATTATTAACCTCATAACGCTTACATAAAATATCCAGATTATTTTTCTGACCTGGATGTTTTTTACGTGCCATGACCAGACTATCGGTGATCTGGGCATGATCACTCACCTTTCCCCAGACCGGATCAAGCATGGCTAACTCATGGTCTAAAAAACCAATATCAAAAGGGGCATTATGAATAACCAGCTCTGCCCCATTAATAAATTGTATAAAATCTTCAGCTATATCCGCAAAACGTGGTTTATCAGCCAGAAATTCCGTACTGATACCATGCACTTCAAACGCCCCTTCATCGCTCTCCCGATCGGGCTGTATATACTGATGATAGGTATTTTCAGTTATTTTGCGATTGATGATTTCCACACAACCTATCTCAATAATACGGTGCCCCTGAGATGGCTCTAAACCGGTGGTTTCTGTATCAAGTACAATCTGTCTCATAATAATATGTAACCATAAATCATTAAGTCATAAATCAAAAAACGGTTATTCAGGAAGAACGAAGCGCTTAACATACCCAGCCTGTATATCACTGTTTTGCCACATCAGGCTCTTTACGCTTAGCTTAATAACAACACGTGCTTATTTAATTTATAACTTATAACTAAAGGCTATCGACTCCTTTATTAGCCAGCTCATCTGCTTTTTCATTACCTTCATGTCCTGAATGCCCTTTAACCCACTGCCAGTCAACCTGGTGCTGACTTCTCGCCTGATCAAGACGCTTCCACAAATCAACATTTTTAACTGGTTTTTTAGCGGCTGTTTTCCAGCCCCTGGCTTTCCAGTTATCAATCCAGTCGGTAATGCCCTGCATTACATATTTTGAATCCGTATAAAGCACCAGCTCACAGGGGCGATTCAATGACTCCAGTCCCATAATAGCGGCCATTAGCTCCATACGATTATTTGTTGTCTTTTCTTCGCCGCCACAGAGTTCTTTATCATGTTCACCAAAACGCAACCAGACACCCCAGCCACCCGGTCCCGGATTACCTCGACAGGCACCGTCCGTATATAATTTAACTTTTTCATTATTCATACGGCATGATACTACCTGAAATATGACTTATAAACTGATTTAATAAAGTTTGTTTTAAGGGCATCGCATTAACAGGCTGTGATTACTGTGCAGCCTGAACAAATGCAAAACCAGAGATTATGGCTTACTATTAAAAGCAGACTTCAGAAATATTTCAAGCAAAAGAATGTGGAATGATTTACACTCCTAGTATTCGTTTTTATATTAATTACTCACCTTAAAAAAAGAAGATAAGCTATTGAATTTAAATGTTTTTTTAGAAAAAAGTTATAATTCACATAAACTTGTTATTACAACTATATTCAGTATTTTACTCACCGGATGCCTATCATCAGAATCAACTCGACCTGATAAGGCCGCTCTTACGGGTGAAAACGTACGCATTAATCAGTTAATTGCACAGTCTTTTGCTGCCGCAGAACAGGAGCTTGAAGATGAGCTTTTTGCGATTAACCCTGCTGATTACAACAAAGACTCAATACAGAATATCTGGCCTCGTGTACGTAATGGTTTTGCCATTGCAGACACAACCAATAACCCCAGACTGCTAGCAGAATTAAGATGGTATGCTAAACACCAGAAGTATCTCGATCGAGTGGTAGAGCGTGCAGGGCCATTCTTACACTATGTATTAAATGAGGCAGAAAAGCGCAACTTACCGACAGAACTGGTTCTATTGCCCATTGTTGAAAGCGCCTATCAAACATTTGCCTACTCCCATGGCAGGGCTTCAGGTATCTGGCAGTTTATTCCATCTACCGGTAAGATTTATGGCCTGAAACAAAACTGGTGGTACGATGGCCGACGTGATGTTTACGCATCGACTCAGGCTGCATTGACATATTTAGAAGACCTGAACCGTGAATTTAAAGGTAACTGGTTACATGCATTAGCCGCTTATAACTCGGGTTCCGGTACTGTTCGTCGCGCTATTCGTAATAATAAAAAGCGCGGTAAGCCAACTGATTTCTGGAACCTTAAACTACCAAAAGAAACCCAGGCTTATGTACCTAAATTACTTGCTCTAAAACGTCTAATCAAAAAACCTTCTGATTACGGTATTACCCTGAACTGTATTGACGACATTCCCTACTTTGAAGCAGTTGATATTAATGCTCAGTTAGATTTAGCCATGGCAGCCGATATGGCACAAATTGATTTAGACAGATTATATCAACTTAATCCCGCCTTTAACCATTGGGCAACAGCACCTTATGGCCCTCATCGATTATTAATCCCTGTAGATAATGCGGAAGTATTTAAAAGCAATCTGGCACAAATCCCCAAAGCAGAACGCATAAAGTGGAAACGCCACAAAATAAAACAGGGGCAGACCTTAGGCCATATCGCTGATCGTTACTCTGTATCCATTAATAGCCTGAAACGACTTAACAATCTTGGCTCAAAAAGCCGTATTCGTGCAGGTAAATACCTGGTTATCCCTGTCTCCAGTCGTAAGTTATCTGATTACAACCTGACAGCATATCAACGTAAAAAAACATTACAGAACATTCGCCGTAAAGGCGATAAAGTGACTCATACCGTTCAACCAGGTGATACATTCTGGGACTTATCCAGAACTTATAAGGTTAAATCACACAGTATAGCCCGCTGGAATGGTATGGCTATTCGAGACCCTTTACGTGAGGGACAAAAACTGGTTATCTGGACGAAAACACCTAACAGCCGTAAAGCAAACCATGGTAGAAATACTATTCAACGCATATCTTATCGAGTGCGCAATGGTGACTCTCTTTACCTGATTTCACAAAAATTCAATGTAGGCATTAATGATTTAAAACGCTGGAATAGCTTTACCAGTAAATACCTCCAGCCTGGACAAAAAATTAAACTCTATATTGATGTAACACGACAGACTGGTAACGGATAAACTATACGAAATCAATATTTACAGCTAAACTTCCAGCTAATAAGAATTACATAAAAATATAAACACAGGCCATGGACAAACTGTACGAAACTGGCATTTACAGCTAAACTTTTAGCTAATAACGATTACAGAACCACATAAAAGGTACCTGTTGCACGTGTCTTTCTGGGCAAAGCCGAAGGATCTGGCTTATGATCTTTTCTGATATTTCATTACATCAGATCCTTCACATACGTTCAGAATGACCATTTTAAATGCAAATCGACCTTTTAGTACCAACTAAGGATACAAATGAGTAACGAAATTGATATCACCCTTTTGGCTCGCTACCAACCTCTGAATGCATTAAACCCCGAAAATCTTCAGGAAATACTCAAGCAACTCCAACTGGAAAAACTGACTGCAGGCTCAACCCTGTTTAAAAAAGGTGACGCCGAAGCGATTCAATACTACCTGGTAGAAGGTGAAATAGAACTCTTAGGTAGCTCAGGTATTTTAAAAACCATTAAAAGCAACACGACCGATGGTTTTAACGCCATTGCACACATACTCCCCCGCACAATCACCGCTGTTACTAAAACCGACAGTATTATTTTCAAACTTGATAGCAACTTAATCGATGTGATGCTCACCTGGGACCAGACCGGCAACTATCAGGTAACTGAGTTTGGTATAGGTAGTGGAGACGGTGATGATGACTGGATGGCTCGAATTTTACAAACTGAAGCCTTTCACCGTATTCCACCAGCAAATATTCAGGCCATTTTTATGCGTATGGAATCTGTACCTGTAAAAGCGGGAGAAAAAATAGTTGATCAGGGTGAAGATGGTGATTACTTTTATATCATAAAAAAAGGTCGGGCACTGGTTACTCGCTCTATGTCTGATCAACCTAAGGGTATTAAACTTGCTGAACTGAAAGATGGCGACACGTTTGGTGAAGAAGCGCTTATTTCAAGTGCAAAAAGAAATGCAACTATCACGATGTTAACTGAAGGCCTGTTAAGCCGGCTCTCAAAAACTGACTTTCTTGAACTACTCAATGAGCCCCTGCTTGACTGGGTAGATTACGATGAGGGCCAGAAACTGGTAGATGAAGGTGCACAGTGGCTAGACGTAAGACTACCTGCCGAACATCAGGCAAATTCCATCAAAGATAGTTCACATATTCCTCTGATTTTTTTACGTATGAAAATTGACTCTCTGGATGATAGTAAACATTATGTCGTGTATTGCGACACTGGGCGACGCAGCTCAGCAGCTTCCTATTTATTAAACGAACGGGGTTTTACAACCTGTATTTTAAAAGATGGAATTAGTGCTGCACCTGAGGACAGGCGCACTGCAGGATAAACTGTTATTTACACACCGATAAGCAAAAAATATAATAATTAAACAGTAAATTTTTTTTTACTTTCACCCACCCCCATACCCTGGAATTTTATTGTGATCCACCTCATCAATTTGTTCTGGGGTTAAATATTCATTGGCATATTGTAAATAAACTTTTTCACGAACAAACACATCAAATATTTCTGGATCAATATGATTATCCAGTCGCATCTTACCTAAAATATCTAAGCAGACACTGAGTTTTTTGCCTTCTTTGTAAGGCCTGTCACGCGCTGTCAGTGCTTCAAAAATATCTGCCAGCCCCATCATTCTGGCAGGCCATGACATTTGATCCCGAGTTAAACCTTTAGGGTAACCTTTACCATCCATTCGCTCATGATGACCACCGGCATACTCTGGTACATTTTCAAGATGCTTTGGAAAGGGTAACTGATCCAGCATTTTAATGGTTACCACAATATGATTATTAATAACCTGCCTTTCCTCATCTGTGAGTGTACCTTTAGCAATAATCAGGTTTTTAATTTCATCCTCATCAAAGAATTTTTTTGTATTACCATTATCATCAGTAATCTGATATTGCGCTATTTTCTTTACACGGTTTTGTTTATCTTCCGCCATGTATTCACCGCCCACATTAGCAATGGCAATAAATTCTTTATCATCGTTCAGGCATTTTAATGTTGCTTCATATTCATCATGAGCCTGATCAAATATTTTATCATCTGACTGCTCTTTTGCTGCTAACTGCTTTTCTAACATGAGGATTTTAGCATCACGTTTTAATACTTCAAAACGTGTATTTATAGTATTAATTCTATCGTAAATTGTTTCTAGTTTAGTCGACTTGTCGATGACATATTCTGGTGTGGTCACCTTCCCACAATCATGCAACCAGCCCGCAATCATTAATTCATAACGATCTTTATCAGCCATATTAAAATCTTTTAATGCATTACTGTCTTTAGAACATGCATCAGCAATCATCATAGTAAGCTCTGGCAAGCGCCTGCAATGGCCTCCAGTATAAGGTGATTTTTCATCAATGGCAGTTGCAATTAACTTTATAAATGCTTCAAATAAAGCTTTTTGTTCTTCAATTAATTTTTTATTTGTGAGAGCAACAGCTGCCTGAGAGGCTAATGATTCGGCCAGTTTCTGATCTTCACTTGAAAAATCAACGACATCATTTGTCTCATGCGATGTAGAATTGATAAGCTGCAATACACCTATGATATCTTCTTTATGGTTTTTCATTGGAATGGTTAGTAGGGACTTTGTTCTGTAACCCGTATTTTCATCAAACTTACGTGTACCACTAAAGTCAAAACCATCTGCATGATAAGCATCATGTATATTGATGGTATTATCATTTAATACCGCACTAGTAACAACCATTGATAAATTTTCATGCCCATCAATATAGAGAGGCAATGGAGAAAAATCTATTTTGTGACCTGTCGTGCCACCCATATGAATATTTAATGAATCAGTAGAGACAATTTCAAACACCAGTTCATCTTTATCATTAAGCGTATAAAGGGACCCGCCATCTGCATTAGTTAGTTTTTTTGCTCCATCAAGAATTAACTCAAGAACTCGCTGGCTACTCTTTTCTGCAGATAGTGCTATGCCGATTTCATTTAACAATGCAATTTTGGATATCATTTTATCCATACATGTGACCTCATAATACCCATAACAAACCATCTGCCATTCTGAACATTAATAAAAAACCTGATATAACAAATGAACAGTATAGTTCACGAATCCAGGTTATTCACTAACGCTCAGAATAACAATAACCCTACTTAATGATTGTTATTTTTAAAAATCACCTTCTGCTGCACGCTGCATAATTTCATCAAGTGTATTTTGTACAACAAGCGCCTCTTTTTTTAATGCCGGAGGAATGGGCACCCCACCTGAGATCATTAAATCCATATTCATGGCATACATCCATAATTGCCCCTGCTTATCTTCTACAACTGAAATACGGCAAGGTAAAAAAGCAGAAAAAGAGTCGTTATAATCCAGCATACTGGCTGCTGTCATTGCATTACACAGTAAATAAATTTTTACGTGTCGAAACGGTTTACCTGACATAGCCTCCACTTGTTTTGATAAGGGTAACTCTCCTACATTTTTTATATTTAATTCATTTGCAATAGATAAAATAGAAGTATCAAGGTCTTTTGCAGAGATTCCTTCTTCGACCTTTATTTTTATTACCATGGCTTCAACAGCTGAGCCCGATTCAAAAAGTTTTTCGGCAAAACCAGAATAAGTAGCCACTGCTTTATCTTCAAATGAATCGAGTTTTTCCATTACAGGGGAAAGCTTAACAGCAACAATCGCTACAAGAATTAAAACAACCGTACCTATGGCTGCAAGTATATTTTTTATCATGAGTTATTAACCTTAAAATTATTAATTATTATATAAGAATAAATGTCTTATCTTGTTATACCACCTTGAGTTAATTTTTCAGGTGATAATATTTTTTCTAGTTCATCCCTTGATAAATCAGTCATCTGCTCTGCAACATCCAGAACGGCACGACCTTCGGCATAAGCCGTTTTTGCTATTTTTGCTCCTAACTCATAACCGATAATCGGATTAAGCGCGGTAACTATTATTGGATTTTTACCTAATGCATTATTAATATTTTGCTTATTAACAGTAAATTCAGCGATAGCTTTATCAGCCATCAATCGTGCGCCATTCGCCAGTATCTCAATACTCTGCAACAGATTATAAGCGATAACAGGCAACATCACATTTAATTGAAAATTACCCGCCTGTCCAGCAACAGTGATAGTAGCATCATTACCAATAACCTGGGCACAAACCATTGCCATAGATTCAGGAATAACCGGATTCACTTTTCCTGGCATAATACTGCTTCCAGGCTGTAATGCGGGCAATGCAATTTCACCAATACCAGCCAGAGGCCCAGAGTTCATCCAGCGTAAATCATTCGAAATTTTCATCAGGCTCACAGCAATCGTTTTTAACTGGCCACTTAGTTCAACCGCCGCATCCTGGGTACTCAAACCCTCAAATTTATTAGGGTTACTACTAAATGCATGTCCTGTGAGCTTACTTATCTGAGCTGCAAATTGTTCTGCAAATTGCTCATGGGCATTAATCCCCGTACCCACTGCCGTGCCACCCTGCACCAGTGCACTGATTCTAGGTAATGAAGACTGTAATCGCTCAATACCCAAAGCCAGTTGTGCAGACCAGCCACTCATCTCCTGCCCCATACTCACCGGCATCGCATCCATTAAATGGGTGCGCCCTGTCTTAATAACCTTATTTAGTTCAACAGCACGAACATCAATCGCACCTTTCAAATGGCTTAATGCGGGTATCAGGTGCTCTAAGACCTGTAAACTCGCACTGACATGAATAGCTGTAGGAATCACATCATTTGAACTTTGCCCCATATTAACGTGATCATTTGGGTGAATAATTAACTCAGCCGTACTCGCAAGGCGTGAAATCACCTCATTGGCATTCATATTAGTACTGGTGCCGGAACCTGTCTGAAAAACATCAATTGGGAAGTGCGCATCAACCTCCCCCCCACTCACTTTATTAGACGCCGCAATAATTGCATCTGCCTGAACCTGTTCCATCTCACCCAAATCACAGTTAACCTGAGCACAGGCGGCCTTTATCTGACCTAATGCACTAATAAAGGCTCTGGGCATTACCAGACCACTGACTGGAAAATTATTAATTGCCCGCTGGGTTTGCGCTCCATATAAGGCATCTCGCGCCACTTCTAATTCACCCATACTGTCTTTTTCTATGCGAACTTCGCTCATTTTTATCTCCAGTAAACTCTTAAGCAGGTACACCTGACAGCAACCCATATTACCTTCATGGGCAACACTTACAAAAGAGTATATTGTAGGAATACAACTTTAAATTTTGATGCTCACCTTTAGAAACCAAAAATTTAGTCACTTTACAGGCTATCTCAAACTGTGAAAATTATGCAGCACCTGTATAATCAGCAAACTTTACAGGTGTTGCTTTAACTGCACACATTTTAGCCGAAAGAAGATAAAAACACATGTTACTAACAGAACTCACAGCAATATCTCCCGTTGATGGCCGTTACGGAAGCAAAACATCTGATTACCAGAGCATTTTTAGTGAATATGGCCTGATTCGTCACCGTGTACAGGTAGAGGTCCGCTGGTTACAGGCTCTGGCGAATGAAGCCGCTATTGCTGAAGTACCCTCCCTGGGTGAACATGCTAATAATTTACTTAATAATATTGTTGAGCACTTTAATGAAGAGGATGCTCAACGCATCAAAAACATCGAACGTACAACAAACCACGATGTTAAAGCCGTTGAATACTTCCTCAAAGAAAAAATCACAGGTAACGCAGAGCTTGAAGCGGTTTCAGAGTTTATTCATTTTGCCTGCACATCTGAAGACATTAATAACCTCTCCCATGCTCTGATGTTAACTCAGGGCAGAAACCATGTGCTTTTAGAGCAGATGGATGAGGTTATTAGCACAATGAAAAAACTGGCTCATGAACTGGCTGAGCAGCCTATGCTCTGCCGCACGCATGGTCAGCCTGCCTCCCCATCTACCATGGGTAAGGAGCTGGCAAATGTAGTTTATCGGCTACAACGTCAACGAAAACAGGTCGCTAGCATTGAAATATTAGGCAAAATGAACGGTGCCGTCGGCAACTACAATGCCCATCTTTCTGCTTACCCTGATATAGACTGGGCCGATTTTGCACAACGATTTATCGAATCACTCGGTATTACGTTTAACCCTTACACAATTCAAATTGAACCCCACGATTACATGGCAGAACTATTTGATGCCATTGCGCGCTTTAATACTATTTTGATCGATATCAGTCGCGATATCTGGGGTTATATTTCTCTTGGTTATTTCAAACAAAAAACCATAGCAGGTGAAATTGGTTCTTCAACCATGCCCCATAAAGTTAACCCAATTGATTTTGAAAATGCCGAAGGTAACCTGGGTATTGCCAATGCCCTGTTTAACCACCTGAGCATGAAATTACCCGTTTCACGCTGGCAACGAGACCTGACTGACTCAACCGTATTACGCACATTAGGTGTTGGTTTTGCTCATTCGAGTATTGCTTATCAATCAGCACTACGCGGCATCAGTAAACTGGAAATAAACCCCGCATCACTGGAAACCGATCTTGAAAATAACTGGGAAGTCCTGGCCGAGCCAATTCAAACAGTTATGCGTAAATACGGTATTGAAGAACCCTATGAAAAACTAAAAGAACTAACCCGGGGTAAACGTGTTGACCAGAAAATTATGCAGGAGTTTGTGAAAAACCTGGATATGCCTCAGGAAGCTAAAGACCTGTTAATGGACATGACTCCAATGAATTATATTGGTAATGCGATTGAACAAAGCAGAAATATTTAACAGCTGATTATCGGCTTATTTCAAAAACATTATCATTGCAATGAGAGTATAAGCCGATAATCTGAAATAAATAAAAATGCCAAACAAACCTGGCTCAGAATAGCGGTATTTTATTTTGCCATATATATGCCGCCACCTGAGCATGCACTGTTATTCTGTTCATACATGTTCTATCACCTGGATGACAGGGTATACACTCACTGTCACCTTGAACATAGTATTCAGTCATTCTGAATATAATGCGCAGTCATCCTGAACGAAAGTGAAGGATCTTGTGTAGTAAAACAACAGTACAGCACTAAATGTCGGAACCTTTTTTCCCTCATAAGTCACAATACCTTTACTCTAAACAATTGAGATACCTTCACAGGTATAACAGACAATAAACCCATATGAAAAATCAGTTCAAACCACTTGGCAACCTCTCTCCAAAAGATTTTTTAGCCGATTACTGGCAAAAAAAACCACTGGTTATTCGTCAGGCCTTCCCCAATTTTCAGTGCCCTGTTACAGCAGAAGAGCTTGCCGGTCTTTCCTGTGAAGATGAAGTTAATTCACGTATTGTTATTGAAAAAGACGGTGATCATCCCTGGCAACCAATATTTGGCCCGATGGATGATGGAACCTACTCAAACTTACCTGAGTCACACTGGACACTGGTATTAAACGATCTTGAAAAAGTCGTACCCGAATTAGCCTGGTTACCAGATCTCTTCAGATTTATACCCGACTGGCGTCTAGATGATTTAATGTGCAGCTATGCCGCAGACCAGGGCTCTGTAGGCCCTCACTTTGACTTATATGATGTGTTTATTATTCAGGGAACAGGCAGACGTCGCTGGCAAATCAGCGCAGCCCAGGTTACTGAAGACAATCAGGTAAAAGACACCCCTCTACGAATACATAAGCACTTTAACGCTGAGCAGGAATGGATACTTGAACCAGGCGATATGATTTACATTCCACCCAACATTTCCCATCATGGTGTTTCATTAGGTGAAAGCATCAGTTTTTCTGTAGGTTATCGTGCTGTCAGCCATGGTGATTTATTAAACGATTTTATAGCTCATATCACACAGGATTTATCACCTAAACTAACCTATCAGGATGCAGATTTAAAATTACAGACTCATTCTTCAGAAATAACTGAAGACGCCATCAGACGTGTTAAAAAAATATTTTCAACATATTTAAAGCCAGAACATAAAGAAATAGAGCGCTGGTTTGGAAGATATATGAGCGATCCTAAATCAGAGCATACCGAAGCACCTGAAAACCCCATTGAAACTATAGATGAACTGATTGCACAAATTAATAATGAAGTTATATTAAATCGCAATCCCGCAAGCCGCTTTGCCTTTATAAAAAAAGAAGGAAAGTCCCATTTATTTATTGATGGCAATGACTACGACGTATCTAATCACTTCTCAGAAACACTCTGTGAAAATAGAACCATTGATATTGACCTGATAAATTCATCCAGCCCACCAGAACAACAGTTACTACTGGATTTATATAATGCAGGCAATTTATATTTAACAACTAAAATATAGGGTAATCCTTTAAATTACAATAACGACCACAATAACCATGAAATATGAGATACAGGTAACTAACTGGAAAAAAAATGGAATCGCTCTGAGCAAAATTCGCCGTGAAGTATTTATAGAAGAACAAAACGTACCAGAAGAACTGGAATGGGATGAATTTGATAATGAATGCATACATATTCTAGTCACCAGTGAAAGCAACTTAGCTATCGCCTGTGGACGTTTAAAGCCTGATGGACATATAGGCCGTATGGCAGTTTTAAAAAATTACCGTAAAACGGGCATAGGAACAGCTACATTATTAGCGCTATTAAAATCCGCACAAAAAATGAACTTGAATAGAGTCTATTTACATTCACAGATAACCGCCATTCCGTTTTATGAAAAACAGGGGTTTGAAACTACTTCAGAAATATTCATGGATGCTAACATTCCACATAAAACAATGGAAAAACACTTAAAAAGTGATATACCAGAATGAATATATTTAACACTGCCAGTTTTGAACGCCAGGGTAATACAGATAATGATATCCACCTTAACAACACCGAAGACATACGCGAGTCTATTATCAAATTATCTTCCTCTGCGCTGAGAAGTATAAAAATATTTACACCGGACTTCGAACATAAATTATATGACAATGAAAATTTTCAACAAACCATACTAAGTTTTGTTCGTGGTAATCGTCACGCTAAAATACAGATACTTGTATCTGACATGTCACACTCAGCACAATATGGGCACCGAATACTTCGTTTAGCCCAACAGCTAACAAGCGCAATTGAAATAAAAATAACACCCGAATACTACCAGAGCACCAACATCTCTTTTATACAGATAGACCAGTCAAACTTTTTATTTAAAGCGCACAGCTCAAACCAGCATGCAATTCGCTGTCATTGCAAAAGCCGTAGCAACAGCCTGCTCGATTTTTTTACACTCACATGGGATCAAGCCGAAGAAGCTCCCCAATCAAAACAGCTCCACATATAACCCCTAAGGGGTCAAACCCCTAAGGGGTCAAACCCCTAAGGGGTCAAGACTAGTAATATAGATTTTAGATCACTCTCAAGTTCATTTTCTTTTTCTATGCGCCCCCTAATTAGCCTTATTGATGAGCTAGCACTTGCATAAGAAGACAGCCCAAAAATCTCTGCAATCATTTTTAACTTCATACCAGCCACTCTCTGACAGAGGTACATTGTCATTAATCTGGCATGAGAAATCACTCTATATCCTCGGCGTGATTGCCATATAACAGATTCCTCCACTCGATAATAATCTGTGACTGCTTTCACAATATCATCCAGATCAGGCCTGGGTTTTACACGATTAATATCAGGTAAGTCAATTGATTCGCTTAATCCGGATAGTACACGTTTTTTATATTTCACATCACCTAATACAGGATTAATATACGCTTTCTCATAAAATGCATTCAAAGGATTATTTTCACTCCCTTCAACAAAGACCTTATACTTTTCAACAGATTTTTTTTCCCCAATAGCACTTAAAATATAATGAGTATGTAACCATGAAAAGGCATCTGCCTCTCCAATATATACTGGATAACTGGACCATGGATACTCACTGAGTGAATCAACCATGTTTGCTTCTAGCGGATTACAATGAATATAACGACTAAGATTAAGCCAATAAGTTTCTGCATCAACAAGTATGGATTTATAACGCCCTCGAAATAATGCACCATCCTGTTTTTCAGTGCGATTAAAATATTGCGTATATACACCATTAACATGTCGCATTATTCTTTGCAGGTTACCCTCTGGTGTACGAACCATTAAATGGTAATGGTTATCCATTAAACAGTACGCATGCCATTGGGCATTAAATCGCTCAGAGGTATCAGACAATAAAGATAAAAAATACTCTCGTTGCTGATTTGTTTTAAAAATATTTTTTTGACCCGCACCCCTGTTCATAACATGGTACCAGGCACCTGGGTACTCTATTCTTAACGGTCTTGACATGAGTTAAATAAAATATAAAAATTAATCATCGCTAGTCTTGACCCCTTATCTTCTTTTAAAAAAAGGAACTTGAATAAGCTCCTTTTTTATAATTAGAAAATTTATTTTCTAATTATGCTGCTTTACGACGACGCGCAACACCAGCTAAACCAACTAAACCTGAACCAAATAACCATACTGCTGCAGGAACAGGAACAGCCGAAGTAGCCGCTGCCGCATTACCTGTAATGGTCCATGAACCATCCTGGCCATTGAATGCTCCGCCTACTACAGGAGAAGTCCAGGATGCAGCAAAGTCACCTGTTGTTGCATCAAAAGAATCGATAGTCACAGCAGAGTTGCCCTGATTGAATGAAGTACCATTCCAGTATGCAGTCCAGGAACTAAGATCTAACGTCATATCAGAACCTGTAATATCACCAGAAGGTGCAGCAAAACCGGAATTAACACCATCCGTCTCAGCTGTATAAATAGCAACCGCACCAAAAGCACCAAAACCAAATGTACCAATACTAGTTGGTGCATAATCACTTTCAGAACCTGGCATTGAAGGCGCTGAACCATCATAAGCACCAACCGTCATGTCTGCAAAAGTAGTGGGTGTAATTGAACCACCAGCACCCGCCATTGCAAAAGTACCACCAGTAATTGTTAAAGCAGTGATAGGCGCAGCGTTAGCAGCACCTGTCGCTAAAAGAAGAGCTGCCACTAGAACAGTTTTTTTCATATTATTAACTCCAATTTAAAAGTTTATTTGATTTATTTTATTTGCATATTTTGCGCAGACGGACAATGCAGTTGCTGTGCCATATTATTTTTATTCTTATAATTCAGTACGATACAATTACCAGAGGTAATTATTTTTTTTCATCACGCCATGTATATTTATTTCTGTAAACTTAACCGACATTTAATTTTTTTATGTAACCAACATCACATACTGGTTCAAGAAACAACTGCATAACATTAATATGTCTTTAAATATCAATATGTTAAAGTTTTTATGACTGTAAAGATTTCTTTACGCTTAATAGAAAAAGCAACACTAGATTATCTTTAATTAAAAATTTTCGGAGATATTAATTAGGTGGTTATTCTAAATAAGAATTGTAAGTATAAAAATAACACTATTTTAAAAAATATATGACACGTATATATTCATATAAAATAATTCATGCGTATAAAAATAATCATTTATTCTGTGT
>JADGFA010000089.1 GCA_016744065.1 Gammaproteobacteria bacterium
AACAAGAGGTCATAGTTACAATAATTATTTGTCGCCGAATGCAGCAGAAAAACTAATATTAACCTATTGATGTGTACAGTTTTACTTGACCACTACACCCTGTCATCCTGAACGCCAGTGAAGGATCTAACCCCATAAAGCAACAGAACTATCCTGACTTAAGACTCTTCACAAATACTAAGGATAACAACACTATAAAACTCAAAAAACGCAGCATTAAATAACTCTCACCACAAAACCTGTCATCCTGAACGCCAGTGAAGGATCTGACTCCATAAAGCAACAGAACTCCCTGGCTTAAGATCCTTCGTAAACACTCAGGATGACAACGCTATAAAATTCAAAAAAACACAGCATTAAATAGCTCTCACCACAAACCCTGTCATCCTGAACGCCAGTGAAGGATCTGGCCCCATAAAACAACAGAACTACCCTGGCTTAAGACTCTTCACAAATACTCAGGGTAACGTCCCAAACAAAACACTTATAAACTTTTTCAAACATCTTCCAGCCGATAAGTCACCTGCAAAGTATGACTTTCACCAGCAGCGACTGTCACTACATCTTCAGCCGCATTCCCAGACTCAACACAAAGCATATTTAAATAACCATCATGACCCAGATCAGCCATTTTTTCAGCAACGGCTTTCCATGGGTTCCATACAATACTAGTATTGCTACCCTGTTTAGTAATAACTATTTTTCTTTTTTGATTATCAATAACAAGCTCATCCTTTGTTTTAATATAAACACGATCAACTTCCTCATTAATACGAATAGCACCCACCTGTTTTTTACACTTAAAACCATCCGGCTTATCTAAATATTCTTTTCCCTCTAAACCCATTACACACGTATTATTCACGTCGCCTACATTAAAATAGGTATGCAATGCTTCACCAATAACCATATCTTCAACGCCATGATTATGAGTTGTCAGCATGAGCACCAACGATGCTCCTATGGTTAAGGTGTACTCAAGCGCCACAAACTCAGGGCACATTTGCTGAATGCGCTTATGTAAATGACCTGTATTAAGACCAAAACTAATCTGTGTTTCACCCGAATCCAGTTGTCGGGTTGCCCTCACCTCCCAAAGCACGGTACGGGCAAAGCCATGAGAAGGAAAAGAAGCCTCCACTGAATGAGCGCCAAACCAGGGCCAACAAACAGGAATCCCCCCCCGTACAGACTGCTCCTCAGCAAAACAGGCATCTGAAGATAGCCATATAACCTCATCCTGTCCACTGGGAATCCAGCTTAACAAATGAGCACCCTGACAGCTTATTAGTGCCTTCCCCCCAGCATTCCTTACCTCTACAACAGGGATACCGCCTTTACCCTCTTTAAAATAGACCTGATATTCATCACCAGACAGTCCAAATCGTTGATTTAACGCTTCTATACCGGATGCATTCACTTATTTAACCCTAATTAATGTAAATAAAATAACATTTCCATACCCCAATATGCCTACCATACCACTAAACCCATTACCTCATACCAACCTTCAATGAACGGCTCCGTTTCTCCCGACACAGCGGTATTTGATCAAAAACAGACCAATGGATCATATAACTCATTGCTAATATTAATATTAGCTTATATAGTAATTACATTGGCCTATATCGGCCATAAGCGCATGAAACTCACTGTTAAATAAGTTCAGGAAATGAAAATATGAAAACACTAATAAAGTTAACGGCTATTACAGCCCTCACTGCTGTTACTACTAGCGCCAATGCCTGGTGGGGTCCCTTTAACAACAATAACAATATGAATAACAATGGTCAGAGTAACGTCATGAGTAATATGATGGGCGATGGCAACTTCGGTTTCAATATGAATGTAAATGCCCGTGGTAACGGTCAGGGTTATGCCAATAGTTATAATCAATATAACGGTCAAAAACAATATAACGGCTCTAATGGTTACGCCTATGCGCCTTATGGCTATGCACCAGCCACTCCTGCTAAATAGTCAGTTATAAAATATACCCTTAAATTTATTTAAGGTATTTAACATATTATCTGACATATTAAGAAAGAGCTGGTCACGCTAAATGCCTGGTTCTTTTTTATTTAAACTTTTTGAAGGCAAAAACATGACTAAAAAAAATACAGAAAAAAAAGACGTTGTAGCAACCGAAGAAGATGCAAAAATCACAACTGAGGCGGAAACTATAGATACCGGGGAAAACAAATCAACCAATAATAAAGGCCTGTACCTGAGAGTGGGTGCAATAGCTATGTTTGTTGGCGTTGCCACACTCATACTGGCTTCGGTCTGGTACAATGATGCTGATGATATTATAGCGACTTTAAATAGCCACAAGGAAACAACGGCTTTGGCTGACCTGACAAACCAGGAAGTAGATGACACGAGTTCTGTTAATTTATTAACAGATCAAAAAGTAACTACTGGCACAGAGAACATGTCCGTTAATAATCACTTTATCAGACAAAACCAGCAATCATTTGAAGATATAAGAAAGCAACAGCACCAGACTGTAGCTAATAATCTGCAAAAACAAAGAGAGATGATAAAAGCGTCATTTGAAGAGTCTGACAGGCAACGTCAAGCAATGATGGAGTCTGCGCTTAAAACACAAGGATTCCAGGCCTCATCTTTTCAACAACCATCGATTAAGCAGGACCCAATGGTGAAAATCATGGAAACACATCGAGTTGAAATGATGAAAATAATGGAAGGGCGCCGCCAGCAGTTCATTAAGGAAATGAATCAGGCTTACACGACCAGAAGTTAGAACCACTACTCATAAAGTAATATTTACAGAAAAGGGGTGTACCGTTAAAATACCCCATCTTTAAATACAGAGCGCAGAGCGTGATTGTAATTGCACAGGGAACTATTCTGCAATTACGATAGAAGTAAAATGATAAACGAAAATTCTATCGGTTTAGCAGAAGTCATGCGCTGCTAGGGTGACTGGCTGGGGCCAGTCACCCACCTTATGATAATGAGGGCAATCATCAGTGATTGCCCTTTTTTATGTCTGGCTTATGCTGCCTGTATCCATATTAAATAATACCTAAACCTCTCCAGGGCTCACTATTCCAGAACATGCAATAAACTTAAAAATACTATTTTTCAGAACAATCACAATTCATATCATTCTTTACAGGTTCACCATTAATATTTAAGTTCATTAAATCATCTATACCCATTTCTAAAAAATACTCTTCTGAAATATCGATACCAGCAATTAACACACCTAAAAATCCTTGCTTCTGATAAACCGGCAAACTAATAAAAAATGAATATGATCTTGAGCTTTCATCCCAGACTATTTCACTTATGTAGTTTTTCTTTCTTCTGACCGGATAGATAAATTTATTTTCATCACCTTGCCAATAATCTGAAGTAACAGGGTACGCAGCCAATAGAGCACCTTGTTTATTAGTTAACATTATTTCAGAAAAACGATAGTTTTTATTTTCAGTCCATAGCCTGAATTTTTTGGCAATGACATTGTCCGTTATCTCTTTCTGTAATTTTTTTGATTTTGGCCACAAATTATCTTTTAGAATTATTTCATCTAATGATTGATGTGACACATTTTTAGCCAACATATAATTTAAAATACTTTCATTGCCTATCATTTTATTTAGTAAAATATAATGCGTTTCATATAATGCGTTAAAATGATATTTTTTAACGCCTTCTGACTCACCATATAACGAATTAAATGGAATTATTAATATAAAAAACATCACATATATTCTGTGCATAAAC
>JADGFA010000058.1 GCA_016744065.1 Gammaproteobacteria bacterium
TTTGATGTTTGTTGGTACTTACATCATGGCTCATTTGAAGCCTTTTAGGGAGGGGTGGACCATTCCATTAGGTCTTGCTATTTGCTTTTTGTCATAATTTTTGTCTGTGTTAAGTCGAGTATGCTAGTTATTTAGCTGGTTAGTTTGTGCGCATTGTCTAATGGGTAATCATTATCATCTATTAGTCGATTGATATAGAAAAACAGGACTTACCTTTATATCTTAGAATCAGGTCACTTTTTTAATATGTATTTATGATTAGAATACGTGTTATTTTAATATAACTAAATGGACATGAAATGACTTTAAAACTAACACTCGTTGCCGGCTGTGCATTAATATTTTCCGCCTGTAGTGATTCAGGCTCAGATAATAATAACTCTTCAACAGGCACAGCTATTCCTGGCCTGGCTGATTGTTCCGTTGCCGGGGCAAACCAGGCGGTTATTTGTGGTAAAGCGGTAGCTTCTGATGGCGTGACACCTTTGTCAGGTGCTGAGATCAGGTATGTATCTGAGGTTGAGCGTAATGCGCTAACGGTAACCGGTGGTGGTGTTGCTAACCCCAGTAAGTGCGTAACGGATTCCAGTGGGGATTTTGCCTGTGTATTGCCCGAAGGTGTCGATGGTATGCAGAATCTGGTCATTGTTTTTAATGGCTTTGTAAATTACAGTTTTACCAGTGATGCAGTACTGGGCAGTGTTACTGCGGCAGGTACTCAGGAGCTGGTTGCTGATAGTTCACAAAAATGGCTTGTAGTGCCAGGTGAATATGATGGGGTTCAGGTATTACTGGCGCAGCTTAAAAACTGCACCTTAAATAACGAAATGGATTTACCGTTTGATCCCAGTGCTGATGATCATGCATCAGCAAGATCAAGTGCTGATTGTACCAATAAAGGTTTGCTGGTATTAGATGATAATTTTGCAAATTCAAGTTCTGCTTTTTATCATGAAACATTTTTAAGAGGTCAGGATTTGCAGGATTACGATGCTCTGTTTATTAATTGTGATGCAAATTTGACTGATAATGATGGTCCGATTAATACGAATATTAGACAGTTTGTAAATTCTGGTAAATCGGTTTATTTATCAGATTTATCCAGTGACTGGTTATCTGTTTTATATCCTAATAAAATTAATTTTCTGGGTAATTCGACCAGTACAGGCACGATAGGTGGCGATGTGACTTATCCGCCGCTTGCAAATGCGATTAATGCTTCTATCGATCTGGTGTTTGATCTTGGGGCCTGGTCGGCTATTGATACTGTTACTTCGGATGTGACAACATTTATAGAAGCAGATATTAGTTCTATCACTAGCTATAATGACGTATCCCCAGTTACTGTAGGTTTGAAAGAAGCTACGGGCTCGGGATGCGTTTTTTATACTTCATATCATATTGAAGGCGCATCAACAGGTGCCCCCCAGGAGCTGGCGATTAAATACTTGATTCAAAATATCAATAATGTCTGTATCTAATGTATGAGGACAGTTTGAAAGAGTTAGGCGTGATATAGATATAATATGTATTTTATTTCAGGAGCCAGCCAGTGAATACTGGCTGGCTTTTTATTTTATAGTGAACTGGTTATGCTGTATTTTTTCTGTAGAATGTAACGGGTTTATTTTAATCGATTTTTTTTATTATGTTATTTTTTCCATTTAAAGCCGATATCAATCTTTCCCGGTTACCTGTTTTAACTATTCTAGTCTCACTTCTTTGTTTGTATATATATTGGCAGCAGACTACAAGTGAACAGGCATTTTCAGACTATACCAATACGTTTTGTGCAGAGCAGAAGTCACGTATTGACAGAGTGGTGATGCATAAAATAGCGAAAGATAATGGGCAGTCTAAAAAAACAATATGTAGTGTTGTTTTGAGTGGTATATATTTTTCAAGTGATGAGAAGTTAAAAATTGCTGATATTTCCTCATCGGTGACTGCGTTTAGCTCTAAAAATGAGGAGAAATCACAGGCTTATGTAAGTGCTTATTTAACTAAAAAGTCACAGCAGTTTGCTTTGACGGCTCCGTCAAATTTAAGTGTTGATCTTTATTATGTTCCCGATAACTTTAATGTATTTAAAATGATTACCTCAGCTTTTGCTCATGGCAGCTGGTCGCATGTAATCGGCAATCTGTTTTTCTTTTTTGCTTTTTCTGCGACGATTGAGGTTATTATAGGTATTTTATTTTATCCTGTTTTTTTTGTTGCACTTGCAATAGGCACTAATCTGGTTTATTCATTGGCTGTCTGGTCTACACCGGGTGCATTACCTACATTAGGTTTATCTGGTGTTGTTATGGGCATGATGGGGTTATTTATTTATTTTTTACCCACTGCAAAAATTCGCTGCTTTTTCTGGTTTATCATCATTGTTCGCCGATTTGGGGTGCCCGCCTGGTTATTGGCTATGTGGTATTTTGGCTGGGACGTGGCTGATTTATATATGACGGGAACATCCAGCGGAGTTAATCTGGTTGCCCATGTAAGTGGTTTTGTTCTGGGGTTCCTTATTGGTTTGCTTTTGTTTAAGCGGCGCCGAGCAGAGGTGCATAAAGCGATCAGATCGAGTGCACACTCTAAAGCATTTAGTAAAGCAATGGGAAATTAAAAATACATTGTATCGGCTTTTTAGAGAGGCACTCAATAAGCCCAGTGTTACTGGGCAATTAAACGCACAAGCCCTGCATTCATGTCATTATTATCCCAGCCAGGCGCAGCTAAAATATAAAAATTACCAGTGTCAGAACTAACTGCAACGGCACTGGTTAAATCACCATCAGATACACCTGCACCTGCACCGCTTGCTGTGCCTAAAATGGTGTCGCCAATTTGTTCGCCAGTAGCACCACTCATTAGTTGTACCGAACCCGTGTTGGCAATACCGTTTACATCGTCGTAAGGTAATATAACAACGTAATTACTGTTTGCCAACGCAGTAATACCCGGATTAAAAGGATCAAATAAGGCATCATCAAGAGCGGAGCCAATTTGCACGCCCGTTGTGCCATTCATTAACCGCACAAAACCATCGTCACTTGTCACTGGCACCACGTAATTCCCGTTCATTAGTGCGGCAATGTTTATGGCTCCAAGACGATCGTTGGCATTGTTGCCTGCCAGTGCAGTACCAATTTGTGCACCAGTCGTACCGCTTATTAACCGCACTGAGCCGGCATCATCAATACCATTAACTTCATCGCGCTCTGATCGGATAATATAGTTATTGTTTGTCAGCGCGGTAACACCACTGAACCCAAGATTATCCCCTTGATTATCACCCAGTACTACGCCGATCTGAGCGCCTGTTGAACCATTCATCAGCCGTACCGAACCCACATCACCCTTGAAAGTCGTTCCACTTCCTACATTATCCTCTGGTGATATAACCACGTAATTATTGTTAGCCAGGGCAATAACACCACCTCCTCCTAGAGTATCTGTTGCTGTTTCGCCCACCAGTGCGGCGTTGATTTGTGCACCGGTTGCACCATCCATTAGCTGCACTGAACCAGCTACAGCTTCACCTGATACATTATCTCTTGAGGATATAATCACATAGTTACTGTTTGCTAATGCGGTAACACGCTCACCTACCTTGTCATTTGAGCCATTACCAGTGAATATTGTGCCAATTTGGCTGGCATCAGTGCCGTTCATTAGTCGTACTGAACCGGCTGCATTTAAACCGTTCACAGCATCATTATTTGAAGCAACCACGTAATTATTATTTGGTAGTGCCGTAATAACAGAACCAAGGTTATCAACAGGGTTATCACTAACTAGTGTGGAGCCGATTTGTGTGGCTGTTGCACCATCCATTAACCATACTGAGCCAACATCTGTCACACCATTTACGTTATAGCGTGGCGCTGCCACTACATAGTTGTTGTTCGCTAATGCAATGATGCTACTGGATGTAAGGAAATCACCGGTAGTATCACCAACCAATACATCACCAATCAGCGTACCTGTTGCACCATTTATCAATCGAACTGAACCCGCATCAGTTACGCCGCCAACGTCATCACGCTGTATTAAAAGCACGTAGTTACTGTTTGCTAAAACTGTAATATGGGAAAAGCCAAAACCATCATCTGCATTATCACCGGCCAGTGCCATACCTATTTGCGTGCCAGTTTCACCACTAATCAGGCGCACTGAACCCGCATCAATAACACCGTTTACATCATCAAAACGTGAGCTGACGATGTAATTATTGTTTGCTAAAACAGTGATTGAGCTTAACCCTCCGCTTAGCCCAAGGCGGTCACCTTCATTATCGCCATAAACGCTACCAAGTAATGTTTGTGTACTCGGATCAAACAAGTGTACAGCACCATTTTCTGTTGCAACGCTAGAGTCGAGGGGGGCACTCACAATAATGTTACCGTTATCAAGAATGATTACCTGATTACCAAACCTGTTGTCTGCCCCTGGGGTCGGATCCATAATCTCAAAAGAAGTGAAAGATTCTGGTAGCTCAGTTCCACCAGGTATTGTTTGTTCTGATGAATTGCCTCCACTACTACACGAAGCTAGCACTGCAATTAAAGCAGAGCTTAATAAAATTTTAATAAAGTATATTTTTTTTATACTCATAATATGTAACCCTTTAAAACAAAATAATATTTGATCCCCACAGGCTTAAAGCATTTTGATGGGAAAAGTAATTTTGATGCCATTTATATACATACCTGGCGCTTGCTTAAGGGATTATCTCAAAGAAGTGTAACGAACCGTGAAAAATGCGAGGTTTTATAAAAAAGATGATAACTAGATAGATTTAAAGATATAGCCCTCTGCATATATATTGTTTATACAGTTTTTTGGTAATTTCTTGCGCAGCTTGCTTACCTGATTTTTAACTGAATCTATGGATATATCTCGTTCTATAGCATCTTCCCATAAGGCGGTAATGATTTTTTCATTGCTTACTGCTTTTCCGTTGTTATTGATAAATAAATTCAGGAGGCGGGTTTCTTTTTCTGAAAGGTTGATGATTTCATCACTTATTGAAAGTTTCTGTTGTTTTTTATCCCAGATAAAGGAATCTTTTAAAGCTATAAATTGAGAAGAATTCTGTAATAATTCATTAGCAAGTATATTAAGTGTTTCTTTGAATATTTTAGGGGGTACGGGTTTAATAAGGTATTTTGTAAGCTTTAATTCAGTTGCCTGTAATAGTTTTTCTTTTTCCGTAAATGCAGTAAGCATAATTATTTTTATTGTTGAATCCTGTTGTCTAATTTTTTTAGCAACATCTAGACCATTAATTTTTGGTAAATTAATGTCTAGTATAAGAACATCGGGTCTATGATTTTTATATAGTTTCAATGCATCTTCACCGTTATCAGTGAGATGAATTCTTGCAAAGTAGTCGCTAAGATAAGCGCTAATATTTTCCTGTATTTCAGGTTCATCTTCTACATAAAGTAATGAGTGTGAATTAAGAATAGATAACACAATAATTCCTTAATTAAGTTGTTTAGCAAGGGTTATTGAAAATTTAGCACCTGAAGGTGTATTGGAAACAGATAGTTTTCCATTCATTTTTTGCGTAATTATTATATCGGCGATATAAAGGCCAAGCCCCGTACCACCTGATTGTTTTTTACTTGTGAAATAGGGGTCAAATATTTTTTCTAAATGCTCAGGAGTTATTCCACCAGCATTGTCCTCAATAGATATTAATAGTTTTTCATCCCATTTCTGAGAAGAAATATTTATTTTTTTATCTTTTATCTGTTGTAACCTAAATGCTTCAATCGCATTGGCTAGTATTATAATAATAACCTGTATTAATTCTGTTTTACTACTTTTAATGGTTGTCTCTTCAAGGAGATTTATTTTTAAGTCAATATCAAAAAGCTGATTGCTCATTAGTACTAGTGCATCATTAACAGCAGAATCCAGGGTGAACACCTTAGGTTCTTCATCTGTTTTAAATAAATGTCTAAAATCTTCAATTGTTTGTGACATGTGTTCGGTTAAAGAGGTTATTTCATCCATTTTATTGATAACAAACTGACGATCAGGTTTTTCTTTTTTAATAGTTCTGTCTATATTAAGTAAAATAGAGTTGATGTGCATGAGTGGTTGCCGCCATTGATGTGCAATAGAATCAAGCATACCCCCATATCAGCCATGCGGCATTGGCGCAATAATATTTGTTCTTGCACCTCTCTTTGTTTTATTTCTTTTGATATATTTTCCTTAAGCTCTTTATTCAAAGCTTTAAATTCAAGTGCATCCATTTCTATTTTTCTTAAAAAAAGTACAAAAATACAGAAAAAATCGTGAAAAATGTAAAAAAAGTAGATAGTGCAAAGTCAGAAAGTTCCAGGTTGAAATTTGCATTAATATATATGATAGATCCAGTAATTAAAAAATAGATAAATACGCCATATTTTTTTCCCAATAAAACATATGAGATAAACAGTGCAAGGAAAAAGGCAACCAACCTAAATTCATCCTCTTGTCTGGTTAGTAGAACAAAATAAAATAGTATTAGTGAGGTGGCAATAAAGAAGTTAACTACGTATGGGTAAAAGGCTTTGTTTTTTCTTAATAAGTAGATAATAAACAGGCTTGTAACTACATAAAATAATGTTGATTTTTCAAAAACTGGGCCGAAGTCAAGTGCGCCAAATATTGATGCTAATGAGTTCAGTAATGTAGAAAAAGAGGAAAACATCATTAGGATGTTTAAAAATGAAAAACGAAATAACTGTAAGCTTTCATCTTTTGAAAAATGATGACCGCTTGTTAAAAAGTTATTTAAAAAATGCATTTATAATTCCTTATATATTTAGCTGATTTATGTGATCTGTTAAGGCCAATATAAGTGATACACTAATTTCTCTATATCTTTGCATTTTTATAGTCCAGAAATTCTTTTAGAGCCACTCATTAATGGAGATTCAACGACTAGTGTGCGGTCATTAGCGACGTCAACCGTGATAGCAGAGGGGTTAAATCATTAAAACTGATGGTTGCACTGGCAGTATTGGTATTTAATGCTATATCGTCGGTTTCAATAGTTAATGTTTTGCTTCCCGCGAGCAGGGGGATGTTTGCCTGCCAGGTTGCGAAGTTATCAATAGATGTTCCATCATCACTGGTCGTAACTGTAACAGTGATGGCTGCACTATCAGTGGAAGAAAGTGCTGGAGGAAAAGCAATAGCTGTTGTTGGTGCCTGGGAGTCCACATTATTGCTGGCGCTACTACCGCCACAGGCAGAAAATCCAAGAGTGCAGCATAATAAAACAGGTACATGCAATAGGTTTTTTTTCATTTATTAAATCCTGTATTTAGCGTTATCGCTATTTTGATTGTTTAATTTTTTCTGTTTTTATTTAAGCAGGAGAGGCATTTTAAATGAAGGGATTACTTAATAAAATGCAGTTACGGATAACAAAAACAATAATGCGAATTGTACTCTATTTTTATGCAGGGAAACACATCTATACGATACAAAAAAGGGGACAGTACTTTATGAACCGAAGCTATGACAGTATCAGGTAAACTGGATATGTCTGGTTTACTGAGCTGCGGCCTGCTTAAGCATCGATCCCTAAGTTTTGTTCAGTATTAAATGGTGCTATTTGGAGTGGATGCGGTTGTTATTCTGGGTGATTAGTTGTTTTTTGAAAGAATCTCCTGAATAGATTTAATTAGATAGTTGTTATTAATGGGCTTGCTCAGGTATTTTTTGCAGCCTAATTCCAGAGCCTCTTTTTCACCTATTTGCTTGTTATAGCCGCTGCATAAGATGATGGGGATGTCCGGCCTGATTGCAAATATTTTTTTAATCATATCAGTGCCTGTCATTTCTGGCATAGTTTGATCTGTAATAATTAAATCAAATTTATATGGGGCGCTTTTAATAATATCGAAAGCCTGTTTGCTGCTGGTTGTAATTGTTACTTTATAGTTATAATTTTCCAGTAGATCCTTCATGAAATCAACAACAGGTTTTTCGTCATCTATAATAAGTACATGTGCTTCTTCATTGTTATCATCGATTATTTTTTTTAAATATTTTGTTATAGCCTGAACAGGATTTATATCATTATAGGGGGGGATTAACAGATGGAAGCTTGAGCCGATTCCGGCTTTTGTCTCTGCAATGATATGTGATTTATGTTGATGTAATATGCCATGTACAATTGATAGCCCCATCCCCGTACCTTCACCAAAAGGTTTGGTTGATTTAAATGGATCAAAAATATTATCCAATATATCTTTTTGAATGCCTGATCCTGTGTCTTTAACCGTTAGTTTTATATAATTTCCATTTAGAAGTTTTTTACATGAGCTGCAAGTTATATTTGTACATTGTTCTTCATTAAGTTCGATCTGGAGAGTGCCATTTCCTTCCATTGCATCACGTGCATTAATGCATAAGTTCATTAATATCTGATGAAGCTGAGTGCTGTCCATCAGAACTTTAGGTGTTTTTTTGTTAGTATTAACAATGAGATTAATGCTGGAAGGTATTGTCGGACGTATAAAGGACACAACTTCATTAATTAATTCAGGAAGATAAATTGCTTGAGGGTCCCCTGGGGCGCTACGGCTAAAGGTGAGTAGTTGTGCGATCAGGTCACGTGCACGCTCACCCGCATTAGTAATGTGATTAATGTACGTTGTTTGTTTTAAATCTGTTTTTTTATTGATTAAATTTGATAGTAGTTCCGAGTACCCCAGAATACTTGCAAGCATATTATTGAAATCATGTGCAATGCCGCCTGTCAGCTGGCCTATTGCCTCCATTTTTTGTGCTTGCTGTAGCTGATTTTGCAGATGTTTATTTTCTTCTTCTGCTTGTTTTCGGCTGGAAAT
This sequence comes from Gammaproteobacteria bacterium, assembly GCA_016744065.1. GTDB lineage: Bacteria > Pseudomonadota > Gammaproteobacteria > SZUA-229 > SZUA-229 > SZUA-229. The sequence continues at coordinate 8,859 of JADGFA010000058.1, forward strand.
GTCCCGAACTATGCCAATGAATCCAATGAGTGAATCATCAGGTAATCTAACTGCTCCACCCATTGTTTCACTGGGGAAAATGGAGCCATCTTTACGTTTATAATCAATTTCAAATACACCTGGTATAGAGTTAGTGCTTGCATTATAGCGATTTTTACCCAGATCATTATATTGTTCAGGAACAGCATAAAGAAGTTGCGTTGTTTTTCCTTTTACTTCATCCAGGCTATAACCAAAACATTTACTAAAAGCCGTATTTGCCTGTAATATTTTTCTTTCATGGTCTACAAAAACAATGGCATCTGTGATTGAATCAAAGATTGCGCTGAATTTTGCTTCACGTTCAGAAAGTGTATTCTGGTTGTTGACTAGTTCATTATAAGAATTATATATATTATCAGACATGAAATTTATAGATTCTATTAGTCGTTCAAGTTCGTCCTCTCTAACAGGCTCGTGTTTTTTTCGGTCAAGTGTGAGAAGGGAGCTTTTTGAATTTATTTTTATTTTCTCTGCATGGCTGGTTATTTTTTCAAGGTGTCGTGTTATTAAGGAATGAAAGATAAGAAGTATAAATATACTAACCAGAAATGTTTTAATGGCCTGTGATATTAATATAATGACGACAGTGTCAATAAGGTGTTGATACAGGTTTTCTTTGGTGACGACAATTTTTAACTGACCTATGATGATTTCTCTATTTCGATAAAATTGTTTTATGCTAAGTGTTTCGGAAATTATGTTTTTAGTGTCTATTTCTCCTGATTGTGATATTACTTTACTGTTTTCATCTACAAGTTCAGTGAAAATTATATCGTTAATTTTAGTAAGTCCCTTAAGTTGTATTTGAGCGGATGAGTAATCCATAGTCCATAATAATTGTCGTATTGAATCAATGTTAGTTAATTTTATTTGTTCAATTCGTTGGTGTAGAACTTCAATTCCATCTTCGTAATCTATGTATAGTTGTATGCTTGTCAGGCAGAGTGTAACTACTGAGCTGAATAGCACGATGTATAGTACAAGTACTCTGGATATTTTGCTTTTCAGGTGTTTCAATTGTTCAGCCAGCTAATTAATGTTTAAGTGATTTAATAAGGTTTTTATAGAGTCTGTCGATAGTTCCATCATCTTTCATTTTTTTAAATACGTTTTCAAATACAGGGATGAGGTTTTTATGTTTATTGTGAAGAAGCAAATAAAGCTGTTTTTTGACTAATGGTGGCTCAATTGCTTTTATATTATTTAACTCAAGTGATGCTATGGTATGTAACCCACTTAAGTAGCCAACAACACCATAATCAAGCCGATCCTGTTCAAGCATTTTTAACATCTGTTGTGGTGTGGCAACAATATGAAGTTTTTCTGGTTTAATTTCTTTTAATTTTATAACCGCAATTTTCCATCCGGTTACCGTACCGACTGAGTAAGGTTTTAAATCTTTAAAGTTTTTTATTTGTGTGTTGTTGTTTTTAGTAAAAGCACTAAACCGAGCAGAAAAAAAACTTTCATTTATTGGTTCCAGATTTGTATATTCAGAAGTCATGATATCTGGGATACGGCAACAATCGCCATCATTGATTCCCTGATTTGCAAGTGCTAATGAGCGTTCGGCAGGTAGTGCTTCAAAGTTAATAGTTATGTTTTTCAGGCGTTTACCCGCTTCTGCAAGTACGCTGGCATAAAAATCAGATACCGGGGATGTGAATCCTGTGGTTATATATAGATTTGTTTCTGCAATACAAATGTTATTTTGCATTGTCATGACCAGGTAAATAAAGAGTAAGTTATATTTTTTCATCTTAAAAGTCAGGGTTATGTATTTATTACGTGATGATGAGTTAATTATATATGTTACTGATTGGTCATTTTATTATAGTTGCTGTACAGATTATATTTTTTTCAATATTTTATAAACAGATAAGGATGGTTTATCTTAAAGGCATCTATATTATTGTTTTTTATCATTTTATATCAGTACGAGCATAGCTGGCCAGTATAGATTTTTAAAAATGGTATTTATGATTAAAATAATCGATAGATATAATTTATGCATACATAAATTATATAATGTCTGTGCTGCTGGTACTGATTTGGATCTTTTTAGTCTTTATTGAGGATTTTAAAGTGCTAGTTTAGTATGAGTGTTCTGCAAATAACTAATGTATTCAGGAGGTTTTATGTATTCATTTTGAATTAAGTTAATTTTTTAATAAACCATAAAGATTTTTAGGGTCGTTAAGATCAGGGATTAAATTTATATCGGTTCCTAAGCTTAATTGTTCTGAGATGTTATAAACCAGCTTTAGTATAGAATAATCTTCGATGGCGAAACCAACTGAGTCAAATAAAGTGATTTCACTGTCATTTTCTCGTGCAACTTTATCACCATTAATGATTTGCCATAGTTCTGCATGTATGTGATTTTTATCCAACTGTTGTATTTCACCTTCTACCAGGCTTTGTTGGCTAAATTCTACTATAAGTTTGCTTTGCTTTAATAAAGGGATACCTAATTCTGTTTTTCCTGGTCCGTCACCTCCCATGGCATGAATATGAGTGCCTTTGGCTACATTTTTTTCACTAAATAATGTGGCATTGGTGTTGTCTGCTGTAGCAGTAATAATAATGTCAACATTGGAAATTGCTTCAGTGGCTGAAGAGCAAATTTTAATATGGGAAAAATGACTAGATAAATTACGTTTAAATTTTACCATTGCTGCTTTATCTATATCAAAAATATTAATAGATTCAATTGGAAAAACAGCCTGTATTGCTCTGGCCTGAAATTCAGACTGGGCACCGCAACCGATTATTGCCAGTTTGGTACTGTTTTTTCGAGCCAGATATTTTGAGCCTAGCGCTGCAACTGCGGCAGTACGAATAGCCGTTAAGATTGTCATTTCGCTAATCATTAGCGGGTACCCTGATTTAACATCTGTTAGCATGCCCATTGCAACTACACTTAATTTCCCCTTTTGAGTATTTCCAGGGTGACCATTTACATATTTAAAGCTGTACAGTTCCTCATCAGAGCAGGGCATTAATTCAATAACACCATGATTATAATGAATAGCATGTCTGGATGATTTATAAAATTGATGCCAGTGCTTAAAATCTTTTTCTAATTGATGTATTAGACATTTATAAAATTCGTTGAGTCCAATATTATGAATCATTAACTGGATTGAGGGGATATCAAGCAGGCGCATTTTTCGGCTCCTTAAACTGGACAGGTAACTAAAGTATAGTTTGTCTCTGAATATATTTCAGTTCGTTTATCTTTTTTAATAATACAGCTTTATATTTAACAGGGTTCCATCAACAGTAGTAAGGTATCATCCTGAGGTGATTTTTCTGTTTTATCATCAAATACCTGCATGACCTGTTCAAGTGACTGTTTTATAGGCATAGATAAGCTATTGGTTAGTGCCTTAATAATATCTTTTTCTAATTCGTATCGTTCAATATTGCTTGTTGCGGACTCAAATAAACCATCGGTATAGATAGCAATACGTTCACCTGGTTTTAGCTGAATGTCTTTAGCCTGATAAGTCGTTTCTGCAAGCAGTCCAGGTAAAGTGCCGCCAATCTGGACAGGGCTAATGCCTGTTTTAGTAATATGTAAGGGCTGGGGGTGGCCTGCGCTGGCCAGTGTTAGTTTTCCGTTTTCTGACAAATTAGCGATGCAGGCGGTCAGGGTGGTTAATGAAAGTAGATTATCCTGAGAGGATATTTCTGATAATTTTTTGAGCAATTCTGTTGTTGAGCCATCTGAGTCGCTGTTTTGCATCAGGCCGCGAAGATAGCCTCCATATGCATAAGAAAAAAATTTAGCACTGTCGTTATGGCCCATTATATCCAGAATAGCTAGGGTCATGTTTTTGTCATTGTTATTGTGTAGTAGTAGGTCACCGCCACCTGAACCTGTGTTTCTATTTGCAACACAAAGATTCCAGCCATGTGTGGTTTCAGGAAGCTCAGGTTTAAGTGCGCTACTGATATGCTTATCTATACGTTGAGTCAGGTGATTACAGACTTGTTGAGATCGGTGTAGTATGCGATTTATAGTATAAATTAGCTTGGTTTTGTCAACAGGTTTACTTAAATAGTCATCAATACCCAGGTCAGACGCTTTATTTTTTATGTGGTGGTCTTCTGTTGAAGTAAGAAATATAAAGGGGAGTGATTCGGTTTTTTTTGAATTAATTAACTGTTTTCGTAATGAGATTCCATCCATTTTCGGCATATTAATATCGGATACGATCAGACTAATGTTTTCTTTGTTAAGTATTTCAATGGCCGCATTTCCATCTTCTGCATTGTGTACTATATATAAATCTTTAAGATAAACCGTATATATTCTACTTAGTGCATTATCATCTTCTACTATTAAAATTTCGGGTTTGTTAATGTGTTGATCTATGTGCCAGTTAAGTCGGAAACAGTTAGGCTCATTTTCTTTATCGGATATAGCTTTACCTGCTGTGTATGCCATTTCATCGCACTGGTTTTTTATTAGAGGAATTCCTCGGCCGTGTTCAGTTGGTTCAAAATTGTTTATTGTATATGCTGGTTGATACTCTACCGGGTTCCAGGGTAAAGCAGAATCAATGATTTCTAACCACCAGTCGTAAGTATTCCGACCAAAGCGAATGGTAAAAGTATTGATGTCTGATTTAGTATGTACTATCAGGTTTGTGATTGCTTCAGAAAGACACAGTAAAATGCGCTGACGATCTTTTTTATTATGAATAACTGATTCTGTTACCTGTTTAAGCAGGTTTCGTAATTCGGTTACTACTTCAATATTTGCGGGTCTTTGTGCTTCAAAAAACAATCTTTCAATCATTTTAAACCTCCAGTGATAAAAAACGGTTATTTTCAATCCAGCGTTTTATATAAAAAGTTACCCATTTAAAAATGGGTCTAAACTGATTTACTTTTCGCAGTAGATCATTTTTCAGGTTTGGGTTTTCGCGGTCGTTAAATATACAGGCAAGTAAACTGGCATCGGCAGATTTTAGTTTTTCATTTGCAGTGGTGATCATCGCTTCAGTTGTACTGCCGGCAAGAACCACTAATAAACATCCATCGCAGGCGGCACTTACTCGTTCCGCAGGAATATTATTGGCGTTAATGCGATTAATTGGTGAGGTATCGAAAATAATGCTATCAAAACTTTTAAGCCATTTTTCTATGCATTGTTCAAGTACACCAGGTTTTCTCAGTTTTAATATAAGGTCACGTTGTGTCGGTGATGTAATGCCTGTAAGAGCAATGCTTTCATTATTTATACCAACGAGTTGGGGTGAGCTTAGTAAATTAGTGGACTCTGTTGTTTTTACATCGCATATTTTTTTAAGAGAAGGATGGTGCTGGTTTAAATCGACTAATAATGTTGAATGCCCAGCAAGTAAGTTTCGTTGGGCTAATGCCAGTGCAATAGATGTTACGCCTTCATCAGAGTTAGCAGAACTAACTGCAATAGCTGTTTTTCCAGCACCAAATGTCTGGGTGTATATTTTTTCTATTTCCATATTCATGGGTGCTATGCGCATTATATTAACCCCAGTATTACGGCAATTGTTGTGAGTTTGAATACATCATCCAGACCTGTACGTAGTTTTTCTGCTGTACTGTCATCTTTATTTGGAATGTAAACTGTATCGCCGGCCCTGAGTACAGGCATATCCTCTATAGAGGCGGTACGGCTAAATTTAGCCAGATCAAAAGTACGTGCCTGATCACGACAGCAGGAAAGGTTAACAACGGTAATTTTTTCTATATAGGCCCTTTCACTGGGGCCACCCGATTCAGCTAATAAATCAAGTAGTGTCATGGTGTCATTAAAACGATAGCGGCCAGGTTTATTTATAGCGCCTAAAACACGCACGGTGCTTTCTTTTGAGTGATCTAACCAGATACGGTTTTTTTCAGGAACATAAATAGTGTCACCTGTTCTAACCTGAGGTAATAAATTTTCATCTCCGGTTTCAAAGTACATTGCCAGGTTTAGTTTGCTTACACTTGCCTGTTTTTTATTTCGATGACTGATACGTATATTATGTATATCTGCATTATTTGTTGGGCCATCGGCTGCGGATAAAATATCCAGAAAATGCATGGCATCATTGAACATATAACGACCGGGTGAGCCAACCTGTCCGAAGATGTATATTGATTTTTCTGATGCCTGGCGTACCCATTGGGCTTTATTGTCTGATGGGTCCTGGGGTAAGTTATGTACACGTATAGTTGAACCTGCTCGAATTATGGGTAATTCGCTGTCGCTATTTCCCTTTTTTATAAAAGCGTCCAGATTAAAAATCTGGGATTTGCTGCTGCCATCAGGCAGTATCGCGATAATTTCAATACTACTTGTATCGGCGTGAGAGTTTGGGCCACCTACATGAGCCAGTAGATCAAGTAGTGACATTTCATTTGACCATTCAATACGACCAGGGCGAATCACTTCACCAATGATGCGTACAGCTCGTTCTGGACTTACTTTTAACCATGATTTTTCATTCATATCCGTTTTTTCAGGAATAAAAATGGCATCTCCAGGGGTAATAGTGGGAGGATTGGTGAGAGTGATGCCTTCAGTATATGCGGTTAAGTCAAAACGTTTTACGCTACCATCCGCTTTAATAATTCTAATTTGTCTGGATTCAGCAAAACGCGTAGGGCCGCCGGCATTGGCAAGAATATCCATAAAGGTAGCGCCTGATTTATTTTCATAGGCTCCTGGTTTGGCGACTTCTCCCATCACATAAACTGTATTTGCACCGCTTTTTATTTCTTCTTCCTGGCGTGGAATAAAGATGGTGGCACCTGCGATCATAGGCGGTAATAACTTTATATCACCACTGTCGAGGTATTGTTTTAAGTTAAATAATACGGGCTCACCCTGAGTAATGACACGAATTTGCTCTACGCCTGCAAATCGGGTAACACCGCCAGCACGCATAAGTAAATCAATCATATTCATTGATTCTTTATAAGAGAAACTTCCAGGCCTGTTAACCTCACCAAATACTTTTATCGCTTTATTATCTTCCGCAGCATCACCTGCATCAGCTATTTTTGATGGGTCAAAATCAACTTCAACATTGCCGATCATAGGCGATGCGGGGACAAATAATGTATCCAGCGATTTTAATTTGGGTAGTTTGCTATGGTCGCCGCTATCCAGGTATTGTTTATAATTGAATGTTTTAGTGTTTGTATTATGTACTAGCTGGATGCGGTCGAGCTGGGCTCCTGAGCGTAATCCACCCGCTGCATGTAACGCCATTTGAATGGATGCATCAGATGGTAAAGTGTACTCACCAGGTTGGTGTACATAACCTCGTACATTGATGAGTACCTGTTTTTTAGAAACATAAACCTGTAGATTATTTAAATCACGATATACATAACTTAGTTTTTTAGCTATTTCCAGTTTCATTTTAGATTCAGTCATACCTGTTATCGAAATGATACCCACTTCAGGGAGTAAAATATGACCTTGTCTATTAATATTAAAAGTTTTATTAATACTTGTTTCACCGGGTAAGGAAATTAAAACCTGATCACCTACCTGTACTCGATACTCTTCTGCACATACAAGTGATGGAAGTATAAAAATAATTGCAATAAGTATTGTTTTAATTTTTTTAAACATAATTACTGTTGCCTTGTCTTCTGAATTAAGTCAGGATTTTTAATTAGTTCAATGCTGACACGGCGATTGGTTAATCTGGTTTCGGGTTTTTTCCCTTCAAATAGAGGTTCATCTGAACCTGCCGCACTACATGTGAATCTATTTGATGGTAATCCTAATATTTGCAAATAGCGGCCTACTTTTTTTGCACGCTCAAGAGATAACTCCCTGTTATTTTGCTTATCACCTAATGAGTCCGCATGTCCTGTGATATGTAATTGATAGTGGGGAAGATTCTTTAAATATTGAGTCGCTTCAGCTAACCGGGCTATATATTTTGGGTTTAGTTCAGATGATGAAAAGGCAAACTGATTATCACTGTTTAATAGTTCAAAAATATGTTTATCAATGTTTTCAGGTATTTGCTGTCCAGATGGCAAAGGCGTTGAACATATATTGTGTTGTGTTACATAATCCAGTTGACGTTCCAGTTGCGCTAATAATTTACGTTGAATAAGGAGGTCGTTGGCAGCATCAAAATTAAGCCCGCCATGTAGTTCACGAATAATACGATTATGACGTTGATTAGCCTGTTTGACGGTTGCTGGGAAACAGAGTTCAGCACCTTCAATTACCAGAATATCAAGGTGCCTGCGTGTCAGTTCAAGATCAAAGCGTAAACCGTGCTCTGGACCAATGGGCTGGTCTGGCATGATAGAGTAGATTTCACCCTGATGGTGCTCGGCCATACCGCCATGGCCTTCAGGAGGCCAGCTAGCACAACCACACAGGCTAATCATAGCCATTAAGCTCAGACTGTAAATTAACTTGCGCATGGGCTATTTTCGATTAATGAATTTTCAGGTTTATCCATATGAACAGGGATGACAGTATCAATACGTAACAGGCTTACTAATTCCTGTGGCTGACCGTGAATGCCTGTTATTTCCAGGGTGCGCTTTTGTTCTTTAAGGCGTTTGTAAAGAAAGACAATGGCACCGACACCTGACGAATCAAGAAAGCTAACGTGGTGTAGATCGAGAGTGATATTATTACCGGTTTCAGAGTGTGTAATCTGTTCCAGGTCAGGGCGTATCTGGATACAGCCGTTGGCATCCATTTCACCATTTAATTTAACAATAAGATCGCCATTTTGTGAGAGTGTATTTTCAAGAAACATAAGTGACTCCATAAATTTCTGGTTGTACAGGTATTCATTGCAGAGAATGTGCCACTTAAGAGTTTGTTTATTTTTTATTTAAAAAACATAAGGTTATAGTGGTTTTAAAGAATTTGCTTTAGGTTTTAAAAAGCCTGTTAGCATTTTGCGAATCGATCTGCGAGTAAGGTTTTTGAAGGATAGCGATGCAATATGAGCAAGTCTGATGGTAAATCAGCATTACTCCGCTTATTGAAAACGGGTAATAAGTATATGACTAAATGCTGTTATTCATGCTTTACATACAGCTTTCTGCTTTCAGGCTCTTTATGGTTTTGTTTTTTAAAATAGTCACAGGAAAAGCGGCCATTTTTTTATTGTTTAATTCGGCTGCTGTTCTTTGTTTATTTATAGTGTACTTAAGTTTTATATATTCCAGGTATAAATACACTGATTTTGGGTTGTTTGTTAACAGGTGTTTTGTTCCGGTTTTTGAGGTGAATGAGATGTTGCCTTGTCTGGATACACGATTCCACAGGTCATGGTCCTGATTGTGCCTGATGTTTTCATCAAAACCATTTTCTTTTATTAATATGTGTTTATGAACTAACACGGTGGATGTGTTAATGATATTTTCACAGGGTAGTATGCTGTCTGCCTGGCTAAAGTATGAGTAAGTATTTTTATTATTTATTTGTTTATTAAAGACAGGGCATAAATCAAAAGCGCTAATTAATACATTATTCTGTTCTAAATAAATATGTAAATAATCTGTAAAGCTCATTATAAAATTTTTATTACTTTCAAGAAATGTGTATTGCTCCCATAGCTTCATGGGTAGCCATTCATCGTGTGGGTTAAGAAATGCAATATATTTTCCCTTGCACTGTTGTATTGCAAAGTTTCTAGATGCAGCAGAACCGATGCCTTTTAATTTAAAGGCATGAATGCGTTTTTCTTCTTTTTCCTGTGTTTTTAACCATTGCCATGTGTTATCAGTTGAGTTGTCATCTATGATGATGATTTCCAGATCACCGATTCCCTGATTAAATACGCTCTGGAGCGATTTTGGCAAGTGTATAAGGTCATTATGGCAGCGCATAATAACGGAAATAATCGGTTTTTTTGAATATGGAGTTTTAGGGTAGACCATAATATTCTCCTGAATTAGTTACTACCATGTAGGTGTTTTATATGCTGTATTGTAAGTGTTATATAAAACGGCTACAGGTTAATTGCACTTCCAGCATTTTCCACCTACCGGTAATTGATGCCAGTTCTGATTACTGTTACCGGATGTTTCAATCCAGGTTGACATATTTGGGTAAGCTTCCAGTATATCCCGACGCTCTAGCGGGTGTTTCCATTCACCACTAATATCCAGTGCCCATGGCAGGTTGTCACTTGTTCTGTAATAACTGCCGTTTGCGGGATTATAATAATCATCATCGCTATTAAAGATAGAGGTATTGGCTAAATCTGTTGGCGGTTTGTTACGTAGATGAATCTCTCGTCCACGGTAAAAACTACTAAAGATAAATGGATTATATGGTGCAGCACCTAGCGATGTTAAAGGTACAGTGGAGGTAAAGCTTAAGTTAAACTGCAATGAAGCAATGCTTCGTTCATCACCGTTCTGGGTGTTATAAAAATCAAATATATTAGATGAGGGTAACTCCTGATGAGCATCGTTGATTAAAACGTATACCAGTTCTCCTGTATGGCCTGCCTCAGGTGTTATAGGGCGATTTATACTGTTAACCTGCAGGTTATTGCTTGCAACATTGCTGCTATCTACACCGTTAAAACTGAGCGCAAAGGCACTGTGCTGATCAGCCCCGCGTGACACCAGTTCGGCATCAAATGTAATATCTTTTATGCTGTTGTCTGCTTTTGAAATGATGGTGTAGCGATAGTAAAGAACCAGATCATTCATGTCATAGTCGCCTTTTTGTGGCCACCTGTCTTCAAATGCCAGTGTGTTTTTTCCTGTAACCGGCATATGGTTTATAAATGCACGTTCAGCATCATCTGGATAGCTGTCACTCTCATCTAAAACACCATCATTATCCGAGTCACCAATGGTGTACCATTCAGCCATTTTAAACTGTCCCGCTAGTCCTACGCTATCAGTAGGGTAGACCTCAACTCTCCAGCGTTCTCCGGCTGCTGTCTGGGATGCGGGGACGGTGTTACCCTGGTGGTTGTTCTTACCTGCAAATTCATCATCGACATAAAAACCCTGACCAACATCGACATACCATTTATAGGTATAAGTTACACTGTCATTATCCGGGTCAGCCGGTGTTGGTCCTGTGACGTTAACAACCAGATCATCTGTCAGATTTACTGCCGCTGCTGGTGTAATGCTGATTTCAGGTTGTGAAGGGGGCGTGCTACTGGTGATCATGTAATTAATGGTTAGCAGGCTGTAGTCCAGTGTTGTTGCCCAGGTATTTACTGTGTGGTTCATATCAATATTTAAAAAAGTATTGATAAGTCCATCATCCGTAATGGCATTTAAGGGTACAGAGAAGCTGGTTTCTGACCAGCTATTATTAGCGCCCTGAAGTAGCCCTGGATTCAGGTCTACACCGTCTACCGCAATACCATCGTATTCACCATTAGTGCCGTGTGATGTTTCTGAATCAATATCCCAGCCTCTTATTAACAGGTTAGCAGACGTTATCTGGTAGTTTGCATTATTCCATAATGGAAAATTATGTTGCCAGCCATAATCCTGATTATACCAGGAGTAAACTGAAAAACCGTAACCCTGTGGAGCGGTGTAGTGATCCGGGTTGCTCTGGCTACTTATTTTCTGAGTGAAAGTGAAAGTTCCATCGCCATTATCTATTGTCTGTTCTTCTGTTGCCGTAGCGCTGGCACTATTAAAATAGGTGATTGTGGATAGAATAATCACTGAATTTATAATACTTAAGGTAAATTGATTCATGATGATGCCTGCTTATCTATCTGAGTTTACAAAAATATTGCAACCCATTAAGTAGTTAGGAGAGAGATACTGGGGTTCTATTCGTACCTGACAGTTGTTGCCGTTCTGTGTGGCTCTGATCTCCAGCATCTTCAGTTCACCAGGGATAGATATTTTGATATTTATATAAGCGTTTTTATTACTCATGCCGGTAAATACGGGTGCAGTAATCGTTTTGTTATTCTGGTCTACACCGTGTATAGATATTATGTAATGACCACCAAGTGATGCGTAAGTGTCATTTACATATGTGTAGTTACTGACAAGTTGAATTCCGCTGGTAACTTCAGAATGAGTAGACCAGTTAAAGTTATCGGGAACCATAACTTCATGTAGTTTTGGGGAGGTTTGAGGTTGGCTTACTTGTTCAACTGTTTCTTCACTGCTACTTGTACAGCCTGTAATAAAAAATATAATACTGGATGTCAGTAGTGCAATAATCTGTGCTTTGTTTTTTAAAATCATAAACATACCCTGTGAAAAGTTCTTTAAATAAGGCTCAGTTTTTGAGTGGGTATGTATGTTGAAGCGAGAAGTATGCCAGTAATAATGGTTTATACTGTTAATACAGTACGTTACATTTTATTACTGCTATTTTTAAATAAAAATATATGCAAATTGCGAATAATATAAGGATATTTTAAAAAAATTGCATTTTGCTATTAATAAATTAATGATGATTAATGTACTAATAATATAGTGATGGTTTTACAG
>JADGFA010000006.1 GCA_016744065.1 Gammaproteobacteria bacterium
TCCACACCTAATACAGCGTATGCCTGTTTTAAGCTGGAAGGAGATGAGGTCTGTGACTGGTGAGAGTACTGTTGTTGAGCGCCCACCATATTAATAAGTTGTTCGAGCTGGGCAGTAGAAAAACCAATTTTCTGGGCAATATCCTGTAGTGCTGAGTGCTCGGCCTTATCAAGGTGGTTGTCGGCATATGCCGTAGCAATTAATATTTCCAGAAACATCTGTAACAGGTTGGTGCGGCGATGGCATTCAATTTTAAACTGATGTAGCACATCGGCCAGAGGGAAGTCATCCTGTTTGCCCTGATTAAATAGTTCAACAGCTGTTTTACGTTGGCTGGCGTTCAGATTCATTTGTGCCATGATATTTTCGGCCATCTGAATTTCGCTACGTGATACGGTTCCGTCAACCTTGGCAAGGTAGCCCATAATAGAAAAAGTGGCGGTAAAAAATGCCAACTGTACCCGTTCGGTATTGCCTGGTTCCAGGTCAACGGCATGTAAACCTTTATCAAACTGATGGCCAGCAGCCATGCCCATGAGTGCGCCTAAAGGGCCTCCGAGCATAAAACCAAAACCACCGCCAACTATTTTTCCCCACCAACTCATTGTTTTTCTCACTGTTTATATAAGATAAATGTCACCCCTTATTTTGTTTGGGTAACAAAGCTAATTCTGCTATGTACATGTCTATCTGGGAGTAGAGTTAAATTCTTCACCCAGTAGTGATCTCGTGCGTTTGACTGTTCTAGTGCTTAAAGATTCATCATCAGGAAGCATTCTTTTCAGATCGTCTATGGTGAGTGATTCACTTTTACGGTTATATTCAGCCAGATGACTCTATCGCTTATCATCAAAAAAACCAACAGGAAGCATGGTGACCGGCCTGTTATTGAAATTGATGATGACTTTAGGTTCAATGGGCTCTTCCGCTACTTTATTTCCACCATAATGTTAATGCAGGTATATAGGATATCATAAGAAGCCAGATAAGCATGATAACTAAAAATGGCAGGGTAGACCGAAACAGGGTAAGTATATCTTTACCGAAGCGTTGAGAAGCAATAAATAAATTGATACCTACCGGCGGTGTTATGTAGCCAATTTCAAGGTTAGCCAGAAAGAGTATGCCGAGATGAACAGGGTCAATCTGATAACGTAAAGCCAGCGGCATTATTAATGGGACGACGACGACAATGGCAGAAAAAATATCCATTATGGCGCCGATGACTAATAAAAAAACATTTAATAACAATAAAAATTGTAGCTGGCTGTTAATGTGGTTTTCAATCAGAGCAAGTAGCTTTAAAGGTAATTGGGTATCAATTAATAAATTAGTTAAGCCTATAGCCATACTTAAAATAATTAATATACTACCGACTAATTTTGTTGTGTCGATGAGTATTTCAGGTAGGTCCTGTATTAGCTTTATTTCTTTATAGATGCTTGTTTCGATAAATAAAGCATAGGCTGCGGTCACTGCAGCCGCTTCGGTAATAGTAAGGTAGCCGCCAAAAATGCCAGTGATAACTAAAAAGGGTAAACATATATCCCATTTTGTTTCGTTTGCGCAAGTGATTAAGTTTTTTATGGAAAAAGGATGTGGTGGCTCGTGCCAGGTGAGTGCGGATTTATAACTATAAAGTGAAAGCATAACAAGTAAAATAAGCCCAGGAATTATACCGGCCAGAAATAACTCATCAATACTGGTGCCAGAGACAATGCCATATAAAAGAATGGCCAGGCTGGGTGGAAATAATAAACCTAAAGAGCCTGACGATGTCAGTAATCCCAGGGAAAATTTTTCAGGGTAATTTGCCTGAATAAATAATGGATAAAGCAGGCCGCCGAGCGCAATAATGGTCACACCTGATGCACCGGTAAAAGCAGTAAAAAATGAGCAGGAAACAATAGCGGCGATAGCCAGGCCGCCAGGCATCCAGCCAAGTAATGCATTAAATAGTTTTAATAAACGTTTGGGGCCGCCGCCCGAGGAGATGACCATGCCGGCAAAGGTAAATAAAGGGATGGTGATTAAGTTAGGCTGATTGGCCAGGCGGTAAAGTTCAATAATTAATAAAACCGGATCAAGGTCAGATTCCATGCTGGCATATATTCCTCCTGCACCTAATACTATGAATAGCGGCAGGCCGATCATGGCGAGGAATACTAAAAAAAAGAGAGGCATTAGTTTGCTTTTATTTTCTTTGTGGTTAATAAAAGCAGTAAGAAGTGAATGTGCAGTGTCAGAAAACCAACAGGTATGATGAGCGCAAGGTGTAACGCGAGTTGTTCATTAGCGGGAGCATAAAGCCGTTCGTCTAGCCAGAATTTTAATGCGTACCAGAAAAACACAGCACAGACGAGCGAACTGATAACGAGCAAAGGGGATTGAAGTTTTTCTTTTATTGATGGTTTAAGTAAGCTGTTTATAAAATCCAGTTTTATGTGCTGGTTACCTTCCAGTGCCAGTGCGGCGCCCATGAAGGTAATAAATAACACTAAGTGACGGGATATAATGTCAATTTCAATAAAACCAAGATCGAATAAATTGCGCAATATTACCTGTGAAAAGGCGAGTACTAAAAGAAGCAATAAACTGAAGCAGGCAATTAATTTTTCTATAATTATGAATTTTTCTTTTATGGCATAAAAAATATTGAGTTTGTTTTTTGTCTGCATTTTGTTCAGTGATGTGACTTATAGTTTATTGCTGGTGCGGTACTGGTTTAAAATGTTATTGACTCTGGTAAAGTGCTGTTCAGGAATGTAACCGGATTTGGTGAGTTCCCTGGCTGCCTGGTTGCGTATTTCAAGCATTTGTTCCTTTTCATCATCAGTCCATTTCCACATGAATTTAATGCCGCTTTTTTTAAGCAGCTCAATGCTTTTTTTATTGTCGCGTCTAGATGTCTGATTTATTTCTTCGCTAATTTTTTCCCCCGTCGACTTTAACAGTTGCTGTAGCTCCAGGGGGAGTGTTTTATAAAATTTCTGGCTTATGATGAGGCCGCCAATGCCATTGGTCAGGGGTACATGAGAGGCGTATTTTAATTTGGTGTGCCATTGCATTGCGAGGGCACCAAAGGGTGAGTTGTAAACAGTGTCAATGCTGCCGTGGCTGGCTGAAAGCTGAGTGTACACGTCTATAATAGAGAGTGGTACAGGTGAAACACCAGCGGCTTTTGCAAATGCCTCGCCCAGTGGGTCGCCCTGCCATAACCATATGTGCCTGGTTTTTAATTGTTTCAGTGAGTTAATTGGCTGTTTTGAAAAAAAATGAAGAAAACCAACTTCAGGCCAGCCAAGTAATTCAAATCCTTTTTCTCGGAAGCCTTTTTCAATGTCGGGCATTATTTGTTGGCGAACATAGTCTGATTCATCTGTGTTATGAAAAAGAAAGGGGATTTCCAGTACCCGTGCAGGTGAGTATATTCGCCCTATGCCATAGCCGGTAAAAAAGGCGCCTTGTAGTTGTCGGCTACGAATTTTGCGTAATACATCGGGTTCATCTCCCATTACTCCACCGGGGTAAATTTTTATTCTCAGGCGTCCTTTGCTTTTTGTTTTTAATTCCTCTGACCAGTTTTGAATGCTTTTCATCCATGCTGTATCTGCAGGAATGAGCGATGCAAATTTTAAAGTGTAGATTTTATTAGCATGTGCATAAGTATTAGTTATAAAAAAAAGGGCAAATATCTGAAGTGTAAAAACTATATATGTACGAAATGCTTTATTTAAAACCATGCTGATTCCTTTTTGAGCAGCTTTCTGGCTTTTTGTTTTGCGATGTTATTCATTAATGACATGTCTGTGCTTATATTTGATGGTGTATTTATTATGTTTGTTAATCGTTGGTGAAATGCCTGTTGGTCGAGTTTTTGTCGATCCAGGTATTCTGCCTGTAATAAATCGACAATTAATAGTTGGTGATTGTTTAGCTGGTGGGCTTTTTTAAAATGTTTTTCAGATAAGGCGTAATTGCCACCTAGCATAGGCGAGCGACTGCCATTGTATACGGCAAAAAAAAGATGAGGGCCAGCCATAAAAAAGGTCTCATCCAGATCCATTACGCGTTGCATGAGCATGATTGCTCTGGGTAAGTCGGCAATAGCTTCTGTTTTGTCACGATTATGATCAATCCATTTTGCCCAGTTAGACGAGGCCCAGAATAGAGTGGCGATGTCATCTTGATTAAATGAGTTTAGTGCTTTCTGTAATGCATTGAGATTGCCGGATAAAATATTTTGATCTAAGCCTTCCTGTTGTAAATTGTGGAGAGCATGTTTTAAGCCACGTTGATAAAAATTAGCTGCACGTTGTGGGTTGGTATCTTCAATAAACCCATAGGCATAACCGTAATATGCCTGAGCCGCATAGTTGCGTAATGTTTTGTTGTCAGGTGAGTTAATGATCATGCCTTCGATAAGTTCGATATTAGGTGGCATGGCTGCTTCGGCGAGCTGTAAATCGGTTTCTCGATTTAAGGCAAGCATGCCGCCTTTAATCATTGGCATAGATGCTCGAACGGTGAGTTCTGTTATGGAGCATGCGGTGATTTGAAGAGTAATAAGTGTAAAGAAAGCAGGTAAAAATATTTTATTCATCTTGATTAATTTCAAGTTGGATTTATTTATAAGGATATCTACAAGCTTAGCATACGTTTTTTTTGTGGTTGTAAAAAAACATTAGAAAGTGCTGACCTGTATTGTGTCTGGCGTTTTAAGTCTAAGCTATTTCAGTCTGGCGCCAGTTAATGAGTATGTTTTTGAATCGTCCATCCATTACTTTTATGGCTTTAAGGGGTTTGCTATTCCATAATCGTGGAAACACACTGCGGTGGGTGGGAAATACCAGTCCATCAAATGTTTTATGATTTTCATAAATATGGCTGCCAATGGTAAGTGGGCTTATAACATCTGAAGTGTAGTCCTGTCGTTTTAGTAGACCTTTTGGGTCAAAATAAAATATTTGTTGTTTGCAGTGAGTTGGAATGTTGCTGGGATAACGTACATTTAAGGTGCTTAGTATACTGCCATCTTTTTCTAAATAGTCATGGCCCTGATGACATTCAAATCCTTTCTGCTTAAAGATAAAAGGACTACAGCTGTAGTTCCATAGAGCGTAACCAAGAAAGTAGATGAGATCGAGATGATCCCAGTGTAAACGGGCTTTGGTTTTTAGTTCATTGCAGTTACTGTAGTTTTTCTCGCTATAAATTTTGTCATTGGCGTTATATATGTACACGTTAAACCCATCAAAAATACCTGTATGGCCTTTTTCCGGGAAGTCATGAATACTTACATAGGGCCTGTCAGTAAAAATATTGGCGGTGATATTAGACAGCCAGGGGGATTTGAATCGGGTGAGTAAAATTGGGCCAAAAATATCTATTTTCATTTGAATGGATTCGACCATCTGCCAGCGGTCAATACCACCATGGGCGTTACAGATTCGGTTGATTAAATCATTCGTTACCATGGTGTCTCCAGAGTTGTCTCTGATTATTTAAAACCATGTGGACACTGTCCACATGGTTCAATTTAATGATAGACTGGAACCGTGTCAATGGAAATTTAGGTAGGGGTTAATGGAGCAGGTTAATTATCATCATGGAGATTTACGTAATTCGTTAGTGAGCGTGGGGATTAATATGCTCAATGACAGGGGTGTAGCAGGTATTAGTTTACGTGAAATAGCGCGTAATATTGGTGTTGGTCATAATGCGCCTTATCGACATTTTCGTAATAAACAGCAGTTGCTAGAAGCGATTGCAGAAGATGGTTTTCGTCGTCTTAAGGCCAGAAACATGCGCCTTGAGCTGGAGTTTTCTGGTGATCCAGAAGGGCAGTTATTTGAAAGCACCATGCATGTTGTGGGTATGGCTGCGGAGCAGCCTAATTTGTTTCAGCTTATGTTTGGTGGTCACATACAGCTCGAGGAGCGTGGTGCCGGTTTAAAACTGGCTTCTGATGAAGCGATGCAGAGCCTGGTTAGTATTATCTGTAATGGCCAACAAAAGAAAATTTTTATTCAGGATGATCCACTGGTGCTGGCCTTGAGTACGATGTCGATGATTCAGGGAATAGCACTTATGGCGTCATCGGGGAAGTTAAAGGCGCAGTTTCAGGTGCATATGACACCCAGTGTTGAGCACCAGACTTTGTTAAGGAGTATGATTTTACAGTTATTTGATGTTTTTTTACGTGGCTTAAAGGGCCAGTCTTAATAAATATAAATAAAATAATACAGAAAAATAAAATGTTTAAAAAAATTATAGTATTAGCGCTTATACCGGCAGTTATTGTATTAGCAATCTATCTTTTTGGGGTTTACCAGAATAATCGAATTGTTTCTTATCCTGAAAAAGCACGAATGCAATTGCAACTGGAAAAATCAATCCAGTGGCTGGTAAATAATGAAAGTGAAATTTTGTTACAGACAAACCCTGTGTTGTGGTGGATGCTTTATGAAACGCAAAAAATCTCACAGGATGAGCGTATAGCAGAACTACTGAAGAAGTATCTTCAGAAAAACAGGGGTATTAATAAAAGTGTCTGGGGGGCGTTATTTGACGGTCAGAAACGTCAGGGGTTAGGTGCCTTTTCAGTTGAAGGTTTGCCTTATTATAACCAGCATTTTATTTATGCATTAAATTGTGCGGCAGATATAGCAAATGAACTGTCTATTGTCGCCGAGCAAAATACAGCCGCCTTTTGCCATCAGTCTAATTATTTTTATCGCCCTGCCTGTGTTACCCATCAATTGATGGGTTTGCATTTTTTGTTTACCGAGCAATGTCATTTTTTATCAGATATTGATGAAGTGAGCCGAGCATTACAGGGGGATATTGTTGGGCAATTGACCTGGGATATTCGAGTTGTTGATGTCTATTTGCAGCGAGTATTATTATTGTTAATTAGCGGAGCAGAGGTGAGGGTGAAACCAGTCTGGATACAGCAGGTGCTCGATCACCAGCAGGCCGATGGTGGCTGGGGTGGTTTTGTATCACTATTAGGGTCAGATACAGGGCGATCTTTAGGTTTTGGTGCAAGAGGGCTTTCGTTAGGACATGAAAAGAGTGATTTTCATGCCACAGCTCAGGGGGTCTATATTCTGGTGTATCTGCTAAATAGTAACTTTCGGGTCTAATTTTTCTGAAATAGGATTATCTGATAATAGCGTTGCTCTCGCCAAGATAGGGGTCCTCGGGTCTTTTTTGTCGCGTTTAGGCCGACCTGTCGCTCTAAGCCGTCAGTCAGAGGCGATACGGGATAGAGGTCTAATGGAATCAATATAATACCTGACTAATATAGTATGGTATAATGCCATCTTTAACATCTATTGATATTTTATTGTGTCTGCACCTTGTTTACTTTCTATTGTAGAAATTGGCGGTTATGTTAATTTTACCACGCTATATCGGCAAAAAGGCTTTGAGGTAGAGCAGGTGGTCAGTATGCGGAAGGCGACTAAGTTACTGAAAAAAATACAGCCTGCGGTGATAGTAGCTGAATTTAACTTCCAGTCAGATTTTCGTGATCGCACCAGTAGCCTGGAGACGCTGATGGCCGCAGTACAGCGTATTCCAGACTGTAAAGTCATTGTTTTTTATGAAAAAGAACAGCGACCTCAGCTTGAGCGTTTGCTGGCAATATTTGATATTTTCTCGACGATTGCTTTTCCGATTGAAGAGTCAGTGATAAGTGGTGTTCTTGATCAGGCCCTGGAGCAAGTTGTATGAGTATGGAAATGCTGTTTTCAAAAGCCGCAGGACGACATGAACGCATGTTAAAGCGTCAGTTTGAAAACCCCCTGTTTGGTGAGATAAATATAGAGCCATTTGATATTCAGGAGGCTCGAAGGCAGGATTCAAATGAAGTTGAAAGCTTTATTGGTGAATTTCGTGACCTGGTGCAGCAGATCACCGACTTGAAGCCAGGTGCTGATGTGGAACTGGTGCTAAAGTTAAAAGAGTCTCTGGATAAAACCTATGAGACAAGTGCAGGGCTGGCGGGTGATCAGCTTGAAGTGCGTGAAATGATTAAGCGCCTGTTAAGCATGATGATGCAAAGTATGTGGAAAGCTGTGGGCAATGACAGCGAGGGTATTTCAAAGCTGGAAATGGAAGAGCAGGCCAGGCAGGCTCATTTTGCACTGCTGGAACATCCTTTTATAGCGGATTTATTGTCGCCTGAGAGTGTTATTGATGAAGTGATGATGGTGCCCTGCCTGTTGAGTGAGCAGTCTGAAGTGGTTGTATTGGCTGTGCAGTTATTTGAGCCAGAGCAGCAGAAACTTGTATATCAACGGGCTGTTGATTTACTGAAAGCGCTTGATGATAGTAATGAGCGAGTATTAAACGCAAAATTGCGATTACAGGATATTGCATCTGTAATGAACCCGGTTAATTATCAACCGGGTTAATAGTCAATTTTGTTATATTAAAGTAGGAAAGAGGTTATTCACCTCCATATATAAATAGTTTTAAAATTTTAGAGAAAATAGCATGAAAGACTCAGGATTAAGACCAGAAAGCGGTATATTGGAATCATCCACAGATGAGGAAGCGCGCGCGTATCTGGAAGAACAGTTAAGAAATCGTCAGTTTGAATTAACCCAGTTATCCCGTGATGCAGATCCTGCAGATGTTGCAAAAGTTAAGATGGACATTGCCAATGCGCAGCTGGGGCTTGAGCAAAATGAAAATGCCTGGAATGAGTCTAGGGCTGCTTTTGATATTTTTGTTGCAAAGGAAGACTGGGCCAGTGCAATTGAAGCCTGTGATATTATGTATCAGACAGAACAGCCTGCTTCCATTCTTGCATTAGTGCATGGTGTCTGGCTGTCGGTTACATACCCCGTTGACCCTGAATATACCATCGGTATGCTGAGTTATATTATTGATGAAACACCTAATGATTCAGATGGCGCCGCCGTAGCTGCTGCAACTGCACATTATATTGTTGGTGTACGTGCTTCAGATGAGAAACACGATAGCCTTTCTTTTTTAACAAAAAATATGATTACCAAAGTTGCCCAACGTCATTCGGATGTGAAGAGCCAGGAAAAACTGGATTTCTGGATGGAAAAAATGGACCTGAATGATCCGCAAAAATTTCTGCCCATGATGGGAACGGTGATTGATGCAATTGCTAATAGTCAGTGGTGGTTTGATCGTGATGCATTACGTGAAAAATTACCGATGAACTAAAATTTTAAAGAATACATATTCTGCCTGATGAATGCATATTGATAGTTGTTTTGTGATGTTTATACTGGTTGGGTTTTTACCCGTGTTCAGAATAACAGGTTATTGAATTAGTATTTACGGTAAAGCTTTAATGTTAATCGGATAGTCTTCGTAGTTCTGTATCGGACCACCTCAATCTTTCGCTTAATTCTTTTCCCAGTCTTAAAATGAGTTCTATTGCCGCTTGTGGATTTTGCTCTTTTAATTTTTCAAAAGCATTGCCATCGAGCATTAATAATTCAGTGTCTTTTATGGCTTTTGCGTCGGCGGTTCTTGGGCCCGGTTTTAAAAAAACAATTTCTCCAAAAAAAGCACCAGGACCAAATTTAGCAAGTCTTTTGTAGCGATGCTTGCCAAAAGGTAAAAGAATATCTATCTCACCTTCTAACACAACATATAATTCAGTGGCTACATCATTTGCCCTGAATAATATATCACCTGATTTAAGCGATATGTTTTTCATATTGGATTGCAGCGTCTTTAATGTATCTGAGTCCAGGCCATGGCAGAGTTCAGTATTAGCCAGGTCTATTCTTTCGGATATATTTAGTTCTTTCCCTAGTGTTTCAAGTAATTTGTTTTCAGCATATTCAATGGCTTCATCGGCATCAATAAATGTGCGTACAGGATAATTTCCACTATGATGCGGGCTTATCTTTCTTAATGTTTTTGCTACCTTTTTATTCAGGCCTTTGCCCTTTCTTACATTGGTGAAAATAAGTTCACCGTTAACCTTATGTAAACGATCAGCCATTTGTTGCAACATTTTTACGGCGGTTAGATCAACCTGATGAACACGCGCCATATCAAGA
The DNA here is from genome assembly GCA_016744065.1 of Gammaproteobacteria bacterium. Classification (GTDB taxonomy): domain Bacteria; phylum Pseudomonadota; class Gammaproteobacteria; order SZUA-229; family SZUA-229; genus SZUA-229. Next base: position 10,062 of record JADGFA010000006.1, read on the forward strand.
ATAATCTGAACGGGGCGCTGTAAATCAGAGTTAAATTCTTCAAATAATTTATCTACTGTGCCGAAGAATAAATTGCCCTTTAGTTCATAAATTAAAATATTTTCTGCGTGTTTTTTTAATAAAGACCGATGTTCTGTATTGCGTCTGCGTAATGAAGGGTGCTGGGCTATAGTGGAACGACGATGTACAACAGGTGACAGTATCTGTGCGCGAACAAATTGAAAAATGGCCAGTACCAGGCCAATGGCAACAGCAATCATTAAATCATAAGTGACCGTAACACCGGTAACCAGCAAGGCGGTGGTGGCGTCCATTCTGTTACGTGGGTTTTTTAGCCAGAGTAGAATATCTCTTTCCAGCATACCCATAATGGCAACGTGAAAAATGATGCCTGCGAGAACGCTAATAGGGAGCAGTGCTGCAACAGGGCCCAGTACAACAATAATTAATATGAATGTTAAGGCGCTAAAAATGGCTGCCCAGATACGTCCGCCGGACTTGATCGCAACGATAGTGGCCCCTGTTGTTCCTGCACCGGCGATACCGCCTAACAGGGCAGCAAACATCTGGCCTATACCCTGGCCGGTGAGTTCGCGTTTTGCATTGTGGCGATCGGATGTAGCGACATCAGCAACGACAGATGTCAGCAGGCTATCCAGTGATGACAGTACCGCAAGTGTAAAACTAATCGGTAAAATAATTAACCAGGGTGTTTGATTTAATAATGTAGGGGTAATGAATTGTATGCTGGTGATATCGGGTAAGCGACCAACGACCCATTCAGCAGGGTATTGAAAAGTATTAAATTTATTTAATAAATGAAAAGTCAGCGTGCCACTAATAAGCCCTGAAACGGTGCCGGGAATTGCCGGTATAATTCGGGGTAAAAAAGACATAGCTAAAAAAGTAACCAGAGTTGTTAGCCAGGGTATCCAGTATGCTTTTTGCCAGATAATATTCAGTGCCTGAGAATGCATGGAAAGTAAATCCAGCATCACGCCCTGAGAGTGAATCATTAAGATTGCGGAGCCGGTCATGAATCCTGCAACAACCGGGTAAGGTATAAATTTAATTAACCGTCCACCGTTTGAAAGGCCAATTAAAATTTGTATAAAACCACTTAAAAAAAGCATTAAAGCAATATTTATAAAGAGTTCAGTGCCAGAAAAACCACGAGAGCTAAGGCTGGCCAGTGCACCGGCAACCAGCACCATAGTTGGCCCTGTGGGTGAACTCACCATACCGGTGGTCCCTCGACTCAGACCAGAGAAAAAACATAATGCAATCGCAGTAATGAGCCCGGCCATTGCACCCATTGCCGGGGTTTGGCTATATGGAGCCCAAAGCGCAATGCCAAATGCAGTTGCCTGTGGCAGTATTACAGCGGAGGCAGAAAGACCGCCCCAGATGTCACCTTTAGTCGGCTGCTTGAGCAAGGGGTTATGACCTGATTTTTATTTTATTATCTGTAAGTATAGCCTGTGGGGGATGTGGGTTAATGATTAGTTGAGGTGAAAAGTATATACCTGATATATTTTTAGCTAATAATGACTACTTGTCTTTATTAGTCGTAAGGCCGTGTAGTTTAACCACATTGGTCTTAGGTGTATCTCCTTTGTACATAGGTCGGTGCAGGCTGGGTTTACCCAGCTTTTCCGAAATTTCTTTTTCTCTGGCGGCAATTAATATAAACCCCTGGCGTACATCTTCCATAGCGCCTTCACTTAGTGGGTGTTTCATACCGGGTTCAGGTGTGATCTCACGAACCACGCCTGATAATACTTTGCGTAATGCGACTAATACATCGAGTTCTTTTTTTAAATCTGCATCCATTAGGGCTACCGTTGGTCTATTGTTTAAGCGACTAAAAGAGCATTATACTCGCTTCTACTGAGTATTTGACCTCTATATTGGAATTTGTTGTGTCAGGCTGTTCAATCGAGAGCGTGACAGGTTAAGGCGTAACGCTATTAAGTACAGTTAGCTGATCTTTCTGGGGTATAATGGTTGGTCAAATTACCGAGTTATTGTGAGTTATTATGCCATATTATGTTTATAAAGTTGAGTCTGCTGAGTTGGCAATGCTTAAGCAGCTTGAGTTGATTAAGACGTTTGAAAAATTTAAACAAGCAAAAAACTTTGCTCGTGATCTTCGTGCGGAACAGCCTGAGACGGATGCGGCTGAAATTAAAGTGATGTTTGCAGATAATCAGTTGGCAGCGGAAGAAATGTTAATGGAGAAACGTGATCAGCCGATAGTGATGGAGCACGAAAAGTAATTTTTGTAATCTGGAGAAAGAGCATGGAATCCAGCATATATATAAGCGGGTTTAATTGTGGATGAAGATAATTACAGGCAGATTTATGGGCAGATTAATGGTGCGCCCTGTGTTTTTGAAAAAGGAATTTTGTCATTAAAATGTAAATGCTCTTTTCAGCAAAAGTTTAATCTGGCTGACAGGTATGGCGTCGGCTGCACAGATACGGTAATGCAGTTAAACTGTAAAGCTTTTCTCGATCATCTGCGTTGTCAAACTCGTTTTGTTTTTAAAATTGATATAGAGGGTCCGTTGCCGCATAACAAGGAAATTAAGGTACAAAATGGAGGAATGCTTGGGATACAGAAGTTATTATTTAGTGATGCTGAACATGTTGCAGGTGTGGATGATATTTCACGCTTAATGCTGAAATCAATAGAGGTATATGGTGCGATAGAGAACTTGCCATATAATCAGATTATGCCGAGTGTGAGTAATTATAAAACCAGGCCTAAGCGACAGAAATCGAGTAAAAAGGATTAATTTTTTTTGATCTTTGAGTGTTGATTTAAGTGAAGCTGACATTTTCTGATTATGTCGGCATTACCACTATGAAGTAAAATATATATGAACATCTACTGAATGCGAAGAAGGTATGGGTACTTAAAGTAATGAAAAACAGGACTAATAAATGACAGACAATGAGGACGATAAAAAAAATAGCCCGTGGAAAACGTTAAGTACACAGCCCGTATATAATAATGCCTGGATAAAAGTTGAAGAACATCAGGTGATAAACCCGGGCGGTACAAAGGGTATCTATGGTAAGGTCAGTTTTAAGAATCAGGCGGTGGGTATTATTCCTGTTGATGGAGAAGGTAATGTCTGGTTAGTGGGTCAGTTTCGTTACACTTTGAATCAGTGGTCATGGGAAATTCCTATGGGTGGTTCACCTAAAGCAGAAGATAAAATTAAAACTGCACGGCGAGAGTTAGAAGAAGAAACGGGTTTAAAAGCAGGTGAAGTTACCGAGCTTTTACATTTGCATCCATCGAATTCTATTACGGATGAGCAGGGCTATGTGTATCTGGCTACGGACCTGAGTGAAGGCCTGCAGCAACTTGAAGATACAGAAAAAGATATTCAGGTAAAAAAACTGGCATTTGATGATGCGGTAAAAATGGTTCAAAGTGGTGAGATAACCGATGCCATCAGTGTTGCAGGTATATTGTACCTGGCCTTGAACTGGAATCAGTATATTAATGGATAAATGACAAAATGCTTTTAAAAGCCAGCACGTTACTTGATCGATTGCAGCTCTTCAGGAATGTCGAGATTGCCAGCATAAGTGATTGTATTTCACGTTGTACTTTTCGTGAGATGAAAAAGGGTGAGCAACTGCTCTCGCCTGAAGAAGACAATAATAATGTTTATTTAATGATTTCAGGTCGCATGGTGGTTTATCTTGATCTGGATGAAGTTACTCCATTGACGCTGGTTGAACCTGGCGAGTGTGTGGGTGAAATGTCAATTATTGAGGGTAAAAATCCATCCGCGTATGTAATTGCATCGGAGGTGTCTCAGATTATGGAGATACCCCAGGCAGTTTTATGGGAAATGATAAATACTTCGCATCAGGTGACACGAAATATGCTGCATATTATGTCATTGAGGGTGCGTTTTAGTAATGTGGTTATTGCCGATTCTCTGGGTACGCAAAAAGAATTTATGCGACATGCAACGATTGATGCACTTACCGGGCTACATAATCGTCGTTGGATGGACAGTATGTTTGAGCAGGAGTTTATTCATGCCAGGCGTGAAAAAATGTCGTTGTCATTGATGATGCTGGATATTGATTATTTTAAAACCTATAACGACGAATACGGTCATATCAATGGAGACCGGGTGTTATCAGCGGTAGCAGATACGCTACGCTGTGGCTTGAGACCCAATGACATGATTGCCCGGTTTGGTGGTGAAGAATTCGCTATTATGTTACCGGAAACAAGTCTTGATGCGGCGCTTAACCTGGCAAATAGCCTAAGAGAAAAAGTAGAGCAGGCAACAGTTAAAAATGATAAAGGAGGGCTATTGCCCCGTGTTACCATTTCGATTGGTGTGTCTGCGATAGGTGAAGCAAACAGAGAAAATGAAGACTCCTTAATTGAATTAATTGCCGCATCAGATGAAGCCTTATATCGAGCTAAAAAAGATGGCCGAAATTGTGTTAGTGAATGACTGTGCTGCTGCCGTGGCAACACTCGTTATGCATAATCAGCGGTTATTACTAGGTAAACGATTTAAAGGTCAGCCGCTCCAGGAAAAACAGTTTGAGGGCTGGCAGTGCCCAGGTGGTTATTTGCAAAGAGGTGAAACCATAGAACAGGCAGCTAGCAGGCATTGTTTGCAAAAGGCCGGTATTGAAATAGCATCACTTCGATCAGGGCCTTATAGTAACAATATATTCTCAAAATATTTGCATACGGTTACGCTTTATATTATTGCAGAGGAGCATCATATACAGAACCATCAGGTGTTTGAAAACAAACAAATACAATGGCACTGGTTTGCTCTGGATGAGTTGCCAGTACCCCTGTTTTTACCTCTGAATAATCTAGTAAAACAATATAATCTAAGTCACCTGTTGTAAGCGCTGCTGAAGTCATGTCCTATAGAATAGTTAATAACGTATAGTGATGTATTAAGGGCTGCTATTAACAGGGCTGTTCGGATCTAGTAGAGTTTGTGATAATGAGCTATAACTACATCTAGACATTATATAAAATAAAAACTGGCAATACTTTAGCGTCGGGAATATGAGCGAAAAAATCAAAACGTCAATGCAGGACTTATGGGGAAATTCTATGCTGGATGCGGGCAGCGCCGCATGGCTGGAAGGCCTGTATGAGAATTATCTGCAAAACCCTAACAGTGTTGATAGTCGCTGGCGAGAATATTTCGGTACTTTACCGCGGGTTAATGGTGTCCTTAAAGACACCATTCATTCTGATATAAGGGAGCAGTTCAGGCATATAACTGAACAACGCAGTGGCACCTTGCTGCCTCCGGTTCAATCAGCATCTACTGTCGCTCTGGAACATGAGCGTAAACAGGTTAAGGTTTTACAGCTAATTAATGCGTATCGTTTTCGTGGTCATCAGAAAGCAGATGTTGACCCGCTTGGGCGTACCCATACAAAAACAGTTGAAGATTTATCATTAGCCAGTCATGACTTAACAGATGCAGATCTACAGACTGTTTTTGCCACGGGGTCATTATGTGGTCCGGCTGAAACAACCTTGCAGGAAATTATCGATATTATCAGTGATGCTTATTGTGGTTCTATTGGTGCAGAATATATGCACATTACAGAAACAGGTGAGAAGCGCTGGATACAGCAAAGAATTGAAACTGTTCGAGGTAAGGCGAGTCTCGGCATTGATGCAAAGAAAAATTTGTTAAAGCGACTTACAGCGGCTGAAGGTTTAGAAAAATATTTGCATACTCGATATGTTGGTCAGAAACGTTTTTCACTTGAGGGGGGGGAAACGCTTATCCCTCTTATACATGAAGTGGTTCAGCGTTCAGCCAGTCATGGTATGAAAGAAGTTGTTATCGGCATGGCGCACCGTGGAAGATTAAATATGCTGGTGAATGTAATGGGGAAAACACCGGCTGAGTTGTTTAGTGAATTTGAAGGTACCAAATCCCACGGTCAGTATATGGGTGATGTGAAATACCATATGGGTTTTTCTTCAGACCTGCAAACAGAAAAGGGTGATATTCATTTAGCACTGGCATTTAATCCGTCGCATCTTGAAATAGTGGCTCCTGTTGTAGAGGGGTCTGTTCGAGCGCGGCAGGAGCACAGAAAAGATGCAGAAGGTGTGGAAGTGTTACCAATACAAATTCATGGTGATGCAGCATTTGCCGGGCAGGGCGTGGTGATGGAAACATTACAGATGTCACAGTCGAGGGGCTACTCTACTAAAGGCAGTTTGCATATCGTTGTCAATAATCAAATTGGTTTTACCACGAGTAACATTAAGGACAGTCGCTCAACGCATTATTGTACAGATATAGCCAAAATGGTGGATTCACCGATATTTCATGTGAATGCGGATGATCCTGAAGCCGTTATTCTGGTTACACAAGTTGCGCTTGATTATCGTATGGCCTTTAAGAAAGATGTGGTAATAGATTTAATCTGCTATCGCAGGCATGGGCATAATGAAGCGGATGAGCCAGCAGCTACGCAGCCCATGATGTATAAAAAAATATCCATGCTTGATAGTACGCGTGCTATTTATGCGGAAAAATTGCTGCGTACAGACGTTATTTCATCAGAATATGCCAGCCAGTTGATGGAAAATTATCGTGATGAGCTGGATGCAGGTAATTGTGTTGTTCCTGGTATTTTAAAAAATGAAAATTCATCTTATGCTTTTCATATTAACTGGCGGCCTTATGAAAATACAAATCAGAATGACAGTACAGACACTGCGATTAATATGGAAACATTACGTCTGTTATGTGAGCAGCTAGAAAAACGTCCTGCGGATTTTCAGTTGCAGTCACGCGTTGAAAAAATAATGCAGGACAGGCATAAAATGGCGGTGGGCGCTCTGGATATTGACTGGGGGTTTGCCGAGACTCTGGCATATGCAAGCCTGGTAACAGAAGGCTATGCTGTCCGGTTATCAGGGCAGGACTCAGGCCGGGGTACTTTTTTTCATCGGCATGCTGTCTGGCATAATCAGCTTGATGGTAGTGCCTATGTTCCACTGCGTAACATGTCTGAAGATCAGGCTAACTTTCTAGTTATTGATTCACTGCTTTCAGAACTTGCAGTACTGGCATTTGAGTATGGTTATGCAACTGCTGAACCGGAAACACTGGTTATATGGGAAGCGCAGTTTGGTGATTTTGCAAATGGTGCCCAGGTGGTTATTGATCAGTTTATTGTTGCGGGTGAGCAAAAATGGAGTCGCCTGTGTGGTTTAACAATGCTGTTACCCCATAGTTATGAGGGGCAGGGTGCTGAGCATTCATCGGCAAGACTGGAGCGGTATTTGCAGTTATGTGCACAAAATAATATTCAGGTTTGCGTGCCAAGCACACCGGCGCAGATATTTCATCTGCTGCGTCGACAAATGGTCAGGAAGTACCGTAAGCCACTTATCGTTATGACACCCAAAAGTTTACTAAGGCACAAATTAGCAGTGAACACGCTGGATGATATTTGCTTTGGTTCTTTTCAGAATGTTATTGATGAGATTGATGATGTTAATGCAGATGATGTGAAACGGATTGTGATGTGCAGTGGTAAAGTGTATTACGATTTATTGATTCAGCGACGTGAATTAAATTTAAAACATGTCATTATTCTTCGTATAGAAGAACTTTACCCTTTTCCGTCAGAAAATCTTAATATTGTTCTGGATAAATATAAAAATGCAGAGCAATTAATATGGTGTCAGGAAGAACCCAAAAATCAGGGTGCATGGGATTATTTTGAACCGCGATTTGCAGCAAAATTAGATCACCCCTGTATGGTTGAATATGTTGGAAGGGAGCCTTCAGCCGCACCCGCTGTGGGTTCTGCCAGAGTGCATACGCAACAACAGAAAAAACTGGTAAGGGAGGCTTTGGGTTTACCTGAAGACTCATAAATATAGGATGAAACAATGTCAATAGAAGTAAAAGTTCCCGAATTACCAGAGTCTGTTTCAGACGCCACAGTTGTTGCATGGCGAAAACAGCCTGGTGAGGCTATTAAAAGAGATGAATCACTGGTTGATCTAGAGACAGATAAAGTGGTGCTTGAGGTGCCTTCTCCAATAGATGGTATTGTCGCAGAGCATCACCAGGCAGAAGGTGATGTGGTTGTGGGGGGGCAGTTACTGGCAACAGTAAAAGCGTTAAGTGCAGAAAACGTAAATGAAAATACAGCCAGAGAACAGGGCGAAATTATTATAACGCCATCAGCAAAAAAGATGATTGTAGAAAACCAGTTAAATTCAGAAGATATCATGGGCAGCGGTAAAGATGGCAGAGTGCTTAAAGAGGATGTTCAGGCATTTATGCAGCAGGCATTAGCGGTTAGCACTACGGTGAAAAAAGAGCCTCCAGTACAGTTTGAAGTTGTTGAAGAAAAGGTAACTGAAGCGGTTTCACATGATAATAGTCAGGGAGACAGAATAGAAAAACGTGTGCCGATGACGCGACTGCGTGCGCGTATTGCAGAACGCCTGCTGGATGCACAGCATCATGCGGCCATATTGACTACATTTAACGAAGTCAATATGCAGCCAGTTATGGATTTGCGAAATAAATATAAAGATTTATTTGCAAAAAAATATGATGTGAAACTTGGTTTTATGTCCTTTTTTGTGAAAGCAACAGTTGAAGCATTAAGGCGATTCCCAGCAGTTAATGCATCAATCGATGGTAATGATATTGTTTATCATGGGTACTTCGATATTGGTGTTGCTATTGCTTCCGCCAGGGGGCTCGTTGTGCCTGTTTTACGTAATGCAGATCAAATGAGCCTGGCAGAAATTGAATCAGGTATTGCAAACCTGGTAGATAAAGCAAAAAATAATCAGTTAAGTATGGATGACATGACGGGGGGGACCTTCTCCTTAACCAATGGTGGTGTGTTTGGTTCCATGTTGTCTACGCCTATTATAAATCCACCGCAAAGTGGTATTTTAGGCATGCATAAAATTCAACAAAGGGCGATGGTTGAGAATGGTGAAGTTGTTGTGCAACCGGTAATGTATCTTGCTCTTTCATATGATCACCGCATTATTGATGGTGCAGAAGCGGTGCAGTTTCTGGTAACCATTAAGGATGTACTTGAAGATCCTGCGCGTATCCTGGTGGGTGTCTGAGCATGTCAGTCGATTTTGGGGTTATTGTTATTGGTGCAGGACCCGCAGGTTATGTAGCGGCTATCCGTTGTGCACAGTTAGGGATTAAAACAGCCTGTATTGATAACTGGGTTAATGAGAAGGGCGAGCCTTCTTTAGGTGGCACCTGTTTAAATGTGGGGTGTATTCCATCAAAGGCTTTATTGCAGTCTTCTGAATTATTTGAACAGGCAAATAAAAATTTTTCTCAGCACGGTATTAAGGTTGGCTCGGTTGAGCTGGATCTGGGCACCATGATGGAGAGAAAGAATAAAATTGTATCTGAATTAACAGATGGTATTGCTGCTTTATTAAAAGCAAACAAGGTGGAAACAATAACAGGCACAGCTCGATTACTTGCGGATAAAAAAGTAGAGGTTGCGCATAATAAAGATAAAAAAATCTATGCCGCAGACACAATTATTATAGCCAGTGGTTCCAGTTCAATTGAGTTGGCTAATGCGCCCCTGACCGATAAATTAATTGTTGATTCAACAGGTGCTTTAGCTTTTGACTCAGTGCCTGACAAAGTGGGTGTCATTGGTGCGGGTGTTATTGGGCTTGAGCTAGGCAGTGTGTGGCGACGCCTTGGTGCAGAGGTTATTATACTCGAAGCACAGGACGTGTTTTTACCAACAGCAGATAAACAGATCGTTCGTGATGCCCTGCGCTCATATAAAAAACAGGGACTGGATATAAAATTAAACTCTCGTTTGTTAAGCACAGAAATTAAAACGATAAAGAAACGCAGGCAGGTTGAAGTTGTTTACCAGAATGAAAAAGGTAATCAGAAAGAGCTTTTTGATAAATTAATTGTAGCTGTGGGGCGTAAACCCAATACGGATTATATTTTTGATGAAGAAGCTGAGTTAATACTGGATGAACGCGGTTTTATTCATGTGAATGAACAATGTGAAACATCGCAGCCGGGTGTTTATGCCATTGGTGATGTGGTGCGTGGGCCGATGCTTGCTCATAAAGGCTCAGAAGAAGGCATGATGGTAGCTGAATTAATAGCCGGTAAGCATGCATTAATAAACTATGATTTGATACCTGCGGTGATTTATACTCACCCGGAATTAGCCTGGGCAGGTAAAACAGAGCAGCAGTTGCAGGCAGCAGGTGAAAGTTATAAAACCGGCGTGTTTCCTTTTGTTGCCAGTGGCCGAGCAAAAGCGCAGGGTGACACCAGTGGTATGGTTAAGATTTTGTCACAGAGTGAAACAGATCGAATTCTTGGTGTACATATTATTGGTGGCCAGGCTTCAGAGTTAATTGCCCAGGCTGTGATTGCAATGGAGCTGGGCGCCAGTGCAGAAGATATTGCATTAACTGTTTTTGCACACCCATCCCTTTCTGAAGCATTACATGAGGCGGCATTAGCCGTCGATAATCGTGCCATACATATTGTACAAAAGAAGCGTAGATAGTATAAAAGAAAATCCAGATGCAACTGAGTGATATGTCGGTGGCTCACCACCTGAAGTTAAGGCGCTGCCTTTTCTTTATACAGCGGAGAAAATAATGAATTTACACGAATACCAGTCGAAACATTTATTTAAGCAATACGGCATGCCAGTACCCGATAGTCGCGTAGTAAGTTCTGTGGGTGATGTGTCTGCCGCACTGGATGCGCTGGATACGGATCGCTGGGTAGTGAAAGCGCAGGTGCACGCGGGTGGTCGTGGTAAAGCAGGTGGCGTGAAGTTAACAAGCAGTAAAGAAGAAGTTGCTCATTTTGCAGGTGAAATGCTGGGTACGAACCTGGTTACTTTTCAGACAGATGCAAAAGGGCAGCCTGTAAATCATGTGCTAATTGAAGAAACCTGTAATATTGAACATGAGTTTTATCTGGGAGCGGTTATTGATCGTGCAACTCGTCATGTTGTTATTATGGCATCAACAGAAGGCGGCGTGGAAATTGAAAAAGTAGCAGAAGAAAGCCCAGAAAAAATTCTTCGTACGACCCTTGATCCTATGTTGGGTCTGATGCCATACCAGTGTCGTAAACTGGCATTTGGCTTAGGCTTGCAGGGAAATCAGATTAAGCAGTTTACAAAATTATTGGCAGGACTGGCTAAATTATTTCTGGAAAAAGATCTTGGGCTGGTTGAAATTAATCCGCTAGTGGTAACTGGAGAAGGTAACTTATTGTGCCTGGATGGTAAAATAAATGTAGATGATAATGCAATATACCGCCAGTCTGAATTAATGGAAATGCGAGATGCTTCGCAGGAGGATGAGCGTGAAAATAAAGCCAAAGAATGGGACCTTAATTATATTGCGTTAGAAGGCAGTATTGGTTGTATGGTAAATGGCGCGGGTCTGGCTATGGCCACTATGGATTTAATTAAATTACATGGTGGTGACCCTGCTAATTTTCTTGATGTAGGGGGTGGGGCGACAAAAGAACGTGTTGCGGAAGCATTTAAAATTATCTTATCTGATACAAATGTGAAAACCGTTATGGTTAATATTTTTGGCGGCATTGTTCGTTGTGATTTAATCGCCGAAGGCATTATTGGTGCGATTGAAGAGGTAGGTGTTAAAGTGCCTATTGTGGTTCGTCTGGAAGGTAATAATGCCACCTTAGGTTCAAAGTTATTGAAAGAGAGTGGCTTAAATATTATTGCAGCAAGTGATTTGACGGATGCTGCAAAAAGAGCGGTTGCTGCTGCTAAAGGGGCAGAATAATGAGCGTATTAATAAACAGTGAAACAAAAGTAATATGCCAGGGCTTTACCGGTAAGCAGGGTACATTTCATTCCGAGCAGGCGATTGCTTATGGTACAGAAATGGTCGGTGGTGTCACCCCTGGTAAAGGAGGGCAAACACACCTGGGCTTACCTGTATTTAATACGGTGCGTGATGCAGTAAACCATACGGCTGCAACCGTATCTGTTATTTATGTGCCAGCTCCTTTCTGTAAGGATTCGATTTTAGAAGCACTCGATGCGGGTATAGAATTAATTGTGTGTATTACTGAGGGTATTCCAACACTTGATATGCTGGAAGTAAAGATAGCCGTTGATCAGGTTGGTGTACGTTTAATCGGGCCAAACTGTCCTGGTATTATTACGCCGGGAGAATGTAAAATCGGCATTATGCCAGGTGAAATTCATCAGCCTGGAAAAGTGGGTATAGTCTCCCGTTCAGGCACTCTGACTTATGAGGCGGTTAAACAGACAACCGATCTGGGTTTTGGCCAAACGACATGCATCGGTATTGGTGGTGACCCGATACCGGGTATGAATTTTGTTGATTGTTTGCAGCTTTTTGAAGAAGACCCAGAAACAGAAGCAATTCTTATGGTGGGTGAAATAGGCGGTACGGCAGAAGAAGAGGCGGCTGAGTTTATTCAGACGAATGTATCCAAACCCGTGGCAGGGTTTATTGCTGGAGGTACAGCGCCAAAAGGGAAACGTATGGGCCATGCCGGAGCGATTATAGCTGGGGGCAAAGGAACGGCTGAAGAAAAATTCAAGGCACTGGAGTCTGCGGGTGTTGCTATTACCCGTTCACCTGCTGAACTAGGTAAGGCTGTTGCTGAGGCAACTGGCTGGAAATGACAGGGAGATATATTTACCTTCACCTGTGAAATATGTTTGTTATTGCGTGTTAATTAGTTAATTAAAGAACAAACGTATTAACCAGGTGTGGTGGCACAAATTTAAATTTCAGTATTTATTTTTTGAGAGCGTTTGTATTGTAAGGCTAGCTCTTATTGAATCTTCCGTTATAGCCTGATTATTGTTTTTATTTAAGTGACAGCTTGTCTTGCTCTTCTTTTTTAATTCTAATTTCATCCCCTGTTATTTTATTATGGATTGAGCGAAAATAAGCATTAATGCTTTCAGAGCTGGGGCTCAGTAGGTGATTGATTACTCTGGGTACAAGGTCTGGAAATAACCGGTCTTCAGTTATACTCAGGGTTGTAAACTTTTCATCTTCACTTGCGGTAACTTTAAAGTGCCATTTACCTGAGTTTTGATGGGTATTACCTGTTTCCTGCATGGTTATGTAGGAGTTATGATTGAACTCTACTAACTGAAATGGAATTGTATTTCCATCCTCATCAATTTCTTTCCATGAGCTATATTTTGTTGTGCTCGGTGTTTCTTCAACCGCATATACATTCTCTCGCCATTCGGGATAATGCTTAAATTCAAAAATTAACTGCCAGATATAATCTGTCTGGCGATTGAACTTTTGGCTGGTAGTTATATGGCTTAATTCTGGTAGTGTTTTTCCGTACCAGATAATTCCACCTATAAATGAGATGAGTAGAAAAAAAATAATTGCTGATCTTTTCATTTTGTCATTTTCTTCAGATTATGTATAAAAACATAATGGGTTAATTATATATACTGTATTTATGCGGATCCAATATTGATACCCAGTGAAATACGGCATTCATTGCTTAAATTTTCAGTTACTTCATGAGGCATATCCGGTTTAAAGAAAGCAAACATGCCCGGTTTAGGTTCTACCTGTATTTCTATGGGAGCTTTTATTAAGTGCAGTGTGCCTGAATTCTTTGCAACCTGTACGTAGTATACAGCAGAAAGCAATTCATCGTCGTCATCATGGCGGTGTAATGTGGTTCTATCACCCGGGTTCATTACATTAAACCAGAGACCCGCTTTAAGATCGCTTGTATTGCAGCCCAAAATATTAGATGAAATATTCTTTGCTGATTTTAAAATATCAGAAATTGCGGGTATTTTATTTTTATCAATATAGATGTTTTCATATCGACCAAAAAAATGATGTGACTTGCGTGTTGTTTCATTATCTATGTGCAAGTTAAGGCCATCGATTAACTGTTTATTGATGGCCTCGAAATGTTCTAAATTCTGCGAGTGTAATGTGAAGTATTTTAAATCATTCATATAGTCCGGATTGCCTGAATCTGCTATCTGCCTGAGCTGGCGTTAAGACAGTATGACATAATATCGACCTTCTCACCGTGATATAAGCTGGACTCAATTAATCTCCAACCTCGCTTTTGGTAAAACATCGTTTTATCAGGGGTGAATAAATAAAGTGTCTTTGCACCTGTTTGTTGGGCATTTTGTAGGCATTGCTCAATTAACTGGCTGGCTATGCCCTGGCACCGATAATCTTCGTGAACATAAACGCTGGCAAGCCATGGCCCCATATGGGTGTGTGTATCCATATCAGAGGCAACCAGACAGGCAGATCCAACGGGTTTATGATTAATTAAAGCGAGTAAACAATTCGGTATGGCCGCTGAATTTTTATATGAGCGGTATAATTTAATACGTGATTGAGTAGATAAGTCAGGGCTAATATGATGCCATTCATCCTGATGCCATTTAGCGATTACAGGTATAAACTGGCTGTGATTACCCAGATAATCAATATTAAGCGAGGATAAGCTTCTGCTGGCCATGCAATGCCTCAAAAATACGTCTATTCTAAGTAGTATGAGTGGCTGCGCGCAATGGCTATTTTTATAATCAGCCAGCAATAACATCTTTAATACCAGTTAGTCGCTTTAGAGAGTGATTATTATGAAAAACAGCAAGATACTAATTGTTGATGATACCCCATCCATACACGAAGATTTTCGTAAAATATTAATAACAACGGACCCCTCGGGGGAATACCTCGATGGTATGGCGGATAGTCTGTTTGGAAAAACAGAACAAAATCCGGTATATGAGGAAATTGAGTACCGTCTGGAATCGGCTTTTCAGGGTGAAGAAGCACTAAAAATGATAGAGCAGGCCGAGCTGGAAGGTGAAGGGTACTCACTGGTATTTATGGATGTTCGAATGCCACCGGGCCTGGATGGTATTAAAACGATAGCCAAGATATGGAAGCAATATCCTTCGATGGAAATTGTAATTTGCACAGCATATTCTGATTATTCATGGGTTGATATTATCGATATATTAGGACCATCTGACCACTTGTTAGTACTTAAAAAACCATTTGATGCGGATGAAGCGCAACAAATGGCACTTGCAATGACAAGAAGAGCAGGTAAAACGCTTGAGCGGGAAACGTATATAAACCAGTTAACTGCAAGCCTTAAAAACTGTCACGTTAATGTAGATCAACTTAAAAGAAAGTTGGATGATAAATAAGGTGAATAAAAGTAAGTTCTGAAACACCGGACGTTATTAAACTGAGATTCAGGTTTTTAAATGAATAAACCGAGTATTTTAAATATTACGTCTTTGACTGTTCTGGTGTTTGTCGCCTGGTGTGGTTTAGTGCAAGCTGAATTTAGTCGCGAATATCAGTTAAAAGCAGCCTATCTGTTAAATTTTGCGCGATTTATATATTGGCCTGATCAGGCTATTGAAGAAACACAGAGTTTCAATATATGCGTTATGGGTGAAAACCCTTTTGGTGAAAGCCTTGATCGATTGTCAAATAAAAAAATAAAAAACAAAAAAATAAAAATAAAATACATTCAAAGTTTCAGCGTAAAAAAACAATGCCATATTCTTTATATTAGTGAAAATAAGAAAGAAAGCCACAGAGAAATAATAAAAAAAACAAATGGAAATGTAGTTCTTACGGTTAGTGATATTGATGGTTTTGCTAGCTCGGGAGGCATGATTGGTTTTGTCAGGATAAAAAATAAAATAAAATTTGAAATTAATGTGGCGCAAAGCAAAAAGTCTGAAATTAAATACAGGTCTCAGCTATTAGAAGTTGCGGATAGATTGAGATAGCTATGTTTAAAAAAACCAGCATTCAAAGCAAGCTTTTAATTGTGTATATGAGTATAACGGGGCTTGTTCTTGCGTCTGCATTTACGATTGTGGCGCATATTAACTCTTCTAGCTCTGAAGAAAATATAATCTCCAGTTTAAATGTTGTGACTGAAATTGTGGCGGATAGTAGCGCAGCGTCATTAGCCTTTTTAGACATTGAGTCAGCTAAAAATCATTTGAATTCACTTAAGTCGCATCGTTCGGTTGTGTATGCCTGTATAAGGACAATAGAAAACCAGGTGTTTGTGGAGTACAGCTTAAGTTCTGAGGAAGAGTTTTCATGCGATGAATATAATATAAATTCAAAATTAAAAATATTGAATGATTATATTGATGTTTTTAAACCGGTATTATTAGAAGGGGAAGCGATAGGGCGTTTGCAGATAAAAGCCAGTTTAAGTGAGTTGGCTGAGCAAATTATTAAAAGTGCTGAAATATCAGTTGTTATATTTGTTGGACTTATGTTGGTAACGGCGCTTATATCGAGGCGTATAATGCGGTTTATTACAGATCCGATTACGCGGTTAAAAGATGTGGCGCAAAATGTGACAAAAAACAAAGATTATAGTTTGCGTATGAAAAAAACGGCTGATGATGAAGTCGGAGTTTTGATTGGTTCATTTAATAATATGCTTGAGCAGATACAAAGCAGGGACAATGCATTAATTAATGAAAAAGAAAAAGCTGAAGTATCTGCGGTATCTGCAGGAAAGTATGCCTTAGAAACAGAAAAAATAAACAAAGATTTAGAAGTTGAAATAAGAGAAAGAGCAAGAATAGAAGATGAGTTGCAGGATTTAAATGAAACGCTGGAGGATAAAGTTCAGGAGAGAACGTCTGAGTTAAAAGCATTGAGTGAAAAAATTGGAGATATAGCAAGAAGTGCAGGTATGGCTGAAGTGGCTAGTGGTGTTCTGCATAATGTTGGTAATGTTTTAAATAGTGTTAATGTTTCTGTGTCGGTTTTGCGTGAGCAAATTAGAAAAACAAAATCTGATAATCTGGCACGTCTGGTTAGTATGCTTGAAGAAAATAAAGACAACATATCTGATTTTATGACTAAAGACAGTAAAGGCAGGCAGATACCAAAATTCCTTTCTTTATTGTCTGATCAGCTAAGTCTGGAAAAGAAGAATTTATTTAATGAGTTAGATGAAATGGCAAGTAGCATTGATCACATTAAAAATGTAATTAGTATGCAGCAGTCATATGCCGGTAGTTATGGAGTTCGAGAGGAGGTAGTACTGTCGGATCTGGTTGAAGATGCATTAAAAATAAACTTACAGGGTATGGACAGGCATGGAGTGAAGTTATTAAAGTCGTATAAAGACATACCTGAGATGTATATAGATAAGCATAAAGTGTTGCAAATTATTATTAATCTTATTAGTAATGCGAAATATGCATTGATTGATAGTGATAATGAGCTTAAAAATATTATTGTTAATGTTTCAGAGCATGAAGGCATGGCGCGCCTTGAGGTAAAAGACACGGGTGTCGGTATAGAGAAAGATGATATCTCACATCTGTTTGAATATGGGTTTAAAAAAAGGCGTGATGGACATGGTTTTGGCTTGCATCATAGTGCCATTACTGCAAATGAATTAGGTGGAAAAATTTCAGTACATAGTGATGGTCCTGGTGAGGGGGCTAGCTTCGTCCTGGTTCTCCCTTTTGATAAAAAGAGCGATACATGAGTCAGGCTATGAAAGAATTTGAAAATCGTAGAATATTGATTATTGATGATGATGCCCGTATACACGAGGATTTTAGAAAAATTCTCGGTGAAAAAAAAGAAAAAAGTGAATACGATGAAATGGAAGCAGAGCTGTTTTCTGAAACTAAAGAAAATTCTGAGTCCATTGTATATGAGTTGGACTCTGCTTATCAGGGTGAAGATGGGTATAACAAAATTCTGGCTGCAAATAAAGAAAAACGCCCTTATGCAATGGCCTTTGTTGATATGCGTATGCCACCGGGGTGGGATGGGTTAGAGACCATAAAACGAATTTGGGTAATTGATGCTCAAATTCAACTGGTTATTTGTACCGCATACTCTGATTATTCCTGGAATGAAGTGCTTTATCATTTAGGCGCATCGGATCGTTTGATTATTCTGAAAAAACCATTTGATATGGTTGAGGTACAACAATTAACAACGGCTCTGACAACTAAATGGAGTCTTAGTTGTGAGCGAATTGCTCGGTTACACCAGATAAAGGAATCGGAAGAACAATACCGTACAGTTGTTGATAGCGTGGAAGATACGATTATGACGCTTGATAAAGACGGTAATATTCTGTTTGTTAATCATAACCCATGGAATATGATTAATCAGGCTGTAGGAGGTAATTATTATGTTGATATTAAAGATGAATATCGTGAAAAAGTAATGCAAACAGTTAAAGATGTTTTTGATAAAGGAGAGCAGAAAAGCATTGAGTATGCATCATTAACAAATGAAGATTCAACCGTTTGGTCCGAAGGCAGAATTACACCATACTATAAAAATAATGAAGTGGTTGCCGCAACACTAATTGCCAGTGATATATCTGCCCGTAAAGCACTGGATTGGCAGCTCAGGCATGATGAGTTAACAGGGCTGGCAAATCGGGTACAGTTTTCTGCGTATGTAGAATCATGTCTTGGTAAAAAAACACCCGATCAAAAATTTGTAATATTATTTATAGATCTAGATCACTTTAATCTTATTAATGACTGTTTTGGTCATGAGCTGGGAGATAAACTTTTAGTTAGAGTTGCAGAAATTTTAATTAAAAAAGTTGAAAAAAATGAAATGTTGGCAAGGTTAGGCGGTGATGAGTTTGCTATTTTAAAAATCATGAATACGGATGATGCCGGTGTGCATAAATATGCCGAATCATTAAATGAGTTACTTAAAAACCCGCTGACATTAGATGGCTTCGATGTTTACCCGACTGCGAGCATAGGGGTGGCTATTGTTAATGATGCCGTTACGGCTGCTACCAGTTTATTACAGGATGCAGATGCTGCTTTATATCATGCAAAATCAAGGGGGCGTAATCGATATGAATGTTTTGATCAGCTTATGCGCGATGAGGTTGTTAAGCGAGTAAGCATTGGTAATGAGCTCAGGCAGGCAATAGAAAAAGATCAGTTCGAAGTGTATTATCAGCCCTTTACAAATCTTAATGAAGGAAGAGTAACCGGTTTTGAAGCGCTAATACGTTGGAACCACCCTGAAAGAGGCATGATTTCACCGGATGAATTTATTCCAGTTGCAGAAGAAACAGGGCTTATATTTTCAGTCACCAGAAAAATGCTCATGATGGTCTGTAGTCAGATTAAACAATGGCATGATATGGGGTTACATAATATAAAAGCGGCTGTTAATTGCTCGGCCAGAGATTTTAATGAAAAAAAATTGCAGGGAATAATTGAGGATATAATTAAAAAAACAGGTGCTGATATAACAAAGCTGGAATTAGAATTGACGGAAAGTAGTATTATGGATGATGTGGAAAATTCGATTAAAAATATGCGTATGTTAACTGATATGGGTGTTAATATTTCTATTGATGATTTTGGTACAGGTTATTCATCTTTTGGCTATATAAAAAAATTCACAATAGATAAGTTAAAGATTGACCGTGCATTTATAAAAGACACACCAGAAGACAGGGATGATGTAGCCATTGTTGAGGCAATTATAGCAATGGCGCACAGGTTAAGAATAAAGGTTGTGGCGGAAGGAGTAGAGACGGCAGAGCAATTAGCATTTTTGAAAAAAGCGAAATGTGATGTGATACAGGGGTACTTTCTAGGTAAGCCGATGACGTCTGCTGAAGCCACAAAACGATTACTGGAAAAAGACTGGCCAAATCAGGAGTTAATTTGAATTTGATTAATATCTAGCCGTGTTTGTTTAATCTATTTAGACTTCTGTTAAAATGTACTGATTTTTAACTTAGTATGTATAATGAATAAAACAACACAAACCAGTAAAACTGCCTCAAAAGATCAGGATAAACTTTATTCTCAACCCCGAGAAGCCATTGCAGGGTTTGTTTTTGATGACGCTGTTGTAAAGGTGTTTGAGGATATGATTGGGCGTTCGGTTCCCGGTTATACCACTTTATTATCTATGTTCCCTGTTTTATCACGTGTATTTATAACCGCGAATAGTCGATGTTATGATCTTGGCTGCTCGCTGGGTGCGGCAACACTTGCTATTCAGCAAGGTATTGAATGTGATAATGTGGAGATTATTGCTGTTGATAACTCAATCGCGATGGTTGATGAATGTCAGACTTTAATGGCCAGGCATAAAAACAAAGTCAGTGTCGTTGTTGAACGGGGCGATGTATGTAAGCTTGAAATAACAAATGCATCTCTGGTGGCGATGAATTTTACCCTGCAATTTATACCTGAAAGTGGACGTAAAATTTTAATTAAAAAAATATACTCGGGATTAAATGAGGGAGGTGCTTTTATTTTATCGGAGAAAATAAAAGCTAAAAATACAGTTGAGCAAAATAGACTAACGTCATTGCATCATGTATTTAAGAAAGCAAATGGTTATTCTGATCTGGAAATTAGTCAGAAGCGCTCTGCGCTTGAAAATGTGCTGGTTGCTGAAACAGTAGAACAACATATGACGCGTCTTAAGCAGGCGGGATTTTCTGAAGTGCTGGTCTGGTTTCAGTGTTTTAATTTCGTGTCTTTTTTAGCGATTAAATAGAGCCTCTTTTAAAAATTGAATATTAAGATGAATTTCAACCGATTGTTCGAGTTATTGCAGGGGACAGAATTAGAACCCTGGTTAGAAACGCTAGATGAGCAAATTCAACAGGGCTTATGTAACGATACGTTTGGAAAATTGCCTGTCTGGAAAGCTGCATTAGAGGCTTTGCCTGATATTCAAACACATGCTGTGGATTTAACTTCAGCACAAATTACAGTTGAAGCTGAATCGTCCTTATCAGAAAGTGAAAAAACGGATCTTAAAGTTGTTTTAAAGCGGTTAATGCCCTGGCGAAAAGGGCCGTATCTGATTCATGGTGTAGATATTGATACAGAATGGCGCTCGGATATAAAGTGGCAGCGTTTGTCTTCAGCTATAAAGCCATTAGAAGGAAAAACAGTTTTAGATGTGGGCTGCGGTAATGGATACCATGCATGGCGTATGCGTGGCAGTGGCGCGGCATTAGTGATAGGAATAGATCCGTCACCGTTGTTTGTTATGCAGTTTCAGGCGATGCAGCATTTTATAAAAGAAGAACGCGTCTATGTTCTGCCGTTAGGTATTGAAGCAATGCCTGATAATTTAAGAGCATTTGATACTGTTTTTTCAATGGGTGTTTTTTACCATAGAAAGTCACCTGTTGATCACTTATATCAGTTAAGGCAATGTATAAAACCCGGCGGGGAGCTTGTGCTTGAAACTCTGGTTATTAGCGGGGATGAAGATCAGGTGCTGATGCCAGGAGATCGATATGCACAAATGCGTAATGTCTGGTTTCTCCCCAGTAGTAAGGCGATGATTAAATGGATGCAACGCTGTGGCTTTAAAAATGTAAAATTAGTTGATGAGAGCTTTACGGGCTTTGATGAACAGCGCTCAACTGAGTGGATGGAGTTTCATTCATTAAAAGATTTTCTAGACCCACAGGATATTAGTAAAACGATTGAGGGTTACCCAGCCCCGCTTCGAGCAATATTTACTGCGGAAGCGCCATGAGTTTTTATGTGAGAGTGAAAAAAGCTTATCAAAAAAATAAACTTATAAGCATACTGATTCAGTTTATATTTTTTTTACTGATTTATTTTTCTATTCGAGCATGGCAGTCGCTGGATGATATTCAGGGCGAGGCACCTGTGATTGTTGCAACGATGCTAAACGGTGAAGAAATGGATTTACGTAAGTTTCAGTCCAGGCCCGTTCTCGTACATTTCTGGGCAACCTGGTGCCCTGTATGCCAATTTGAAAATTCAACGATAGAAAGTTTAGCCAACGATTATCAGGTGATTACAGTTGCATCATGGAGTGAAACTGAAGTGCAGGTCAGGGAGTATTTGAAAGGTGAAAATTTAAGTTATCCTGTGATTGTCGATGAAGATGGTGAGTGGGCAAATGTTTATGGGGTAAAGGCTGTGCCAGCCAGTTATATTATTGATAGTAAGGGTGTGATTCGGTTTATTGAAAAGGGCTATTCATCAGAAACAGGTCTGCGATTAAGGTTGTGGTGGCTGGAACAGGAAAACCTTTGAATGTTCCCTGCTGAATGAGGGTATTGATAAGAAAATAGAGAGTCACTGGAAAAACGATAAAAAAGCAGTGATAATCATTAAAAAGATTAAGGTGCACGGGCATTAATCGAAGTACTTTAAACGTATACACAGTTAAAACAGGATTGTTAGGTAAATGGGCATAGAACTTATTCAGGAATCAGACGTACATAGCCTTCATGGCTTGTTTCGTGAACGCTTAGATAGAACGCCTGACGGTGCTGCATATCGGCAATATGATATAGCCAGCCAGAAATGGACAGTATCCAGTTGGCGAGAAATGGCAAATGAAATTGCCCGTTGGCAGGCCGCGTTTAATAAAGATGGTTTACAGCCCGGTGATAAAGTTGCCATTATGGTAAAAAACAGTCGTGAATGGGTGGTGTTTGATCAGGCCGCATTGGGTCTGGGCTTGGTGACGGTTCCACTGTATGCGGATGATCGTCCTGATAATGTTGCATACATTATCAATCATGCTGAAATTAAAATTTTATTTGTGCAGGATCGGCCACAATGGGATCGTTTGTTAAAGGCAGACATTGATCTGGGTGGTTTGCAGCGCATTATCAGTTTAAAGCGTATTTCTGAAGATGATGAGCCAGATGACAGTAAGCTGGAATCACTGTCTGACTGGATATTTGGTTTAAATGGTGAATTACAGACAAAAGAAACAAAACCAGATGATCTGGCATCAATTGTTTATACCTCAGGTACAACAGGTCGATCAAAAGGCGTTATGCTGTCCCATCGGAATATTCTGGCTAATGCTTTTGCATCGGCGGTGAGTAATCAATGGAAGTCAGATGAACGCTTTCTGTCTTTTTTACCCCTGTCTCATATGTTGGAGAGAACAGCCGGTTATTACCTGCCAATTATACTGGGTGCAGAGGTGATTTATGCTCGTTCTATTGCATTGCTTGGGGAAGACTTACAAAGCACTCACCCAACTATGTTGGTCTCTGTGCCACGCATTTATGAGCGGGTTTATGGCAAAATACAGGAGGGGTTAAAGCAAAAATCATTGATATCCCGATTTCTCTTTAAGTCTGCTGTAAATGTTGGCTGGCAAAAGTTTTTATATGAACAGGGGCGCGCTGGGTGGCATCCTAAACTCGTATTCTGGTCGACGTTAAATAAACTGGTTGCATCTAAAGTGCTGGAAAAGCTGGGTGGAGAGTTAAGGCTAGCTATTTGTGGTGGAGCAGCACTTTCTGAAGATGTTGCCAAACTGTTTATTGGTTTAGGGCTACCGTTGGTTCAGGGCTACGGGTTAACAGAATCCAGTCCGGTTGTTTGTGTGAATCGCATTGAGGATAATATTCCCTCAAGTATTGGTACGGTTCTCCCTAATACGGAAATACGTATTGGCGAAAATGATGAATTACAAAGTTGTGGCCCCTGCTCCATGCTGGGTTACTGGAAAAATGAGCAGGCAACAAAAGATACCTTTACAGAGGATGGCTGGTTAAAAAGTGGAGATAAGGCGCGTATTGATAAAGATGGCCATGTATATATTACCGGTCGCCTGAAGGATATTATGGTGCTGGCGAATGGTGAAAAAATTCCGCCTAATGATATGGAAATGGCGATTGCACTGGATTCATTATTTGAACAGGTTATGATTATTGGTGAAGCGAGGGCATTTCTTTCTGTCGTGCTGGTACTGGACCCCGATGCGTGGGCCGATATGGCGGTAACCCTGAATATACACCCTGAATCACCCGATGCTTTTTCACAACGTGATATAGAAAAAGCAATACTGAGCCGTGTTTCTGTTCGGCTTAAAGACTTTCCTGGTTATGCCAAAATACGCAGAGCGCACATTACTCTTGAACCATGGACAGTGGATGGCGGCTTGTTGACCCCCACATTGAAAATTAAGCGGCCTAAAGTAATGGAGCGTTTCTCTAAAGAAATTGAAGAGCTCTATGAAGACCATAGGTAAGTTACCGTGTTAAAGCGGTATGTGCTTCTATGAAAATAGACATGTGCAGGTTATATCAATATATTCAGAATGTTATAAATTTGGCCAGGGTTTGAAATGATGCAGCAAAATGTATTACCCGAGAATAAAATCCCCGTCATTCGAGTGCCGGCAATGCCTTCAGACCTTAATCAGGGTGGCACTGTTTTTGGAGGCTGGATTATGTCGCAGGTCGATATTGCCGGTAGTATTCCAGCAATCGAGAGAGCAGGTGGCGCTATAGTTACCCGGGCAGTTGATTCTTTTGAGTTTAAGAAACCCGTTTTTGCCGGTGATCTGCTCAGTTTTTATGCAGATGTTGTTAAGGTTGGTAGAAGCTCAATTACAGTGCATGTTGAGGTTTATGCGCAGCATATGGTGAAGGGTGTTGTTAGTATTATGGCTGTTACTGAGGCGAGTCTGGTTTATGTCGCAATAGATGAGGAGGGCAAGCCACGATCTGTGCCAAAAGTATAAGTTATCAATTCACAACAATCATATAAATATCGTTGATTCTTATGTCATCTTGCGTATTATCATGTAAAAAATAGTTTGCATAAGCAACAGGAAGGATAAAAAATGTCGATAAAAGTAAAGTTGTCCAGAATAAAATCAAGCAGGAGAGTGGTAGCGATAACCATATCTACCGTTATTGCCAGCAGCTTCTATCATTCATCCACACAGGCGTCCGGATTTCAGCTTATTGAAAATAGTGCCCGTGGACAGGGTAATGCATTTGCCGGTGCAGCAGCAACTGCAGAAGATGCGTCAACAGTCTGGTTTAATCCGGCAGGTATGACCAAGCTTAAGAACAATCAGTTGGTCACTGTGGGGCATATAATTATACCGGACTCTTCATTTACAAATGATGGTTCAGTGGATGGTTCAGGTAATCCTTTAGGTGGTGCTAATGATGATGGTGGTAGTACCGCACTCGTAGGTAATCTTTACTGGGTAACCGGCATAGGCGAAACTAAATTTGGCCTGGGAATAACGACGCCATTTGGTTTAACAACAGAATATAATGATGACTGGGTCGGGCGTTATCATGCTGTTGAAACGTCTATGACAACAATAAATATTAACCCGAGTATTGCTCGAGAAGTCAGCGATAAATTATCTGTCGGTGCGGGTATGAATATTTTACTGGCGGATATTACCTTAACCAGTGCTGTTGATTTTGGTTCATTGTTAGGTGCGCCTCAGCAGGCCGATGGCTTTGCAGATTTAACGGCGGATAATCTGGCGTTTAATGAATTTGCCTGGGGTATTAATCTGGGTATGACTTATGACTTTAATGAGAATACCAGGCTGGGTGTTGCATGGCGCTCAGAAATTGATATTGCAGCGGAAGGTAAGGCTGATTTTTCGGTTCCTACTGCTGGGGCACCCGTGCTTGGCTCGGGGGCTTTTCAGGATACGCGTTTAAAAGCAAAAGTGACAATGCCACAAAATTTATCAGTCAGTGTAAAGCACGGTATGGGGGATGTCACTTTACTGGCCGATGTAACCTGGACAGGCTGGAGTTCATTTAAAGAGTTACGTATTCAGTATGCTAATTCATTTCAACCAGACAGTGTAACCACTGAAAACTGGGAAGATACTTTGCGTTATTCAATTGGGGCAGATTATAAATACAATGATAAAGTGATATTGCGTGCGGGTATCGCTTATGATGAAACCCCCATTCCAGATCCGCAGCATCGTACACCACGAATCCCTGGTAATGACCGTACCTGGTTGTCATTCGGTATGACGTATGAATACAGTCCAGCATTTATCGTGGATGTGGGTTATTCACATCTATTTATTAGTGACTCAACTACAAATCATGAATTTGAAAGTAGTTTGCCACCTCTGAGTGCAACTTTAAACGGTACCTATGAAGCCACGGTTGATATTTTAAGTGCTCAGTTAACCTGGAATTATGACCTTTAATGGATTGTTGGAGAATATAAAATGCGATTAATAAAATTAATTTTAACAGCGGCGGTTGGTTTATCGTTAACGGCCTGCTCAGATAAAGATACACCATTACAGGATTCATTAGGTCTGGATAATACAGTTGATACTATTAGTGACCTGAATTATGGCACCAGTACAATTCCTTTTCCTAATGACTTATTGTTTGCACCAACCCCTGGTGGGCCTGCTGCCGATGGAACATTAAATATACCCGTAGATGATGCAGCCGATTTATCTGATCCGAAAGTAGCAATGAACGGACTTGATGGCTTTTCCACGGTTGCACCAATGAGCACAGGCTTTAGCGGAGCAATAGATGCTGCAACAATAAGCGGTACTTCGGTTCGTGTATATGCTGTTACAAAAGGTGGCGGGCCTGGTGGGCCAGTAACCGCAGCAGGTGCAGCATTAACCTTTGGCGTTGATTATGTAGCGCAGCTTTCCAGCCTGGATTCAGGCAATGCATCGTTGGTTATTGTTCCATTAAAGCCCCTGTTGCCCAAGTCTTCCTATGCTGTTGTTATCACCAGAGATTTAAAGAGTGTTAGTGGAAGCCCTGTTGGTATTTCAGGTTCATATTTATTAACACGGGGTGCTGCAGAAATTTATGATACATCTGTTACACCGGCAATACCGCCATCAACAGCGAGTGAAATAAGAGCTGCGATTAAGGTCGGGTCTTTGCAACCAGCAGCGGATGCAACAGATGCAGAGATAGCCGCGGCTGCAGTAAGTGCATTTACACTTGAAAGTATACGTGCTGGTATTGTAAATCCTTCAGAAGGCGTGCTAGTTGCAGCAGATTCAACATTAAATTCTGCTGATATTGTTTTGCACTGGACATTTACAACGCAATCAACAACCGATGTACTGGCGCAGGTGCGTACCGATGTACGTGCTTTAGCGCCACCAGTGGCTTCTTTTTCGCCTGCGCCGGTACCTGGTGCGGCAACAGGATTAACAGCATCAGATTTATATCTGGGTGCGTTAACGGTTCCATATTATCTGACAGCGGCTGCAAGTGATGCTGATCCTACGCCATTAGCATCGTTCTGGAAGGGGCCATCCGATTCCCTGTTAACCTACCTTGCTGCAAATGTAAGCCCAGTAGCCACATCAACTCAAACTATACCGACGATGGTGACCATTCCTAAAGTTTCAGTCTGTCCTGCTGGTATGCCCGGCAGTGGTTGGCCAGTTATGATTTTCCAGCATGGTATTACATCTAACCGTGCCGCTATACTGGCTATTGGCGACACAATGGCTACTATTGCCTGTATGGCCGTCGTGGCGATTGATATGCCGATGCATGGTTTAACGGGTAATGAAGTAAATGGTACTGGTGCACTTAAAGATACCGTTAATGGTGAAAGAACATTTGATCTGGATTTAGTAACGCAGGATGCATCGGGTAATGTGACTGCCGCAGTGCCTGATGGTGTCATTGATACATCAGGTCGGCACTTCATTAATTTATCAAACTTACAAAATACCCGTGATAATGTAAGACAGGCCGTTTCTGATTTGTTTGCTCTTGTTGATGCTATTAATAATGATGCATTAGCCAATGCTACACATGTAATGAACTCAAATGAAATTTATTTTCTTGGGCATTCACTTGGTGCAATGGTCGGCACAACTTTTCTGGCGTTAGAGCCAGATGTTCAGGATGCAGTGCTTGCGTTTGGTGGTGCCAGTTTACCTAAAATACTCGATGGTTCAGCCGCCTTTGGGCCATCCATTGCGGCGGGTCTGGCAGCCGGCGGTGCGGTAAAAGGAACAGCCGATTATGAAACCTTTATGGGGGCAGCACAGACCGTTGTTGATTCCAGTGACCCGGTTAACCATGCGGTGGCTGCGGCAACAGGACGGGGTATTCTGTTCTTTGAAATAGTGGGTGGTAATAGTTCGCCTTCAGACTTAGTCGTGCCGAATACGGTACCCGATGGAAATGACTCATCTGGAACCATTGCGGCACCTCTAGCTGGTACAGAGCCACTGCTGACATTAATGGGACTGACCCATGTAAATGCCGCACCAACGCCAGCGGTTGACCTGCATCTGGTAACCAAGTTTATTTCGGGTGACCATGCATCTATACTTGATCCTTCAGGTGATGCGGCGGTGACAACTGAAATGCAGACGCAGGCTGCTACGTTCCTGTTTAATGAAGGGGACGATATTAGTATTACTAATACGGCAGTTCTACAGGCACCGTAAAATAGTTTTATTAAAAAATAAAGAAGCCCTCTAATAGAGGGCTTTTTTATTTATAAAATTTTTACATCCAGATCATAAAAATAATTTGTTTTCTGTGCGAATATTCCATTTTGGTTTATTGTTAGCCAAAATAATTCCATGTGAAATTAACCAGTTAAAAGTGTCTTTTGCATCTTTTTCAAACCAGGCCTGACTGGAGTCTAGCCTGAATGTATAACCCCATTCATCCATATCACTGAACATACGTTCTTTACTGAACCCCTGAATGTAATCACTTAATAATATTGATAAATAACAGACAGCATTTTCTTCATCATATCCACCACCTGCATTTGTGTGTAACTTTTCTCTGCGATCAGGAGCCATGCAGATGTAATGACAGGATTCATGTAATGCGGAGTGAACAGGTGTGTCATTACGAATATATAAATTATTTTGAATAATGCCCGCTTCTGGCTCACCGAACCAGCTTCCGGGAATGGTTTTATTATTTTTAACGGTATGAATAATTAAACCAAATTTTCCGAGTAATTGCTGGAGCTGGTTGAATTCAATATCGGCGCAGGTGAGTATGCTCATAAAGACGGTAAACTATTCCAGATTATTTTAATGATTGATCGAGTATGTATAACAACGAGCATAGAATCAATACAGGGGCCAGAGCTTAAAAAAGACATACTTGCTTAAGGCCAGATGCTCTTTATTTAAATGTATCAGTAGTGTGGGCCAGGTAAAGCGAGTTCACACTGCAACTGTCATTCTGAGCGAATGCGAAGGATCTTGAATGTCCGGGTAGTTAGATCCTTCGCATTCGCTCAGAATGACAATTATTCGTATTTATTTTAACGTGTGTATTTTTTTAAACCCCGTATTTACCATGTGCTTCGCCTTAAGTAAGTACCATTAAGGTCTGCTCTTGCGTAAATGAAGCGGATTAAGTATTCCAGGTTAGTGGGCTTTCCATGTTTTTTAATTAGCAGTTAATTTTTTAGCCAGCGCATTCAGAGCAATTGCCCGATGACTAATTTTATTTTTTTCTTCCAGACTCAGTTCAGCCGCCGTACAATTTTGTTCCGGCAACCAGAAAACAGGGTCATATCCAAAACCACCTTCTCCTCGGGGAGCCGTCATGATTTTACCCTCAAGTGTCCCCTGGGTAATAATGGGTGTTGGATCATTTTCATTTTCCAGATAAACCATTACACACCAGTAACGTGCCGTGCGTTTTTCTTCGCTTGCATCTTTAAGTTCGTTGAGCATTTTTTCATTGTTTTTAGCATCGGTAGCACCTTCTCCAGAATAACGTGCAGAGTAAATACCAGGGCGTTTATTCAATGCGTCAACTTCAATGCCAGAGTCGTCAGCAATTGCCGGTAGCCCCGTCAACTTTGCTGCATGGCGGGCTTTTTTTAATGCATTTTCAACAAAGGTTAAGCCATCTTCAACGGCTTCTGGAATAGCGAACTCAGTTTGAGGTATGACTTCAATGCCATGCTCAGATAATAGCTTATTAATTTCTCGAACTTTACCCGCATTACCGCTGGCCAGAACAATTTTATCTGTAGTA
This sequence comes from Gammaproteobacteria bacterium, assembly GCA_016744065.1. Lineage (GTDB taxonomy): Bacteria > Pseudomonadota > Gammaproteobacteria > SZUA-229 > SZUA-229 > SZUA-229. The sequence goes on from JADGFA010000006.1 coordinate 39,977, forward strand.
ATTCTGTTCATGTTTCCAGTGCCTTTTGTTGAATCTGCATTAATTCAGCTATGCCTTTTTTTGCCAGGTCCAACATAGCATTTAACTCTTCCTGATTAAATGCATGGCCTTCAGCCGTACCCTGAACTTCAATAAATGCATCATTATCATTCATCACAATATTCATATCGGTTTCGGCATTAGAGTCCTCATCATAATCCAGATCCAGTACCGGCATGCCATTGTAAATACCCACTGAAACAGAAGCCATTTTTCCCAGCAGTGGATTTTTACTAAGCGTTTTATTTTCAATTAAATGCGCAATAGCATCAGCAAGTGCGACATAACCACCCGTAATAGAAGCTGTGCGGGTGCCGCCATCAGCCTGAATAACATCACAGTCAATTGTAATCATATTTTCACCTAGTGCTTCCAGGTCTATCGCTGCGCGTAATGAGCGGCCTATCAGTCGCTGAATTTCCATGGTACGGCCACCCTGTTTGCCACCTGCGGCTTCACGCCGCATACGTGAACCGGTAGATCGGGGTAGCATGCCATATTCTGCTGTTACCCAGCCAGAACCTTTGCCACGTAACCATCCTGGTACTTTGCTTTCAACTGAGGCCGTGCATAAAACTTTGGTATTACCAAACTCTACTAATACAGAACCTTCGGCATGCATGGTGTAATTACGGGTGATTTTTACGGCACGCATTTGATTAGCTTCGCGATTACTGGGTCGCATAATGGTTCCTTGATTGTCGTTGAAGGAATTATACGATTTTCGCCGGTTAAAGGGCAGCTCTATATAACTGAAGATGCGTTGAGCGGTAATGAGAGTGTCGTGATACACTCATTAAACTTAATCATAACAGGTGAACTTATGACACGAAGTATGACTGCATTTTCAAGGAGCAGCGTAGAGCAACCATGGGGTTCGCTTGTATGGGAATTGCGATCAGTTAATCACCGTTATCTGGATGTTATTATTAAGTTACCTGAAGAGCTGCGTGGCATTGAAAATGACGTGCGCCGCCATCTTAATAAACAGCTTAAACGTGGAAAAATTGAATGTAACCTGCGTTACAGGGATGCACAAAATCAACAAACAAAATTACGCATAAATGATGCGTATGTTGATGAAGTTTTGCAGGTCTGCCAGATTATTAATACAAAATTACACCAGCCGGGTGAAATGAATGTAATGGATGTTTTAAAATGGCCAGGAGTGCTTGAAAACGATGAAAAGAATATGAAACCAGTTCTGGATTCTGCTCTGGCCTTGTTTGATACGGCTTTAAGTGACTTGAGTGAAGCACGTGAAAGTGAAGGCCAGCGATTACAGCTTATGGTTGAAGAGCGTTGTGCTGCTATGCAAATAATTGTGAACAGTGAAAGAACGCGCAGGCCACAGATACTGGAACAAACTCGACAAAAAAAAAAAAAAAAAATCACTATGTTAAATGTAGAATTTGATCAGGAACGATTCGAACAGGAGCTGGTTTATATTGCACAAAAAATGGATGTAGATGAAGAGCTGGACAGATTAGACAGTCACTTTATTGAAATAAGAAAAATATTAAATAGCAGCGAACCTGTAGGGCGAAGGCTGGACTTTATCATGCAGGAGTTTAATCGTGAAGCGAATACCCTGGGTTCCAAGTCAACCGATATTGAAACAACCCAGGCAGCCGTTGAACTAAAAGTGTTGATAGAGCAAATGCGAGAGCAGGTGCAAAATATCGAGTAATGTTTTTAAGTGTTTCTCAATGTTTCAAAGTGTCCATAAGGCCCTATACGTAGGGCTTTTTCGTTTTTAGTTGTTTACAAATATTTCTCTATGTTTCAATATAGTGGTGGCAGAAATGATGGCAGATTTAATCTGTCACCATTTTTTTAGGCGGAAAATAGAAATCTGCCACCCTACCCCCTATAGCCGTTTTGATTCGGCAGGGCGGACCTCGTGTAAAATCTGGGTTTTAACCATTCTTTAACCTGAAGGGGGGTGGGGTAAAGCTTTTAGGTTAATATCTAGTAAGAGATGATATATACGTGTTTCATCCCCCCTCTAGTATCTAGAAGCAGAAGTCTGTAGCATTCAGCTATAAATATTATTTGATTTAATGCTAAGTTATTCTAAAATATAGGAAAATACAGGAGTTTCAATGTCATTGGCGTCTAAAGTACTTGAAAATTCACAGCTTTCAGCTGTTTCTAGGCTTTTTTCCGCTAGTCTACTCCGTGAGCTAGCTAGTAAGGGACGTTCCCCTTTATTTGCAAGGCTAGCGAATGAATCATCACTTCTTGATATAAACGCAACAGGCGAACCTATTCGAAACCTGTTTGATTCAGCTTATTCCTTACTGAAGAGAAAAAATTACCGGCACGAGTATATCTATAAAGCTGCTATTGCACACAAAGTACTACTTGGGACACATTCTCTCCAAACAGCTGTCATGGTAAATGAATTCCGGGTCGGCGAAAACAAAGCGGATTCCGTGATTTTTAATGGAACATCTACAGTTTATGAGATTAAATCTGAGCGTGATTCTTTAACCCGGTTAGAAAAACAAGTATCTTCGTATCGGAAGGTTTTTGCTAAGGTAAATATAATTACTGGAGAAAATCATCTTGATGCGGTACTTGCATCAGTTCCAGAAGATGTAGGCGTGTTACTGCTTACGGATCGTTTTCAAATTTCGACAATTCAAGAGGCTGTAGATTCTCCAGATCGAACAAATGCAGAAGTGATATTCGATTCTATTCAGTTGCGTGAAGCAAAAAAAATATTAAAAAATCTAGGATTTGAAATACCAAAATTACCTAATACACAGATGCATGAAGCTCTACGGAAGCAGTTTGTTACGTTAACACCTTCAGAAGCGCATAATGGGATGGTTCAAACTCTCAGATGTACACGTAGCTTATTGCCATTGGCTGATTTTATAAAAGCTCTCCCTCATTCTCTACAAGCAGTAGCATTATCTACGCGGGTAAGAAAACAAGATCATGAAAAGTTATTAAACGCAATGGACACTCCTATTAGCGAAGCCCTTAAATGGAAATAATTTAACTATGTACTACCCGTATTTTCGTGGGAAACAAAATGAGCTAATCACTATTCGTGAAAATGCACAGTTACTAAAAGAATCAGGCTTCGTGCCCATTATTGAGCCCGTAAAATCTTCATTAGGAGGATTAACAAAAGCTCTTTCAGCTATTGTTGAAGCTGAAGGAGACGCAGTTGTTATAGTTAACCCGTATCATGGAGATCACTCTCATAATGGAGAGGGGATTTTGGCTCTTTTTCAAAATGACTTTGCGCAAAACTTAAATCTATCACCGGGTATTTTATTGTCGGAAGAGGTGTCGATCGATGATATAAGAGGTTTATGCGCGGTTTTTGAAAACAGACTGATTACTCTTATACATGCTGGTTTTACCGAAGCAAAATTATTGGCTGAAACACTTGGTACTGATATGTCTGAATTTCGGCATGTTTTTATTGAGGATAGTTGTGGCAGACTTTATCGAAGACATTTTAAAAGCCCGCAAAGGGTTTTAATAAGAGATGGCTTTGAAAAACGGACCAATCGTAAACACCCTCCACTTGAATTTTTTTCGGATCTGCATGTTACTTATGAAGAAGAAGGAGTTCACGGGTTTGGTGATTTTTTAATTGTTGGGGATGACTTTACTGAAGGCGGTGGGCCTGCGTATGCTGTTGCTATTCATCTAACATTTATAGATTCCAGTAAAGATGATGAAATGTATATTCACCACTTCAAGTCTATCAGACAAGATGATCCTAAGGACCCAGCTGGTAAATTTGCTGAGGCACTGAATAAACTAGTTGAAGAGTTTAGGCGGCCTAATACAAATATTCTTCAAACGAGCGCGATTAATGAGTTTCTTGATTTGCATGAAAGAGGGCATTTTCCCGGGCTTGGGTATGTGAAAAAGTTATCTATGAAACATCACATAGAAACTTTAGCAAATTATTTTGAAGCAAGCTAGTGAGCGAAGAAATGAAGTGCTGTGCTAGTTGCATAGGTGACCAAGGTTTACGTAAAGAAATAATTCCTATATTTTCAAAATCAGCAGGCACCTGCTCGTACTGTGCAACAGAAAACGAATTGCTCGTTGAGCCAAAAGACTTAAGAGATTATTTCGAAACACTTGTGAATATTTATAGTCGTAACGAAGATGGAAAAACTCTTGTCGAATGGTTTAAAAATGATTGGGGTTTGTTTTCGCATCCAGCAATGGATCTTGCGCATTCTAAGGAACTTCTTACTGAAATATTAGATAATGGTGAAATTGTTCGTGAAAATTTCATACCCTCTGAGATATGTCATACAGATAGATTAGCTGTTTGGTCGGAGCTAAGAACTGAGTTGATGTATAAAAATAGATTTTTTCCCCAAACAGAAATTGACGAAGGTAGATTGCAAGGTTTATTGTCACTCTTGATTATTGAAATGGGGGAGTTACCTGAAAAATGGTTTAGGGCTCGTATTCAGCAATCAGAAGAAATCTTTACGGTGGAAAAAATGGGAGCCCCTCCTAAGCGTTTGGCTTCACAAGGACGCGCAAATCCTGCTGGCATTCCATATTTATATCTTGCGTCGACACAAGAAACAGCCGTTTCTGAAATTCGACCACATACAGGTGAATTGGCAAGTGTGGCAGATTTTATAATCCCTCAAGATTTGAAAGTTATTGATCTGCGTAATCCAGTGAGCACGGTATCACCATTTCTTCTTAGTGATGAGAGCGAAGTTGCGTTTCTGAGAGGGGATATAGAATTTTTAGTACACCTCGGTAGTGAATTAACACGCCCGGTACTGCCTCATGCGGTTGCAATTGATTATATCCCTAGCCAGTACCTATGCGAGCTCATCAAGAAGTTTGGTTATCATGGGGTTGTATATAATAGTTCTGTGGGGGATGGTATTAATTTGGCGCTTTTTAAACCGTCGATTGCAACAATAGGTGTTGTTGAGGGTTATCGGGTGTCACGTGTTGCCGTTGAAATAGAAAATTAAAAGTATCATTAAATGATGGCAGATTTGATAGCAGATAGTCTTTTCGGAGTGTAAAAAACAATACTAAGCTGTTGTTATATAGATATTTTATGCTGATTGTTCAATAAGCAGGTGCAAAATATTGAATGATTTTTATTAATGGATAGTATTTTATAAAGCTATAATTTATAGTAGAGTCTTAATGGTGTTAATTAAGCTATCAAGATCAACGGGCTTTGTTTCATAGGCGTCACAACCGGCTTTTTTTCCGCGTATAACATCTATTTCTCGGGCATGTGCAGATAAACCGACTATCGGAATATTTTTAGTCTCTTCCTGTTTTTTTAGAAAGCGAGTTGCTTCCCATCCATCTATAATCGGCAGGCTCATATCCATTAAAATAATATCAGGTCTGTATTGTCTGGTCAGGGATAAGGCTTCTTCTCCATTGATAGCCATTTTTGTATCGAACCCCTTGCGTTGAAGTCGGCGAGAGAGCATATCTCGGTTCATCTCATTATCTTCAACGATTAAAATTTTATTCATGAGAGCTTCCCTGTTGTTCGTTCTGATTTTAAAGGCAAACTAACAATAAAAGTTGATCCTTTCCCGGGGATACTGGTTGCAATAATATCACCACCCATCAGGCGACTTAAGCGTCGACAGATGGCAAGTCCAAGTCCGGTTCCGCCGTATTCACGTGTCGTTGACTCATCGGCCTGTACAAATTCATTAAAGAGTTTTTCTATTTGTTGCTGATCAATGCCGATACCTGCATCAATTACTTTAAAAAGAATAATTTCGCTACCGGATATTTCCACATCGAGTTTTATGCAGGCATTTTGGCTAAATTTACTTGCGTTCGATAACAGGTTAAATAAAATTTGTTTAACACGTGTGATATCAGAGCACATGGTAATTCGATTATCACTTAAATTATAAATTAATTTATTATTGTTTTGTTTAAGCAAGGGGGCAACCATGCTGGCGGTTTCTTCTATTAATGGTGTTACATCAAAAACTTCAAGTAGCAATTTCATTTTACCGGCTTCAATTTTAGATATATCAAGTACATCATTAATCAGTGTTAACAGGTGTTTTCCGGCCGTACGAATTCTTTCCAGATCTTTAATCTGGTCCAGGTTATCATCGTCTTCTGCTTCTTCTATTAATAATTCACTGTATCCAATAACCGCATTCAAAGGTGTGCGCAGTTCATGGCTCATATTTGCAAGAAAATCACTTTTAGCATGGCTAGCTGCAAAAGCTTCATCTCGTGCCAGTGTTAATTTATCGGTGAGTGTTTGAAGTGCATCGCGTTGTTCTCTTACTTTTCTGGCTGCACTGCGTCGTTCCTGTGCTTCCATGGTTAAATTTTCTTCATTTTCATTTATACGATCAAACATTTTATTCATGAAACTGGCTAAAACACCAAACTCATCTTTTGATGTTATATCTACACGTGTGTTTTTATCGCCTGCAATATAGCTTTGTGTTGCCGATTCGAGCCGGCGAAATGGTTGACGCACATATTTGTCAATTATAAGACCTAAAAAAACACCAAGACTGACGAGTGAAGCGCTAAATATCATGAATATTCGTATTTGTCGGTTACGTATAGAAACTTCAATTGGAATAATGGAGGCTGTAATACTTAAATCAAATGATTCAGAGGGGGTGCGACTAATTGTGGTATCTAATTTTTTTTCTTTTCCGTATATATAATATTGATCATTGTAAGAAATATTTATTTTACTGAAATCGTCGTTTTCTAAAATAGCAGATGTAGCATCTTGAAAACCAGTTTCCAGATTCACCGGGTTTAAATAAATGGCCTGAATAACAAGATAGGATAGTTGATCCATTAACATGAGTTGTTCAGACTCAGTGCTCTCTTTTACCTGGCTAATTAATAAACTGGCAAATAACATGCTAAAAAAAGTGATCGACCATAAAACAATGGAGGTTATACGTACGGCGATTTTGGCCTGCCAGTTTTTGGACCAGTCTTCAGTTATATTGATTGAACGTTCCATAAGTTAAATATGACTCTAGTAGTATAAGTTTATTTTAAGCCAATTTTTCGTAGTGCCATTACCATTGGGCAGATACCTGTAATACCTGCTAGTAATAACATCAGTCCGGTAAACCAGGGGAAAAACCAGAGTGATTTTTCTGTGTAATTAATGCTGCCTAATAAAATAAGGGTAAAAATAATCCAGCGCAGCATTTGCTCTGCTTCATAGTTAGATGTGCTTTGAGGGTTTTCACCATCGGTGACTTTAATTTTATCGTTGGGGTATCGTGCTTTTGAAAGCAATATGGGGATGCGCCAGTTAGTCAGGCCTTCAATGGCCATCAGGCCTAATAATATCCACATTGCATAATCTAATTGAAAAAAAAGAAAGCCCAGCATAGATATTCCTACTACAAGCCTGTAAGCACGCTCTGTCATGTTTATGTCCTATAAAATATTTTTGCAGTTATGCTGATTATGTTCCCAGGCTTTACTGGAATAACCACCGATAACTGCAATGTTCATGTTCTCTCTGGTGAGGGGCTAAATAGCCACTGCTGGAGAACTATAATAATTGTATTTGTCATTTATATTATTGCTGAACCCAGGGTAATACTTTTAAATTATGTGTCGAGATGGGTATTTGGCTGTTTTCGGCATATTATTTTTCAGGTAATGAGATTACTATAAAAAATAAAATAAGCATAGGGTGTGGGCCAATGAAAAATTCCTGAAAAAGGCCAGATATTTAAACGGGTATGTAGTCACTGGTTTTTAATAGCGTTATATTTAAGGGATTATAATGTTAATTATATTTGTAAATAAGATATGCAGGCTAATAAATTAAAGGTTATTTTTGAAAAAATAATGTAGCATAATAATTATATAACTCTGTAGGGTAATCGCATTTGTTTACATTCCAGCACAGGGTAAATACTGATTTTAAAAAGAACACATAAGTAAAAAAAGTTGTGAATAATTGTCATCCTGAGCGAATGCGAAGGATCTTGAGTGCCGGGTGGTTAGATTTATTATACTCGTTCAGGATGACAGTTGCAGGGTGGGTCAAACGCAGTGTAATTTACACTATATGTAGTATATTTAAATAAGGAGAGCTTAGTCTTAAGTAACTGGCATTGAGTATAGTAATGATGTAGTCGTTGTAAAGTATAAGGTGCGTTATTACGAAGTAGTTGGGATTTTAGTTTTATATAATAAAGATATGTTATTTGTAGGCAGCTTCATTAAATAGCGTCGTTTAGAAACGAGCGTAGGTGCAAGAAATGGGTGGCCCATTTAAGCACCAGACTCGAAGTTTATAGTATAAGCACCGTCGTTTTATGCAAAAAACAAGGAAACGAAACTGAAAATAAATACAGGGTTATTTGAATTTTCAGATATACAGTGCTTTTTTATAAGTTAGGTAGAGATTGCTATTATGATTTTTTGATTTCCAGTAATTCAATTTCAAAAATCAGAACCTGATTTGGGCCAACACTCTCACCAGCGCCTCTAACACCATAAGCAAGTTCAGAAGGAATAAATAGCTGCCATTTTGCGCCTACTTTCATTAACTGCAATGCTTCTGTCCAGCCTTTAATAACACCATTAACCGGGAAAGTTGCAGGTGCTTCTCGTTTATAAGAGCTGTCAAAAACTTTACCATTAACCAATGTGCCAGTGTAATGGGTTACAACGGTATCTGTTGCTGTTGGTATAGCACCTTTACCTTCGGATATTATTTTATACTGTAGGCCGCTTTCCGTTACCTTTATACCTTCTTTTGCCTTGTTTTCAGCTAAAAACTTATCGCCTTCAGCTTTACCGCTAGTCGCGAGTTCCTGTTGTTTTGCTTTTTGGGTATCCATCATTTTTTGCTGGAATGTTTGCATAGCGGTTTGCATTTCTTCAGCAGAAAGCTGAGGTGCGTTACCGGATAAGCTGTCTTTAAAACCTTTAATAATGACATCTTCGTTAACCATATCTTTAATTTTGGCTATTTGTGTACCTAATTGAACGCCAATACTATAACTGGCTTTATTTGTATCTGTATCGAGTTTGATTTCTTCTTTAATACCGTCTGTTTTATCATTACAGGCAGTCAATAGTGTAGTCAGGCCGATGCACACAACGGCGGTGGGGATTGCTTTTAACATGAGATGAGCCTTTGGTTTAAAATATTAGAAGGCGTACGTTATCAAGACAGCTCAAGGGGTTCAAGTAGGCTATGCCTGAAGTTGTATAAATTTCACAGTAATGCTTTAAATTACGCCTGCATATCCGTGTATATTCATTATTTAATGAAGAATGGTGTCCATCGACGCATATTTTGTTTTAAAAGTGCGCAGGTGCTATTTGATTGTTGTTAGCCTGGTGTGTTTTTTTCTATCCAGCGATTATTTTCATTTTCATTGTCTTTCAGATTTTCTTTTTTCCAGAAAGGTGCGCGGGATTTTAGTTCCTCCATAAGGTATCGACAGGCTTCAAAGGCCGCTTTTCGGTGGGCAGACCAGACAACAGTCAGTACGATAGGATCATCAGGCTGTATTTTTCCTGTTCGATGAATAATCAGGCAGTCGATTAAATCCCAGCGCTGATTTGCCTCCTCACAAATTTTATTGAGGTAGTTTTCAGTCATACCAGGATAGTGTTCCAGAGTCATGCTGGTTACATTATCGCCCTGATTGAAATCACGCATAGTGCCTACAAAACTTGCTGTGGCACCATATTTGCCTCGTTCAAGCTGGGTTTGCTGGTGCTGCTGGGTTTCTTTCCAGGGGTCAAATGGTTCGGGTTTTATCAGGCAGGGCACTTTATCCTCCAGTCACCGGAGGAAAAAATGCGACTTCATCCCCGTCATTGATTGTTGCATGGATATCTACATATTCCATATTGATTGCACACAGGGTGTTATCAGGCATATCTATATTTTGTGTGGCCTGACGCCAGGCGGACTGTACGTCACTGGCGCTATCCAGAGAGATTTCTGCGTGGCCGACCTGTTCTCTCAGGCGGGCAAAAAATTTGACTGTGATGCTCATTCGTAAAACTGGTTACCTTTTGTTAGGCTATGCGCTGAATATTATAATAGTAACAGGCATAAAGAATGACTGAAAAGTTAACTCATTTTAACGCATCTGGCGAAGCACATATGGTTGATGTTAGTCAAAAAGACATCACAAAACGTCAGGCAGTGGCTGAGGGTGATATTTTTATGCAGACTGAAACCCTGCAACTTATTCAGCAGGGTAATCATAAGAAGGGTGATGTGCTAGGCATAGCGCGTGTTGCGGGCATAATGGCAGCAAAAAAAACACCTGATCTGATACCTTTGTGTCATTCCCTTGCATTGACCCATGTGGACATAGCGTTAAGCTGTAATACGTCTTTACCAGGCGTGCATTGTCAGGTGACAGTTGAGTGTAAAGGCAACACCGGTGTGGAAATGGAGGCATTGACTGCAGTACAGATTACTTTATTGACTATTTATGACATGTGTAAAGCGGTTGATAGAGGAATGCATATGGAGAATATCGGGCTTTTGACAAAGTCTGGAGGAAAGTCCGGGGACTGGTCAAAACGAGATTAGAGCGTATTGTAAGTTAAAAGAAAAAAGATTCATTCTGGATAAAGGTGAAGAATTAGATTTAATAGATATTTGGGTATGAGGACGCATTGCATCCATCATACCCGTGCCGTTTAACTGTTCTGGATTGCGGGTTATTCCTACCCCTGTTTCAAAAGCATACGTAAATCAATGACCGCCGCATTGGCTCTGGAAATATAATTTGCCATGACCAGCGAGTGGTTTGCAAACACGCCGAAGCCTCCACCATTTAGTATTATCGGGCTCCATACTGTTTCCTGTGTGGCGTCCAGTTCACGAATAATCTGTTGCAGGCTGACGCGGGCATTTTTTTTGTTGAGAACATCCTGAAAATCAGATTCAGCGGCTTTTAATAGCTGGCTCAGGGCCCAGGCACTGCCCCGTGCTTCAAAGAAAACATCGTCGATTTTAAGCCAGGGGGTTTTTACTTCAATAATATTTGTTGAAGGTGTTGATTGTTGCGCATTTGCATCACCTGCCAGGTCAGTATTTATGCGTGCCTGACCAACACTGGCACTCAGGCGTTGAGACAGACTTCCCAGGCGTTTAGAAACCAGGCCTAGCCATTCGCTCAAGTTGTCAGCACGGGCATAAAACTGACCATCCTGTGTGTTTTTGTCCGATAGTCGGCCAAGATAGCTGTAAAGTGAATTGATGGCAGTGCGATATTCTGATTCGGCAGGGGGTAGCAACCATGAGTCTGAATCAATACGAAACTTGTTATCTGCTTTAATTATATCTATGTCTTCAATCGATTGTGATTGTGAACGGGTGATATCGTTACGTAGAGCCAGTGTTAAATCACGAATCTGTGTTAACACACCAAACTCCCAGTTGGGGATATTGTCCATAAATATGCTCGGTGGCGTCATATCATTACTAAGGTAGCCACCGGATTTATCCAGTAAGGTTTCGGCTGTAACGATTAAAGCTGTGGTTGTGATGTAACCAGTGGCCATTTTTTCGCCACGTTCCTCAGATAATGAGACAGCTCGTTGTACAGGATCAAATGCATTGGGTTCAATATTCCACAAAAAGCCGAAGATGAGTGTGATTAATATGAGTAATGCCAGTAGTAAAGGAATAAAACGAGCAATCAGTCCCAGGTTTTCATTATCCTGGCTGGCGTTGCCACCCGTGCGCCTCAGCAGGAGATTTCGCAAATTGTCGTAGGCATCAAAAAAGAAATCGAGTATTTTCATATGGGTCTCAGGTTATTTAAGCTAACATCGCATTACCGGTTAAATATTGTAACTGTTCGGAGAACAGAATGAAATTTTTTAAAATCAGTTTATATATTCTTGTTGGCTTTGCCTTATTACTTGTTATTGGCGCCAGTGTTTTTATTGCAACGTTTGATGCTAATGATTACAAGCCCCTGATTAGTGAGCAGGTTAAACAGCAAACGGGTCGTGAGTTTACACTTGATGATATCAAGCCATCGGTATTTCCCTGGTTAGGGATTGAGTTGCAGCAAATATCCCTGAGTAATGCAAAGGGGTTTAAAGCGGATAACATGCTGACAATAGAACGCCTGGATGTGCGCGTTGAATTGCTGCCCCTGCTTAAACAGGAAATACACATAGATACCTTGCGATTGCATGGGCTTGAGTTGCATCTTGAACAGGATAAAAAGGCAAAGACGAACTGGGATGATATTCTTGAGAAGCAGGCGGCGTTAGCCGGGAATAAGGCAGAAAAATCAGTCAGCCCGGAAAAAACAAAAGAAGTTGTATCAACTGACCCACTGGCCGCTTTATTAATCAATGGTGTGGAAATTAAAGATGCCAGTATTAACTGGAGTGATGCTATTAGTGGGCAGGCTATTAAAGTACAAAAATTTAATTTAAATACGGGTGCTATTCGTCAGGGTAAGCCCTTGCCGGTAAATTTATCCGCATTAATTAATTTGTCAGAACCTGAGGCCAGAGTGATTACCGAGTTGAAAACCAGTATTGAGTTTGATCTGGCCACTCAGCAACTTAAATTAACGAATCTAAATGTGTTAGTTGATACTGCACTGGAACAGGATGCGTTAAAAAAATTACGCTTAAGCCTGGATGCGCAGCTTGATGCGGATTTGAAAAAACAGCATTTTGTTGTGCCGGCGTATGTGCTGGAGATTAATGCGCAGGGCAAAGCGATTCCCGGTGAAAAAATAACATCCAGTTTAAAGGGTGATGCTGATATTAATTTAAAAAATCAAACAGCAAAAATAGAAAAACTAGTATTTGAAACGATGGGGCTTAGTATGCAGGCGAAGTTAGCTGCAACAGATGTATTGTCCTCGCCTAATATAAAGGGGCAGGTTAATTTAGATGATTTTAATCCTCAGGAACTGGCTAAAAAAATGGCAATTGAATTGCCGGAAACAAAAAATAAAAATGCATTAAAAAAGGCAAGTTTAAACTTTGATGTAATTGCAAGTAATGAAAATGTACAAATAAAAAATCTCAAGTTAAAGCTGGACAAGACGATGCTGCTTGCGGGCATTGAAGTGGAAAATTTTGAAAAACCAGAAATTAATTATACCATTAATATCGACCAGATTAATCTGGATGATTATTTGCCACCAGCAACTGAACCGACGACACCTGCCAAACAAAGTTCATTGCCAGTAGCTGCAAATGCTAATGCTGATATACCAATAACACTGCCCACGCCTTTGCTTCGGTCACTGAATGTTAATGGAGTGTTGAATATTGATTCTATTAATGCTTTTGAGCAGTCCATATCAAATTTAAAAATGGAAATGCTAGCTAAAGACGGTTTAATCAGAATGCCCGTGTTAAATGCGCAGCTATTAAAGGGGAACATCACATCTTCGGTGCAACTGGACGTTCGCAAAAACACGCCTCGCTATCAGTTTAAATTTAAAGGTAAAAATTTAAATGGCGATTCAATTATAAACCCGATATTACAGGACTTATCGGGTGAAAAAAATGTTTCTATGAGTGGCGTTATGAATATGGCACTGAATTTAAAAACCAGTGGTCAGTCCGTTAATCAGTTAATCGCAGGGAGTAATGGGCAGTTTAATATGAAAATGGGTGCAGCCAAATTACATGGCGTTGATGTGGAGTACTTTGTGCGCAAGGGTGTTGTGGGTTATCTGGAGGAAAAGAAGCAGACACTACCTGAAAGCTGGCGAGGTGAGTATAAGCCCAAAGAAACAACAGCGCTTAAGGTAGCCAGTGCATCTGGCGTAATTAGAAAGGGTGTGGTTGAAAATAAAGATCTGTTGCTTGATTCTTCGCGCTTTAAAATAACGGGGGCTGGAAAAATAAATCTGCCGACTGAAAAGCTGGATTATCGACTGGTTATTGATATAAACCAGGCTACAACAAAAACAGCAGCAGAACGGTTATTGGATATCCCTATGCCGGTGTTTATTAGGGGCGGCTTTTCACAGCCAGGCATTAGTGTTGATTCAAAAGTCTGGTTGAGAAGTGTGGGCAAAACGCTAAAGGCAGAGGCTAAAAAAGAAGTTAAGAAAAAGGTTAAACAGGAAAAGAAAAAGCAGAAGAAAAAAATAAAGAAAAAGCTAAAAGATAAATTAAAAAAATTGTTCTGATATTATCTGTAAAAAGTGATTTATAAATAAATATATTTTCAAAAAAATTATTAAACTGGTATGAGCAGCACGGCAGAAAAGATTTACCCTGGCAACAAAACCGCAGTGCTTATGGTGTCTGGGTGTCAGAAATTATGTTACAACAAACCCAGGTAAAAACGGTTATACCCTATTATGAAAAATTTATGCAACGTTTTGCTGATGTACAGGCATTGGCTGATGCGCACGAAGATGATGTTCTGCATCATTGGTCTGGTTTAGGGTATTACGCCCGAGCGCGTAATTTACATAAAGCGGCGCAGCAGGTGCGTGATGAGCATGGGGGGGAATTCCCCCTGGATTTTGATAATGTGCTGGCATTACCCGGCGTGGGGCGTTCCACAGCAGGCGCTATTTTAGCTCAGGCAGAAGGACAGCGACACGCCATTCTCGATGGCAATGTAAAGCGTGTGCTGGCACGCTTTCATGCCGTGCATGGCTGGACAGGGCAGAAAAAAGTGCAGGATCAGCTCTGGTTATTTGCCGAGCAACATACACCGAAAAAACAGTTAGCGGACTATACCCAGGCTATTATGGACTTAGGTGCAACCCTGTGCAGGCGCTCTAAGCCCGATTGTGAGCTGTGCCCGTTAAATAAAGAGTGTGTGGCTTATGCGACACAGCAGGTTGCCTTATTGCCCACGCCAAAGCCCAGAAAAACCCTGCCGGTTAAGGCTGTACGAATGCTGTTACTGCGTAATAGTGAACGGCATATATTGTTAGAAAAACGCCCGCCTACGGGTATTTGGGGTGGTCTGTGGAGCCTGCCCGAAATGCCGCTTATTGAATCGGTAGCAGACTGGTGTAATATTCATTACCAGTTTGATATTGATACCAGTGAAGAGCTACCCGTGGTGCGCCATACCTTCAGTCATTTTCATCTGGATATAACGCCCTGCATTGTTGAGGTGAATACCCCTGATCAAAGTGTGATGGAAGCGCAGCGCAGAGTCTGGTATAAAGCCTGCCAGAATGATCGTCAGCAGCCATCATTAGGATTAGCTGCTCCGGTTACCAGTTTGTTAAACCGTTTAAACGAGGAATAACCATGAGCCGTATGGTGCAATGTGTAAAATTAGGGCGTGAAGCAGAAGGCCTTGAGCGTCCAACATATCCAGGTGATCTGGGTGCAAAAATTTATAATAATGTCTCAAAAGAGGCATGGGCTGAGTGGTTGCAGCACCAGACGATGTTAATTAATGAGTACCGATTAACACCGATTGAACCCAAAGCGCGCAAGTTCCTGGAAGACGAAATGGAAAAATTCTTTTTCAGTGAAAAAGGTGTCGCCGCTCCAGAAGGCTTTGTACCGCCCTCAAGTTAATAAAAAGGCGTATCAGGCGAGTTCTTATGCATAGATTTTTTATGCGGGAAAGGCATTTAGCCTGTACTCAGGCTTCATTTGCTAATATTTTTACTTGACTCAGCTCGCCTGAACTTGTCTAATACGCCCTCTTTGCGAATCAGCGTCTTGCTGAAAGCATGCAAAAAAGTTCAAAATGGCCGAATAGCTCAGTCGGTAGAGCAGCGGATTGAAAATCCGCGTGTCCCTGGTTCAATTCCAGGTTCGGCCACCACTTTTTCATATATATCTATGTCACATAAGCCTTTCGGGCGTTTTAAGTCTAATCTGGTTTTATAGAATACGAATGTCTTTCTAGTGTTACAGGGTAAAACATACCTGTTTTGTATCACTTTCAGCGTCACTTTTCACCGCCTTGTGCAATGTATAAAACCGCCCTGCTGCTATCTTTATCACTATCCCGTTATAACATTGCATTGTGTGCAATAGCCTTAAATCATGAAACCCCGCAGGGCTACGGCTTGAGCCAGCTTTATTGCATTTTAAAAAAAGGCACAAAAATGGTGAAAATAAAGCTCGGGCAGCGGATATCAATAAAGATTAATTTCTCATGCAAAATGTATATGGCCTATGTCTTCTGACTTTTCAGAAATAGTAATATTTATATCTTTATCAAGCGCAGTGAGATAACTGAATATTTTATCTAATGACAGGCTGCGAAATTGACCACGCAGTATTTTAGATATTTTGGGTTGATCAATACCTAGTGCGGTGGCTGCTTCAGCTTGTGTCATACCATTGTCTGTAATAGCTTTTGATAAAATCATGACAGCTTGTGCTTTCATTTTCATTTCAGCAGAATCATCAAGGCCGATGTCGTCATAAACATTACCGTTACTGATTGTATAATTTAGATTTGACATAATATTAGTCTCTTATTGTCTGCTTTGTTAAGGTGTTTTTTAAGATACCTTTTAATGAAGTTCGAATTTTCTGCTTCCAGTTTATTATGTATTTCTTTTGCTGTCTTGTACCTGCTTTCTATTAGATCTAGATCAGGCTTTGGTGTTGATGTTGTAATTGCGCGTTAAGTGAAAATTTAGGTGTCTTAACTTAATATCTTTTAATCAGAGAATTTAAGAGAAAAATGGAATTTAAATTTTTTATCTAAAGAAAAAGACCAGCTTCAAATGAGGCTGGTCTTATGAGATCACATGCTATGTGAGAGCCGTGTAAAAAATGAGCAAAGCTAAGGGAGAGGCGTGCTTAGAATGTGTACTGTAATTGAACGCCTGCAATGGTGTTGCTGGTTTCAGCCGCTGTATTGTTATCTTTATCTTCAAAGGTAAAAATTTCAGGTCGGATTCTAAAGCCGCGGGCAATCCAGGGAAGGTCAATTGGCATGCTTAAGCCAATCATGGTGCTTTCTGTGTCGACGCTATTGCTTTTTTCTACACCGGAAAAGCCGTAGATAAAGTGAATAGCGCCTTTGGTTTCGTCACCGGTAAATCTAAACCCTATATCCATCCAGTACTGTAAAACATCAGCGTCTTCACCTGCGGTTTTGGTGGCATCTGTTATGTTGTTTAAACCGCCGATTTTTTGAGTGGTATTGCCCCAGTTTTGGCCTGCACCTATTTCAGTTGCAAAGGTAACTGAACCTACAGCCGTTTTTGCTCCAATCGAAATACCTGTTGCGGTTACATCGTCCTCTCCTTCGAATGACTGTTTGGCAATAAACAGGCTGGGAAACAGTTGCCAGTCGAAGGTTTTGTAGGCCAGACCCATATCCAGGCGTGGTAATGTGGTTTCTGATTCCGCATCATTGGGAGCGTTTTTTACAGTGGGGTCAACCAGAGCAACGGCTAAAGCGCCCTGACGATTTAAAAATTTATAGGTATAACGAACCTGGGACAGGCGCCCGGCATTGATATTGCCGTAGTTGTCACCGGAGTTATTGACCATGGCGACATTTGGGTTCAGGGGGGCAAAGGGTGTAGAGGTTTGACCCGCAAGAAGTTGCCCGGTTTCACTAAAGTCCCATTTTCCATATGCATGACGTACGGTGTTATCGGAATTTTTCACCGCCATTTCAACATACATGCTGACATTGTCTTCGTTATCCCAGCGCACACGAAAACGAGAATTGTCAGCGACTTCTAATCTGGTTTTTTTAAGATCAGATGTTGTATTTCCTGCGGAGTCTTTTATTTCATTGTTTTCTGTAAATACATTTGTAAAAACAATGCCGCCAATGGTTGATTTTGCTGTAGCGCTGCCATTAATGAGTGCCAGTGCAATACCAGTTGTAATCGGTAATAGTTTGTTTTTCATTTTACACCTCCAGGTTATAAAAATAGTAGGACAGCCTGTAATGAAGCAGGCTGAATTCATTCATATAACCCCGGGTTCTGTTAAGTATGCCGTTTAAAAAAATATAGCTTTAAATATTTATGCAGTTAAAAATTTAACAGTGGATCAGGTGTTTCTATGTTTTGATCGGGCCTGGGCTTCTGGGTCTTTTTTATCTTCGTGTCCCTGGCTTTTTTGATTTTTTTAGAAACAGGTTGATCTTTTTGCTTTTTCTTTTTAGCTTCAAGTTGCCTTTCGAGAGGGTCTGGAGCTACTAATGCATTTTCTTTTTTGCCGTTTGGTGAAATACTGATATCAGAATCACCGTATTTTACTTTTTTATCTTTAGGGGCGACATTTTGTAACAGAGCGTCCGGGGTTTCAATTTCGTTAGCCGTATTGGCTGGGTCTTTAGCATTTACGTTTAAGCTATGAAATAAGGAAAATAAAATAATTACGAATAAGGCTGACTGTTTTGTTTTCATTGTGTTCTCCTGAGAACGGGTTCAGTTTAGATTTAAGTGTTGGTCGATTTCAGTCGTTTCAATTCGTATTCCAGTATCACAACTTGAATGCACTTTGTAGGAAATGATCTCGAAAAAAATAAGTTAACATAAAAAAATAATTTACTAAATTTTTAATGAGATTATTATTTCCAGTATTAAGTGTTCCTGTTATGTAATGCTGCGTGATTTAAAACTCATCTCAGAAAACGAGTGCTTGTACTTTGATTCCCCCACTTTTTTAATTATGCCTCTGGCTATTTTATAGCGTGGGCGCTGACTAATCGGGTCAAGGATGCGTCCTGCCAGTGAGTTGGTGATGCCTTTAGCTGATGGCATATTAAAGTAGGTAAATGTAACGCCTTTTTTTACCGCGTCGGTGACTATGGCAACGGCTTCAAAACTGGCGCTGTCGTACTCTACATAGCCGTTTTTCTGCATTTCAGAAAAGGTCATATGTTTAACGTCTTCCCAGCCCAGGCCAATGGCCGATTCCAGATTTTTCATAAGCGGGTCAAGTTCTTCAATATCAGGATTCATAGGGTTGTCCTTTTCTTTGGGGTTGGGTCCTGTTTTCTGATCACCTAAAAAACTGAGTAGTGGGTCAGGTTCTGTAATGTCTGCGTTATCGGTGTTTCTTGCATGGATGCCTTTTGCGCCTCTGTATTCATTATCGACCAGTTGTTGTAAAGGATCTTGTTCAACAAGATCATCACTGGCCTGTAGTGGAATCACACCACGAACTTTTGCATCTTTGTCTGAGTTTGAGTACCCGCCGACTTCAATTGGAATTCGGTCACTGGAAATAACAAGCTGATCACCGCTTTCAATGCCGCGTTTTTTTGCATCATCAGGATGGATTTCCAGCCAGTTATCAGGCCAGCGTTGTCGGATGTAGGGTCGGCGCATCTGATCATCGAAACCGGATTGCCAGATTTCATTAATGCGTCCGGTAGTCACCCAGAGTTCGTTGCCTTTGGGTTTCATAAACTCCCAGTAATCACCAAACATTTCCCAGTTCGCTTTTAATAAATTAGCGCGTCCGGTTTTGGTTTTAAACTTACGTAACCATTTTGGGTTGATCACGGTTAAACCGCTGGGGGTTCCTGTTTTTAATGTGCTGTCATGCAGGCGTTTGGTGCCGATTAATTTACCATCCTCCCAACGAACAGGTGCCTGAATGCCTGTTGTGCCCATGTCTCTTAATACATCATGAGCACGGCGTCCTTTAGAGCGTGCATATTCAACCAGTGCAACATAACTGGTACGACGGCCACTGTTATAAAAAGCAGCATCTTCAAAGACGTCATTGCTATCTTTCCAGTCGAAGCCACTTAAGCCCATGCGTTGTGCAAACATGGCAGCAATTTTCCAGTCGGGTTTGGCTTCACCCGGAGCGTCATTGAATTTGGAGTAGAGTCGAATGCGTCGTTCCCCATTAGCACGTGTCAGGTCTTCTTCACCCCAACCGGCGGCAGGTAAAACAATATCGGAAAATTCAGTATTAATGGGTTTAACCGGGTATATATCCTGGTCAACCATCACCATGCCGCCTCTATCAATGCGCCTTTTATATGTTTCGATAATATGTTCTTTATTGAGTTTGCTCGGGCGAATGGAATGATCACTGGTCAGGGCTTTCAGGGTTTCGCTTAAGCGTTTGGATGCAACCATGGCGTGAGTCCAGGTGGTGCCAACAACCCAGACAAAACCGACTTTGCCTTCTTCTACCCAGCGATCCAGATCAATGCCCTGTTTTTTCCAGCCAGGAAATTTTTCCGGGGCTTCGGCTTCTGGGTACTGGCCGCCGGGCATCATGCCGCGCTGGTGACCACCAAAGCGGCCAATAACCTGCCCAGGTCGATTACCCGCGCCACAAATTAAACCCAATGCGGTAATGGCGGCGGTGTTGCCGTAGTTGTTTGACCAGTACAGGCCTTTTTCAAAACCAAATGACGTTTTAGGGCGGCTGCCATCAGCTTTGGGTTTTGCAATCATTTCAGCCGCTTTGAAAATTTGTTCAGCCGGGATGCCGGTTTTTTCAGCCGCTATGTCCAGCTCAGCATATTTGTATTGGGTAATCCACTCTTTGAAATCATCGAAACCATCAGCCTGAAAAACTTCTTTATCACGCTCAGTTCGGTTATTAATCCATTTGTTAACAAACTCTGAGTCTTCCCAGTTATTTTCTACAATGATTCTAGCCATGGCATTTAATAATAAAACGTCTGTACCCGGGTTTATTTCTAAATACATTCCACCGTTTGCTTCGGCGTAGGCAACCCCCGCTGTTTTTCGCGGAACCACTGAGATTACTTTCATTCCGTTATTAATGCCTTTCAGTATCCATTCATTAAAAATAATGGTTTTGGATTCAAATGCATCTGTACCAGCAACAAATAGAACATCAGCAGCAGACCAGTCTTCATAGGCGGGGGAAAAGTTATCAATACCCGCGTCGGACATGCCAGGTGTGTCTGGGCCATGGCCTGTTGGCTGATCATGCACGGCCCATGCGGGGGTTTCAATACCACGCAAAGCCAGTTTTGTGAGTGCATGGGTGTTTTCCCAATATTGATAAGAAAACATTTTCATTGCCCAGGCCGATTTGCCTCGGGTGTCTATTACATATTTGGAAACTTCGGCCATAATATCGATAGCATCGTCCCAGGAAACGCGCTCCAGTTTTCCATTAATACGAATCATGGGGTATTTCAAACGGTCATGGGTGAGGGTGTCAGGGTTGTAGCACTTTTGTGCAATCGTACCGCCGCGAATACTATGATCACCGCCAACGTTAACGACTTCAGTATCGCGATCTCCAATAATTGCGATATTGTGTGGCTTGCCATTAACCGAAACAATATTGTGTTGCGTAGGACTGATCCAGCCACCGCTTAATGTGGCAACCGGGTAATCCATTTCAAATATATTATTTTCTGCTTTGGCTGAACCGTCTTTACCGACAGGCCAGCGATAAACTTTATAGCCGCAACCCGTAATGCAGTAATCACATGCAGTCGTAAAAATTTCTGCATCTTTTGGGGGGAGAGGCACTTTATCAACAGGTGTGCTATCTGATTTATTACTCATAATATAATTACTCCTTTAAGAAATATTTGAGGTGTGGCCATAGATCAGCCCCATAATGCCGGTAACATAAATATTGTCGCCAACGATCTCCAGGCGTGCCTGGGGTAAGCTTTCTGTTGCGTGACCTGAGATCACCATGCCATGACGGCTTAAATCAAAAGTGGTTAAGTGTAAAGGGCAGGGGCCCATTGCTTTATGTTTGGGCTTATAGGTGCCATTGAGTGGGCCTCCCATATGGGTGCATAAATTACTGAAGGCGACAATGTCTTTATCTTTGCCAACACCACCACCTGCGGCTTCTCCTAGCTTAACCAGTACAAAAGTGGATACAGGATTTTCAGGGGGGTACATAAAGTCAACAGCTTCATCCTGTTTTAATGTGCTGACAGAGCCAATTTTTATTCTTGGATAATCTTTTACCTGTAGCTTCATTGCGCCAGCGATACCGGGGACGGTTGTTAAGATAATAGTGCTGGCTCCAGCTAATAGAAAATGCCGTCTTGAAGTGCAGGTGTGATTTGAGTCTTTAATGGACTCAGTATTTATTTCTATATTGCTCATCATCGTTCCTCTAGATATTTGTATAAAATGAAAATCTCTTTTTTAAGGCCGAGAGTATTCGTATACAAATGAATGTTTGCATTTGCTTATATTGTTATTTGTATTTTTAAAATTAAGTTTTTTAAAAACACGAGCACAAGAACACTAAAATACAGTTGTGAAAGTATTTTTAACGAAAAAATTAAAACTTAACAGGGATAGAGCTGAGTGGGTTATGTATGGATGATCATTTGTGTTACTCCTGTATTTTATATTGGTTCCTGTTAATAACTAAGGCCGAGTATTACCCCGTAACTTTAGTTATTTTTATCGTTTTGTTTTTTAAATGTGTAATTTTATAGATTAAAATATTTAATAAAATCGTCACATTCATTATAGCAATACGCCAATGTTTTTAAGAAGATCGTCTAACTATTTTTATAGTTTTTATTTGTCATGACACTACACTCATAAATTAATAGCGTCAACTAAAAAATAAATTTTCAAAAAATATTTTTTAATTTTCAAAACAGGTTAAATAATCATAAAAATATTAATTGATATTTTTATGATAAATTGTGATGAAGTATTTTCTTTTGAATTTTTATAATGCCCTGAATTTACAGGATTTTACGATTATTGTTTTTAATTAAATGTTGATTATGTTTTTGGGTGTAAAAGTTATTATTTTTTAGTGGGGATTGTCCCTTTGATTATTGCGGGAATAGAATTTAATGATATTTGCTAAAGTTTCAGCATAGGATAAACAATGGTTTTAAAAAATACACAGATAAAAATAGATTTGAATTATTGGCGTCTTTGAATAGCTGTCATTCTGCGCGAATGCGAGGGCCTTGAATGCCCGGGTAGTTAGATTCTTTGCATTCACTCAGGATGACGCTTTAAGGTGAATCAAAAGCATGGTTTATCAGTTTGTACAAATGGGTTAAATAGTTGTGGCTCTGGCATTGCTCGTTATTTAAATAAGAGGTGCTTGGCCTTGAGTAAGTGCTAGCAGGATTAGAGTTGAGTATTAAAAAATTGAAATATACAGGGGCTGACTTCAGGTCTTTGCTGTGCAAAGGTTTGTTTTTATCTGTCCCTATACATTATTTGACAGGCGTCACTCAGAGGTTAAATTGTGTTTTACTTCCGGCTAAAAGAAAAATTATCAATGTTTAGAGGGTTGAAAGTAGAGCAGGGTCGCAATTTATGCAAACATAAAAAAGCCTCCTTAAATAAATTCAGGAGGCTTTTTAATCCCAGGGGAGGGGTATCGTTAACGCAGTATTGACTGTTTGGCATCACGATTTGCATCCCAGGCTTCATGTACCTGATTAATTGCATTTTTAATATGATTGTCAGTGATGTGAATTGCATCACCGTTGTCATCCATAATCATTCCGCCTTTGAAGCCGGTTTGCGTAATGGCATAGGCGTATTTGCCGCAATCGTCATTTTTAGTTGAGTTAGACATTGATGTCTCCATATAAAGTAAGAAATTCTGTATTTTTAACAACCCTGCTTATTATTTTTTTGGGCGGGTGGTTACAGGTATAGAATGAATCAGAGTAGGTGTATCTCTATCATCTATCCTAATTAGGCGCGCGATTATATAGTATTTTTATGCTGCAATAAAACCCTTAAGGCTGATTATTTGTGAATTAGTTTTACTTATTTGATGACTGAACCAGCTTTCTTGTTTTATTGCGTGCTACCTTATTGAAATATATGTAAAAATGTATTTAGTGAAATATTGGAATAAAGTAAGAAAGATGCCAGAAAATTTTAAAATACAGTCTAAAGCAGTGCACTTTTCAGGTTTTGATGGCAGTAAACTGGAGGGTAATCTGGATTTCCCTCTGAATGTTGTGCCCAGGCAATACATTATAGTGAGTCATTGTTTTACCTGTACCAGGCAGATAATTACTACTGCTCGTTTAAGTCGAGGTCTGGCAAAGGCTGGATTTGCTGTATTGTCATTCGATTTTACCGGGCTGGGTTATAGTGAAGGTGAATTTGCGGATACGCATTTTCGTAGCATGGTAAAGGATATTGAATGTGCAGCAGACTGGCTGTCAGAGCATTATGAGCCAGCCAGTATTCTAATTGGGCACAGTATGGGGGGAACGGCTAGCCTGGCAGTCACACAAAATGCCTGTTTCTCTCTTTCGCATATAGAGAAGATTATTACGTTGGCATCTCCAGCGTCTCCGGCTCATGTATTACATCATTTTGGCTCGGCGATGGTTGATTTACAGCGTGGAGAGAATGCGCAAATTATGGTTGCGGGGAGAGCTTACCCTGTTAAACCTGCTTTTGTGAGTGATGTGCGCTCTTATAATATGGATCAGCAGATGACTGATTGTGATATACCTATTATGGCAGTGAGCGCTGGTGATGATACGCTTGTTGGCTTAGAAGCTGCGCAGCAGATATTGCAATATACGGGGGGTGAAAAATTTTTATGTCAGATTGATGGAGCGGATCATTTATTTAGTGATCGAAATCATGCGGCACAGCTTCTGTCTAGTATATTAGGCTGGGTAGATTAACTGGATATAACACCGAAGATTTAATTATTTAATATTTACATATAGAAATTTTTTTTGTTTTAGTTTGAGAGAGTTGTCATGGTAGAAGTAAAAACATTTTTTGATAAGCAGACATTTACCTTTACACATCTGGTTTTTGATGCTGTAAGTAAGGATGCTGTGGTGTTCGATGCTGTTCTGGATCTGGATACAAGGGGCTGGCGTACATATAAAGATAGCTTACATACGTTGGATGGTTTTATTAGTGAGCATAAGCTGAATTTGCATTATGTTTTAGATACCCATATACATGCGGATCATTTAAGCGGTATGCAATATCTGAAAGAAAAATATAATGCCCCTCTGGTTATTAATTCAGCGATTACTGTGGTGCAGGAAACATTTAAGCAGGTGTTTAATTTAGGTGATGATTTTGATACCCATGGTAGTGATTTTGATGTGCTGGTAAAAGAGGGTGAACAATTAATAGCTGGTACTATTCAAATCGATGTATTGCATACGCCTGGACACACACCTGCATGTACAACTTATAAAATAGAAAATAACTTATTTACCGGCGACGCGTTATTTGTTCCTGATATCGGTACGGGCCGATGTGATTTTCCGAAAGGCAGTGCAAAAGACTTATTTCATTCTGTAACGCAGAAATTATATACGCAACCAGATGACACAAAAGTGTTTCCCGGGCATGATTACCCAGAAAATAGAGCGTTACAGACTTTTACTACAATTGGGGAAAGTAAAAAATCAAATGTAGATTTACCCGAAAGCCGTAGCGAAGCTGAGTATGTTGAATTTATGGAAAAAAGAGACAGTAAGCTGCCGTTACCCAAACTGATTTATCAGGGTGTACAGGTGAATTTAACAGCAGGTCAGTTACCGAAAAAAGAATCGAATGGGAAGCGTTATTTAAAGATACCTGTTTATAATGATTAAAATAATTATAAATTTTTTACAGAAAAAAGAAGTAAGGTAAAATAAACAGGAGAAAATAAGAAAGCGCAGGGCACTTTCTTATTTTCAATATTCTTTTCGAGTGTTGTTAGATAGCCATTCATCAAAGCTTTTATTGGCGTCGTTGTGTTTGATGTGCTTTATTGAAATGCTTTTCTGAGATGCGGGTTTTGCTAGTTCGTCATAAATGAACTGATCATCAAATCCGGCTTTTGCTGCGTCATTAGCGGTTGCTGCATAAACTAGTTCAGGAATGTGTGCCCAGTAAATAGCAGACATACACATAGGGCAAGGCTCGCAGCTAGAATAAAGAGTGCAGTCGTTTAATTGATAGTCGTTAATGTTTTTACAGGCTTCACGTATAGCAATGATTTCAGCATGAGCTGATGGATCGCAGTTTTTAGTGACCTGATTATAGCCCTCTCCGATTATTTTATTGTTTTTAACTATGACCGCGCCAAAAGGGCCGCCTTGTTGTTTTGCGGATTGAATGGCAAGCTCTATGGCGCGCTGTAAAAAAGCGTCTGTTTTTTTTGTTCCGCTCATAGTAATTCAGGATATATTGAACTTTTGTGAAAAGTTAGCAATATTGAAAACCTGTTTGATATAATCGGAACAGTTTACAATATTAATTCGTTGAGTATTGAAGTGTTCATCCAGTAATAGCAGCATACCAAGTGCAGATGAATCCATGTATTCGGTCTGGCTTAAATTAACGGAAATATCCAGTTTTTTGTCGGCTGTTATATTTTTATAAGCATCTCGAAATGAGCGGTATTCAGAAAAATTAAATGAGCCGGTGACGGTAATGACCAGCTTGTGATTCTCACTGTCAAAATTTTGTGTTATAGACATTCAATAAACCTTTAATGGTGTGTTGTTGGGCCATTTGTCAGGGTGTTTGATGCAAACAGGTTTTCTACGTCAATGCTATCATAATTATATTGTGCGTTACAAAATTCACAATCAACCTGGATTTTTCCCTGTTCTGAAATGATACTGCGAGCTTCGTTCAGCCCTAAAGAAAAAATCATTTTACTAATGCGATCATTTGAGCAGTTGCAACGAAAGCTGATAGGTGATGGTTCAAACAGGCGAATGTCATCTTCGTGAAATAATCGATGAAGAATTTCTTTAGTTGATAGACTTAATAATTCGTCACGACTTAGCGTATTACTTAAGGCTTGCGCATGTTCCCAGTTGTTACGATCTTCATCGGGTGTGCTGAAAATGCCATTTTTAGTTTCAGGTAGTTCCTGCAAAAGGAAGCCGGTGCACGTATCTTTATTGGCTGCCAGCCAGAGTCGGGTGTTTAGTTGTTCGGATTGTTTGAAGTAACTTTCAATAGCATCCTGTATCTGTTTTCCTTCTAATGCAATTATGCCCTGGTAGGGTTCGCCAGAGGGCGGCTCTATGGTGATGACCATTTGAGCAGTGCCAAATATTTTTTTTAGGTCATCTTTGGGTACATCATCATTCCAGCGAGCAAGGCCACGTAAGGTGCCTTCAGATGTTGATTGTACAACGAGCAAGTGTAGTGGGCCGCTGCCACGGATCTGTAGGATTAATGAGCCTTCGTATTTGATTGTGGCCGATAATAAGGCGCAGGCAGCAAAGGCTTCACCTAAAATGTGTTGTACGTTTTCTGGATAATCATAACGTTCGAGTACCGCTTTCCATGTGGCATTCAGGTGTACGACTTCTCCTCGTATTCGGGTGTTTTCAATGATAAATCGGTGGAGTAAGTCGTTGTCTGGCATGAGGTTTAGAGTCACTGTTTTAATGTTTAATATTACCCCGGTTTTATAGTACAGGTCATGATTACTTGTGCAGAATTTATCTGCTCTGTCCCTGCAGGCTGTGATTGGCTACAGGGGGTAATTATGAGGCCTGTAAAATAGCCGCTTAATCTTTATTTTAGTTTGTCTTTAAGGATTGTATTAACCTGTGCCGGATTGGCTTTGCCCTGTGAGGCTTTCATAACCTGGCCAACAAAATAACCGAATAACTTATCTTTACCTGAGCGATATTGTTCAAGCTGGTTCGGGCTGTTGGAAATCACCTCATCAATAATCGCTTCAATCGCAGAGTTGTCGGTGATTTGTTTTAAACCTTTCTTTTCAATAACCGTATCGGCATCGCCTTCGCCCTTCCACATGCCATCAAAAACATCTTTGGCTATTTTGCCGGAGATGGTGTTGTCTTCAATGCGTTTTAACATGCCGGCTAAGTGTATAACCGATACGGGGCAATCGGTGATACTTAAATCTTCTTTATTTAACCGTGCAGATACATCGCCGATAATCCAGTTGGCTGTTAATTTGGCCTCTACGGATTCGTTTATAACGGCTTCAAAGAAATCAGCCAGTTCACGAGATGTGGTTAGAATGCCGGCATCATACTCACTAAGGCCCAGGTCATTAACAAAGCGAGTTGATTTTTCTGCGGGTAATTCAGGTAATGTTTTACGCACTTCTTCAAGGTAGACATCATCGAGTACGACGGGTAATAAGTCCGGGTCAGGAAAATAACGATAATCGTTTGCTTCTTCTTTGGAGCGCATAGAACGGGTTTCATGCTTGTCAGCATCATAGAGTCGTGTTTCCTGAACAACTTTTCTACCGTCTTCAATTTCTTCAATTTGACGTTCAACTTCAAGGTTGATTGCGCGCTCAACAAAACGAAAAGAATTAATGTTTTTCAGTTCTGCACGGGTACCATACTCTTTTTGGCCTTTTGGGCGTACGGAAACATTGGCGTCACAACGAAATGAACCTTCTGCCATATTGCCATCGCAAATTTCTAAATATTGCACAAGGGAGTGGATTTTTTTCATGTAGGCAACGGCTTCTTTAGCAGAGCGCATATCAGGTTCTGAAACAATTTCTAGCAAGGGTGTGCCTGCACGGTTCAGATCAATTCCTGTCATGCCCTGATAATCTTCATGTAAAGATTTTCCAGCATCTTCTTCCAGGTGGGCCCGGGTGATACCAATGGTTTTTTTTGTGCCATCTTCAAGGTCAATGTCGATGGAGCCTACGCCAACAATAGGTAATTCCATTTGCGAAATTTGATAGCCTTTTGGCAGGTCAGGGTAAAAATAGTTTTTACGTGCAAATACAGAATGTTTACAAACTTCTGAGTTTGTTGCCAGACCAAATTTTGTTGCCATACGAATGGCTTCAGCATTGACGACAGGTAATACCCCCGGCAGTCCTAAATCAACCGCGCAGGCCTGTGTGTTTGGTGCGGCTCCAAATGCGGTTGATGCAGATGAAAATATTTTACTTTTAGTGCGCAATTGTGCGTGTATTTCTAAACCGATTACGGTTTCCCATTCCATATTAGAATGCCTCTTTTTTAAAGGATTGGTCACAAGAGTACGAAGAACATAGTGTTTTTATGAATAAGTAATGAATGTTCAGAGTCTCTTATGGCAAAAAATTATTTAAACTGTTCAGGTATGGCTTTATGCCAGTCTGTTTTTTGCTGGTATTGATGCGCCACATTTAATAAGCGGGATTCATCAAAATGGTTTGCAATAATCTGTAAACCAACCGGCATTTTGTTGTTAAAACCTGCTGGCACGCTCATGCCTGGCAAGCCTGCAAGATTAACTGCAATGGTGTAAATGTCTGACAGGTACATAGAGATTGGATCATCTGATTTCTCACCAATATTAAAAGCCGTTTCTGGTGAAGTGGGTCCCATAATGACATCTACTTTTTCAAATGCTCTGGTGAAATCATCTGAAATCATGCGGCGTAGTTGCTGAGCTTTTATATAGTAGGCATCGTAGTAACCGGCAGAGAGTGCATAGGTGCCAATTAAAATTCGACGCTTTACTTCGTCGCCAAAACCTTCGCCACGGGAGCGTTTGTACAGATCCTCCAGGTCTTTTGGTTCTTCACAGCGATGACCAAAACGCACACCGTCAAAACGTGATAGATTAGAGGAGCATTCTGCTGGGGCAACAACATAATAAACGGGCACAGCCAGGTGGGTGTTAGGTAAACTGATATCAATTATTTCAGCGCCCATTGCTTTGTATTCGTCAATTGCTTTTTGTACTATGTCGTTAGTGGTTTTACTTAGCCCTTCATCAAAATATTCTTTAGGCAGGCCAATTTTTAAACCATCAAGGGGTTTATTTAAATCAGCAGTATAATCAGGTACATCTTTCTCCAGCGATGTCGAGTCTTTAGGGTCAAAACCTGACATGGCATTTAAAAGTAATGCACAATCTTCAGCGCTCTGTGCCATTGGTCCCGCCTGATCCAGGCTGGATGCAAAAGCGATCATGCCATAACGAGACACGCGACCATAGGTTGGCTTCAATCCGGTGATACCACATAATGAAGCGGGTTGGCGAATTGAGCCGCCGGTGTCCGTTCCTGTGGCCGCAGGAGTCAGGCGTGCCGCAACTGAAGAGGCTGAACCACCGGATGACCCGCCGGGAACGGCTTTTGTGTTCCATGGGTTTTTGACCGGGCCAAAAAAACTGGTTTCATTAGAGGAACCCATAGCGAATTCATCCATATTAGTTTTACCCAATATGATCATACCTGCCTGTTGCATTTTTTCTACTACGGTGGCGTCATAGGGGGATACAAAATTATCCAGCATTTTTGAGCCGCAACTGGTTTTAATATTTTTAGTGCAAAAAATATCTTTGTGAGCAATGGGTATTCCGGTTAAAGGCCCGGCCTTACCTGCTTTGCGTTTTTCATCAGCTGCTGTAGCCGCTTTTAAGGCTGGTTCAGCCGTTATGGTTATAAAGCTGTTTAGTTCTGTATCATGATTCTTGATACGTTGTAAAAAATGTTCGGTTAGTTGCACTGAGGTGACATCACCTGCTTCAAGCAGGGCCGATAGTTCGCTCAGTGTTTTAGTGTGGTACATATTCTTCACTCTGTTTTGTTTTATCTCAATAGATTTGCTATAGAAATAAGGTGATTTTATTTTTAATTAAAGTAGCCCTGTTCTCACCCTGTTTTTGTGGTGACATTAAATAACAGTTATTCAATTACCTGGGGTACAAGGTACAGGCCGTCTTTTGTTTCAGGGGCGACTTTCTGGAATAATTCACGTTGATTTTCTTCCAGTACCTCATCTGCTCGCAGACGTTGTGATATATCCATGGGGTGTGCCATGGGTTTTATGCCGGTGGTGTCCACCGCGTTCATTTCTTCTACCAGGCCTATAATGCTGCTCAGGGTTTTTGCATGTTCCTCGATATTTTTTTCATCAATTTCAAGGCGTGCCAGGTGTGCAATGCTTTTCACATCATCGGATCCCAATGACATATTATTCTCCGTGTTTGTTAATACCCTAAAATGGTATTAATATCGGTTTGATCTGATGTTAACTTCGAGTTTGCAATCGGAAAACATCAAATGCGTTAAAAACCGCGCAAAATTAGCATATTATGCGTGTTTAAGCCACCGCTAAGCTTGCTCTAATCGGTGCTCATTGATAGAGTACCGCTAAATTGCATAATTTAAAGTCTAAAGTAATGCTTGGCTTTAATAAATCCTACAAAAAAATGAGTTTATACACGAATGTTTCTTAAACGCTTTCGCGGCATGTTTTCTAATGATCTTTCAATTGACCTTGGTACAGCTAATACGCTGATTTATGCGCGGGGTAATGGCATCGTTTTAGATGAACCCTCTGTAGTGGCTATTCGACAGGATAGAAATGGCAATGGGGCTAAAGCAATTGAAGCCTATGGTCATGAAGCTAAACGTATGTTGGGTCGAACACCTCAAAATATTACGGCGATTCGTCCAATGCGTGATGGTGTGATTGCTGATTTTCATATAACAGAAAAAATGCTGCAACACTTTATACGTAAGGTGCATGAGAGCGCTCTGTTGCGTCCAAGTCCCAGGGTGCTGATATGTGTACCCTGTGGTGCAACCCAGGTTGAACGACGAGCGATTAAAGAGTCTGCAGCAGGCGCAGGTGCACGTAAGGTTTATTTAATTGAGGAACCTATGGCTGCGGCTATTGGCGCAGGTATGCCAGTTGATGAGCCTCGAGGTTCAATGGTGCTGGATATCGGTGGTGGTACATCTGAGGTGGCGGTTATCTCCTTGAATGGTATTGTTTATTCGGCTTCTGTTCGCATAGGGGGAGATACCTTTGATGAGGGCATTATCTCTTATGTGCGACGTAATTATGGTACGTTGATTGGTGAAGCAACGGCAGAGCGTATAAAGCACCAGATTGGCTCTGCTTACCCAGGTAAAGATCTGTTAGAGATCGAGGTTAAGGGGCGTAATCTGTCGGAAGGTATTCCGCGTAGCTTTACCCTGAACAGTAACGAAATTCTTGAGGCATTGCAGGAGCCGCTGCATGGTATTGTTAGTGCAGTTAAAACGGCCCTGGAGCAAACTCCGCCTGAGTTGGGTGCTGATGTTGCTGAGCGTGGTATCGTGTTAACGGGTGGCGGTTCGTTGTTACGTGATCTTGATCGCCTGTTAATGGAAGAAACCGGTTTGCCCGTTATTATGGCGGAAGAGCCTCTGACGTGTGTTGCCCGTGGTGGCGGTCGCGTGTTAGAGCTTATAGATGAACATGGCGGTGATTTTTTTGCTATTGAATAAATCACTGTGTATATCACCTTGGTGTATTTTTAATCTTTGCGTTAAAAACCTGCATTTAAACTTATATTTTTTGTTTTGATCTGAGGATATGCGAGGTAACCTGAGTAATAACTGGGGTTGTTCGGGTTGGTATTCACACTCATATTGTGAAAAATAAGCGAATTTATGATTCGTTTTTTTTTAATAAATTTTTGTTTTAAAACTTTAGGCTTGATGCGGTTTTATGCAGCCATTATTTTTACAGGGTCCATCGGTTACGTTGCGCACCATTTTACTGGTGATTGCTTCAGTTATTGTCATGGTAGCGGATCATCGTTGGCATGCGCTGGAAACGGTGCGTGGGGCGCTTGAAAGTTATGTTGTTTACCCCATTCGCTATACAATTAATCTTCCTTCGCGCCTTGTTGTCTGGGGTGATGAGTCCCTGAGTTCCCATCAGCAATTGCTTGATGATAATCGTAAATTACAGCAGCAGCAATTACGGGCTCAGGTGAGTTTGCAGAAATTGAGTGTGCTGGAAAAAGAAAATGACCGTTTAAGAAAAATGTTGAGTGCCCAGCCTAAAGTGGGTGAACTGGTGTTAGTTGCTGAAATATTAGCGATTGATTTAGATCCTTATAAGCAGCAGGTTATTCTTAATAAAGGCAGTAATAAAGATGTATATATTGGTCAGCCTATTATCGATGCCTGGGGTGTGATGGGCCAGGTGGTTCATATGGGTGGCTTTTCTTCGACGGTATTGCTTATTTCTGACCCAAGCCACGCAATACCTGTTCAGGTAAGTCGAAGTGGCTTACGTAGCACCGCATTTGGTACAGGTAACTCACAGTTGTTGGAGCTGCGTTATATTCCGCATAATGCAGATCTTGAAATAGGCGATGTGATTACAACTTCTGGCCTGGGGGGGCGTTTTCCGCCGAATTACCCAGTCGGTCGAATTACTTCAATTGAGCGCGCTGCGGGTGAGTCCTTTGCGACTGTGGTAGCAGAGCCTGTGGCACATCTGGACAGGAGTCGTGAAGTATTGCTAGTGTGGCATAAGTTACAGGTAAAAGAAGTGGATACAGATACGCAAACAACGGCTGTTGTGAAAGGTAAGAGTCAATAATGCGCTCACAGAGCTGTTTTCGAATTGTTATTCCCACGTTGATCGTCGCTCTAATGCTTCATATGTGGCCTTTGCCTGAATGGCTTGAGTATTTGCGTCCAGAATGGGTGGTGTTGGTATTAATGTATTGGGCTTTAGCAATGCCAGAGCAGATCGGCGTGACGGTCGCCTTTATTGTCGGGCTTTTACTGGATGTAACTCAGGGAGCTATTTTAGGACAGCATGCGGTGGGGCTGGTGCTTGTTATTTTTGTAATAAATACCCAGTATCAGCGTATTCGTGTTTTTTCGCTTGCTCAGCAGGCCCTGGTGGTTTTGTTGCTGTTGTTGATTAAGTCGGTGTTGGTGCTCTGGGTTAGTGGTATGGTAGGACAGGCGCCGGATATTGATCTGTATTTTCTACCCGCGTTAAGCGGTGCCATTTTATGGCCCTGGTTATTTATTGTGCTGCGGGATCTGCGCAGACGGTTTACCGTTGCACGAAGTTTTTAGGGTTAATCAACCGGCACCGTTCTTTCACTTGCCCATTCACGTAAATCTTGAATTTGTTCTGCCATCACGACTGAAAGTGGTCGAGTGCTTTCAATTTCGCGTAACATGACTTCAGTGTTAATTGCTACTTTAGCGCTATGGCAAGTATAAATTGCAGAAACGACAGTTTGTTCAATCTCCGAACCTGAAAACCCATTACAGGTGCTGGCGATTTGAGTGATGTCTATATGTGAATAATTAACATCACGTTTATCAAAATGGATTTTAAAAATATTGGATCGAGTTTCTGTATCGGGTAAATCGACAAAGAAAATTTCATCTAATCGGCCCTTGCGAATTAGCTCCGGGGGGAGTGCATCAATTTGATTGGCGGTGGCAACAATAAAAACCCGGGCTGATTTCTCGGCCATCCAGGTTAACAGGGAGCCGAGTAAACGTTTTGATGTTCCCTGATCGTCATTACCGGAAGAAATGCCTTTTTCCAGTTCGTCTATCCACAGTACGCAGGGAGACATGACTTCAGCTGTCTGTAATGCCTGGCGTAAATTTTTTTCAGTTTCACCAACGTATTTATCGTATAAGCGACCAAAGTCGAGGCGTAATAAAGGTACGCCCCAGATACCTGCAACTGCTTTTGCTGCAAGGCTTTTACCGCAACCCTGTACCCCCAATAATAATATTCCTTTGGGTGTATCGATGTGGGCAGTTTGTGATGTTTCTGCTGATTGTGTGAAAATAGACTGGCGTTGTTTAAGCCAGTTTTTTAATTTTTTCATGCCACCCAATTCTGAAAAATGAGCAGTTTCAAATTCAAATGAGAGTATTTCATCTTTATTGAGTAGCTTGTATTTTGCCTGCATGACTTCAGGTAAGTCAGATTCTGTTATGGCGCCATCATCAATAATGGCATTGCGGATTAAGCGTTTTGCATCCCTGTGTGTTAAGCCAGACAGGTTTTGTATTAGTCTGTCCAGTGTTTCTCTATCGGTACGAACTTTTTTATTTTCAGATGTTTGCCATTTATGGGCTTCATTTCTTATCATTTCTTCCAGCACTTTTGCAGAAGGCAGGTTAAGTGAAAAGCGAGATGATAATGGGCGTAAATTGCCTGGCAGTTTTAACTGGTGGCTGAGTAAAATGAGCTTGCCTTTGTTGCCATCAAATATCATGGAGATTTCTTTTAACAGGCGAATGTTAACTGGGTCCTGTAAATAGGGTTCAAAGTCCAGCAAAATATAGACGCCCTGAAGTGCGGATGATTTAATGTGTTTCAGGCCGTCCTGAGGGTCGGATACATGGCGTTGTGGGTCCAGGCTTAAATCCAGTCGCTGTAGGCCATCGGTTACTGTCCATTTGAATGTGGGTAAAAAGTCTTTACGTGAAGCGTTGATAATTAAGTCTAAAGCGCGACTTTCTTCATGTGTTTCAATGGTGATAATGGGTACATGTCCATGAATTAAAAGTTCCAGGTCACGACTGTCGGGCATAGATCTATCCACTCTTAATTATTGGTAATTCTGATATTACCTGAATGTTATTGAATTAAGTAAAAAATCAGTCATAGTGTATTCGTTCAAACTAGAAATGCCTCGGTGATTTGGCTGTTTTGTATTTAAGGTAGAGGTATATTATGTCAGTATTAAAATCAGTAAAATTTAAATTACAGGTTCAAATGGTTGTTCGAAAAACTAATTATGTATTCACCTAAGAAACCTCTTAAATCACTCTTATCGCAAAATGGCTTCACTTCAGGTGAGAGCTATGATCATGCTGTGCAGTGTTTTTTGAATAATCCGGCGGACCATATTCGCTGTATGCATATTGATGGCGACTGTGGACGGCGGCGTACAGCCTTTGCTCATGCGTTGGCGAAAACGTTGCAGGTTTCGCAGCTTATATATTATGAGTTTGGTAAAGACAGGCCGGTTCCGCAGATTATTCGTGTTCAGGAGGGGGAGGAAATAATTGAAGAGCCCCCTGTTGATGCACTGGATCGGGTTTTGACGGAGGCCTGTGCCCAGAGTGAAGCAGAGTCGACGGTGCTTATACTGGATCAATTACATAAAACCCAGTTTTTAAATCACATTCACTTATATGAGTTTTTGCAAACCGGTCTATGGCAATACAGTGACGTGCAGTTTCAGGCCAATTTATTAAATTTGAGTGTGTATTTAATATCGGATGAGCCCCTGTATCATTCACTTCAAAGCTGTTCTTTTCGTCTGTGGATTAATGAAACCAACCAGGCCGTTATAAATACATTAGCGGAAGATCTGGGGCTGGATAAACGCAATTGTCAGTGGTTGAAACCGGTGCAGAAATTGTTGAGCAAAGTAGGGGTTTCACCCGCTCTGGAAGAGTATCAGCGATTAGCTTTTGATATTGAGCAGCATATACATAACAAACAACAGCTTAAAATTTCATTATTTGGCTGGCTTGAAAATATTGATCGTACAAAGTTGGAAAGTGAAGATTTACAGCCTTATCTTGATAATGTGCTGGATGCTATTTTACAGAGTAAAGGTGTTCATGAGGAAATTGAAATTTCTGATGTTTAGAATTCGAGAAAATTATAGTTACTGTTATAGATGCTAATGGTTAATGTGCAAATGACGTTAGAAAAGAGGTATAGCGCTATAATACAGATAGTTGCAAGTATGATAAATATCGATTAAATCTTAATTTGGGTTAATCTGCGTGCAGTTTTGTCGTATCATATGCACATTAGGAGCATGTGGGGCGTTTATTGGAGGGGGTAATCCTGTCAATAAAATTTTGAATCGAATAGGAAAAGTACCTGAATTTCAGTAAACGGTGATATTTGCACTTTTT
Source organism: Gammaproteobacteria bacterium (assembly GCA_016744065.1). Taxonomy (GTDB): domain Bacteria; phylum Pseudomonadota; class Gammaproteobacteria; order SZUA-229; family SZUA-229; genus SZUA-229. Next base: position 76,562 of record JADGFA010000006.1, read on the forward strand.
TGTGACCCGATTAACAGCGATTGTTTGTATCCGGTACTAGACTGGTAGTCATTATTGAGGTATTAGGTGGTATTTTACACATGCAGAGTAACGCACAGTTTCAGGAAGGACCTCTATATCAACGCGATGTGAGCAGCACGGCTAAACTTTTTAGTTTTGATCGTTCTGTATTTGTAACCGAACGGGTTTGGGAAGATTGTGTTGAGCTGGTAGGGGTTAATGGTAGAAATATCGATGAACTGGCTGTTTTGCAGCGGCTCAGGCATGTTCTATTTATGGCTTCGAGTGCATTGCATGGGCGTGTAGTTGATCTGGAATGTGAATTTAGTGTTCATCGTGTTCCCAATGATGGTGCGACCTGTCGCCCTGAGCAAACGATGCTTAAGCTTGTTGCGAGTACAAGTGAGCGGAATCAGTCGCAGATAACAATTAAACATCCTGGTGAGTAGACGAACGTGGTAGCTATGTTTACAGATGAAAATATACAACTGAATTATGATCAGAGTCCTGAACTTCGAGATGTTACCAGTACAGCTCGTTTATTTAACTTCAGGCGTCCTGTGCTGATGTCGACCCAGGTATGGGATGACTGTGTTGAATTAATGGCAGACGAAGGCAGGGCTTATGATGAGCTTGCTGTCCTGCAACGTCTGAGACATGTTTTGTTTATGGCTGCAAGTGCGCTTCATGGGCGGGTTGAAGACCTGGAATATGATTTTCGGGTTTACCGTGTTTCTAATGGTGCCCTGCACGGACAACGTCAGCCGGAACCTGTTAATCTGCATTTTCGTGCGCATAAAGATGAACATAACAGGCCAGTTATAACAATTGGTTTTCCTGAAATGTAAGGAACCTCAAGTTTATCTTGTTGTAATGGATTAACCGCTCTCGCGTGTTATTAAGGACTAAATGTAAATTGAGTTATTACTAAAATGAAAAATATACTTCTTAACCGTTGGTTTGGTCATGCCAGAACAGCTACTGCGTCGCAGGTAAAGCTTCGTGATGGGTTAACAATTCTTATTGTTGATGATTCACGTACGCAACTTTTCGCTCTGGAAAAAATGCTTAAAGCCGAAGGCGTGAAAACGTATACAGCGGAAAATGGTAAGCAGGGTATCTTGATGGCAAGGCATGTTAAGCCTGATTTAATATTAATGGATATCGTAATGCCTGAAATTAATGGTTTTCAGGCGACTCGTTATTTAACACGGCAGAAAGATACGGGACATATTCCCATTATTATGATTAGTGGTTCCAGTGAGCAATCAGATAAATCCTGGGGCTTGAAGCTGGGAGCTAAGGATTATTTGCAAAAACCAGTAGATAAAAACTTATTATTTAAAAAAATCAGTCACTGGACGGCGGAAGTAGGTGTAGAAAAAGCGCCACCGATTGAAAATACAAAAGAAGATCGTAGTGAAGCCTGGGTAGAGGTAGGGTAAGCGTATTATATTACGTTTGTTGTTGATTTTTTGTAGTTAGAGAAGGCTGTGTTTCTGTTTTTAAAATGACAGGAGCGCTGCGAAATGACTGGTTATCTTGTCTGTTCTAATCTGAGCAGTTATATGAAATTAGCGAAAGATGTCTTGAGCAAGCCCTTTGTCCTTAAATATAATAAGCCGACGTCGTCATTACTTTAGACATTCCTGTCATGAGTTTTTTAACTGGCCAGGGTAGTTTGGCTCCTCCATTTTCCAGTGCGACTGTTGCATGGTGAGCCTCATCTGTTTTCATTTGTTTTAGTACAGCCTCGCTGCGTAAATCATTTTTTGGTAGTTTGCTCAGGTGCTCATTTAGATGGTGAATGACCTGATGTTCTGTCTCTGCAACAAAGCCCAGGCTCCATTTATCTCCCAGTAACCCTGCGATAGCACCGATAGTGAATGACCCACAATACCAGACTGGATTAAGAAGGCTTTTCTGGCTGGAGAGTTCTGACAGGCGTTGTTCTGTCCAGGCCAGGTGATCATTTTCCTCTAATGCAGCACGATGCATGCTTTCACGTACCTTATCGAGTTGGGCAGTTAATGCCTGACCCTGATACAGCGCCTGTGCGGAGACTTCTCCGGAATGATTAACACGCATTAAGCTAGAGGATAGCTTTCGTTCTGCTTCATTGAGAGGGCTGTCTGCAGTGTTTTTCGAAGGGTTTTCACGCTCTGTTGTGACGGGTTTGCCAAAAAGGGTGCGCAAAGCATGATCTGACTGCACAATAAATTGATCAACAGGGTTCAGGTAGCGCATTTGGATTGTCTCCAGTTTGTTGTTCTTGAGTTTTTTGGGTCAACTGGCGTACCAGGTAACTAACTGGATGCATGACTTCAATATTGGGATTATACCTGGTTATGGCTGATTTTATATGCAGGCTACAGCCAATATTATCACTAATGAGTATATTGGTTTGAGTTAGCTCAAAACTATTGAGTTTTTTTTCTAACAAAGCGTGTGCCTGTTGAGGATAGTTGATGGACTGTAATCCACCAGCTCCACAGCAGAGGGAAGGGTTGCTGGATTGCATAATTTGTATATCGGGTATGCACTTTAATAGATCGATATTCAGTGTTTTTAGTTTGAGCATATTTCGGTGGCTACAGCTCTCATGCAGAGCGATAGCCTGAGCTGGTTTTGAAAAAGCTAAAGGTTGGTTTTGTAGCTCGTTGAGAATAAACGTTCGCACATCCATTACATTCACATTTTTACGTTGTATTAAACTTGCGCCACAGGCCGGGCTAAAAAATAAAATAATGTCTGAGCTGAATTGTTTTAGTTGTACCTGGTTTCTATTGAGGAGGGTTTGAGCTGTTTCTAACTGCCCACTGTGCTGATGCATTGCACCACAACAACTCTGTTGTTTTGGGATGTTTACATCAAAGCCCAATTGATTGAGTAAGAATGCAGTGTCTTTAATGGTGCTGTAATCAGATGATTTACCAATGCAGCCGGTAAATAGTGATATTTCGCCGCGTCGTTGTCCTTGTTCAGAATACGCCCCGCGATAGAAATCTTTTAAGTGTGATGGGTCATTGGCTAGCGGATTTTCAGGCAGGCCTGTAAAGGTGCTACCTAGTTTTATCAGTTGCTTTAATGCCGGACGATTTGTAATAGATGCCAGGGCATTGAGGCCATCTGGTTTTACTGCCTGTTTTAGTATGAGTTTACTTAACCAGGGTTTGTTTATTGACGGGTTGAACTGGTCTCTGAATTCATCAATCAGTTTTCCATAAGGCACCAGGGAAGGACAGATGGTTTCGCAATTAAGGCAGCCCAGGCAATGGTCAATATGCAGTAATGCTTTAGCGTCAGCATTGATTAATTGTTGATCAATGGCCTGCATCAGGGCAATACGGCCTCTGGGTGACTCGGTTTCGACCTGATATAGCTGGTACGTGGGGCACATAGGCAGGCACATACCGCACATCACGCATAAATCAGTCTCGGCAAGTTTGCTGGTATTTTTCATTGTCGGCAATCTTATCTTATTGTGGTTAAATTTATCATTGTATAATGGGGTTATGTTATGAGTTCGGGCGTTTGTAAAATATGAGTTACCCTCTATGAGTTACTATCAGCAGCATGTTTTTTTCTGTACTAATCAGCGGGATGATGGGCGTAGATGCTGTGAGCAGGCAGGTGCCAGTGATTTGCGCGCATATGCAAAAGCCAAAATAAAGTCTTTGGGAATATCAGGAAAAGATGGTGTCAGAGTTAATACAGCAGGTTGTCTGGATCGTTGTGGTCAGGGGCCGGTTATCGTGATTTATCCAGATGAAACCTGGTATCAGTACCAGAATAAAGCGGATATTGATGAGATAATTGAGCAGCATCTTATTAATAATCAACAAGTTAAGAGGTTGATGCTTGATAAGGCATGAATGAGGTATTGATCGATAAAAATAGAAAAAGATTGCAAATCGTATTTTAATATATTAGTATTTAATTATCTTATGAATTGCCAGTAATGGCTTATTTCATATTGTGACTCCTCCATTCTCCATATTTTTATATGTGTAAGAGAATTTTTAAGCGCAGCATCCCCTGTTGTGCTTTTTTTTGTCTGTAATAAGGTGATAAAGTCAGGTTAGAGATAAATATCCTGTTTATTAATTTTATTGTCGTTACAGCTTGTATCAAGCCAGCTAATTCTGTATTATGTGCCGCCTTTCGTTGAGTACGAACATTTTAGGATTTAACAACATGAAAACATTCAGTGCCAAGCCCGAAACGGTAAAGCGTGACTGGTACGTAGTAGACGCAGACGGTAAAACGTTGGGTCGGTTGGCGACTGAAATTGCTCGTCGTCTACGCGGTAAGCATAAGCCTGTGTATACACCACACGTTGATACAGGTGACTATATCGTCGTTATCAATGCAGAAAAAGTAGCGGTAACAGGTCGTAAGGCATCAGATAAAATGTATTATCATCACACGGGTTTCCCGGGTGGTATTAAAGAAATTTCTTTTGAGAAGCTGATTGATAAAAAACCAGAAATGGTTATCGAAAAAGCGGTTAAAGGTATGTTGCCAAAGAATCCACTGGGACGTGCAATGTATCGTAAACTAAAAGTTTACGCTGGCCCAGAACACCAACATACAGCTCAGCAGCCGCAAGTGCTGGACATTTAAGGTAGAGATAGCTCATGGCAGAAACTCAATATTACGCAACAGGTCGACGCAAATCATCAAGTGCTCGTGTATTTATGACGGCAGGTAGCGGTGGAATTAAGGTAAATGGCCTTCCAATTGAAAAATACTTTGGTCGCCAAACCTCAATAATGGTTGTTAAGCAGCCTTTAAGCATCGTTGAGATGGACGGTAAGTTTGATTTTAATATTACCGTTAAAGGTGGTGGTGATACAGGGCAATCCGGTGCTATTCGTCATGGCATTACTCGTGCGTTGATGAAATATGATGAAAGTTTACGTCCAGCATTGCGTAAGGCAGGATTTGTAACGCGAGATGCACGTGAAGTTGAACGCAAAAAAGTGGGTCTGCGTAAAGCACGTCGTGCTACACAGTTCTCGAAGCGTTAATTTATTGTTCGGCTTTTTTAAAGCCAGGTAAATTCGATGTAAAAAAAGCCGGTTATATAACCGGCTTTTTTTATGGCTTCGATTTAATATCGGATGTTTTTACCAACAGTTTTTTGGTTTGCCTGTCTCAGAGTGGTTGATTTGGGTCAAGGTAGTGGTTCTTAATGTTGCTCTTTCTTCGTGATATTAAAAAGGAAGGCGTAACTTGTACGGCCATCGATTTAACTTTTTCCTGTATTAGTTCTTTATTATATTCCAGCTAAAAGCAAATAAATGTCCTGTTTATAGGGTTAAAATCGGCTAATTTCGATAAAGGTGTTGCTTTATTTTTTTGTTTTCTGGCTTTTTCGGGATCGTGTGAAGGTCTCCAGGCATGCTTATTTATCGTTTTTACTCGATTTTGTTAAGTGGTAAAAATAATACATAATGTCGGAGTAACGATGTCTGGTTATGCCATTCGCACTCGTTAAGGTGTGCCTGTTAATTTTAGGTATGCTTTTTTAAAGTTACTTTTTGAAGTTTAAAAATAAATAATATTAAATTTGGTTATGAAAAATAGATGTTTTATTTTTTATTAATAAAATTTTGGATAGCATTAAAGTGCTGTATTTATAGGGCTATTTATGGTTTTTTGGTTAAAAAGGTTGACTAAATTTCGTAATCGTATATAAATACATTAGATTTTTTGTTTGACCACACAAAAAGTTATAGCTATGACAATAAACTACAAATGCAGGAGTCTTGCATAATGAAAAAACGTTTCCTAGTGGCTGCGGTTGCAGCAACATTAGTTTCACCTTTGGCCGCTCAAGCGGACGCTACTGTCTACGGTAATGTTCACTTGAGTATTGATTCATTTGATTCAGCTGATAACCTGGATATGAATAGCAATACATCAGCTATTGGTGTTAAAGGTAAAGAAGATTTGGGTGGTGGTATGACTGCACTGTTCAAAATTGAATTTCAGGTTGATCCATCTGAGCGTAATTCAGGCGGTGCATTGACAGATCGTGACCAGTGGGTTGGTCTGAAAGGTGCAATGGGTACAGTTAAGTTCGGTACTATGTCTAATAACTACAAAATGATGGGTGGTAAGCTTGACCCAATGTACCGTACTCGTTTAGAAGGTCGTGGCTTTATGGGCACTCAATCTGGTTTGCACGGTGGTGCTGGCGAGAATGGTGGTCGTAGTACAAACACATTACAGTACGTTTCTCCTAAAATGAGCGGCATGAATGTAGTATTTAACTACACAATTGCAGGTCAGGATGACGAGACTATGGGTATTGGTGTTCACTATAAGACTAAGCAAGTTATTGCTTTTGTTGATTATTTAGATGTTCAGGGTGTTCCTTCACCTGGTGAATCAGAAGCAGCATTCAAGCTTGGTGGTAGCTATAAGATGGGCGCTATGACTTTCGGTCTTCAGTTTGAGTCTGTTGAAGATGTTGTTGGTGGTGATATCTTCTTTGCAAGCTTTAATTATCAGGTGAATGATAATGATAATGTTGCTGTTACTTTAGGTGATAACGACACTGATGATGTGGGCTACGCGTTTATGTATAACCACAAAATGAGCAAGCGCACTAATGTGTATGCTGGTTACGGTGATAATGCAAGTAACGAAGCTGCTGATGATCAGGATATTACAGTTGGTATCCGTCACAAGTTCTAATCGAATACTCGATTTTAATTTGAAAAAAAACAGGGCTTCGGCTCTGTTTTTTTTTGTCCTTTAAAAACGCCCTTGTTTTTAGCTAAAAAACAGGTTATCCGTAGTGGTGAAAGACTTGTTGATTTTATTGTTTCAGGTTTTGTGTTTACAGATTTAGTTTTAACTGGTTATAGGATGGTAAGTGAGCCACCAGGAATAAAAGAATAGTCTGGTGAAGACCCAGAAACCATATCTTGTCTTTTATGCTAGAATCCCCGGTCATTAATTAAACAACTGGCAGCTTTCCCAGAATGAGTTCAAATACTCGAATTCGCGAAATTCCCTATAACTATACTTCTTTTTCTGATCGTGAAATTATTATTCGTTTCCTTGGTGAGCCTGTCTGGTTGCTGATCAATGAATTACGTGATGAGCGACAGACAGGCCACTCTGCACGGATGTTATTTGAAGTGCTGGGTGATATGTGGGTAGTGCAGCGAAATCCTTTTTTACAGGATGACTTACTGGAAAATCATCGGCGTCGTAAGCAGCTTATAGCCGCACTGAATCATCGAATTGAACAAATTGAGCAGCGTGCTAACGGTAACCAAAAAGCTATTGAACTAGCGGTTGCTGCCCGTATAGCAGTAAAAACGTTTTCTGACTGGTTTGGCGCACAAAATACATTACGCATAAAAGCGCTTAAGTCTCTGTCAAAAGCAACGAGCAAGGATAATGTCGATTTTAGTGGTGTGGCGAGAGTAAGTCATGTTACAGATGCCACAGACTGGCGTGTTGAGTTTCCATGTGTTGTATTAACACCTGATACAGAAGATGAAGTGCCTCAGCTTGTTAAGCGCTGCATAGACCTGGGTTTAACGCTAATAGCAAGGGGTGGGGGTACGGGATATACCGGTGGTGCGGTACCGCTTTATCAGAATACGGCGATTATCAATACGGAAAAATTACAGGCAATTGGTACTTTTGAGCATAAACAAATAGCGGGTATTGAAAAACGGGTGCCTGTTGTGAGAGCTGAAGCAGGCGTGGTAACACGTAGAGTTTCGGAAGTCGCTGAGCTTAATGGGCATGTATTTGCAGTTGACCCAACCTCACAGGATGCATCGACTATTGGCGGTAATATAGCCATGAATGCCGGCGGTAAAAAAGCCGTAATGTGGGGGACAACACTGGATAACCTGGTGTCATGGAGAATGGTAACGGCCGATGGGAACTGGCTGGATGTGGAGCGTATTAATCATAACCTGGGGAAAATTCATCAACAGGAAGAAGTAAAGTTTAGATTAAGTCGTTTTGATTCTCAAACACAGCAGTTAATATGTGAACCTGAAGTTCTGGTGTTTAAAGGTGCTTCATTACGTAAAGAGGGTCTGGGTAAAGATGTAACTGATAAGTTTTTAGGTGGATTACCGGGTGTTCAGAAAGAAGGCTGTGATGGCATTATTACTTCAGCGCATTTTTTGCTACATACTATGCCACAGCAGGCACGTACCATTGCACTCGAATTTTATGGGCAGGATTTACAGCGCTCAGTTCCGGCTATTGTCGAAATAAAAGATTACCTGGATAACAACCCGAATGTTCTGTTGTCTGGACTTGAGCACCTGGATGATCGATATATTCGCGCCGTCAATTATAGCCCGAAAGCGTCCCGTGGTTGCCTGCCAAAAATGTTGCTGGTGGCCGATGTTGTTGGTGTAGATGATGCCGCCGTTAGTGAAGCTGCTTCACAGGTTGTGCGTCTGGCCAATGCGCGTGATGCAGAAGGCTTTATTGCGGTTAGTGCGGAGGCAAGAAAGAGTTTCTGGTCTGAGCGTAGTCGTACAGCGGCTATTGCTGCGCATACTAATGCATTTAAAATTAATGAAGATGTGGTTATTCCGTTAGATCGGCTGGCAGATTATACATTGGGTACAGAAACCATTAATGTGTTTCAGTCTATTCGTAACAAACTAGCGATGCTTGATGCTTTAACTGATTATATTAATAGTGAGCAATTGCTGTTAAGGGAATCTGATATTGAATCATCGCAGTATCTGCTTCCACGTTTCTCAGATGCAATTAAATTAATAGAGCGGGCACGATTACGTTGGACTGCATTATTAAATAATTTTACCAATAATATTCAGAGCCAGAAAGCGTATTTACTGGAAACTGAAATAACATCAGGTGCTTTTGTCAGTGACTTGAGTGTTATACAGTCTGTGCTGAACGCGGATGTTAGAGTTTCATATAAAAAAGAAGTTGAAGAACCTTTAAAGACATTATTTAGTGGGCATGAATTAACATACTTACATTTACAGTTTGAAGAAATACATAGCCAGGTTTTATCCAGTAGAATTTTTGTTGCTCTGCATATGCATGCAGGTGATGGAAATGTGCATACTAATATTCCGGTGAATTCAAATGATTACAACATGATGCAGGAAGCAGAGCGTGTCGTTGACCAGATTATGGAATTAGCCGCTTCGCTTAATGGTGTTATTTCGGGTGAGCATGGTATTGGTTTAACCAAAATGCAATATCTTGATGATTCGATTATCGATGCATTTGCGGATTATAAAAAGAATGTTGATCCAGGCGATGTGTTTAATAAGGGGAAACTACAGCGTAATACAGGTGGACTGGAGTCGGCGTATACACCTTCATTAAGGTTATTAAAGCAGGAAGCTCTGATCCTTGAAGAAAGTGAACTGGGCGAGCTTAATGATGATATTGCCCATTGTTTGCGTTGTGGAAAATGTAAACCGGAATGTTCTACACATGTGCCAACGGCCAATATGCTGTATTCGCCGAGAGATAAAATTCTGGCGACAGGTTTGATTATTGAAGCTTATTTATATGAAGAGCAGACTCGCCGAGGTATTTCATTAAGGCATTTTGATGAAATGAATAACGTTGCGGATCACTGTACAATTTGTCATCGTTGTTTAAATCCTTGTCCAGTGAATATTGATTTTGGTGACGTGACGATAAAAATGCGTCATATTCTTAAAAAACAGGGTAAGCGTAGAGAAAATATAGGTACAAAAATGTCTATGGCATTTTTAAACGTAACTTCACCGGGCAAGGTAAAGATAATGCGGGCCGGATTAATTCAGGCAGGTTATCTGGGTCAGCGATTAATGCACAGCTCGTTAAAAATGATTCCAGGTGTGTTACCTAATTCTTTAGGTGCAGGTTATAAAAAATCTAAATTGTATCGGCCTAAATCAACCACGGGTAAACCTGTTGTAAAAGAGCAGGTGATTCAGTTTTTTAGTAAACCTATGCCGGCTAATGTGCCTACGGGGACAATGCGTTCAGTGCTGGGAATTGAAGACGATAAAACAGTTTCAATTTTACGAGACCCACAAAAAACAGATGTGAATAGTGAGGCAGTATTTTATTTTCCTGGTTGTGGTTCTGAACGATTATTTAGTCAGATTGGTGTTGCGACCCTTGCCTGGTTATATGAGCTTGGAATTCAAACGGTTTTACCTCCAGGGTATTTGTGCTGCGGTTATCCTCAGACAGCATCTGGTGATATTGAAAAGGGCAAGCAGATTACAACCAGTAATCGTGTGCTATTTCATCGAATGGCGAATACATTAAATTATCTAGATATTAAAACGGTGGTGGTATCCTGTGGTACCTGTATTGATCAGTTATTAAAATACCAGTTTGAGCATATTTTTCCTGGGTGTCGTTTACTGGATATACATGAGTATTTGATGGAAAAAGGTGTAACGATGGATGGTGTTGGTGGTACAAAGTATTTGTATCATGAACCCTGTCATACACCGATGAAACAGCATAATGGTACAGAGGTAGCCAGTGTATTAATGGGTAAGGACGTCACATTATCAGATCGTTGCTGTGGTGAGTCAGGGACTTTTGCTATTTCACGGCCAGATATTGCAGCCCAGGTAAAACATAAAAAACTCGAAGAGCTAAAGCTGGATATTAAAAATTTAAGTGGTCATGATAAAGCATTAAATAATAATGTGAAAATGCTGACGTCATGTCCTTCCTGCCAACAGGGCTTAGAGCGTTATCGTGAAGATACGAATATGGACGTAGCTTATATTCTGGTCGAACTTGCAAAATTCAAGCTAGGGGATAACTGGCAGAAAATGTATTACGAAAAAGTAAAGCAAGGTGGAATTGAGCGAGTTCTTTTGTAGTAATACAGTCTCAGCAGTGTAATGAGGCCTGGTGTATTGTGCTTTGTTCTGCTTCGTTCCCATCGGGGAAAGGTCGCGTTTTTTGCGCCCTGTCCCCTGTTGTATTTTTTATTTAGGCATTACTGTTTTTGCACCGTCAGGTGTTCCTAAAATAAGAACATCAGCACCTTTTCTCGCAAACAAACCGCAGGTTACGACACCAGCCCAACTATTTATTTCATCTTCCGTTTTTACAGGTTGCATAATATCCATGTCGTGAACATCTAAAATTACATTGCCATTATCGGTAATAAAATTTTCGCGCCATACCGGGCGACCACCTAAAGCAACCAGTTTACGGGCGATATAACTTCTAGCCATAGGGATGACTTCTACAGGGAGTGGAAACTTACCCATTACATCGACCAGCTTACTTTCATCGGCAATACAGACAAACATTTTACTGGCACCAGCGATAATTTTTTCACGGGTTAAAGCGCCACCACCACCTTTGATAAGCGATAAGTTATGGTTGGATTCGTCGGCACCATCAACATAAACAGGAATATAGTCCACACTGTTTAAATCAAAGACCTGAATGCCGCGTTCTTCCAGTAATTTAGTTGAGGCTTCAGAACTCGACACAGCACCTTTGATTCTGCCTTTAATTTCGGCCAGGCAGTCTATAAAATGATTGACAGTTGAGCCTGTGCCAACGCCAACAATTTCATCATCAACAATATATTTCATAGCGGCTTCTGCTGCTTTTCGTTTCATTTCATCTTGGGTCATCTTGTTTATCCTGTTTTGTTACTTGGTATTTATTCTGGCTCAGCCTTTTCGGGCTGTATAGCTGTTTATTTTAATCTATGGCTTTGCATTTCTTTTCAGGCCCGGTCATAGTATTCTTTAATCCTGATAAAGTCAGTTGGATATGGAATTCCATGATTCATCTGGTTTTTCAGGATAATAATAATCTGAACCGTGAATTCTAACCCTTTAGGCCCCATGACTCAAAAATACATTGAAAAAATTCTGACAGCCCGTGTTTATGACGTGGCAGTTGAAACACCTCTGGACCGTGCTCGACGCCTTAGTGTGCGTTTGAATAACCAGGTTTTACTTAAAAGAGAAGATTTGCAGCCGGTGTTCTCGTTTAAGCTGCGTGGAGCATATAACAAGCTTTACCAGTTGAGTCGCACAACCGATTTGAAAGGTGTGATTGCTGCTTCTGCGGGTAACCATGCGCAGGGGCTGGCATTAGCGGCTAGCAGGTTAGGTGTAAAGGCAATTATTGTTATGCCGAAGACCACACCCAAAATTAAAGTTGATGCGGTTCGTGCATATGGAGCAAAAGCGGTGCTTGTCGGTGATACATACGATGAGGCGTCTCTTTATGCCCATGAACTGTCTGAGAAAGAGGGCTTTTCTTATATTCATCCATATGATGACCCCGATGTCATTGCAGGGCAGGGTACGGTGGCTGTGGAAATATTACGCCAGTATACGGATGATATTGATGCAATATTTATCCCTGTTGGTGGTGGTGGATTGATTGCGGGAATGGCGGCTTTTATCAAATATTTGCGCCCGGAAGTAAAAGTGATTGGTGTTGAGCCGGCTGATGCTGCCTGCCTGGCCGCAGCCATGGAAAAAAATCGCCGTATTGTGCTAAATCAGGTCGGCTTATTTGCAGATGGTGTCGCGGTTAAACAAATAGGCCGTGAGACCTGGCGTATTGCTCGCCAGGTAGTTGATGAAGTTATTACGGTTAATACAGATGAAATTTGTGCTGCAATAAAGGATATATTTGATGATACCCGTTCTATTATGGAACCGGCTGGAGCGCTTGGGGTTGCAGGTATTAAAAAGTATGTAGAAAAAAACAAAGTAAGCAATCAAACCTTAATTGCCATAAACAGCGGCGCCAATATGAACTTTGATCGTTTACGTCATGTTTCAGAGAGGGCCGAGTTAGGTGAGCACCGTGAAGGTTTAATTGGCGTGACTATTCCTGAAGAACCCGGTAGTTTTTTGCGCTTTTGTCGTTTAATAGGTAAAAAAGGTATTACTGAATTTAATTATCGTTATTCAGATAATCGAAATGCGCATGTGTTTGTGGGTATTCAGCTGGCAGATGGTTTACCTGAGCTGGAGGTGCTCATTAAAAAATTAAGGGATAAGGCTTATTCCGTACTGGCTATGAGTGATAATGAAATGGCCAAACTGCATGTAAGGCATATGGTGGGTGGTCATGCAAATAAAATAGAAGACGAAGTTCTATATCGCTTTGAGTTTCCCGAGCGCCCCGGGGCTTTGTTGGCGTTTCTTGCGTATATTGGTAAACGCTGGAATATTAGTTTATTTCATTATCGAAACCATGGTGCTGCTTTTGGTCGTGTGCTGGTAGGGTTGCAAGTGCCGGCGGGTGAACGAAAAGATGTAAAAGTTTTCCTGGATGAGCTGGGTTATAACTGGTGGGATGAAAGTAATAACGAGGCTTATCGGATGTTTCTGGGGCCCGCTGAGAATGATGCTTAGTGAGTTAAAAGTAAAAAATTTTTGGTTTTAAATATCCTTATAAAACTTAATATATTGACTTACAGCCCTCGGGCTGTTTTTTGAATCTTTTATATGTCCACTGATATTGGTGTGGGTTTTCACGTATCAATTTTTCAACATCCATATTCATTTGTATTGCCGCCTGTTCCAGATCCAGTGAGGCTAAGTCTTCACTGGCCTGGCGAAAAATTAATTTAAAACCACGACTATTATCCAGTCGTTGTGCATAGGTAAATAAAACAACAGCATTAGTTTTTTTAGCTAATTTGGGTAGCAGTGTCATGGTGTAGCAGGGTTGTTTGAAAAAAGGAATAAATATACCGTTTTCATCGGGTGACTGATCAGGCAATATGGCAACAAGTTCAGTTTGTTTTAATGCTTTGATCATAGCGCGAATGCCATGAATATTTGTCGGTACAAGTTTGGCACCAGTGCGTTGCCTGGCTTGCTTAACCAGCGTATTTGTTCTCTGGTCTATTTGAGGAGCATACATGGATGTCATTGTGTAGTGCTTTGCACAATATAACCCGGCCAATTCCCATGAGCCATAATGTGGGATTGCAAGAATAACGCCACGTCCCTGTTGTTGTGCCTGTTTTATCAGGTGTTCATTCTCACATTCTTTTATCAGGGTCAGGGTTTGTTGAGCATTTTGTTGCCACATTTTTCCTGTTTCCAGAATGACTTTTCCTGTTTCATTCAGGATTTCCTGGGTTAGTTTTGTTTGTTGCTGGGCACTTAACTCAGGAAAACAGTGTTTTATGTTTTTTTCAGTAATGTGTCGAATTCGGCTGTTAGTAATCCATGTGAGTTTGCCGATTATTTTACCTAGAAAATGTACGAAATTAAGGGGTAATAATGCAGTTATTACTAATATGAGTTTGAATATAATAAATTTCATTTGCAGAGATACAGTTGTTGTTCTGTGGCAACCATAAGCATGGGTACATCATGTGGTTGATGGGTTAACTTTTTTACCAGCTGTAACTGGTGTGCCAGACCAATTAAATAAGGTTTATAAGGTGTTTTTCTGGCACGGCTAAAATTTAAGCTGCGGTCATAATAGCCACCACCCATACCTAACCTGTTACCCATTTTATCAAAACCAACCAATGGCATTAAAATTAAGCTAAGTTGCTGTGGTTTTAGCCAGTGTTTTGGGTGTACATGGGGTTCGGCAATTTTGTAACGATTGAGTTTCATTTTACTATTTTTAAAATAGGGGGCGAAATAAAGGTGGTTACCAAAAGGCGCCAGTACAGGAAGATATATTTTTTTATTTAAGCGCCAGGCATTTTCAATTAAAACTTCAGGGTCAATTTCACCGTCTTCAGCTAGATAAAGGCCAATATGCTGGCTGCGTTTGAATAAGTTACAGTGGCGAAGTTGTTTTTCTAAACCCAGTGCATGCTCTCTTTGTGTTCTTGTGTCGAGAGCATTACGCTGTTGGCGTAAACGCTTGCGCAGGTTTTTTCTCTGTTTATCTGAATTGGCCGGGTTATTCATAATACGGGTGATTCATAATAAAAAAGCCTCGCGATGTGCGAGGCCGATGTTAGGAGGGTGCTACCATAAATGCCGTAGCTTTTCTCACGAACCTTGAACCAGAAGTTCAGGTGGGAACTAGCGCCGATGTATAAGGCTTCCCGCATAAAGCGGTAATGCACACAGCACCGACAGACACATTCCCGGGGTCGATGAGTAAGGCTCAAGGGTTTTATAAGTAAGCTTACAAACACCACAGAGGCACCCAAACTTGTTTTGCCGTTATTCAGCCTTGCTGAAAGGCCTGCATCCAGATTTAGATGATATTTACACCTGTAAACTCATCTTTTTGTTTGATCTGAAAGCCCTGTCTTAATAAATATGTAAGGCAGGCTGAATAACAACAGTAATTTCTTATTTAAATAATCTATGTAACAAATTTAATTTATATTCTAGGCTTTTTTCAGGCTACTTCAATATCATGAAGCGCAATATCTATTTTTTTCTGTAAATTTAACATTCTGCCATCAATATCACTAAAGTTATCGACTGAATCCTGGCTGTTAAGTAGCTCATGCGCTAAATTGAGAGCCGCCATAACGGCAATACGTTCAGTACCAATGATAGAGCCTTTGTTTTTGATGTCATTTAAACGGTCATTCAGAAAGTCAGCAGAATTCTTTAATGAAGAATGTTGTTCCTGAGGGCAGGCTATACGGTATTCCTTATCCATTATTCTGATATTAAGACCGCTGTTATCACTCATTGAACATACCCATTAGAACAATTAAAAATGTATAAATATAAAACGATAAGACCCAGAAAGCTTATATTAGATCACTGATCTGATAAAACGTCACGATAAGCAAGAAAATCAGGCTATTTCGATTGTCTTAAGGCGCGTAATCATTGACTCTACCTGGTTTCGCACTTGTTCTTTTTGTTCAAACAAATGAGCTCGATCGCCCTTAGTGTCCTGTAGCTGTTGTTTTAATTCAACATTTTCAGCGGACAGCTTTTTAGACAGGGCCAGTAGCTCTTCTACCTTGTTTTCCAGTACTTCGATATTACTTTTGTTTTCAGTGCTCATAGTGCTAAATATAGTTAGTCTTGAGCGATAGGTCAAATTTTTCAGACTCTGACCATCGCATGTTAGTATGATTAGGTAAAGTAAACTATAATGCAAGATCATGACTATAATTCTCTTTTGCATTATATTTCAATAAGTTGTCGTAACTTTAGAGTGCTAAATAATATCTTTTCTAGTGCTGGCGACAAAATACTGACAGGAAAAATACATGATTCCCAGACCGGATTATAACAGCTTAACCGATGTATTGGCCAAGGCCGAAGCAGATTTAGTTGCATCTGAGTCCCATGGTTCGCTTTGTGGCATGCTTTGCGCGTCTGGAACAATAGAGTTAAGTGACTGGCTAGAGCAGATATTTGAAGAATTTGACGTAAATAATATGCTGGTCAAAGAGGCCAGTCAGTTATTGGTGGGTTTGTACAATAATACACAGGCACAGTTAAATGATTCAGATGCAGAGTTCCAGCTGTTATTGCCAGAAGATAATGAGTCACTGGCTCAGCGAACTGAAGCGTTGGCTTCATGGTGTCAGGGGTTTACTTATGGTCTGGCTGCAGGCGGTCTGAAAAAAGATCAGAAATTACCGCAGGATACGGCAGAGCTGATTAAAGATATGGTGGAAATTGCCAGAGCAGGTCATGACCTGGGTGATGACAGTGAGTCAGATGAAGAGTCTTATATGCATATTTATGAATATGTACGTATGGGCGTATTGTTAATAAATGAAGAATTACAGCCGTCACATAAGGCATCCGAAACGTTACAGTAAATTCTAGGTGCTCCTTCGGTGTTCAGGAGGTATATTATTCTCCTGGTATGTATTTAAATGTATTTATAAAAAAACCTCCCTGAATAAAATGAGATGAACGTTTGAATGGACCAGAAAATTCACGCACGACATAGAAAACAGCTTCTTCGAATGATAGGTGAAGATGGCATTGCCATTTTGCCCGCAGCGCCGGTTCGCTGTAGAAATCGAGATGTCGATTACCCCTACCGCCAGGATAGTGACTTTTTTTACCTGAGTGGTTTTCCCGAGCCTGAGGCGGTTATTGTGCTGGTGCCGGGGCGTAAAAGTGGTGAATATGTATTGTTTTGCCGTGATAAAGATAAAGAGCAGGAAATCTGGCATGGGCGTCGCTGTGGTCCTGAGGGGGCTATCGAACACTATGCTGCGGATGATGCATTTCCGATAGATGATATTGATGATATTTTGCCGGGTTTAATGGAGCACTGTGAGCGGGTTTATCACACCATGGGTCTGGACCCTCAGTTTGATAAACGGGTTATGGACTGGGTAAACTCGTTACGTAAACAGTCCCGCTCCGGTGGGCATGTACCTTATGAGTTTGTCTCGTTAGATTATCTGCTGCATGACATGCGTCTGTTTAAAAGCCGTGATGAATTACGCTTAATGAAAAAGGCGGCAAAAATATCTGTAGAAGCGCATAAATGTGCCATGCGAATTTGTAAGCCAGGAGTTAATGAGTATCAGCTTGATGCGGTGATTATGTATGAGTTTCAGCGTAATGGCGCTACCTGGGCTTACCCCAGTATTGTAGGTGGCGGTGCCAATAGCTGTATTTTGCATTACACCGAAAACAATATGCCACTGAATGATGGCGAACTGGTACTAATTGATGCGGGTTGTGAATTGGGTGGTTATGATGCTGACATTACCCGCTCCTTTCCGGTTAATGGTAGATACACCGAGGCACAGAAGGAAATTTTTGACCTGGTTGTGCAGGCTAATCTGGCGGGTATAAAACAGGTGAAGCCTGGAAATCACTGGAATGACCCACATGTTGCTGCAGTGAAAGCATTAACGAAAGGTATGATTGAGCTGGGTTTATTAAAAGGCGTCTTGAGCAAGCTCATTAAAGAAGAAGCCTATAAGAAATATTATATGCACCGTACCGGACACTGGTTGGGAATGGATGTGCATGATGTAGGTGATTACAAAGTCGATGATGAGTGGCGCCTGCTAGAGCCTGGAATGGTATTAACAATTGAGCCAGGACTCTATATTCCCCACGGAAGCAGAGGGGCAAAACGCTGGTGGGATATTGGTGTCAGAATAGAAGATGATGTTGTTGTAACCAAAAAAGGCTGTGAGGTTTTGACAGATGGCTTGCCAAAAACTACAGAAGAAATTGAAGCCATTATGGCTGGTGGATAAAGAGTTTTTTATAAATAATGAGTGATCAGTACGACATAATTATTATTGGTGGTGGCATGGTCGGTGCCAGTCTTGTTGCTGCCCTGAAAAAAATTATCGGGGAAAGTCACAATAATAAAAAAATTGCTGTAGTTGAGGCCGTTCCTGTTAATTCAGAATCACAACCCAGTTTTGATGATCGCTCTATTGCGCTTTCATATGGTTCCCGACGTATCTGGGAATCAATGGGGTTGTGGGCAAGTTTAGCGCCTGAAATAGAAGCGATAAAATCCATTCATGTTTCTGATCGAGGGCATCTGGGTGCAACCCGTATTACACACACGGAAGAAAAAGTTGAAGCACTGGGTTATGTAGTAGAGAACCGAGTGATGGGTCGGGTGTTAATGGATGAAGTCGGCTCATTAAATCATGTCGACTGGTATTGTCCGGCAACTATTGAGGCGCTTGAGCAAACAGAACAGCAGGTATCGGTTCAAATTAAAACGGAGCAGGGTGAGATAAACCTTAAAACTAAATTGCTGGTTGCTGCGGATGGCGTGTTATCCGTTACACGACAATTAGCGGGTTTAGGTGTTAAACGTGAAGATTATAAACAGTCAGCTATTATTGCGAATGTTCTAACAGATCAAAAACATCAGGGTATTGCTTATGAGCGATTTACCACCAGCGGCCCAATTGCGTTTTTGCCCATGACTGAAAATCGTTACTCCGTTGTATGGACATGCCGGGAAGAAGAAACATCACGCATTATGCAACTTCCTGATGATGAGTTTATAAATGCATTACAACAACGCTTTGGATTCCGTGCGGGGGTGATAGAAAAAACCGGTGAGCGTTTTTCATATCCGTTAGCCTATACAGAAACAGAACAGTTAACGAAAGGTCGAGTGGTTGTTATTGGTAATGCGGCGCATGCATTACATCCCGTATCTGGTCAGGGTTATAACCTGGCCTTACGTGATGTTGCAGAACTTGCTGAAATGATTGTTAGTAATGAAGATCCTGGGCATCCATTGTTATTAGCCGAGTACCGTGGGAAACGATTAAAAGATATGCGTCGTGTATATCGAATTACCGATTCAATGGTAAAGCTTTTTTCAAATAATATTTCACTTGTCGGGCACTTAAGGGCATCGGGTTTGATTGCAGTAAATTTAATATCACCGATACGCTCATTGGTCGCGCGGCAGAGTATGGGGTTGTTAGGCCGCATGAGTAAATTACAACGCAGGTTGCCTCTGTAGATGAATAAACAATACGATATTATTATTATTGGCGGAGGAATGGTGGGTTTAACCCTGGCCTGTGCACTGGGTCAGCAACAATTTAATATTGCACTTGTTGAGGCGTATGCACCTGAAGATATAAAACACAATGATGATTATGAGTTGCGTGTGTCCGCTATCAGTAAGTCGTCACAACAGATTTTGCAAAGTGTGAATGCCTGGCAGGGTATGTTAAATCGTCGGGCCTGTGCTTATCAGTCTATGCATGTCTGGGATGCTACAGGCGATGGCAATATACATTTTGATGCAGCTGAGCTGGGGCTGGATTCCCTGGGGCACATTATAGAAAATAAAGTAATTCAATTTTCATTATTAGAGCAATGCCTGAGATTACCTAATGTTGACTGGTTATGTCCTCAACAGATAAAAGAAATACATTTTTCCGATACTCTGCAAGAAGTGGTTTTAAGCGACGGTGATGTAATCAATGCTCGGCTCCTGGTGGGTGCTGATGGTGCAAACTCTAAAGTACGTGAAGCCGCAGGTATTGAAATCAATCAATCACCCTATGAACAAAAAGCCGTAGTGGCTGTTGTTAAAAGCACATTGCATCATAAAAATACGGCATGGCAACGTTTTTTACCAACAGGTCCACTGGCTTTCTTGCCACTTGGTGATGGCTCCTGTTCAATTGTCTGGTCGGCTGAAAATCAGCGAGCAGATAAATTGATTGAAATGGATGAAGCGCTTTTTATAAGCGAGCTGCAAAGTGCATTTGAAAATACTCTGGGCAAAGTTGAGAAAGTAAGTCAACGCGCTGCTTTCCCGCTGGTTCGTCGGCATGCCAATGAATATGTAACGCCGGGTTTAGCTTTAGTGGGGGATGCAGCACATACCATACATCCACTTGCAGGGCAGGGTGTGAATTTAGGTTTGCTGGATGCCGCGGCACTGGCTGAGGTTGTTATTAAAGCAAAATCCCAGGGTAAAAACATAGCTTCGTTAACAACACTAAGAAAGTATGAGCGCTGGCGTCGAGCAGATAATAGTCTGATGATGTATAGCATGAGTGGTTTTAAAAATTTATTTAGTAATGATCAGGCTGAATTGTCATTAATTCGAAATGCGGGTTTGAATCTTATAAATAATATGGGGCCGGTGAAAAACAAATTTATGCGACATGCTTTAGGGCTGGAGGGAGACCTGCCGGAAATGGCAAAATCAATTGGCTGGTAGTTGTCTGTAATAATATTTTAAATGCTATATAGCTCATTAATTAAATGCTGGATGAGCTACTTCGTACAGTTCTGGATGGTATTAATACAGGAGGCAGAGTGAAAAAACAGCGATCTGTCTCCGATGGTGATGTGCCTTAACAGGGTGAACAGTCTTTTTTATTTATCTTTCGGAAGTTCTTTAATATACAAATCCTGTTTGGTGTAAGGAATTTCAATATTGTGTTTATTAAATTCTTTGTAAGTTGTGGTTAATAAAATATCAACGACCTGGCCGCGTAATGAGGGGTCTTCTACCCAGCATAATAAGTCCAGATCCAGGCTGGAGTTTCCAAAGCTTCTAAATCTCACGCGAGGAGGTGGGTCAGTGCATACTGTTTTTTCAGCGAGTGCGACATCAAATAATATCTGCTTAACCTGATCAATATCACTTCCATATGCCACACCCACTCTAATCTGGATGCGGAATTTTTTATAAGGGCCGCCAGACTCGTTAATGATTTTGGTATTGCCCATAATTGAGTTAGGTATAGTGAGTTCAACATCAGCCCGTGTGAGCATGCGTGTACTGCGAATACCGATGTGTGTGACCATGCCGCGTTCACCGGAATCGAGTACGACATAATCACCAATTTTGTAGGGTGCGTCCGCGAGAATTAATACCCCGGAAAATAAATTTGCCAGGGTGTCTTTAGCAGCAAAACCAACTGCTATACCCACAATACCTGCTGATGCCAGCCAGGCGGTCATGTCTATATTCCATAGAATAAAAATGATATAGACAGCTAAACCAGAGATAATTAATGCCGATAGATTTTGAAATAAAGGCAGAGTCTGGGTAGTGACCAGGGGGAGAATACGTTCGTTGTGACTTGAATGGATAAGTACTATGCGGTTTAAACGCATAAAAAATAGTGACCATACCAGTAAAGCCAGAGTGTAGAGAATATGTGATGCAAACTGACCAGACTGCTCGGGAAAGGTCAGCTTGCTGGCCAGGCCCAGGGCAATAAGGATAATACTGTTACTGACTGTTGGCCGGCTGATCTGGATGATCTGGTTATCTAAATGTGTTTTGGTTTTATCGGCAATTTTTAATATGAGTTTGCTGATAATATTATTAAACAGGCGTGCCAGTAGCAGGCTACAAAGTACAATAATAATCGCCTGGTAAAATGGGTTTTCACTGAAAATATTTAATAAATCAATAAGTTGGTCTTCATTTAACCAGTCCATATGGAGGTCTTTTATTATGAGAAAGTCAGATAATCCCAGAATACTTAGTAGATTACAAATGATAGTTACTTCGTGTGGTTAACTAAATCTATAACATGAATTGACAGGCCGTGTGCCTGCTCCTGTGCCTAGTAATTCACACCTATCTGGTTTATAGTACGCGCTCAATTTAGAGCATACATGATGAATATATAATGTATGGTTTGAAGCTGTGGGAGAGACCTTTCTTTAATATACATTAATGCAAGGCACCGAAGGCGCAACCGCCCGGAAACGCTCAGGTAAATGGACTACAGCTTTACGTCAGTATTACTGGCAATTGACTCTGGAGAGCAGCCTCATTCGAAGGCTCACCGAAGGGGACGCGTAGACGTAATGTCTGTGTCAATCTCTCAGGTAACAAGGACAGAGGGGTTTCTTTAAACTTGGGAACCTTTTAGTCATGAGTCAAAAAACCTGTCTATTTAAAAATCACCAGAATCACGGTGGCAAAATCGTTGATTTCGCCGGTTGGGAAATGCCCATTAATTATGGCTCTCAGGTTGAAGAGCACCATCAGGTACGTACTGATGCGGGTATGTTTGATGTTTCTCATATGACTGTCGTTGATTTAGAAGGCGATAAAGTCATCGCTTTTCTGCAATACTTACTGGCCAATGATGTGGCTAAATTAAAAACCGAAGGTAAAGCTTTATACAGCGCCATGCTCAATGAGCAGGGTGGTGTTATTGATGATCTGATTGTTTATTATATGAATGATCAGTGGTTTCGTATGGTTGTTAATGCGGGCACACGAGATAAAGATCTGGCGTGGATAAACAAACAGTCCGGTGCTTTTGATGTGTCTGTAACTGAACGTCCCGAACTGGCAATGATTGCGGTGCAGGGCCCTAATGCAAGGGAAAAAGCATTGTCTGCTTTGCCACTGGATGTTAGTCAGGCATCGGCTGCATTAAAACGTTTTGTCGGTACAGCTTCAGGGGACTGGTTTGTTGCGCGTACCGGTTATACCGGAGAAGATGGGTTTGAAATTATGCTACCTGAGTCTGAAACGCCTGCATTCTGGGAGGCGTTGGTAGAAGCCGGAGTAAAACCGATTGGTCTGGGTGCCAGAGATACTTTGCGTTTAGAAGCGGGTATGAATTTATATGGTACGGATATGGATGAGTCTACATCACCTCTTATTTCTAATCTGGGCTGGACTATTGCCTGGGAACCAGAGGGCAGGAATTTTATTGGCCGTGATAAAATAGCCGCCGAAAAAGCAGCCGGGGTAAAACAGAAACTGGTTGGTCTTGTGCTGGAAGGTAAGGGTGTTTTACGTGGTCATATGAAAGTTGTGTGTGAAGCTGGTGAAGGTGAAATTACCTCGGGGACTTTTTCTCCGAGTTTAAAGCAGGCCATTGCTATTGCTCGTGTACCCGTTGCAATAGGTGAAACCTGTGATGTGGAAGTGCGCGGTAAATTATTAAAAGCCCGAGTAGTTAAACCGGTGTTTTTCCGTGAAGGAAAACCCTGTTTATAAACAGGGCTTGTCGTTTTTAAAATATAGAATATAAATTGTAACAAGAGGTTATCAACATGAGTGAAATACCAACAAATGTACGTTATACATCATCACATGAATGGGTTCGTCTGGAAGATGATGGCACAGTAACAATCGGCATTACTGATCATGCACAGGATGCATTGGGTGATATTGTTTTTGTTGAATTGCCCGAGATTGATTCAGAGTTATCACAGGGTGCTGCATGTTGCGTAGTTGAGTCAGTAAAAGCGGCATCAGATATCTATATGCCAATCAGCGGTGTCGTTGTAGATACTAATCAGGTATTAGTTGATGAGCCTGAAATGATAAATTCGTCTTCTTATACTGATGGCTGGATATTTAAAATAAAGCCAGCAGATGAAGATGATATTGAGCAGTTGATGGATGCAAGTTCATACGAAGCTGAATGCGACGACGAATAAAAGATAAAAAATTGCCAAAGAGACACAGAGCTTTCCGTGCTTCTTTGGTAAAAAGTAATTAATTAAAGTAGTGATTTAACATGCCATTTGTACCCCATACCGAAGATGAAATTAAAGAAATGTTGTCAGTCATTGGCATTGATAGCATTGATAATTTATTTGATGAAATTCCCTCGCATTTAAAAATTCAAGGGCTTGAAAAAGTGCCTGCAGGTTTAAATGAAATGGGCGTTAATCGTTTGATGCAAAATCGTGCTGCAGAAGATGGTCAAGCAATCTGTTTTATGGGGGCAGGAGCATATGATCACCATATTCCTGCGGCGGTGTGGCAAATTACTACCCGTGGTGAATACTATACGGCTTACACGCCTTATCAGGCAGAGGCATCCCAGGGTACCTTGCAGCTTACTTATGAATACCAGAGCATGATGGCGGCGTTAACAGCTATGGATGTTTCTAATGCATCATTATATGACGGTGCATCGGCCGTTGCAGAAGCAGTATTAATGGCAGTACGCTCAAATCGAAAATCTAAATCACGTAAAATTTTAGTGCCACGTTCATTAAATCCTGTGTATACAACGGTAACGAACACCATCGTTAAACACCAGAATATTGAACTGATTGATGTGGCTTTTGATGGTGTGACAGGTAAAACACCGATGAGCGCTCTTGAAGGTTTTACTGGTGAAGATATTACTGCTGTGGTTATTTCACAACCTAATTTCTTTGGTACGTTAGAAGATGTGGGTAAAATTACTAACTGGGCACATGAGAATAATATCTTTGTTATTGCGGTGGTTAATCCGTTAAGTCTGGCATTGTTAAAACCACCTGGTCAATGGGGTGAAACCGGTGCTGATATTGCGGTAGGGGATGGGCAGCCCCTGGGTGCACCAATGTCATCTGGTGGGCCATATTATGGTTTTATGTGCTGTAAAAAAACGCTTGTAAGGCAAATGCCCGGGCGTATTGTTGGCCGTACCGTTGACCAGCAAGGTCGTGAGGGTTTTGTATTAACATTGCAGGCACGAGAACAGCATATTCGTCGATCTAAAGCGACTTCAAATATATGCACTAATCAGGGTCTGGTTGTTACGGCTTCTACTATCCACATGAGTTTGTTAGGGCCTGAAGGCTTAAAGCAAACTGCAATTAGCTGTCATCAAAATACTCAGTTAATGGTTGAAAAATTAACCGCGATTGATGGTGTTGACCTGGTGTTTGATCAGCCACGTTTTCATGAAGTGGTTTTACGATTAAGCAAACCTGCAGCGGATATTATTAATACGTTAGCGGATCAAAATATTCTAGCGGGCTATGATTTATCAAATGACTATCCTGCACAGGACTATCCAGAATTAGAAAATTGTATTTTAGTTTGTGCAACCGAATTACGTGTTGCGGAAGATATTGAATTATTTGCAGCTGCTTTGGCTGAAGCACTTAAATAGGGTAAGTTATTATGTTAATTTTTGAACACTCAGCCAAAGGCCGACAAACTAAAATTCAGGCTGCTACAGGTAATAAAATGCCGACAGATATTCCTGTAGAACTACTGCGTGAGGAAGCGCCCGGTTTACCTGAGGTTTCTGAAATGCAGGCGGTACGCCATTATACTTCTTTGTCACAGAAAAATTTCAGTATCGATACGCATTTCTATCCGCTGGGTTCCTGTACCATGAAGCACAACCCACGGGTGTGTAATTCACTGGCTATGCTGCCTGGTTTTCTTTCACGTCATCCTTTAGCACCAGATCAGAATTCACAGGGTTTTATGGCCTGCATGTATGAACTACAGGAAATGTTATGTGATGTAACAGGCATGGCCGGTTTTTCATTAACACCTATGGCTGGTGCGCAGGGTGAGTTTGCCGGCGTTGCAATGATACGTGCCTATCATGATGCAAATGGTGATACAGAAAGAAAAGAAATTTTAGTGCCAGATGCGGCTCACGGGACCAACCCAGCGACTGCAACCATGTGTGGTTTTACTGTAAAAGAAATTCCAACTCTGCCCAGTGGTGATGTGGATGTGGATGCATTAAAAGCAGCGGTTGGTCCACAAACAGCGGGTTTAATGTTAACAAACCCATCTACCCTGGGTGTGTTTGAGCGGCAGATTGAAGAAATTGCAAAGCTGGTTCATGATGCAGGTGGCCTGCTTTATTATGATGGTGCAAATTTAAATGCCATTCTGGGGAAAATTCGCCCCGGTGATATGGGGTTCGATGTGATTCACTCAAACCTGCATAAAACGTTTTCGACACCGCACGGTGGTGGAGGCCCGGGTTCAGGTGCGATAGGTGTAGCTGAGCGTTTAAAACCGTTTATGCCTTTACCCGTAGTTGCTAAGACAGAGTTTGAAAAAGAAGGTGACGGTTATCGTTGGTTAACGGAAAAAGACTGTCCACAAAGTATTGGTCGTATGTCTGCCTTTATGGGTAATGCGGGTGTGTTATTACGTGCTTATATTTATATGCGTTTATTAGGTGCAGAAGGTATGCGTCGAGTAGGTGAGTTTGCAACACTTAATGCAAATTACATGATGGCGCAATTGAAGGCCCGTGGTTTTGAAGCCGCTATCCCAGATCGTTATGCATCACATGAATTTATTATTACCCTGAAAAAACAGGCTAAAGAGCTAAATGTGAGCGCCATGGATTTTGCCAAGCGGTTACTGGATTTAGGTTATCATGCACCAACAACTTATTTTCCATTATTGATTCCAGAGTGTTTGTTAATAGAGCCAACCGAATCAGAGGCAAAGGAAATGTTAGATGGTTTTGTTGAAGCGCTTGTGCAAATACAGCAGGAAGCAGAAGCTGATCCTGATATGTTGCATAACGCACCTTACACCATGCCAGTTAACAGGCTCGATGAAGTGCGTGCAGCTAAGCAGTTAGATCTGGCCTGGTCTGCTGAAAAAGATTAAACAAATTTATTTTAAGCTGTTTTTATTGCTTCTCGATGGGTGGTGTAGCAAAACAGTGTAACTCTTAAACAGGGGCAAAAATGGCAGACAGTGGTAATACAGGTTTAACTCGCATTATCAAAGCCACGGGGTATTCATGGCAGGGCTTAAAAGCAGCTTATAAAAATGAAGCCGCTTTTCGTCAGGAGTTGTTATTGGCTGTGGTGCTAATACCACTTGCAATCTGGCTAGCGGATAATGTTATACAGATGGCACTAATGATTTCTAGCGTAATTCTAGTGTTAATAGTTGAGATATTGAACTCTGCAATTGAAGCTGTAGTTGATCGTTTTGGTGGTGAGTTACACGAATTGAGTGGTCGTGCCAAGGATATGGCGTCGGCGGCTGTTTTTTTTGCGCTTATTTATATGCTGGTAATTTGGGGTTTAATGCTCTGGCAGATATTCAGGCTATAACGGCCTGGCTGCGGCCATTGTTTTTTGCATTATAAAGTGCTTTGTCTGCACGTTCTAGAATGCTGTCAATACTATCATTTTCAATATCAAACTCAGTGATTCCCGCACTAAAGGATATTGTTTTTACTCGTTTAAATTCATGCTCGTCAATCGCTTTTTTGATGCGACTATACAATGTATAAGCTGCATTTTTATTAGTCATATGTGCGAGAATGATGAATTCCTCTCCACCAAATCGTGCAAAAACATCAGATTCACGATTTATTTTATTAACAATGTCTGAAAAACCTTTTAATACTTCGTCTCCAGTAATATGGCCATATTGGTCATTAACCTGTTTGAAGTGGTCGAGGTCAAGGTAAATAATAGAAAAGAGGTGTTTATAACGTTTGGCTCTATCTATCTCTTGATTGAGCCGTTTATCAAAATATAATCTGTTGGCGGCACCTGTTAGTTTGTCGGTATTTGCCAGTTGAATTAATTCAAGCTGTAAAATCTTATTACTTGCAAATGTAAAGCCAACTACGATACTTACAAATACAGGGATTAAAAAATGAACGGGGCGTATTGGGTTGTCTGTTATCCATAAGTGAATAAGGGTTAAAAAAGAAAATACTATAATGGAAGCCAGTATATAGCGTGTAAATAAATTAAGGTGTTGTTTATCTTTTGAGCTAAGCATGTTTTTTCTGTGAAACCGGATTATCGTAGAGTATAGTGTTTTTAAATTAAATAACCGAGTATCCTAATATGAAAATCTCATTACGCTTATATCAGGCTCTTTTAGGCTTTTCTTTATTCTTCGTATTAAATACTAATTTATTTGCACGTGAGGTAGCTGATGTGAAGCTGGATGAGCAAATATCAGTAGATGGTATCGATAAAGCGCTGGTGTTAAATGGCGCAGGTATTCGGTATAAGTTCTTTTTTAAGATTTATGTGGGTGCTCTTTATTTATTAGAAAAGCAGGATAATGCCAGTGTGATTTTAAAGGATTCCCAGGCTAATCGAATCGTTATGCATTTTCTTTATGATGATGTGGCAAAGAACAAGCTGGTTAATGCCTGGCTAGAGGGTTTTGAAGATAATCTTGAAAGTAGCAAGCTTGCTGCAATAAAAGATCGACTCGATAAGTTTAATGAGATGTTTTCGGACTTGCATCAGGGTGATGTTGTACTGCTGGATTATATTCCACAAAAAGGTACTCGGGTAACAATCAAAGGAGAAGATAAGGGTATGATTATGGGTGAAGATTTTAATCGGGCGCTGTTATCTGTCTGGCTAGGTGAGGAGCCGGTAACAGAAGAGTTAAAAGATGCGATGTTGGGAATTATTGAGGAAGAATAAAGTATAGCCGCAAGTTAAAGGTTATACTTTTCTCTTTGGTCTGTTTTACTTTGCTTTTTTATGCGCTACTCATCATGGCTACTTGCACGGCTTCTTCATCCTGAAAAATAGCCGTTAGTAACAGGCTGATTTGTGGCATTATTTCATTTGTAGACTCAATACTATCGAGTGTATTGATATAAGACTTTATATTACTGAGACTGCATTCAATATTGTTCAGGTCCTTACAGGGTGAAATCTTTTCAGGCTTAAGTACTTTTTCCAGTGCCAGTTGAGTCATATGTTCCGCATTGAGCTCCATTTCATTCATATTGGCAATGGTCTGGTTTACTACATTTGCAGGCATCGCAATTAAATGTTGTTGCATCATTTTACGTGAGTCTCGTAGGGGGGTAATAATTGTTTGCCAGGGTTGGACAGTATCCAGCAATGCCTGTAAGTCATCGTCATTCAAGCTCAGGTTTTTATCACCCATCCAGCAGCAATATAGCAACATATTAACATTTGCATTGTAGGTATTTTGCAAATTCAGACAAATACCTTCAACTTCAGGTAATGTCCAGATTTGAGTAGAGTAGTTCCAGAGTTCACTGTTTGGAAAATTCATAAAATCAGGTTGTGAAAATTAATTTAACTTAAGCCTAGTTCAGATTAAGTGTGATTTCATTAGTTTCCAGATTTCTTTTATAGCATCTGACTGGCGGTTTGAAGTAACTTTTTTCTGGAAACTGCGCCATTGAGTACCTGATTGTCAAAAATAAAAGTAGGCACACTTTTCGCTTGTAGGTAGCCAGCATATTGTAAATAAGGTAGCAGGCCGGCAGGTGTCGCGTTGGCTGGGCCATTGGCATATTCATCACTCCATGTCTGATTAATCAGGTTTTCAGGGATATTGTTTTCTTTGGCGATGTCTCTGAGTACTGTTTCATCACCAATATTTTCCTTCAATGAAATGTGCAGTGAATAACTGCTTATGCAGGGGTAAAAACATCTGCGCCCGGGGTTAACGGCGTCACTGAGCAATAAAGCTTTACGGGAATTGTGCATAATGGTCTGTTTGTGTAATTTAATGCCTTCTTCATCGGCAAGCTGTTTCAGCTCTTTAATTATTTTATCCCAGACCTCATTCGCGTAGTTCAGCGTTTTTACGGAGCCTCCTTCGGGAAGAGTTTCCGGGTGGGTTTCGATAAAGCACCAGTTGATTTTCAGGGTGTAAATGTCACGTAGCGCACCAAGGTGCAGGTTCCCAATAAAACAGAAAGGGTAGATATAGTCACAGAGAATGGAAATTTTTAGTTCAGGCTTCTTCACGGTGACCTTGCTTATAGCATATAGTTAGACAATGGTCTGATTTTTATTATAAATCAAACTCGAACTATACTTAATCACAGGCTATGCTTTGGGTATTCTGTTGAATCATAGAATTATAGGAAAATTATGAAACGCTTATTTACCATTTGTTTTATATTATTTATGTTTAACCAGCAAGTTATAGCGAGAGATTTTGAGGGAGGGTATGCCGTTTACAGCGCAGGAGGAGAAAGTTGTAAGGCTTATCTGGATTCAATGAAAAGTGGTCAAAAACAGGATTATTTTATTGACTGGACCATTGGGTATTTAACCGCATTTAATGTCATTATGCCTGATACATATAATATTTTGGGAGAGTCGGGTTTTATTGAGTCACAGGGCTGGTTACAGCGTCATTGTAATCGATACCCTAAACAGTTGTATATTAATGCGGTGATTAAGCTAACTGAAGTGCTGTATCCGTTGCGTTATCAGTCTGGCTTAAAGAAACCAGCCCCAGGCTTAAAAGATGTGAGTAAAGCCGTAAAATAAAGATTTGAATTAGTTGCTGAGGCGTAGTGTTTTTTGTAGATTCTGTATCTCTGCTCTTTGTGGCTTTTTTAACTGGTAAATAAATATATAGCCAGGCCAATTAGTAAAAATGCAAAAACACGCTTCAATTTATTTACTTCAAGTTTGTGCGCCAGACTGGCTCCAAATGGTGCAAAAAAAACACTACTCAGGCTTATGCTGATCAGGGCCGGAAGATAAATAAATCCCAGAGAGTGCTGTGGAAGTAAGCTGTGATTCCAGCCTGTATATAAATAACTGATAGACCCTCCTAAGGCAATCGGAAAACCCACTGCAGCCGAAGTCGCTATGGCTTTATGAATACGGTTGCCATGCCACATTAACCAGGGTGTGCTCATGCTGCCACCCCCTATGCCGACAATGGATGAAATAAAGCCGATTATCCCCCCACTAATACTGAAATTAACTAAAGAAGGAGTCGTGTTGTGATACTGGGCTTTAACACTAAAGAGCATATAGACTGCAATGATTAGTTCAAATACGGCAAAGACAGGTTTTAAAATATCACTGCCTAAATAACTGGTAAATAATCCACCGCACCAGGCTCCCAGTAGAATGGAGGGTGTGAGTTTAGCGGCCTGATTCCAGCTTACAGCCTGGTGTTTATGGTGGCTGTAAACGGATGAAATAGAGGTAAAAAGAATACTTGCTAAAGAGGTGCCCAGGGCCAGGTGCATAATGATGTCATTGGGCAAACCGTGATAAACAAAAATAGCTGCCAGAGCAGGTACGATAATTAAACCGCCACCCACACCTAACAGGCCTGCGAGAATGCCTACAACAGCGCCGAGTATCAGGTAAAAAACCGTTTCGATTATCATGTTTTCAATGGTGCATGAGAAACCTGATCACGATATTCAGATCGTGATCAGAGTTGTAATAACCTTATCCGAGAGTAGGTAGCTTGGAGAGTTCTTAATTATCAGAAGTCGCTTTTTTAGCCTGGTGAGAGTTATGTGACTTATGATTGCTATGGTTGCGATTATGATGCCTGTTACCCTGCTGGTTTCGATTACCAGACCGATTACCTGGCCTGTGACCGTGTTTGTTTTGCCCACCATAACGTTCAACTTTTGCTTTTGGCTTAAGTTCTACCAGTAACTCACCTGACACAGCTTCATTTGGAATGGAGTGGTTAATGTACTCTTCAATTTCCGGTAAAAAATGGGCATAGTCTTCACAGGCGAAGCTAATGGCTGTACCAGAAGCACCGGCACGAGCCGTTCGTCCAATACGGTGAACATAGTCTTCTGCCTGTTGAGGTAAATCAAAATTAAATACATGGCTGACTTCGGGGATATGTAAGCCACGAGCGGCTACATCGGTGGCAACCAGAATGGTGCTTTCTCCATCCTGAAATTTCTTCAGCAGATTCTGGCGTTTTTTCTGAGGGACATCACCCGAAAGGATTGCAGGTGGCATATCATTACCTGTAAGCCAGGCATTAATATTTTCTGCAACGCGTTTGGTGTTAACAAAAACGATACTACGCGAAGGTTGTTCTTTTTGTATCAGGCCAATTAAAAGGCGAATTTTTTCATCGTTGGCGGGGTAGTAAACCCGTTCTTCTATTTTATCTGCAGTACGATTTTCAGACTTTATTTTAATATGCTTTGGCGCATTCATCAGGTCATATGCCAGTTCCTGTACTCTGAAGGACAAGGTAGCAGAAAAGAGCATGCTTAAACGGTGTTCGGGTTCAGGGCAGCGGTGAATTAAATAACGAATATCGTTAATAAACCCGAGGTCAAACATGCGGTCAGCTTCGTCTAAAACAAGTGATTGCACCATTTTGAGGTTATAAACATGCTTTTTGAAGAAATCAATCAGGCGCCCTGGTGTGCCAATGAGTATATCTACGCCATCTGTAATGGACTGTTGTTGTTTTTCATAGTCAGTACCGCCATAAATCAGAGCCAGTTTCAGCCCCGTGTTTTTGCCAATTAATAGCGCATCCTTATGAATTTGAATAGCCAGCTCACGGGTAGGTGCTAATATTAATGAACGAGGTTGATTCGGCTTTCTAAATTCAGGGGCCGGCTCAGTCAGTAGTCTATTGTAAACGGCGACCAGGAAGGCAATTGTCTTACCTGTCCCTGTTTGCGCCTCTCCTGCAACATCTTCTCCTCCCAGTGATATTGGGAGGCTATCAGCCTGGATTGGGGTACATAGTTCGAATCCAGCCTGATTCAGTCCTTGCAGAAGTGACTCAGGTAATTTATATTGATCAAATCTTTGATCAGTTAAGTGTGTGCTCATTGCCTTAGCATATAGTATGCGGCCTGACTGTACAAATCTGTAAAATTAGCTAATATGGTTTTTAGCGAAAACATAACAAATAACCCATTTAAATAGTTGCTCTGCCTGGTTTAAGAATAAATCAGGAAAAGCTATTGATGTGGTAAATCCCAACCCGGAGGTTAAACACTGTGAGTGAGATCGTTCATGTATCTGATGACAGTTTTGAAAGTGATGTATTAAATTCTGATGTACCTGTGCTTGTTGATTACTGGGCAGAGTGGTGTGGACCATGCAAAATGATTGCGCCCATACTTGAAGAAATTGCCGGAGCTTATGATGGCAAGGTAAAAATCACTAAATTAAATATTGACGAAAATCCGGGTACGCCACCCAAGTTTGGTATTCGTGGCATTCCTACATTGATGCTGTTTAAAAATGGTGAAGTAGAAGCGACTAAGGTAGGAGCTTTATCTAAATCACAGTTAACCGCATTCCTGGATAGCAACATTTAGATATGTATATGGGTTTTGGGGCGTTTATTAAACGGTAGACGTCTCGAAATTTGTGTGCTAAAGTCTGCCCGGTAAGTTGATCGCAGTTGGCAATTCTTAGTCAACCTGAATGTGATCCGAAATCAGACCTAATCAAGGCTGAGTAAAAAACCAAATAATATAAGTCAATAAAATCATTTTAAAAATTTAATATTACTAATATTCCGTCTAATCCCTATTCCTCAAAAAAATTTCAACTATGAATCTAACTGAATTAAAGAAAAAAGCACCTGCCGAACTTGTTGAGCTTGCTCAATCCATGAAACTGGATAACTTAGCCCGTGCTAAAAAACAGGATATTATATTTGCCATACTTAAAGCTCATGCTAAA
Source organism: Gammaproteobacteria bacterium (assembly GCA_016744065.1). Lineage (GTDB taxonomy): Bacteria > Pseudomonadota > Gammaproteobacteria > SZUA-229 > SZUA-229 > SZUA-229. The sequence continues at coordinate 110,140 of JADGFA010000006.1, forward strand.
AGTGGTGAAGATATATTTGGTGATGGTGTTCTGGAAATATTGCAAGATGGCTTTGGTTTTTTAAGGTCGGCGGAAGGCTCATATCTGGCGGGTCCTGATGATATTTATGTTTCTCCCAGTCAGATCAGGCGTTTTGGTTTAAGAACGGGTGATACTTTAGCAGGTAAGATTAGACCACCAAAAGACAGTGAACGTTATTTTGCTATGTTAAAAGTTGATACGATCAACTTTGATCCACCAGAGCAGGCAAAAAATAAAATAGCATTTGAAAATTTAACGCCATTACACCCTGAAGAGCGTTTATCACTTGAGCGTGGTAATGGTAGTTCAGAAGATATTACCGGTCGTATTATTGATTTAGTTTCACCCATTGGTAAAGGTCAGCGTGGTTTGATTGTTTCGCCACCTAAAGCTGGTAAAACCATGTTATTAAGTAACCTGGCTCAGTCAATTGCTGCTAATCATCCTGAATGTTACCTTATTGTTTTACTAATTGATGAGCGCCCTGAAGAAGTAACCGAAATGCAACGCATGGTGTGTGGTGAAGTAGTGTCATCGACATTTGATGAGCCTGCAAGTCGTCACGTTCAGGTAGCTGAAATGGTTATCGAAAAAGCGAAACGTTTAGCTGAACATAAAAAAGATGTAGTGATTTTATTAGACTCAATCACGCGTCTGGCTCGAGCATATAACACGGTTATTCCATCATCAGGTAAAGTACTCACCGGTGGTGTAGATGCTCATGCATTGCATCGCCCAAAGCGATTTTTTGGTGCAGCGCGTAATATTGAAGAAGGTGGAAGTATTACTATTCTTGCTACTGCATTAGTCGATACGGGTTCAAAAATGGATGAAGTTATCTACGAAGAATTTAAAGGTACAGGTAACTCTGAGATACACCTGGATCGTAAGATTACAGAAAAACGCATTTATCCTGGTATTAATATAAATCGTTCTGGTACGCGTCGTGAAGAGAAGCTGACGGATGCTGAAGAGCTGCAAATGATGTGGGTATTACGTAAGGTATTACACCCAATGAATGAAACAGCTGCTATTGAGTTTATGTTAGAGCGTCTGGCGACAACGAAAACAAACACAGAGTTCTTCGAACTAATGAGAAAGGGTTAATCAAGACCGATTGCACTTAATGTGCAATCGCAGCTCGATTAACGACCCGCAGGGATGCGGGGCCGGCATCAGCACCAGGGATGGTTTATACGCCATAATAAATCTGATGAAAGTGTTTTCTGTTAATCTTTAAATAAATACCGAGACCGATTGCACCCCCAATGTGCGATTGCCGCTTTATTCATATTCAGTATATTTCATTATTTATTTTCATCATTTAAATTAGTTCATATCTTAATGCCGTCTGCTCAAGACGACTAAGCACCCCTTATTTAAATGCACTAAAAGTGCAGACCAAGCAAGGTGAATCCACCGTCTGTTAAATAGTAAGCAATGTCGGGTCTGCTGTGTTCGATTCACCCCGCAACTGTCATCCTGAGCGAATGCGAAGGATCTAGCTACCCGGGCATTCAAGGTTATTCACATATGTTAGCTTGTGTGTTTTTTAAAACCAGTAATGACCTTGTACTGAGGCTTAAGTAAGCATTATTAAGTTCATATCTGACAGATACGAGAATTCAAATTACGGAATGATTATGTATGTTATCTTATTGGGGCAGGAGCGCCATGGGTCAATTGTTAGTTTATGTATGGTAAAAAATTCATAAAGAAAGATTAAATGATTTTTTCTAGTTAACAGTGTGTTTTAGTTATGGGCGTTCGCTTAATGGGTAATGATACTGCTTTTAATATTTTAAGTTAATCAGAGGGGAGTGTATGCGTAAATCAAAGTTATTATTTCTTATTTTAATGGTGTTTTCGATAGAGGTTTTTGCGAACCGTTTGCCAGATGAGTTATTAAATATCCCAATATCTTTTATATCTGGTGAGCAAATATCACTTGCTGCATATAAGGGTAAAAAACCTGTTTATATAAAATTCTGGGCAAGCTGGTGTCAGCCGTGCAGAAAAGAAATGCCTCATTTTGAACAGATACAAAATAAATATGGTGAAAGGGTTGAGGTTATTGGTGTAAATCTCGGTATTAACGATGATATAGAAGCGGTTGAAAAGGTAATTAAAGAGTTTGGTTTAACCATGAATATGGTAATTGATGAAAAGGGTGATTTAGCGCAGGCATTTCGATTAATGGGTACGCCTTATCATTTATTATTTGATCGTGATATGAATTTGATTTATCGAGGGCATAAAGCAGATGAATCTCTCGATAATAAAATTGCTTTAGTGTCGCAACTTAAGGCTGCGGATTCGCTTGATACTGACCTGTTATCAGAAAAAGAATCGGATGTAGGAATTGTTCTGGGTGATGGTAAAGTTCATGCGCTATTTTTTACAGCAACCTGGTGTGACTGGTACTTTAAAGAAAGTCGCCCTCAATTTTCAAAAAACTGTATAGAAGCACAGAATAATGTGAATTTTCTTTATAAAAAATATTCGAATATTGTCTGGGATGGAATTGTATCAAGGCTATGGACAGGAGATAAGGATTTATTAGAGTATAAGAAAAAATATTCAATTACACATCCCGTTGTAATAGATAAAAGTAATCGTTTATTTCACCAGTATTCAGTTAAAAATTTGCCCGTATTGGTATTAATAAAAAATAATAAAGTTATTTTTAAATTGACGGAATTGAATGATAAAGAAAAGTTAATTGCGTTATTGGCTAAATATTAAATGGGTAAGTCTGGTCGTTTTTTATTTACCTGAGGTAGAAGGTATGGTTTTAAAGGGGGCTGTGTCCCTGGCTATTAGTTGAAATTAGCCAGGGTTATGAGTGTTCTGGTCAAGTCCAACCGGACACTTTCTTTAGAGATTTTTCATAGTTAACGGGTGATTGATCACCATTCGCAGTATGCAGCCTCTCAAGGTTGT